>NZ_JBSHMC010000008.1:0-1507 GCF_053644975.1 Allobosea sp. NPDC055353 | reverse complement strand
TCAAGTAGCAACAAAATCGGTTACACCATCCATCCCTGCGTTGGATATTCCAGCAGAATGAATCCAGTATCATCCTCTGCCATGACTAAGAGTAGAGTACGCCGCTCTCCAAGCCGGCCTGAAAGGGGGCCGGTAACAAACGCTTGGAAGATCGCATGTGTTGCTCCAAACGCCGCAAGCGACAAACCAACAGTCGTGGTGTCCCACTGAAAACGGTCCTCGCCATAGATGACCCATAGAGCCGCAGGCACTTGGCCGATCAGTTGAATGATGAAGAAAACTGCGAAAAGCGCAGCTAGCCCGCGCAATGTATCATCCAGCCGGAACAGAACGAATGGTTTGATGCGAACCGGCTTTCCGGTCCCGCCATGGCTGCGATGAGTCTCCTTGAGAAAAATGCAGGCAAGCAGGAACGCGAAGCCGTTGAGAAGGGCAGCGGCGATAAACGGAGTATGGGCAGAAATACCACCGAGCATACCACCAAGTGCTGGCCCGGCAATCATGCCTGCCCCATAACAGGCCCCCATGTAGCCGAACCAGCGTGCGCGAGAACCTTCCCCCGTCGAATCCGCAATGGTTGAGGCAGCTACAGCTCCGGTTGCGCCCGTGATGCCGGAGACGAGCCGGCCGATATAGAGCACCCATAAGACCGGCGCTGATGCCATAATCGTGTAATCGACTGCGGCTCCCGCAAGGGAAGCCAGAAGCACCGGACGCCGACCGTAAGCATCTGAAAATTGTCCAAGCACGGGCGCGAAGATGACCTGCATCAACGCATAGAGTGACAGCAAGGCACCATAGTGACCAGCGACCTGCTCCGCCGGCACAAGCTCGCGCAGAAGCGTCGGAAGGACCGGCATGATGAGGCCGAGTCCCATGGCGTCGAGACTGACGATCAGCAGGGCGATGATGGCAGAGCTGCGCACCTGAAACTCCAGCGCCGCTCAATGCGAGCGACTTTATCAATGATAAGGACATAGACATAGAACTTATCGGTGATAAATTGTCAAGCGTTGGCGAAGGAACGTGAATGACCAAACTGGACAAGGGCACCGTGATCGCAGCGGCGCTGGAGCTGCTGAACGAGGTTGGCATGGACAACCTGACGACGCGAAAGCTCGCTGAACGCCTCAAGGTTCAGCAGCCTGCGCTTTACTGGCATTTCCAGAACAAGCGCGCGCTGCTTGACGCACTGGCCGAGGCAATGCTGACGGAACGCCACACCCGCTCGCTACCCGAAGAGAACGAAGACTGGCGGCTATTCCTGAAAGAGAACGCCCAGAGTTTCAGAACGGCGTTGCTCTATTATCGCGACGGGGCGCGCATCCATGCCGGCACTCGACCGACAGAACCGAATTTTGGCGCTGCCGAGACACAAATACGCTTTCTCTGCGCGGCGGGCTTTGGTCCGAAGCACGCTGTTTGGGCGCTCCGGGCGGTCAGTCACTATGTGGTCGGTTCCGTTCTCGAGCAGCAGGCATCTGATGCCGATGAGAGAGTTCCGGAC
>NZ_JBSHMC010000005.1:0-18335 GCF_053644975.1 Allobosea sp. NPDC055353 | reverse complement strand
ATGCCGGGCGACAACATCTCGATGGAGGTGACGCTGATCGCCCCGATCGCGATGGAAGAGAAGCTGCGCTTCGCCATCCGCGAAGGCGGCCGCACGGTTGGAGCAGGTGTTGTTGCTTCGATCATTGCTTGATCGAAGCAACAACGACGTCCGCGGTAACCGCAGACTTTGCGGTGCCGGCGTCGTCGCTTCGATCATCGCCTGATCGATTGCACGCAAAGTGATTTGGAAAAGGGCGGTGGCGACACCGCCCTTTTTTGTTTGCTTGTGTCCGGCCGCGTCCATGCCTTGAACGCAAGGGCGGCTCCAGCCGCTTGGGCTGCGCGGGCTTGCCGTTCCGTGCTCTCAATGGCTGTGAGAGAGCGGGCCAGCCGCTCCCGTTGCGGAGGAGCCAGCCCATGTCATTCAAGCCGCCGTTTCCGGGTATCCATTCGATCGTCTTCGCGCTGTTCGACGAGCACGAACGGCTCGACCGGGCGGCGATGCGCCAGCAGGCTCAGATCAGCCTTGATCTCGACGTGCAGGGCATGGCGGCGCTCGGGCTTGCGACCGAAGTCTCCAAACTCAGCTTCACCGAACGCTGCACCGTGATGGAATGGATGGCGGAGGATGTGGCGGGCAGGAAGCCGCTCGCCTTCACCATCTTCGGCTCGTCGGTTGCGGAGCAGGTCGCGCTGGTGAAGGTCGCGGAGCAGAACGGCGCCGACTGGGTGATTCTGCAACCGCCGATGGTCGGCAGCTTCGGCGCCGCCGAATATATCAGTTTCTTCGGGCGCATCGCCGAGACGACGACGCTCCCTGTCGCGATCCAGAATGCTCCGGCCTATATGGGCCGCGGCCTGTCGGCCGAGGATATCCGCGAGCTGACGCGGCGCTATCCGAATATCAGCCTGATCAAGGGCGAGGGCTCGGTCGTCGAGATCGAACGGCTGATCGCGGTGACCGAAGGCCACCTGCCGATTCTCAACGGGCGGGGCGGGCTCGAACTCATCGACAATTTCCGTGCGGGCTGCGCCGGGATGATCCTGGCGCCGGACACGATCGATTACGCGCTGCGCGCCTATAACCTCTACGGGGCCGGCGACGAGGCCGGGGCGGATGCCGCCTATCGTGAGGTCCTGCCGGCGATCACCTTCATCATGCAGTCGATCGAGACGCTGCTCTGCTACGGCAAGCGCATCTTCGGGGCGCGGGCCGGCATCCCGATCCATGATCGCGGCCCGGCGCTCAGGCCGACCGAATTCGGGCTCAAACTGGTCGAGCGCTATGCGCGGGAGCTCGGCCCCTACAGCAAATGAGGACGGCGCGCGATTTCGACTTGAAATGCGCCGCGCCTTGGGGCACATGACGCCCACCTGCAGGGGTATAGCTCAGTTGGTAGAGCGGCGGTCTCCAAAACCGCAGGTCGCGGGTTCGAGCCCTGCTGCCCCTGCCAGTCGCCTTTCCAGCGGCTGATGCGCCCCGATCGCCCAAGCAGATTGGCGAGGCGCCCATGACCCAGAACATCTACGACGACGAGACTTTCTTCGCGGGCTACAGCCAGTTGCCGCGTTCGGTCCATGGTCTGGACGGCGCTCCGGAATGGCCGGTGCTGCGCGCGATGCTTCCGGCGCTGACGGGCCAGAGCGTGCTCGATCTCGGCTGCGGCTTCGGGTGGTTCTGCCGTTTCGCGGCGGGCGAGGGGGCTGCGAGCGTGTTCGGCGTCGACGTGTCCGAAAAGATGCTGGAGCGGGCGCGGCGCGAGACCGCCGATTCCCGCGTCGCTTACGCGTGCGCCGATCTCGAACGCTATGCGCCGCCGTCCGCTGCATTCGATCTCGCCTATAGCTCGCTCGCCTTCCACTATCTCGAGGATCTAGCCGGCCTCTTCGGGCGGGTCCATGCGGCTTTGAAGCCGGGCGGCGCGCTTGTCTGCTCGGTCGAGCATCCGATCATGACCGCGCCGGCGCGCCAGGAATGGCTGGTCGATGCCGATGGTCGCGCGACCTGGCCGGTCAACGGCTACCATGACGAGGGCAGGCGGGTCAGCAACTGGCTGGCGGAAGGCGTGGTCAAGCGCCATCGCACCATCGCGACCTATCTCGACCTGCTGCTGGGGGCCGGCTTCCGGCTGGACAGGCTGGTCGAATGGGCGCCGAGCCTGGAGCAGGTCGCGGCCGAGCCGGGCTGGGCGAAGGAGCGCGAACGGCCCTTCTTCCTCCTCATCGCTGCGAGCCGGGCCTGAGCGGGGCTAGCCGAAAGGGTCTTGGCTAAAGGCCTCAAGCGATGTAAGAGGCTTGCAACGACGGCGCGCGACCCTCCCCGGGTTCCGCGCCGCGAATGTTTCAGGACGGCCGAATCGGCGTCGCGCGGGATCGCGGGCCGGCTCGGAACCCGAGGTGGTTCATGGCGAAATCCAATCCCTTCCAGTTCCTGCAGGACGTGCGCGCGGAGGCGACCAAGGTCACCTGGCCGTCGCGCCGCGAGACGCTGATCACCACGGGCCTCGTGCTCGCCATGGTGGTCCTGTCCAGCCTGTTCTTCCTCTTCACCGACACCGTCATCCGCTGGGTGCTCGGCCTCGTCCTCGGCGCCCGTTGAACGGAATTACGAACGTGAGCACCCGCTGGTATATCGTCCACGCCTATTCGAACTTCGAGAACAAGGTCGCCCAGTCGATCCGCGACCAGGCCGCGCAGCGCAACCTTGCCGACAAGTTCGAAGAGGTTCTGGTTCCGACCGAGAAGGTCGTCGAGGTTCGCCGCGGCCGCAAGGTCGAGGCCGAGCGCAAGTTCTTCCCCGGCTATGTGCTGGTGAAGTGCGAGATGACCGACGAGGTCTACCACCTCATCAAGAACACGCCGAAGGTCACCGGCTTCCTGGGCGCCGACAAGGCCAAGCCCATGCCGATCCCCGAGAGCGAGGCGATGCGGATCAAGGGCCAGGTGGCCGAGGGCGTCGAGCGGCCGAAGCCGACGATCGTTTTCGAGGTCGGCGAGCAGGTCAAGGTCGCGGACGGGCCGTTCGCCTCGTTCAACGGCGTCGTCGAGGATGTCGACCACGCCCGTGCCCGCCTCAAGGTCGCGGTCTCGATCTTCGGTCGCGCGACCCCCGTGGAACTCGAATACGGTCAGGTCGAGAAGCTCTGATCCTGATCGGGAAGCCTTTCGGGGCTTCCCTTCGGTGCCGCCCTGTGTCATAGGCGGCGCCTCAACCGCGTGGGAGGCGTGCCGGTCGCCAGCCGGATCACAGGCGCCGCACCACGCACTGCAACCACCCCGGCCCCGATGAAGAGCATCGGCAGGCGGGGTCGTCGTCGTTCCGGATAGGCATCGGGGCGGACGGCAGGAGCAGCCATCATGGCGAAGAAGATCACGGGTTACGTGAAGCTTCAGGTTCCGGCGGGCGCGGCCAATCCGTCGCCGCCGATCGGTCCGGCGCTGGGTCAGCGCGGCCTCAACATCATGGAATTCTGCAAGGCCTTCAACGCGAAGACCCAGCAGATGGAAAAGGGCATGCCCATCCCGGTGATCATCACCGCGTATGCGGATCGCTCCTTCACCTTCGAGATGAAGCAGCCGCCGGTCTCGTACTGGCTGAAGAAGGCCGCTGGCCTGACCTCCGGCTCGAAGACTCCGGGCCGCGGCGGCAACGTCGGCAAGGTCAGCGCTGCGCAGATCAACGAGATCGCCGAGAAGAAGATGGCCGATCTCAACTGCGACACCGTCGAATCGGCTTCGGCCATGATCCGTGGCTCGGCCCGCTCGATGGGCCTGGAAGTCGTGGGCTGAGGGGGCGATCATGGCACATACCGGAAAGCGCGTCGTCAAGGGCCGTGAAGGCATTGACCGCACCAAGCTGTACTCGCTCGACCAGGCTGTCACGTTCATCAAGGAACGCGCCAACGCCAAGTTCGACGAGACCGTCGAGATCGCGATGAATCTCGGCGTCGATCCGCGCCACGCCGACCAGATGGTCCGCGGCGTCTGCAACCTGCCGAACGGCTCGGGCCGCACGCTGCGCGTCGCCGTCTTCGCCCGCGGCGCCAAGGCCGACGAGGCCAAGGCTGCTGGCGCCGACATCGTCGGCGCCGAGGAGCTGGTCGAGTCCGTTCAGAAGGGCGAGATCAACTTCGATCGCTGCATCGCGACCCCGGACATGATGGGTCTGGTCGGCCGTCTCGGCAAGGTGCTCGGCCCGCGCGGCCTGATGCCGAACCCGCGCGTCGGCACCGTCACCATGGACGTGACCTCCGCCGTCGCCGCCTCGAAGGGCGGTTCGGTCGAGTTCCGCGTCGAGAAGGCCGGTATCGTCCACGCGGCTGTCGGCAAGGCCTCGTTCTCGGCCGAGAAGCTCTCGGAGAACATCAAGGCGTTCGTCGACTCCGTCGCCAAGGCGAAGCCCGCCGGCGCCAAGGGCACCTATATCCAGCGCGTCGCTCTGTCGTCGACCATGGGTCCCGGCGTCAAGATCGAGCCGAACACCGTCACCGGCGCCTGATCGGCTGATCGATCAGGCCATCGGATCTATCCGAAAAGTGAAATCCACTTTTCGGTCCGATGCCCGGGGCGAGCGACCGGATTGCCGGCCGCTCGCGCGCTCTTGATTTCGTGATGTCAAGAGCCTACTTGGCAGAAGCAGGCGAAGGCGCTATGACGCAGGCCTGTTTCCATGAGTGAAGGGGCTCCGGCGTGCCTGGCACGAAGGGGTCTGTTTCGCGTTTTTCGGCGGTTTTCGCCGAAGAATGGGTGATTTGAGCGGCGGAAAGCGATTTCCAAGGCTTGGAATCATCCAGTCCTGTCTGAGACTGCAGGTGCGCTCCGGACTTGTCCGGGGGCATAATTTCGCCAAGAGGCCTGCATAGACGGTGCAAGAGCTTAGTCCCGGATCGCGAGATCCGGACAAGACGGTTCGAACCATCTCGCCCGATCGTGACCCTCAGGGGTCGGGAGCGGGGACAGGGCACCAAGCGTCGCTTTGCGGGACGCCGGTGTCAACCGGGGTTCTGAAGAGCGGCATTTGCAACCGGCGGCGAGCCTTCGAAAGCTTGTCGCCTACCGGAGAGAGCCCAGTGGATAAAGCGGCAAAGAAAGATGCCGTCGCGTCGCTGAACGATGTGTTTTCGAGCACGTCGGTCGTCGTCGTGGCCCACTATGCGGGTTTGACCGTGGCCCAGTTCCAGAAGCTTCGTCGCGAGATGAAGGCGAATGGCGCCACTGTTAAGGTCGCAAAGAACCGCTTGGCCAAGATCGCTCTTGAAGGCACCGACGTCGCGTCCATCAGCAAGCTGCTGACGGGTCCCACCCTGATCGCTTATTCGAGCGATCCGGTCGCGGCGCCGAAGGTCGCCACCGCTTTCGCCAAGGAGAACGACAAGCTCGTCATCCTGGGCGGCGCGATGGGCACGACCGCCCTGAACCCCGATGGTGTCAAGGCCCTGGCCACGATGCCCTCGCTCGACGATATGCGCGCCAAGCTCATCGGCCTTATCCAGGCCCCGGCTACGAAGCTCGCGCAGCTCACGAACGCGCCCGCCGGCAAGCTGGCTCGCGTGGTTCAGGCTTATGCCGACAAGAATGCGGCTTGATAGCCAGCAAACCCTTATCGTTCGAACCTCTTAAGACAGGAAGTTAAACATGGCCGATCTCGCCAAGCTCGTCGACGATCTCTCGTCGCTCACCGTTCTCGAGGCCGCTGACCTCGCCAAGATGCTCGAAGAGAAGTGGGGCGTTTCCGCTGCCGCCGCCGTCGCCGTTGCGGCTGGCCCGGCTGCCGGCGGTGGCGCTGCCGCTGCTGCTGAAGAGCAGACCGAGTTCACCGTCGTTCTTGCCGCCGCCGGCGACAAGAAGATCGAGGTGATCAAGGAAGTTCGCGCCATCACCGGCCTGGGCCTCAAGGAAGCCAAGGACCTGGTCGAAGGCGCTCCGAAGCCGGTCAAGGAGTCGGTTGCCAAGGACGAGGCCGAGAAGCTCAAGAAGCAGCTCGAGGCCGTCGGCGCCAAGGTCGAGCTCAAGTGAGCTTGGGCCGGCTGACGCCGGTCCACCTCTAACACTACAGACAGTCCCGGGGCGCTCCACGCCTCCGGGGCTGTCGCGTCGTTTCCGCAAGGGGCGACGAATCGGAGAGACAGATCGGTGCGATTTGTCTCGAACGGCTGACCCGGCGGCCTTGCCGTCGGCTCGGTGGGACCTCCGGGTCAGCCGTCTGCAACAGCGGTTCATCGTCGGATGAACGCGCGCGGATGTGTCAAGGTTGGGCATGGCGTTCTCCGCCGGGCCCGAAGAACGCGAGGAACAACATGGTCAATTCGCTCCAGGGCCGCAGGCGCGTCCGCAAGTTCTTCGGCAAGCTCAAGGAAGTGGCCGAGATGCCGAACCTCATTGAGGTTCAGAAGGCGTCCTACGATCAGTTCCTGATGGTCGACGAGCCCAAGGGCGGCCGCGGCGACGAGGGCCTGCAGTCCGTCTTCAAGTCCGTCTTCCCGATCGGCGATTTCTCCGGCGCCTCGCTGCTGGAATTCGTGAAGTACACCTTCGAGCCGCCGAAATACGATGTCGACGAGTGCCGCCAGCGCGGCATGACCTTCTCGGCGCCGCTCAAGGTGACGCTGCGCCTGATCGTGTTCGATATCGATCCCGACACCCAGGCCAAGTCGGTCAAGGACATCAAGGAGCAGGATGTCTACATGGGCGACATGCCGCTCATGACCGATAACGGCACCTTCATCGTCAACGGCACCGAGCGCGTCATCGTCTCGCAGATGCACCGTTCGCCGGGCGTGTTCTTCGACCACGACAAGGGCAAGACCCATTCCTCGGGCAAGCTGCTCTTCGCCGCGCGCATCATCCCCTATCGCGGTTCCTGGCTCGACATCGAGTTCGACGCCAAGGACATCGTCTATGCCCGTATCGACCGGAAGCGTAAGATTCCGGTCACGTCGCTGCTGTTCGCGCTCGGCATGGACGGCGAGGAGATCCTCAGCCGCTTCTACAACACCATCACCTACACCAAGGACGCCAAGGGCTGGCGCGTTCCCTACGATGCGGAGCGCATGAAGGGCTTCAAGGCGACCGAGGACCTGATCGACGCCGATACCGGCGAGGTCGTGGTCGAGGCCGGCAAGAAGCTCGTCGCCCGCACCGCCCGCCAGCTCGCCGAAAAGGGCCTGAAGTTCCTGCGCGCCTCGGACGAGGATCTCGTCGGCCAGTACGTCGCCGAGGATCTGGTCGATCCGGAGACCGGCGAAGTTCATGCCGAGGCCGGCGAAGAGCTGGCCATGGCGGCCGAGGCCAAGACCGGCGAGATGAAAGGCAATCTCGTCGACCTGATCGCCAAGGGCTACACCGAGATTCCGGTGCTCGACATCGACCACATCACGGTCGGCCCCTATATCCGCAACACGCTGAACGTCGACAAGAACTCGCGCCGCGAGGAAGCCCTGTTCGACATCTACCGCGTGATGCGTCCGGGCGAGCCGCCGACCCTCGAGACGGCCGAGAACATGTTCCAGTCGCTGTTCTTCGACGCCGAGCGCTACGACCTTTCGGCCGTCGGCCGCGTCAAGATGAACATGCGTCTCGACCTCGACGCCGAGGACACCGTGCGCATCCTGCGCAAGGAAGACATCTTCGCGGTCGTCAAGGCGCTGGTCGACCTGCGCGACGGCAAGGGCGAGATCGACGACATCGACCATCTCGGCAACCGCCGCGTGCGCTCGGTCGGCGAGCTCATGGAGAACCAGTATCGCCTGGGCCTGCTCCGCATGGAGCGTGCCATCAAGGAGCGCATGTCCTCGGTCGATATCGATACGGTCATGCCGCAGGACCTGATCAACGCCAAGCCGGCGGCTGCCGCCGTGCGCGAGTTCTTCGGTTCCTCGCAGCTCTCGCAGTTCATGGACCAGACGAACCCGCTCTCGGAAGTCACCCACAAACGCCGCCTCTCGGCGCTTGGCCCGGGCGGTCTGACCCGTGAGCGCGCCGGCTTCGAGGTGCGCGACGTGCACCCGACCCATTACGGCCGCATCTGCCCGATCGAGACGCCGGAAGGCCCGAATATCGGCCTGATCAACTCGCTTGCCACCTTCGCGCGGGTGAACAAGTACGGCTTCATCGAGAGCCCCTACCGCCGCATCCGCGACGGCAAGGTCACCGACGAGGTGATCTATCTCTCGGCGATGGAAGAGGCGAAGTACAACGTCGCCCAGGCGAATGCCGCCGTCGATGCCGAAGGCCGCCTGACGGACGACCTGATCGTCTGCCGCCGCGCCGGCGAGGTCATCGTCACGCCGGTCGACAAGGTCGACTTCCAGGACGTGTCGCCGAAGCAGCTCGTTTCGGTCGCCGCGGCGCTGATCCCGTTCCTCGAGAACGACGACGCCAACCGCGCGCTGATGGGCTCGAACATGCAGCGCCAGGCGGTGCCGCTGGTTCGCGCCGACGCGCCCTTCGTCGGCACCGGCATGGAAGCGGTCGTCGCCCGTGACTCGGGCGCTGCGATCGCGGCCCGCCGCGGCGGTATCGTCGACCAGGTCGACGCGACCCGTATCGTCATCCGCGCCTCGGACGAGATGGACCCGACCAAGCCGGGCGTCGACATCTACCGTCTGCAGAAGTTCCAGCGCTCCAACCAGTCGACCTGCATCACGCAGCGCCCGCTGGTCCGCGTCGGCGACATCATCAAGAAGGGCGACATCGTCGCCGACGGCCCGTCGACGGAGTTCGGCGAGCTCGCGCTCGGCCGCAACGTGCTCGTCGCGTTCATGCCGTGGAACGGCTACAACTTCGAGGATTCGATTCTTCTCTCCGAGAACATCGTGTCCCAGGACATCTTCACCTCGATCCATATCGAGGAGTTCGAGGTCATGGCCCGCGACACCAAGCTCGGTCCGGAGGAGATCACGCGCGACATTCCGAACGTTTCGGAAGAGGCGCTGAAGAACCTCGACGAAGCCGGCATCGTCTATATCGGCGCCGAAGTGGCGGCGGGCGACATCCTCTGCGGCAAGATCACGCCGAAGGGCGAGAGCCCGATGACGCCGGAAGAGAAGCTGCTTCGCGCCATCTTCGGCGAGAAGGCTTCGGACGTCCGCGACACCTCGCTGCGGGTTCCGCCCGGCGTGCAGGGCACGATCGTCGAGGTCCGCGTGTTCAACCGCCATGGCGTCGACAAGGACGAGCGCGCCCAGGCGATCGAGCGCGAGGAGATCGAGCGTCTCGCCAAGGACCGTGACGACGAGCAGGCGATCCTGGACCGCAACACCTTCGCGCGTCTGGCCGAGATCCTGACCGGCAAGACCGGCCTCGCCGGCCCGAAGGGCTTCAAGAAGGACACGGTCATCACCCGCGAGGTGATGAGCGAGTTCCCGCGTTCGCAATGGTGGCTGTTCGCCACCGCCGAAGACTCGCTGATGACCGAGATCGAGGCGATGCGGAAGCAGTACGACGAGTCGAAGAAGCGCCTCGAGCAGCGCTTCCTCGACAAGGTCGAGAAGCTGCAGCGCGGCGACGAACTGCCTCCGGGCGTGATGAAGATGGTCAAGGTCTTCGTCGCGGTGAAGCGCAAGATCCAGCCGGGCGACAAGATGGCCGGCCGCCACGGCAACAAGGGCGTGGTCTCGCGCATCGTGCCGGTGGAGGACATGCCGTTCCTCGAGGACGGCACCCATGCCGACATCGTGCTGAACCCGCTCGGCGTGCCCTCGCGCATGAATGTCGGCCAGATCCTGGAGACCCATCTGGGCTGGGCGGCTGCGGGCCTCGGCAAGCAGATCGGGCAGGCGCTGGACGCCTACAAGAAGTCGAGCGACTACAAGGCGCTGAAGGCCTCCTTCGACGCCGTCTACGAGGATAACGAGATCATCGCCTCGATGGACGAGAACGAGCTCGTCGAGATGGGGCAGAACCTGCGCCGCGGCGTGCCGGTGGCGACGCCGGTCTTCAACGGCGCCAAGGAAGCCGATATCGAGCGGCTGCTGGAGCAGGCCGGCCTGCATTCGTCGGGACAGTCGACGCTCTATGACGGGCGTACGGGCGAGCCCTTCGATCGCAAGGTCACCATGGGCTACATCTATATGCTCAAGCTGCACCACCTGGTCGACGACAAGATCCACGCGCGTTCGATCGGTCCGTACTCGCTCGTCACCCAGCAGCCGCTGGGCGGCAAGGCGCAGTTCGGCGGCCAGCGCTTCGGCGAGATGGAGGTCTGGGCGCTCGAAGCCTACGGCGCCGCCTACACCCTGCAGGAAATGCTGACGGTGAAGTCGGACGACGTCGCGGGCCGCACCAAGGTCTACGAGTCGATCGTGCGCGGCGAGGACAACTTCGAGGCGGGCATCCCCGAGAGCTTCAACGTTCTCGTCAAGGAGATGCGCTCGCTCGGCCTCAATGTCGAGTTGATCAACAACAAGGTGAAGCCGGGCGAGTTGCCGCCGGCCGAAGCGGCCGAGTGAGCCGCTAGACGAACCTTGAACATATGCCGGCGGCACTCACGCCGCCGGCCGACGGATTTGACGAGCCGGGCAGGGTGGCCTTCGCCCCCGCCGGCTAGAGGAGACAGGCGATGAAGCAAGAGGTCATGAACCTTTTCGGCCAGCAGCCGGTCCAGCAGGCCTTCGACGCGATCAAGATTTCGATCGCGAGCCCGGAGAAGATCCTGTCCTGGTCCTTCGGCGAGATCAAAAAGCCGGAAACCATTAACTACCGCACATTCAAGCCGGAGCGTGACGGCCTGTTCTGCGCCCGCATCTTCGGGCCGATCAAGGACTACGAGTGCCTGTGCGGCAAGTACAAGCGCATGAAGTTCAAGGGCGTCATCTGCGAGAAGTGCGGCGTCGAAGTGACGCTCGCCCGCGTCCGGCGCGAGCGCATGGGCCATATCGAGCTCGCCGCGCCCGTCGCGCATATCTGGTTCCTGAAGTCGCTGCCCTCGCGCATCGGCCTCCTGATGGATATGCCGCTCAAGGACCTCGAGCGCATCCTCTACTTCGAAAGCTACGTCGTCATCGAGCCGGGCCTGACCCCGCTCAAGGACCGTCAGCTTCTGTCGGAAGAAGAGTACGTCCGCTGCCAGGAAGAGTACGGCGCCGACACCTTCACCGCCATGATCGGCGCGGAAGCCATCCGCGAGATGCTGCGCGCGCTCGACCTCGACCAGATCAATGCCGATCTCAAGCATGAGATCGCGACGACGACGTCGGAGCTGAAGCCCAAGAAACTGATGAAGCGCCTCAAGATCATCGAGGCCTTCCAGGAATCGGGCAACAAGCCGGAATGGATGGTGATGACCCAGATCCCGGTCATCCCGCCGGATCTGCGTCCGCTCGTTCCGCTCGACGGTGGCCGCTTCGCGACCTCCGACCTGAACGACCTCTATCGTCGCGTCATCAACCGCAACAACCGCCTGAAGCGCCTGATCGAGCTGCGCGCGCCGGACATCATCATCCGCAACGAGAAGCGGATGCTGCAGGAATCCGTCGACGCGCTGTTCGATAACGGCCGTCGCGGCCGCGTCATCACGGGTGCCAACAAGCGCCCGCTGAAGTCGCTCGCCGACATGCTGAAGGGCAAGCAGGGCCGCTTCCGCCAGAACCTGCTCGGCAAGCGCGTCGACTATTCGGGCCGCTCGGTCATCGTCGTCGGCCCGGAGATGAAGCTGCACCAGTGCGGCCTGCCGAAGAAGATGGCGCTCGAGCTGTTCAAGCCGTTCATCTATGCGCGCCTCGACGCCAAGGGCTACTCGACCACGGTCAAGCAGGCCAAGAAGCTCGTCGAGAAGGAGAAGCCCGAGGTCTGGGACATCCTGGACGAGGTCATCCGCGAGCATCCGGTGATGCTGAACCGCGCGCCGACGCTGCACCGCCTGGGCATCCAGGCGTTCGAGCCCGTGCTGATCGAGGGCAAGGCGATCCAGCTGCATCCGCTGGTCTGCGCCGCCTTCAACGCGGATTTCGACGGCGACCAGATGGCCGTGCACGTCCCGCTGTCGCTTGAGGCGCAGCTGGAAGCACGTGTGCTGATGATGTCGACCAACAACATCCTGCACCCGGCGAACGGCATGCCGATCATCGTGCCCTCGCAGGACATCGTGCTCGGCCTCTACTACCTCTCGATCGTTTCGGATGGCGAGCCCGGCCAGGGCAAGGTCTTCGGCGATTTCGGCGAGCTCGAGCACGCGCTGCACGAGAAGGTCGTCACGCTGCATTCGAAGATCAAGTATCGCTGGACCGGCACCGGCAAGGACGGCAAGCCGTACACGAAGATCTACGACACCACGCCTGGCCGCGTGATCCTCTCGACCGCGCTGCCGGACCATCCGGCGGTGTCCTTCGACGTCAGCAACCGCCTGATGACCAAGAAGGAAATCTCCGGAATGATCGACGCCGTGTATCGCGGCTGCGGTCAGAAGGAATCGGTGATCTTCTGCGACCGCGTCATGGCGCTGGGCTTCCGCCACGCGTTCAAGGCCGGCATCTCCTTCGGCAAGGACGACATGGTCGTGCCGGAGAACAAGTGGGAGATCGTCGACACGACCCGCGCGCTCGCCAAGGATTACGAGCAGCAGTACCAGGACGGCCTGATCACCCAGGGCGAGAAGTACAACAAGGTCGTCGACGCCTGGGCGAAGTGCTCCGACAAGCTCGCCCAGGAGATGATGGCCCGCATCTCGACCGTTCAGAAGGACGACACCGGCCGCGACAAGCAGATCAACTCGATCTACATGATGTCGCACTCGGGCGCCCGTGGTTCGCCGGCGCAGATGCGCCAGCTCGCCGCCATGCGCGGCCTGATGGCCAAGCCGTCGGGCGAGATCATCGAGTCGCCGATCATCTCGAACTTCAAGGAAGGCCTCGACGTTCTCGAGTACTTCAACTCGACCCACGGCGCCCGCAAGGGTCTCGCCGACACGGCGCTGAAGACGGCCAACTCGGGCTATCTCACCCGTCGTCTCGTCGACGTGGCGCAGGATGCGATCATCTCCGAGACGGATTGCGGCTCGGATAACGGCATCAAGATGCGCGCCATCGTCGATGCCGGCCAGGTCGTGGCTTCGCTCGGCATGCGCATCCTGGGCCGCGCGACGGCCGAGGACATCGTCGATGTCGAGGGCAAGGTCATCGTCGCCAAGGGCATCGTGATCGAAGAGAGCGACATCGCGAAGATCAACGCCGCCGGCATCCAGGAGGTGAAGATCCGTTCGGTTCTCACTTGCGAGACCAAGAACGGCGTCTGCGCGACCTGCTACGGGCGCGATCTGGCCCGCGGCACGCCCGTCAACATGGGCGAGGCCGTCGGCGTCATCGCGGCGCAGTCGATCGGCGAGCCGGGCACGCAGCTCACCATGCGTACCTTCCATATCGGCGGCGCGGCCACCATCGCCGACCAGTCCTTCGTCGAGTCGAACTTCGAAGGCACGGTCAAGATGCGCAACCGCAACGTCGCGCGGAACTCGGACGGTGACCTCATCGCGATGGCGCGCAACATCGCCATCGTGATCGTCGGCCCGGACGGCGCCGAGCGCGCGGTCCATCGCGTCCAGTTCGGCTCTAAGCTGCGCGTGGACGAGGGCGACAAGGTCAAGCGCGGCCAGCGCCTGATCGAGTGGGATCCCTATTCCCGCCCGATCCTGGCGGAACTGGACGGCAAGGTCGGCTACGAGGATCTCGTGGACGGCATGTCGATCACCGAGACGACCGACGAAGCGACGGGCATCTCCAAGCGCGTCGTCATCGACTGGCGTGGCTCGGCCCGTACGGCCGATCTCAAGCCGGCGATGGTGATCTTCGGCGCGGACGGGAAGGTTGCGAAGCTCGCCCGTGGTGGCGAAGCCCGCTACATCCTGCCGGTCGACGGCATCATCTCGGTGGAGCCCGGCCACGCGATCAAGGCCGGCGACGTGCTCGCCCGTGTCTCGACCGACTCGGCCAAGACCCGCGACATCACCGGCGGTCTGCCGCGGGTGGCGGAGCTGTTCGAGGCGCGTCGTCCGAAGGATGCTGCGATCATCGCCGAGAAGTCGGGCGTGATCGGCTTCGGCAAGGACTACAAGAACAAGCGTCGCGTCACGCTGACGCCGCATGACGGGTCCGACGGGGTCGAGTACCTGATCCCGAAGGGCAAGCACATCCATCTCCAGGACGGCGACGTCGTGGAGGTCGGCGACTACATCCTCGACGGCAACCCGGCCCCGCACGACATCCTTGCGATCAAGGGCGTCGAGGAGCTGGCGGCTTATCTGGTCAACGAAATCCAGGAGGTCTATCGCCTCCAGGGCGTGACCATCAACGATAAGCACATCGAGGTCATCGTCCGGCAGATGCTGCAGAAGGTCGAGATCACGGAGTCCGGCGACAGCGACATCCTGACCGGCGACCAGATCGACCGGATCGAGCTGGAAGAGGTCAACGCGAAACTGCGCGAGGAGGGCAAGAAGCCGGCTTCCGGGGTTCCGGTCCTGCTCGGCATCACCAAGGCCTCGCTGCAGACCCGCTCCTTCATCTCGGCGGCGTCCTTCCAGGAGACCACCCGCGTCCTCACCGAGGCGGCGGTCAACGGCAAGTCGGACATGCTCGAAGGCCTCAAGGAGAACGTCATCGTCGGCTCGCTCATCCCGGCCGGCACCGGCGCGCAGGTCGCCCGCATCAAGCAGGTGGCGACGCGCCGCGACGATCTCATCGTCGGCCAGAAGGCGGATGCGGCGGCGAAGGCCGCTAAGGCTGCCGCCGCGGTGCTCCCGGCTGCCGAATAAGAATCGGCAGCGAGCGAGCCTCGGCAATCATCGGAAAGGCCGCCCCTCCCGGGCGGCCTTTTTGTTTCAAGAAGGGCAGGGGCGTGATCCACCCGGGTAGATCGCTGCAAAACCCCGGGCTTTTCGGCCGTTTCGGGGTTGACGCGAATCTCGGTTCGAGTCATAAGCGCGCCACTGTCGACGGTTGTCGGACACGTTTGTCGCTTGCGCATGGTTCGCGAGCGAGTTTCGCGACCGAAACTCCGTCGGAATTCCAGCGTCGATTGACGACATGGCAGGATGCATGAACGCGGGGCTTTTCTCGTGTTCCTCTGCTGGCGAACGCGCCTGAGGCCCCTGTATGGGCGCCGATGGCGCGGCTTCGTTTATGCCATGGCTTTGCTCGACCTGGGAGATTGACCAGGAATTTCCAAACGCTCAGTGGGGCGAGAGGCCAGAATGCCGACAATCAGCCAGCTCATTCGCAAGCCGCGGTCGCCCGTGAAGGCGCGTAACACCGCCCCGGCGCTTGAGAATTGCCCGCAGAAGCGCGGCGTTTGCACGCGCGTCTATACGACGACCCCGAAGAAGCCGAACTCGGCGCTCCGCAAGGTTGCCAAGGTTCGCCTGACCAACGGCTTCGAGGTGATCGGCTACATCCCCGGCGAGGGTCACAACCTCCAGGAGCACTCGGTCGTCATGATCCGTGGCGGCCGCGTCAAGGATCTTCCCGGCGTGCGCTATCACATCCTGCGCGGTGTGCTCGACACGCAGGGCGTCAAGAACCGCAAGCAGCGCCGTTCGAAGTACGGCGCCAAGCGTCCCAAGTAATTTTCTGCCAGGCCGGCGGGGTCGTTCGATCCGAGCCGGTCCGCAGCGTTCCAGATTGACCGGAGACTAGACGATGTCCCGCCGCCACAGTGCCGAAAAGCGCGAAGTTATCCCGGACCCGAAGTTCGGCGATATCGTCGTGACCAAGTTCATGAATTCGATCATGTATGAAGGCAAGAAGTCGACCGCCGAGCGGATCGTCTACGGTGCTTTCGACATCATCGAGACCAAGACCAAGAGCGAGCCGCTCGGCGTCTTCAAGTCGGCGCTCGAGAACGTCGCTCCGGCGATCGAGGTCCGTTCGCGCCGGGTCGGCGGTGCCACCTATCAGGTTCCGGTCGAGGTTCGCACCGAGCGCCGTCAGGCGCTGGCGATCCGCTGGCTGATTTCGGCCGCTCGCGGCCGCAACGACAAGACCATGGTCGAGCGCCTGTCGGCCGAGCTGATGGACGCCGCCAACAACCGCGGCAACGCCGTCAAGAAGCGCGAAGACACGCACCGGATGGCGGAAGCCAACCGCGCCTTCTCGCACTACCGCTGGTAAGCGGCGCGCTGACCCGAGACATAGAGCACGATCATGGCCCGTTCCCATCCCATCGACCGTTATCGCAACTTCGGCATCATGGCCCACATTGATGCCGGCAAGACGACGACGACCGAACGCATCCTCTACTACACCGGCAAGTCGCATAAGATCGGCGAAGTCCATGACGGCGCCGCGACCATGGACTGGATGACGCAGGAGCAGGAGCGTGGCATCACGATCACCTCGGCTGCGACGACCTGCTTCTGGCGCGACAACCGTCTGAACATCATCGACACCCCCGGCCACGTCGACTTCACCATCGAAGTCGAGCGTTCGCTGCGCGTGCTCGACGGCGCGGTCTGCGTGCTCGACGGCAACCAGGGTGTCGAGCCCCAGACCGAGACCGTCTGGCGCCAGGCCGACAAGTACGACGTGCCGCGCGTCGTCTTCGTCAACAAGATGGACAAGATCGGCGCCGATTTCTATCGCTGCGTCCAGGACATCATCGACCGCGTCGCCGGCAAGCCCGTCTGCCTGCAGATCCCGATCGGCTCGGAAGCCGATTTCGCCGGCGTCGTCGATCTCGTGAAGATGAAGGCTATCGTCTGGAACGGCGAGGCTCTCGGCGCTTCCTTCGACGAGAAGGACATTCCGGCCGATCTCGCTGATAAGGCCGCCGAATACCGCTCGAAGCTCGTCGAGGCCGCCGTCGAGATGGACGACGCCGCGATGGAAGCCTATCTCGACGGCACCGAGCCCGACGCCGACACGCTGCGCAGGCTGGTTCGCACCGCCGTCCAGCGCCGCGCCTTCCACCCCGTCCTCTGCGGCTCGTCCTTCAAGAACAAGGGCGTGCAGCCGCTGCTCGACGCCGTCGTCGATTATCTGCCCTCGCCGGTGGATCGCGGCGCGGTCGAAGGCATCGACTTCAAGACCGAAGAGCCCGTCGTCCGCAATCCGACGGACGAGGATCCCTTCGCGATGCTCGCCTTCAAGATCATGGACGACCCCTTCGTCGGCACGATCACCTTCTGCCGCATCTATTCGGGCAAGGTTGACGCCGGCCAGGGCGTCATCAACTCGACCCGCGACAAGAAGGAGCGCGTCGGTCGCATGCTGCTGATGCATGCGAACAACCGCGAGGACATCAAGGAGGCTTATGCCGGCGACATCGTCGCCCTGGCCGGCCTCAAGGACGTCCGCACTGGCGACACGCTCTGCGATCCCAACCAGGCGGTCATCCTGGAGCGCATGGAGTTCCCCGAGCCGGTCATCACGATCGCGATCGAGCCGAAGTCCAAGGCCGACCAAGAGAAGCTGGGCCTCGCCCTGTCGAAGCTCGCGAACGAGGATCCGTCCTTCCGCGTGTCGACCGACCAGGAGAGCGGCCAGACCATCCTGAAGGGCATGGGCGAGCTCCACCTCGACATCAAGGTCGACATCCTGAAGCGCACCTACAAGGTCGACGCCAATATCGGCGCGCCGCAGGTTGCGTATCGCGAGACGCTGACCAAGAAGGCCGAGATCGACTACACCCACAAGAAGCAGACCGGCGGTACCGGCCAGTTCGCCCGCGTCAAGCTGGTGATCGAGCCGAACGAGACCGGCAAGGGCTTCGAGTTCGAGTCGAAGGTCGTCGGCGGTTCGGTGCCGAAGGAGTATATCCCCGGCGTCGAGAAGGGCCTGAACTCGGTCATCGGCTCGGGCGTGCTCGCCGGCTTCCCGGTCGTGGACGTCAAGGTCACGCTGATCGACGGCGCCTTCCACGAAGTCGACTCGTCGGCGCTCGCCTTCGAAATCGCCTCCCGTGCAGCGCTGCGCGAAGGTCTGCAGAAGGGCGGCTCCGTGCTGCTCGAGCCGATCATGAAGGTCGAGGTCGTGACCCCGGAAGACTATACCGGCTCGGTCATCGGCGACCTGAATTCGCGTCGTGGCCAGATCCAGGGCCAGGACATGCGCGGCAACGCCGTCGTGATCAACGCGATGGTTCCGCTGGCCAACATGTTCGGCTATGTGAACCAGCTGCGCTCGTTCTCGCAGGGCCGCGCCAACTACACGATGCAGTTCGACCACTATGAGCAGGTTCCGTCGGCGGTGGCCGCCGAGGTCCAGGCCAAATACGCCTGATCACCAGCCCGACCTGCTTTAACGCAACAACGATTTGACTGACGGAGGCTACGATGGCCAAAGAGAAATTTGCGCGGACCAAGCCGCACTGCAACATTGGAACGATTGGTCACGTTGACCATGGCAAGACGTCACTGACGGCTGCGAT
>NZ_JBSHMC010000004.1:0-429014 GCF_053644975.1 Allobosea sp. NPDC055353 | reverse complement strand
AGGCAAACAAAGTCGACGCGGGGTGGAGCAGCCCGGTAGCTCGTCAGGCTCATAACCTGAAGGTCGTCAGTTCAAATCTGGCCCCCGCAACCAAAATAAAAAGGCTCTCGCTGATTGCGGGAGCTTTTTTGCTTTGAAACATCAAAAAGTCTCGCTGTTCCCGAGCGGTATTGCCGGGAGCAGGCTCTCTCCTGACAATTTCGGCTCGTGCCGCCCCTTACCTTCCACGGCCTGTTCGGAAACGGGTGGCGCATTGCGCCCCGCGGAGGCAGGATCCTCTCGATCCTGGAGGGAGCGTCATGGCAACGGCAGCAGGCAAGATCCATATCGGCATAGGCGGCTGGGTGTTCGAGCCCTGGCGCGGGCCATTTTATCCGGATGGGTTGCCACAGAAGCGCGAGCTGGAATATGCCGCGAGCAAGCTCACCTCGATCGAGATCAACGGCACGTATTACGGCTCCCAGAAGCCCGAGAGCTTCGCCAGGTGGCGCGAGGAGACACCGGATGATTTCGTCTTCGCGCTGAAGGGCTCGCGTTTCTGCACGAACCGGCGTGTGCTGGCCGAAGCGGGGCCTTCGGTCGAGAAATTTCTGACCAGTGGCCTGACAGAGCTCAAGCACAAGCTCGGGCCGATCAATTGGCAGTTCATGCCGACGAAGCAGTTTGATCCCGCCGATTTCGAGGCTTTCCTCAAGCTGCTGCCGAAGGAGCTGGACGGGATCACGCTACGCCATGCCGTCGAGGTCCGGCATGACAGCTTCCGTTCCCCGGATTTCATCGCGCTGTTGCGCGGCTATGGCGTGGCCGTCATCACCTCGGCCGATGCCGATTACACGCAGATCGCTGACGTGACGGCGCCCTTCGTCTATGCGCGGATCATGGGGACCAAGGAGGCTGAGCCGAAGGGCTATTCCGAAGAAGGCATCGGTCGTTGGGTCAGGGCTGCGCAAACCTGGGCCAAGGGCGGCGTCCCCGAGGGATTGGAGATCGTCGCGCCGCCGGCCAAGGCCGAGAAGCGCGACGTCTTCCTTTATGTCATCAGCGGCGACAAGGTGCGCAATCCCGCCGCTGCGATGGAACTGATCGCGCGGACGAAGGCCTGAGATCTACTTCGCCGCGGCGGCTTCCTGCGTTGCTTCCTGGCAGGTATCGACCCATTCGGCCTTCGTCAGCTCGGCCATGCGCTCAGGCGCGATGCGCAGGGCGCTATGGGTCGAGCCGGCGGCCGGCACGACGATGTCGAAGGCCTTTAGAGAGATGTCGCAATAGACCTTGAGCGGCGTGGCGAGCCCGAACGGGCAGACGCCGCCGACAGGATGGCCGGTCAGGGCCTCGACCTCTTCCTGGCCGAGCATGCGCGGCTTGCCGCCGAGCGCCGCCTTGGCCTTCCTGTTGTCGAGCCGCGCATCGCCGCGGGTGACGACGAGCACGACGTCGTCGCCGATACGCAAGGAGAGCGTCTTGGCGATCTGTCCGGGCTCGACGCCATGGGCTGCCGCGGCGAGCAGCACGGTCGCGCTGCTTTCTTTGGTGACGATGACGGCGATGTCGGGCGCGTGCGTGGCGAAGAAGGTGCGGACGGATTCGAGGCTCATCGGGCAATTCGGGAGGTCAGCCACAGGATCAGCAGGCTGGCGACCGCCGGCACGCCGAAGACGACGAGGAAGATCGGCGCTTCCTCCATCACGGTATAGCCCGCCCGGGCGACGCCGATCCAGAGATTGATCAGGGCCCCGGTGAACCAGAGCGGCAGGAACAGCTTCACCGCGAAGGGAATCGGACGCCCGGCGGAGATCGAGAGACGCGGCGCCAGGACGAGCAGGATGCCAAGCAGGGCGAAACCGATGCCGATGACCTTGATGGTATGCATGGATCAGGCCTCCTTGGCCCGCAGCGAGATTGCCTCCCAAGTCGCGACCAGGATCAGGATCGCGGTTGCGGCCAGGCTGAAGCCGAGCGGCGGCAGCACCGCCCAGGCCGGTGTCAGCACGGCGAGCAGCCCGAGGCCGACGAGATGGGAGAGCGGATACCAGCCGGCCGTGATGCGTTTGAACAGCAGGTTGCCGAGCAGGTAGAAGGCCGGGCCGGCCAGGACCGCGATCGCCGTCCTGCCATCGGTATGGCCGGTGGGATGGGCGATGACCAGTTCGTCGCCGACGGCGACCAGGATGATGCCGGCGACCAGCAGCACGTGCAGATAGGTATAGGCGATGCGTGCGATCCGGCCGGGGTCGTCGGAGCGTGCGATGTGGTGGCTCGCCCGTTCGGCGCCGATATGGAAATAGATCCACCACATCGCGACCGAGCTCAGGAAGGCATTGAAGAACGCCGTCAGGTTGACGGCCGTGACCGGCAGCTTAGCGGCGGTCGCGCCTGTCATCAGAACGGATTCACCGAGCGCGATGATGATGAAGAGGGCGCAGCGCTCGGAGAGATGGCCGCCTTCGACATTCCAGTCGGTTGTTTCGGAGCGGCCGAGACGCAGAACGCGAAAGCCCAGGGCCGGGCCGGCATATTCGATGCCGAGAGCGACAAGCCAGAGGCCGAAGCGCAGATTGCCTTCACTCAGGCCGCCTGCCAACCAGAACAGGGCCGAGATCGACAGCCAGATGCTGATGCGCTGGAAGTTGCGGTAGTTCGCCGGCGACGCGTTCCGGAGGCTTGCCATCGTGAACAGCGAGCGAATGAGCTGCGCCGCGACATAGGCTCCGGCGAAGATGAGGCCGCCGGAGCCGAAGGCCTGCGGCAACGCGCAGGACATCACCAGGCCCAGGAACATCAGGACGAAGAGCAGGATCCGGACCGGCGGGCGCTCGGGGTCGAGCCAGTTCGTCACCCAGCTCGTATAGATCCAGATCCACCAGACGGCGCCGAGCAGGAAGGCGGCCTGGGCGACGCCGAGCGGGCTGAAATGCTCGAGCAGCGTGTGGGAGATCTGCGTGATCGCGAAAACGAAGACCAGATCGAAGAACAGCTCCACATAGCTGACCCTCGCATGCTGGTGTTCGACGCGCTCCCTGAGCAGCGCGCCGGGTTTGTGAGCTTTCGCCATGCAGACCCCTGTCCCCTGCCGCGCGATTTCGCGCGCAGCCCGTCAGCGAGGGTGTCCCGCGGTCCGTGCCGCCGTCAATGGCGGAAGTGGCGGTGCCCGGTGAAGACCATGGCGAGGCCAGCTTCGTCGGCCGCCTTGATGACCTCGTCGTCGCGCATCGAGCCGCCGGGCTGGATCACGGCGGTGGCGCCGGCTTCGGCCGCGGCGAGCAGGCCGTCGGCGAAGGGGAAGAAGGCATCGGAGGCGACGACCGAGCCCTTGGCCAGGCTCTCAGCGACACCGGCAGCCTTGGCGGCTTCGGCGGCCTTCCAGGCGGCGATGCGCGAGGAATCGACGCGGCTCATCTGGCCGGCGCCGATGCCGACGGTCGCAAGGTCCTTCGCATAGACGATGGCGTTCGACTTGACGTGCTTGGCGACGCGGAAGGCGAAGCGCAGGTCGGCAAGCTCGCGCTCGCTCGGCTGGCGCTTCGTCACGACCTTGAGCCCCATGTCGTCGACGACGGCGTTGTCGCGCGACTGGGCGAGGAAGCCGCCGGAGACGGTGCGCAGCGCAAGGCCGGGCGAGCGGACGTCCGGCAGGCCGCCGGTCAGCAGCAGGCGCAGGTTCTTCTTGGCGGCGATCATGGCGATCGCCTCCTCGTCGGCATCCGGAGCGATGATGACCTCGGTGAAGACCTCGACGATCTTCTTGGCGGCAGCCGCATCGAGCTTGCGGTTCAGCGCGACGATGCCGCCGAAGGCCGAGACGGGGTCGCAGGCCAGTGCGCGCTCATAGGCTTCGAGCAGCGAGCCGCCGGCGGCGACGCCGCAAGGGTTGGCATGCTTGACGATGACGCAGGCGGCCGAGGCTTCGGGAGCGAACTCGGCGACGCATTCGAAGGCGGCGTCGGTATCGTTGATGTTGTTGTAGGAGAGCTGCTTGCCCTGGACCTGGCGGGCGGTCGAGACGCCCGGCCGGTTCTCAGGGGTGCGGTAGAAGGCGGCCCATTGATGCGGATTCTCGCCATAGCGCATGGTCTCGGCCAAGGCGCCGCCGAGCGCGCGGAAATGCGGGGCGGTGTCGCCGAGCTCGTTCGCGAACCAGTTCGAGATCGCCGCGTCATAGGCCGCGGTGCGGGCATAGGCCTTCTGGGCGAGCTTGCGGCGCAGCGTCAGCGTGGTCGCGCCCTTCTGGGCCTCGAGATCGGCGAGGACGGAAGGGTAATCCGCCGGCTCGACCACGACGGCGACGTCGTGATGGTTCTTGGCGGCGGCGCGGATCATGGCGGGGCCGCCGATATCGATGTTCTCGATGCAGTCGTCATAGGGCTTGGCCGCAGCGACCGTCGCCTCGAACGGGTAGAGGTTCACGACGAGCAGGTCGATCGGCTGGATGCCGTGGCCGAGCATCGAGGCCTGGTGCTCGGGATGCGAGCGGATGGCGAGCAGGCCGCCATGGACCTTCGGGTGCAGCGTCTTGACGCGGCCATCCATCATCTCGGGGAAGCCGGTGAGATCGGAGACGTCGCTGACCGGCAACCCGGCTTCCGCGATTGCCTTGGCGGTGCCGCCGGTCGAGACCAGCGCGATGCCGAGCTTGTGGAGGGCGCGCGCGAAATCGATCAGCCCCGTCTTGTCGGAAACGGAAAGGAGCGCGCGTTCGACGCGGCGAAGCTCATTCGGCATCGGGATCAGGTCCGGCTTTGATTGCAGGAAGGCAGTTTCGGCAGACGCGCGCGGGCTATCATGCTGCGCTGCAAAAGGCAAAAGCCGCCGTCGCAGAACCGTCACGCGTCGGGTGCGAGTTCCCCAGCTTCGCGCTCGGCGATCGCAGCAGCGACCGTCTTGCCGGCACGGGGATTGGCGGTGCTGATCCGGCTGAAGCGCCAGGTGACGCGCGGCGTCGCCACGGCATCGAAGGCGATGACGAGCTGCTCGGTGCGGCGCCTGCCGTCGGACGAGGCGAGAAAGATGCTCTCCTCGATGGCGATGATCAGCCCGCCGGCCTCGAAGCTCCAGACCTCGCCCGAGGCGAGCGCCAGGAGCGCGCCGCTGCCCTCGCGCACGAGGCTGGCGCGGACATTCGGATGCAGGTGGAAGCGCAAGGCGGCCGCGAGCGCGGTGCGCGTGCCGGTCAGGGCGACCTCGTCCTCGCCGGCGAGCGCCGCGCCATCGCGGGCGAGCGTCAGCCGGCGGGTATGGGTCGCACCGAGGCTGCGGCGATAACCGTCATGGCTTGCGACCCACTCGGCGCCATCCGCGCCATCCTGGCGGGCGACGCGGACGTCGCGCGGGCCGGAGACGATGCGCATCTCGCCGAGAACCATGCCGAAATTGGCGCTGGAGCGATCGTCGAGAACAAGCGTCGAATGGGCGGCGGTGCTGCGCGCGGCGAGCTTCAATTCCGGGGGGCCGAAGCGGCTGGCGCCGCAATTGACGATGATGCGCTGCGGGCCGCTGGAGAATTCGAAGGCGAGGCAGCCAGCATGGGCCTCGACCGAATAGGCGCCGCGCGGCGGTGCGCCGGCATCGGTGACCACGGTGCTGCGCTCGGCCGCGAGGCGGCTATAGCCGGAATAGCCGGCATGTTCGGTCGGCCGGCCGCGGGCATCGTCATAGGCCGCGAGCGTCGCCATCAGGTCTGGAGGCGTCGTGCCCATGCCGTTGAACAAAGCGAGCGCCCCGTCGCCGTGCCGGAACAGGCGTAAGTGCGGCATCATCCGCTCGATCGCCGTGAGCACGCCGCGCGGCGGCTCCAGCCCGCGGGCGGCAAAGGTCTCGCGCAAGGGCAGGAGGTCGAGCAGGAATTCGATCAACAGGCGTGGATTGCGCGAGAGATGGCCGCCATCGGGCAGGATCTGCTCGTCGAGCTCCTCGGACAACAGGATCTCGATCCGCCGCCGCCGGCTATCCTGCCCGTCGAGGCAGATCGCGGCAAAGGCGATGGCGATCAGGCCGTTCAGCCGGTCAGCTCCCTCGACAGCGCCGGACAGCGCAAGGCTCAGCCGGTCCGTGAGGCGCGAGACATGGCGCAGATAGCGCTCGTAGAAGGCATGGTCGGCGCCCTCCAGCAGCAGCGGGGAATGCGACAGGAAGGAGATCAGCCGGCGCGCAGCCACCGCAGGGCGCCGCGCGATGTCGTGGCGGTCGCGACGCCTGGCGATGAAATCCTCGACCAGGCTGCGGGCATTGGCGCGGGCGATCGCGGTATCGGCGGCGCGCATATGGCGCAGCCAGCCGAAGCCGTAGAGCGCCTCGGCCCAGGCATCGCTCGGCGGCGTCGCGTCGAACGGCGCTTCACCGTGGCTGCGCAGGGTGCGCCCGGCGAAGGCGTAGTAGCCGGCATAGAAATCGCTGGCCGTCGTCGGGTCGGCGGTGCGCAGGTCGTGGGGAGCGAAGAGCAGGCGCGTGGCATTGCTGCGGCCGAAGGGCCAGAGCCTGCGGGTGGCGCCGACGAGCTGGCCACGGGTCCGCCGCGCCGCCCGTCCGATCGCGGCCTGGGCCAACCCCCGTCGCTCAGCCCACCCGCTCAAATCTCCTGTCGACTCCGTGCCCGGGCGCGGCGGTGCGCCGCGCGAATCCTGGCTCCGTCATAGCCTGATCAGGCGGGTTGCGTAAAATCCCGCCCATCCCGAGAGGCGCGGGGTTTCGCCCTGCAACTGGTGCGGCAAGGTCCGGATATCGCCATTCGCGTCGATTGCATCGGCCAAACCGCCGATTTCCTCCGGGCGAACCGGTTCGCGACGAAACTGGGGATTGCGGGCGAGGAAGGCCGCGGTCTGCTCCTCGCCTTCCTGCGGCTCGAGCGAACAGGTGCAGTAGACGAGGCGTCCGCCGGGCTTCGTCAACGCGGCGGCGGCATCGAACAGGCGCGCCTGAAGGGCGGCCAGCCGATCGCGATCCTCCGGCAATTTCGTCCAGGCGACATCGGGATGGCGGCGGATGGTCCCTGTGGCGCTGCAGGGCGCATCGAGCAGCACGGCGTCGAAGGGTTCGGCCTTCCAGGTCACGGCATCGGCGGTGACCACCTCGGCCGAGAGGCCGAGCCGGGCGAGATTGGCCTTGAGGCGGCGCAGGCGCGGGCCGGAGCGATCGAGCGCGGTGACATTGGCGCCGGCCGCCGCAATCTGGGCGGTCTTGCCGCCGGGCGCGGCGCAGAGATCGGCGATGCGCTCGCCGGGCTGCGGAGCCAGGAGCTTGACCGGCAGGGCGGCGGCGGCGTCCTGCACCCACCACGCGCCCTCATCGAAGCCCGGCAGGCCGGCAATGGCCTGGCGCTCGCGCAGGCGCACCGAGTCGATCGGCAGGGCGATGCCGTCGAGCTTTTCCGCCCAGCCGGCGGGATCGGCCTTGACGGAGAGGTCGAGCGGCGGCTCCTCGCGATGGCTCTGCGCGATCGCGGCAGCGGTGTCCTCGCCATAGGCGGTGCACCAGCTCTCGACCAGCCAGTCGGGCGTGTCGCCGAAGACCTCCGCCTGCGCTTCAGCCAGGACGGCGTCGCGCTCGCGGGCGAGGCGGCGCAGCACGGCATTGCCGAGCGCGACATAGCGGGCCGAGCGCGCGTCCTCGTGCAGGTGGCGGATAGCGAGGTCGACCGCCGCGTGGTCGGGCACGTCGAGGAACAGGATCTGGGCGGCCGCGGCCGTCAGGATCGGCTCGAACGGGCCGGATTTGCGCGGGCTGCCACGGTCGAGCCGCGCATCGATCGCCTGCTGGATCGTGCCGAGGCGGCGGAAGGCCGTGACAGCGATGGCGCGGGCGAGGCTCGCATCGGCGGCATCGAGCCCGGATTCCGGCAGCATCCGCTCCAGGGTTTCATCGAGGGCGGTGCGGGCGCGCAGGACCTCGTCGATGACCGTGGCTGCAAGCCGGCGCGCCGGCAGGCCCGGCGCATCGTCGAGCTTGGGCGGCGTTTCCGGCTGGGCTGGGCGGCGCGAGGAAGGTTGAGCAGCCATTTCAGCCCCACGGGCCCGGCTGGCGCGGGGCATTGCCCCACGGGCTGTTGTCGGCCTGAGCGGTGAAGCCCGCGCCCGCATCGCTGCGGCCGATGCCGAGCGCACGCGCCTGCTCCATCAAGGCGGCAATGCGGTTGCCGGTGTCGGGGTGTGTCGAAAACAGATTATCCATGCCGCCGCCGGTCAGGGGATTGATGATGAACATGTGCGCCGTAGCAGGCTTGGCCTCGGCTGTCTCGCTGGGGATGTGCTGAACGCCGGCGGCGATCTTGGCGAGCGCGTCGGCGAGCCAGACCGGATTGCCGCAGATTTCGCCGCCGAGCTTGTCGGCCTCGTATTCGCGCGAGCGCGAAATCGCCATCTGAATGAGGGCGGCGGCCATCGGTGCAAGGATCGAAAGCAGGATCTGGACGATGAAGTTCGGGCGGTTGTCGCGCGAGCCGAAGAACATGCCGAAGGTGACGAGCGAGGAGATCGCGCCGGCGAAGGTCGCGGTGATCGTCATGGTCAGCGTGTCGTGGTTCTTGATATGCGCGAGCTCGTGCGCCATCACGCCGGCCAGCTCCTCATAGGTCAGTGTGCGCAGGATGCCGGTGGTCGCCGCGACGGCGGCGTTTTGCGGGTTGCGGCCGGTGGCGAAGGCGTTGGGCTGGTCTTCGTGGATCAGGTAGACGCGCGGCATCGGCATGTTCGCGCGGGCGGCGAGATCGCGCACCATGCCGTAGAGCTCGGGCGCGGTCGCAGCATCGACCTCCTGAGCATTGTGAGCGGCCAGCGCCAGCCGGTCGGAGTTCCAGTAGCTGAAGAGATTGGTCACGACGGCAAAGCCGAGCGCCATCAGCATGCCGCCGCCGCCGCCGAGCAGATAGCCGACCGCGCCGAAAAGCGCCGTCAGGCCCGCCATCAACATGCCGGTGCGAACGTAGTTCATCGAAATCCCTTCTCTAGGCGCCTTTTGGCGTCGGCCCTCGCATCTGCGAGCATCGTGCCCTATGTGGTGAGGGCAATCCCGATCCTGCAAGAGAATCCTGCAAGGAAACGCGCCGAAATGCCCGATAAGACCGATCAGGACAGGCCAACGGATGCTCCGGAAGCCAAGGTTTTATCCCCCGCCGCGCAGCGCGCGCTGGCGGAAGCGGCCGCGCGCCGCGCCGCGATCGACGCCCATGCAGCCGAGGTCGCCAGGCAACGCGAGGTCAACGGCCGCGGCGGCCTGGAGCCGGTGCGCTATGACGACTGGGAAGTGAAAGGCATCGCCAGCGACTTCTGAGGCCGGCTCCCTGAAATATTGCCAATTGGCGGCCCGGCGTCCAAACAGCAGCGGGATAGCAGCGGATTGGCCTCATGGACAGCAACGACAAGCGCCTCGCGGCCCTGCGCCGCCTTCTCGCCGAGGCGCATGAAAAGCTCGGCCTGAAGCTCGGCTTCCGACTCTGGGACGGCAGTTCGGTGCCGGCATCCTGGCCGACGGAAGGGCTCGCCATCGCCATCGCCGATGCCGGCGTGCTGGCCGCGCTGATCCGCAAGCCGAAGCTCGATACGCTGCTCAACCTGCATATTGCCGACCGGATCGCGATCCTGAACGGCTCGCTCTTCGATCTTGCCGCGGCGCGGCCGGACGGGAAGGTCGGCAGACTCGCGCGCACCATCCCGAAGAGCGCGGTCTTCGATGTCATCAGGCGCTTCATCTTCGCGCCCGGAGCGGCCGAGGCCGCCGTCAGCCACCGCAAGGGCGACGAGATCGCGCGGGATGGCGCGCCGGCCACCAACAAGGCCAACATCGCCTACCACTACGACGTCTCGAACGATTTCTACCGGCTCTTCCTCGACGAGGAGATGGTCTACACCTGCGCCTATTTCACCGAGGATCACGGCGATCTCGAACGCGCCCAGCGCGACAAGCTCGATATGATCTGCCGGAAGCTGCGCCTGCAGCCCGGCGACCGCTTCCTCGATATCGGCTGCGGCTGGGGCGCGCTGGCCTGCCATGCCGCCCGCTATTACGGGGTCGAGGCCCATGGTGTGACGCTGGCGGAGGAGCAGCTCGCCCTGGCGCGCGAGAAGGTCGAGAGGCTCGGGCTTCAGGGCAAGGTCACGCTCCACCTCAAGGATTTCACCCAGATGGAGGGGGAGTTCGACAAGATCTCCTCGATCGGCATGTTCGAGCATGTCGGCATCCGCAATCACCCGTCCTATTTCCAGGCGGTGAACCGGCTGCTCAGGCCGCGTGGGCTCTATCTGCATCACTGCATCTCGCGCCGCGCCAAGAAGACCGAGAAGGCCTTCAACAAGATGCCGGCCGAGTATCGCGCGCTGGTCCGCTACATCTTCCCGGGCGGCGAGCTCGACCATCTCGGCATGTCGATCGCCAATCTCGAGCGCCACGGCTTCGAGGTCCATGACGTCGAGGGCTGGCGCGAGCATTACCAGCGTACGACGCGGCTGTGGTGGGAAAGGCTCGACGCCAACAAGGACAAGGCCGAAGCCGAGATCGGCGCGGCGCGGACGCGGATGTGGCTGCTCTATCTCGCCGGCTGTTCGCTGGCCTTCGAGCGCGGCGGGGCGCTGGTCAATCAGACGCTGGTCTCGAAGCGGCGCAAGGGGTCGTCCGGCCTGCCGCTGACGCGCGCAGACCTCTATCGCGATTGACAGGCCCCGGGCCGGCTTCGGCGCCGGCCTCCTGTCTTGTCATGGGTTGGGAAGAGTGCCCGGCGTGCGGCCGGGCCGAGGTCTTACTTCTTGACGAAGAGGTCGAGCTTTCCGTGATGCTCGGCCAGCAGGTAATAGAAAGTCAGGCGGGACTTGGTCTTGTCGGCCTTCATGTGCTCGCAGATCGCCTTGACGGAGCCGTCGAGATCGCCGGACTTCAGGCCGAGCTTCTTCTTCAGGAAGTTTTCGCGGACGCGATCGAGTTCGGCCGGATCGGAGCAGGCGACGAAGCGGGTATCGGGTTTGCTCATCACCAGTGCATAGGATTTCGACATGCCTGCAAAGGCCGCTTCGTTGAGCGGCTTCTTGGCAAACTTCTTCACGTCGGCGAGATGGTCCATCTGGTAGCCCCTTCCTGGCCCGTACGGGAGTACGGGTGGTTACGTGTCGCGGGCGGAGGTTAACGCGGTTTTTTACAGGGGGCGAGGGGGCAAAGGATGAGATTTCGAGATTTCGGAACCGCCCGGACCAGCCTTTGGTCGAAGGCCGGAATTGCGTGGCGCGGATGACGGGACCAACGCCAGCATGGGTTGAGCCGGCGCCGATCCGGTGCTGCGATGCAGCATCCCCCGGAGCATGACGATGAAGCCGACGATCCTGATGATGCCGCGTCTCGCCGCCGATGCGATCGCGCGCCTGCAGCAGAGCTACACCGTGGTCGGGCCGGTCGATGGCGACGCTGCGGCTGCGGTTCCGGCAGAGGCGAGGGACGCGCGCGTGCTGGTGACCTATGGCGGGCGCCGGACCGGCGCCGAACTGATGGACGCCTTGCCGAAGCTCGAGCTGATCGCCTGCTACGGCTCCGGCGTCGAGGGAGTCGATGCCGGGGCGGCCAAAGCGCGCGGCATCAGGCTCTGCAATGCCGCCGACGCCAATGCGCGCAGCGTCGCCGAATTCGCGATGGGCCTGATGCTCTGCGCCATGCGCGGCATCGGGCAGGGGGAGCGCTTCGTGCGCGACGGCCTCTGGAGCAAGCCGGGGCGCGATCCGGTGGCCAACACGCCGGATCTTGCCGGCCGCAAGATCGGCATCTACGGGCTCGGCGCCATCGGCAGCCGCATCGCCAGCCGCGCCGCAGCCTTCGAGATGGAGGTGGGCTATCACAGCCGCTCGCCCAAGCCGGACCTGCCTTACCGCTTCCATGACAGCCTGCCCGGCCTTGCCGCATGGGCCGACGTGCTGGTGGTCGCTGTCCGGGCGAGTGCCGAGACCCGCAACGCCATCGACGATGCCGTGCTGAACGCGCTTGGGCCCGCGGGTTATGTCGTCAATATCGCGCGCGGCCTTGTCATCGACGAGGATGCGCTCTGCGCGGCGCTTGAACAGAAGCGGATCGCCGGCGCGGCGCTCGACGTCTTCGCCGCGGAGCCGCATGTGCCGGAACGGCTCCGCGCGCTCGACAATGTCGTGCTGACGCCGCATATCGCGGCGAGTTCGCAGGATGCCAAGAAAGAGCAGCTGCGGATGCTGCTTGGCAACCTCGAGGCGTTCTTCGCGGGACGGCCGATGCCTTCGCCGGTCATCCTCTGAAGGATCAGGGCAGGACGACGACCGGCGTTCCCATCTGGACGCGTGCGTAGAGGTCGATCACGTCCTGGTTGTGCATGCGGAAGCAGCCATAGGAGGCGGCCTTGCCGACGGTGTTCGGCATGTTGGTGCCATGGATCGCGTATTGCCCGCCGGGACCGAGGCCGATGACGCGTGCGCCCATCGGGTTGCGCGGCGAGCCGCCGGGAATGACGTCGGGCAGGCGCGGATTGTCGCGCTTGACCTCGGCCGGCGGCGCCCAGGCCGGATCGACCTGAAGTTCCTCGACATATTTGACGCCGCGCCACTGCTTGCCGGCCTTGCCGACGGCGATGGTGTAGCGGATCGCCTCGCCGGGCGAGACAACGTAGTAGAGCTTCCGCTCGCCGGTGCGGATCACGATCGTGCCGGGGTCGAAACGCCCGTCGCGCATTCCGACGACCTCGCGGGCTTGTGCAGGTAGCGCAGCCGCAGCGGCGGCTGACAGGGCAAGGGTCGCGACAGCGATATGCCGGAACATGTCTGGAACTCCCTGGAAACTGCGGGAGTTGTGCCGCCGCAGCCGTGAAGCGCGGGTTGAGCGATATGGTGAAGCGGTGATTCAGGATGAATCACCGGTGAATTCTGCTCTAGGCGTACTTGGCGCCTCGATCGCCGCAGTTTTAGGCAACGCCCTTGTCATTCCGGGGCGCGCCATAGGCGCGAACCCGGAACCCACGACTGGGTATATCATCCGATGCCCGGTTGCAGGCCGCCCACCCGGTCGTGGGTTCCGGGTTCTGCGCTGCGCGAAGCCCCGGAATGACAAGGAGGCAACCGAGCCTCAAGCTGCCGGACGGGCGCGGTGCTGCTGCGGCAGCAGGAAGGGCAGGCCAGGCGCGGGCGCGCGGCTCAGCGTCAGATCGACCTTGAAAACCTGTCGCAGCAGGGCGTCGTCCAGCGTCTTCGCCGGCGGGCCCTGCGCGATGATCCGGCCCTGATCCATCACGACGAGATGGTCGGCATAGGTCACCGCGAGGTTGAGGTCGTGCAGCACGATCAGCACCGCGACGCCGCGGGCTGCGATGGCGCGGGCCATGTCGAGCAGCGCGAGCTGGTGGCAGAGGTCGAGGCTGGCGATCGGCTCGTCCAGAAACAGAACCTGCCGCTCGGCGACGCTGCGGCCGGCTTCGAGCTGGCAGAGCACGCGGGCGAACTGGACGCGCTGCTGCTCGCCGCCGGAGAGCGTCTGATAACGCCGACCGGCGAGGTCGATCACACCGGCCGCGGCGAGGCTCTCGGCGACGATCGCCTCGCGCCGCTGGCGGGTCAGGGCCCGGCCGATGCCGTCGACGCCGAGGCTCGCGACCTCGTAGACGCTGAAGGGGAAGGCGAGGCGGGCATGCTGGGCCATGACCGCGCGCAGGCAGGCGAGGCGCCAGGCGGGGACCGATGCGAGCGCCTCGCCGGCGATGCGGATATCGCCGCCGGCCGGCTTGATCTCGCCGGTCAGGAGCTTGAGCAGCGTCGATTTGCCGGCGCCGTTGGGGCCGATCAGGATCGTCGTCGTGCCCCCGGTGAGCTCGAGGCTGGCGTCAGCGACGAGCTTGCGCCCGCTCGCGAGGAAGCTGACGCCATGGCCGGAGAGGATCGGGTTCGCGTCAGACATCGATCAGGCTCGTGCGGCGGAGCAGCAGCCAGAGGAAGAAGGGCGCGCCGATCGTGGCGGTGACGATGCCGATCGGCAGCTCGGCGGGGACGACGATCAGGCGCGCGACGATATCGGCGCCGACCAGCAGCATCGCGCCGCCCAAAGCCGAGAGCGGCAGCAGCAGGCGATGATCCGGGCCGACGCTAAGCCGGATCAGATGCGGCACGACGATGCCGACGAAGCCGATCAGGCCGGCGGTAGCAACGCTGGCGCCGACGGCGAGCGCGACCAGCAGGATCGCCAGCGCCTTGATGCGCTGGACGGGGATGCCGAGATGGTAGGCCTCGGCTTCGCCGAGCATCAGCCCGTTCAGGCCGCGCGCCAGCAGCGGCATCAGGAGAAGCAGCGGCAGGATGATCGGTGCGACCACCGTCAGCTTGGTCCAGCTCGCGCCGCCGAGGCTGCCGAGCGACCAGAAGGTCAGGTCGCGCAATTGCCGGTCGTCCGACATGAAGGCGAGCAGGCCGGTCAGCGCGCCCGCGAGCGCGCCGAGCGCGACGCCGGCCAGCAGCATCGTGGCGACCGAGGTGCGGCCACCGCGGGTCGCGATCAGATAGAGCGCCAGCGTCGAGATCAGGCCGCCGCAGAAGGCGCCGGCCGGCAGGGCGGCGAAGGGCAGCTTCATCATCGTGCCGGCGAGCAAGCGATCGCCCAGCACGATGGTGGTGGCTGCCGCCAGCGCCGCGCCGCTGGAGACGCCGACGAGGCCGGGATCGGCAAGCGGATTGCGGAACAGCCCCTGCATCAGGGCGCCGGAGACGGCGAGGCCGGCGCCGACGAGCAGGCCGAGAAGCACGCGCGGCAGGCGGATGTTGAGGACGACGAGGACATCGCGGCCTTCGAGCAAGGTGGTGTCCCCGGAGAGCCGCGCCATCAGGATTTCGGCGACGCGGCCGGGTGCGATCGAGATCGCGCCCTGGCCGATGGCGACGACGGTCAGGAGCAGGCAGGCGAGGCCAAGACCGGCAACCGCGAGCAGGCCGGTGCGACGCCGGCCGGCGATCAGCGTCGTCAGGGGCGATGAAGCCATGGTCGGGGACGGTGCCGCGAGGGTCACGGGGCGGCGGCGGTCTTGAGCGGCGGAATCGCGGCTTCCGGGTAGATCGCGGCCATCAGGTCGCGCGCTGCCATCGGCGTGCGCGGCCCGAAGCCGAGCAGGTAGAGCCCGTCCATATGGACCAGCCGCTTGCCGGTCGCGGCCGGGGTCTGGGAGAAGGCGGGCATCGCGAAGAGCTCGTCGGGCGTGGTGTTATGAGCGCTGCTGTTGCGCATCATCAGCACCATGTCCGGCGCGGCGGCGGCGATCGCCTCGTCCGTCATCGGCTTGTAGCCCTCGATCGCATCGGCGACGTTGATGCCGCCGGCGAGCGTGATGATGCCGTCGGCCGAGCTGTTGCGGCCGCCGACCATGGCGCGGCCGTTCTGGAGCGAGAGCAGGAAGAGGACCCGCTTCTTCTTGGCGATGCCGGAGCGCAGCGTGGCGAGCTCGTCGAAGCGCGCCCTGGTCTGCGCCGCCAGGCGCTCGGCCGGGGCGGCAGCGCCGATCGCGGCGCCGATCGCGGCGATCTTGCTGGTGACCCCGTCCGGGGTCAGCCCGTCATGGATGCGGGCGATCTTCACGCCGGATTCGGTGAGCAGCGAGACGGCATCGGGGGGGCCGGCGCCATCGATCGCCATGATCAGGGAAGGCTTCAACGAAAGCACGCCCTCGGCCGAGAGCGCGCGGACATAGCCGACATTCGCCTTCTGCTTCAGCGCCTCGGGCGGGAACTGGCTAGTCGAGTCGACACCGACGATGCGGTCCTGCAGGCCGAGCGCATAGATCACCTCGGTGATGACGCCGCCGGCGACGACGATGCGATCCGGCGTCTGGGCAAGCGCCGCGCCCGGCAAGGCGGCGGGGAGTGCGAGCCCACCGAGGCCGAGCGCGCTCAAGGCGAGCGCTGCGGTCATCTCGCGACGGTTCGGCTGCCGCCGGCCGTCATGCGCTTTGGTGATGCGCGAGCCAGACATATCGCAACTCCATTCGGGCCCAGACGGAGGATTCTACCGACGCGGGCGCCAGGCAAGAAGGTTGTATCCAGTTTAAAATCATTCAATACAAAGCAGAACCTGTTTTTAATTATTCAAAACAAGATCTGCTTTACAGTATTATTGACGCTGATATGAGGCTTTACTACAAGGGGTCAAGGGCAACGCCGATGCGCGGCCGGCTTCGTCGGGCGAGATCGCCCGAGAGTGGCCTGCCGGCCATGTGCATTTCCGGGTCGAGCCCTCCTTCCGGAGGCGATCGAACGGATGGCGGCTGCCCTGCCGCGATCGCGGCATCGTTCGTTTCCGCCGGCTCCGGCGCGTCAGATGCAGGGTTTACCGATGTTCATCGCCATGAATCGCTTCAAGGTCGTCAAGGGCGAGGAAGCCGCCTTCGAGACGGTCTGGTCCTCGCGCAAGACCCGGCTCGACGAGATGCCGGGCTTCCTTTCCTTCCATCTGCTGAAGGGGCCGGAGAAGGAGGATCACACGCTCTATTCCTCCCATACGAGCTGGGCCTCGAAGGAGGATTTCGTGACCTGGACCAAGTCCGAGCAGTTCCGCGAATCGCATCGCAATGCCGGCCAGCCGCGCCCGAAGCCGATGTATCTCGGCCATCCCGAGTTCGAAGGCTTCGAAACCGTCCTGAGCGAGAGCAACCCGCACCTGCCCCGCCAGGCGGCCGAGTGAGGCTTACCCGATGACGACCGCCGACATCACCGCGCAGGACCCGATGGAGCATGCGCGTGCCTTGCTCGCCGCCAAGCCGGACGGCCTGATCGAGGCCGTCGCCCGCGAGGCCAAGGTCTCGACGCGCGCGGTCCTCGAACTCCTGCCCGCCGGGCAGCGCCAGCTCGTGGCGCCCGAGCGCTTCGAGGATGTCTGGAAGGAGCTGGCGACCTGGGGGACGGTGCTCTTCCTGATGCATACGCCCGACATCGTTCTGGAATGCGAAGGCTCGCTGCCGATCGGCAGCTTCGGCCATGGCTACTACAACATTCATGGCGACAGCCCGATCGGCGGGCATATCAAGGCCGAGAACTGCCGGGCGATCTATCTGGTCGACCGCTCCACCGCGCAGGGCCGGCGCGCCTGCTCGGTGCAGTTCTTCAACGGCTCCGGCGAGGTGATGTTCAAGGTCTTCGTGCGGCGCGATGCCGCGCGGGAACTGCTGCCGGACCAGCTGGCGCGGTTCGAGGCGCTCAAGACAAAATTCGCCTGAGCCGCGAAAAAAACGTCATGGTGCGATTTATGCTCCGCGCGGTACAAGCCGCGCGAAGCGGTATCAGTGACGGGCATGAGCGGAATTAACCTATCGTTAACCATGTTGACGCAGCCTTCGCGGCAGAAGGCCCGTCGGGCATGACCGCACAGCGAGACCGCGAGCTCTCGGGCGACGCGGCAGCCACGCCCGATGAAAGGCTGTCCGACGGTTCGACGATGGGGGGCGATATGGCCGCGCATGTCACCATGGAGCGAGCCCTCCTGCCGCATGACCGCCCGACATTCAGCGTTGCGGCCGGTCGACGGTTCGTGGCGGAGCGGGTTCCAGCCCTGCGCTCGGGTTTCGGCTCCGCAGTCCTGCTGGGTCTGCGCTTCATCCAGGCCCGGCTGATCTCGGTCTGGGGCCTGATCATTGCGGCCGCCCTGTGCCCGCCCTTCGTGTTCGCCGCCTTCGCCGTGTTTTCCGCGGCTGCGAATTTCGTCGCGACCGCCTCGCTGCTGCGGCTGGAGGCGGTGTTCTTCCGGAGCAGCGATCGGGCCCGGCTCGGCCTCGCCTTCCGGCTGGCTGCGGCTGTGGGCGCGGGTTTTCTCGCCATCGCCACCGTCGTGCTGATCGGCCTTGCCATAGCCGGCTGGGTCGCGCCGGCCGTCGCCTTCTTCTTCCTGGTCACGCTGGCGGCGCGTTCGGTGCTGCGCCTGCTCTGGTCGGAAGCGACCGCGGAAGGAGATTTCCGCGCCATCGGCAACAGCAATGTCGTCCAGGCCGTGGTGCAGCCCATCATCATGCTGATCCTGATCTGGATCTTCGGACCGAAGGCGCTCGCGCTCTTCATGGCCGACGCGCTCGGGCATGTGCTGGCAGCCGCTTATATCCTGCAGCGCCGGCGGGATGCCATCGCCGAGCTGATCCGGCCGTCCTTGTGGTCCCGGCGCAGCCTTGCCGAGGCGGCGTTCCGCTGGCGCGATGCGCCGCAGGCACTATTGCCTTCGACGTTGCTCTCCTACGGCTTCGTGATCGCGCCGCTGCTGGCCCTGCCCTATGCTAGCAACACCGTGCTCGCGGCGCAGGTCGCCCTGTCGATGCGGCTGCTGGACGTGCCAACCCAGATGTTCGGCACCGTCTCGATCCCGCTCGTGCTCAACCGGTTGCGTTCCTATGCCGGCCCGCGAAGGCGTTTCTGGGCGCGGATCATGTCCCTCGGCCTGATCGTCGGCGCGACGGCGCTGTTCAGCATCATCGCCCTGGCCTCGCTCGTGGCCGATCATTGGCTGATCGGGACGCAATGGCAGGATCTGGGCGAAGTCGTCGCGCTGCTGGCGGCGTTCTATATCGGCATTGCCGTGCTAGGACCGCTGCAGGAAGTGGCGACGTTGTCGCGCCAGCCCTTCTGGCAGGTTGTGATCAATGCCGGGGCGCTCCTGGCGATCGTGGCGGCAATGGCGTGGTTCGGGGCGCTGTCGCCGGAGCTGCTTCACACGATCGGCGTCATTTCGATCCTGCGGACGCTGATGCATACGCTGTTCATCTGGCTGCATCTCGACGATACCGCAGAGGCGCCGTCGGATGGCCTTGCCGCTTCGGGCACGGCCCGCTGAGCGGCCGGCTTTTTATCCATCGCATCGCCTTTATGCGAACCGGCGCCCGCGTCGTCTGAGAATGCTTCTATTCCCGGCGGATCAGCTTGTCGGCGACCAGCGACGACAGGAGCCCCGGCTTGAATTCCCGCTCCAGGCGCTCGGGGTCGTAGATCGTGGCGACCCAGTCCAGGAAAGCGATGCCCTTCGCCTCGCCCTCGCGGCGATAGGCCACGAAGAAGGCGTCGAGGATGCCGGTCTTGGCGAAGCGGAAATGGCCGTAGCGCAGCGAGAGCTGGCGCATCGCCTCGTCGAGCGGGCGCCCTTCATGGATCAGCAGGTAGAGCGCCGAGAAGAAGCCGGCCCGGTCGGCGCCGGACTTGCAATGCACCAAGGCGGGTTCGTCGAGGCTGTCGAAGAAGGCCTTGGCACCGAGAATGGTCTCGCGCTCCGGCGCGCCACGCGAGCGCAGCACGAAATCGACCAGCTGAATGCCGTGGCGCTCGCAGGCTTCCTTCTGGAGCGGCCAGGAGCCGTGCTCGCGCCCGCCGCGCAGGTTGACGATGGTCTTGACGCCCTTGCGCGCGAAGGCCGCGATCTGGCCGGGCGCGGGCTGGGCCGCGCGCCACAGCCGCGGCGTGACGCGGTGTGCATTGAGATAGGCGAGCCGGAAGATGCCGTGATCGACCAGCAGCATGTTGGCCCAGGCGCGCAGGCGCTGGCCGCGGCCCTCGATCGGCCGGTCCCAGCGGGCGATGCGGGCCATGCGGCGGGCATAGCGCTCTTCGTCGGGTCGCAGGCGGCTCAGCACGGCCTGATCTCGGGGCTGTTCATGGGGCGCCCGATAGCAGCGCGGGCGCGTCGGCGCAAATCATCAGGCGATATGCGATCACGGAAGGGCTTGGCGTTTTCGCCACGAACTTGCATAAGGCCCGGCAAAATTCCCAAGCGACAGGTTCCAGCATGCGCATCGACGCCATCTCCATCGGCAAGAACCCGCCCGAAGAAGTCAATGTCCTGATCGAGGTGGCGATCGGGGGCGAGCCGATCAAGTACGAGATGGACAAGGAAGCCGGCACGCTCTTCGTCGACCGCTTCCTCTATACGCCGATGCGCTATCCCGGGAATTACGGCTTCATCCCGCATACGCTCTCGGAAGATGGCGATCCCTGCGACGTGCTCGTCGCCAATACCCGCCCGCTGGTGCCGGGCTCGTATATCGCGGTTCGGCCGATCGGCGTGATGCTGATGGAGGACGAGGCCGGCGGCGACGAGAAGATCATCGCCGTGCCTGTGCCGAAGCTGACCAAGCGCTACGAGAACGTGCACAACTACACCGACCTGCCGCAGATCACGCTCGACCAGATCCAGCACTTCTTCGAGCACTACAAGGATCTCGAGCCCGGAAAATGGGTCAAGCTCAAGGGCTGGGGCGATGCCGCCATGGCCAAGAAGCTGATCACCGAGGCGATCGATCGGGCGAAGGCTGCGAAGGGCTGAGTGTCATCCCGCACGCGCTGCGGCACGTGAGTGTCGCGGCGCAGATGCGGGATGGTCTTCAGGATAAGGCGCCCTCTCGTCGCACGGTCCCGTGTCTGCGCAGCAGCACTCACGTGCCGCAGCGCGCACGGGATGACGCCCGTCGGCCGTGCAGTCCCTACGCCGCGATCGCTTCCGCCAGCGCGACCGTGCGGCGCGCCATCTCGGCATGGAGCAGTTCGACCATGCGGCCGTCGAGCTGGATCGCGCCCTTGCCCGCGTTCTCCGGCAGGTCGAAAGCGGCGATGACCGCCCGGGCCTTTGTCAGTTCGGCCTCGTCAGGCGCAAAGACCGCGTTGGCCACCGCGACCTGCGAGGGGTGGATCAGGGTGCGGCCATCGAAGCCGAGATCGCGGCCCTGCTCGCATTCGGCGAGAAAACCGGCCTCGTCCTTGATGTCGTTATAGACGCCGTCGAGGATGTCGATGCCATGGGCGCGGGCGGCCAGCAGCGCGCTCGTCAGCCAGGGCAGCATCGGGGCGCGGCCGGGCACGAAGCGGGCGCGCGTCTCCTTGGCGAGGTCGTTGGTGCCCATGACGAAGCAGGCGAGGCGCGTCACCGGATCGCGGGCAGCGCGGGCGATGCGCTCGACGTCCAGGATAGCGAGCGGGGTCTCGATCATCGCCCAGATCGCGATGGCAGGGTCCGCCCAGAGGCCGTTCAGCAGGCCGCCGACCTCGTGCAGGGTTTCCGGCGCCGAAACCTTCGGGATCAGGATCGCCTGCGGCTTCGCCTCCGTGGCGGCGGCGAGATCCTCCGTGAACCACGGCGTGCCGGTGCCGTTGACGCGGATCACCAGCTCCCGCCGGCCATAGCCGCCGGCCTTCACGGCGGCGCAGACCTGTTCTCGCGCTGTCGCCTTGGCGTCGGGAGCGACGGCGTCCTCGAGGTCGAGGATCAGGACGTCGGCCGCGATCTCGCGGGCCTTCTCGAGCGCGCGGGCGTTCGAGCCGGGCATGTAGAGGGCGCTGCGGCGGGGGCGTATCGTGGTCATCGTCTCTCCTGACACGGGCCGGCTTGTATTGCGGTGCACATTAGAGCAGCGCAGTTGCAATGCCAGCGCTGCGAAAGGCGGAGGAAACGGCATGGCGTGGCTGGCCGGGGTCGATGGCTGCAAGGGCGGCTGGATCGTTGCCATTGCGTCCGATGAGGGGTCGGAGGCGCCGCTGATCCGGGTGGTGTCCCGCTTTGCCGATCTGTTCGCAGGCGAGATCGTGCCGGAGCTCGTTGCGGTCGACATGCCGATCGGCCTGCCGGACCGGGTCCAGGGCTCCGGGCGCGGGCCGGAGCAGGCGGTGCGTGCCTTGCTGGGCGACCGACAATCCTCTGTCTTCTCCATTCCGGCGCGCCGGGCCGTGGAGGCGACCGACTACTGGGAAGCCTGCGCGTTGGCGCTCGCAGCCTCCGATCCACCGCGCAAGGTCTCAAAGCAGGGCTTTCACCTGTTTCCGAAAATTCGGGAGATCGATGGTTTGCTACGGGCCGATGCTGGCCTGCGCGAGCGCGTCTTCGAGATTCACCCCGAACTCGCCTTCCGCACGATGCGAGGCGCGCCGCTGCTTCACCCCAAGAAGATCAAAAGCGTGGTCAATCCGGAAGGGCTGGCCGAGCGCCGGAACCTGCTGGTCGCAGCCGGCATTCCGACGGCGACGGCCGGCTGCCGCCCGCCGCGCGGGGCTGCGGCGGACGACCTGCTCGATGCCTTGGCAGCGCTGGTCGTCGCCCGGCACATTGCCGCCGGGCGCGGGCGGCCCTTCCCCGATCCACCGGGACGCGATAGCCACGGTCTTCCGATTGCGATCTGGACCTATTGTCCGGTTTCCGAGCCTCGTCAGGATATCGTCATGAGCGCACGCCCCGTCACCCGTCCGATGATCGAGGAAGCGGCTGCGCGCATCGCTGGCCATGCCCGGATCACGCCCGTGATGCGATTGGGCACAGGCGTTTTCGGTTCCGAGGCGGATATCTCGCTCAAGCTTGAATGCCTGCAGCATGCCGGCTCGTTCAAGACGCGTGGCGCCTTCAACAACCTGCTCTCCCTGCCGGTGCCGGCCTCCGGCGTTTCGGCCGCGTCCGGCGGCAACCATGGTGCGGCGGTGGCCTATGCCGCGATGAAGCGCGGCGTGAAGGCGACGATCTTCGTGCCGGAAATCTCGCCAGCCGCCAAGATCGACGCGATCAAGCGCTTCGGTGCCGATGTCGTGGTCGGCGGTGCGCAATATGATGATGCGCAGGCGGCCTGTGACCGTTTCGTCGCGGAGAGCGGCGCGCTGAAGATCCATCCTTTCGCCGCGGCAGAGACCATCACCGGCCAGGGCACGCTTGGCCGGGAGTGGGATTTGCAGGAGCCTGATCTCGACACCGTGCTCGTCGCGGTCGGCGGCGGCGGGCTGATCTCGGGCATCGCCAGCTGGTTCGCAGGCAGCAAGGTCAAGGTCGTCGGCGTCGAGCCGGAAGGCTCGCGCGCCTTGCAGGCGGCGTTCGACGCCAAGGGACCGGTCGAGGTCAAGGTCGCGTCGGTGGCGGCGGATTCGCTGGGCGCCCGCAATGTCGGCCAGCTCGTCTATGACGTGACCCGGGACAGCGTCGACCATGTCGCGCTCGTGCCGGATGCGGCGATCACCGAGGCGCAGGGCGTGCTCTGGCGCGATTTCCGCCTTGCGGTCGAGCCCGGCGGGGCGGCGGCTCTGGGCGCGCTGCTCTGCGGGGCCTACAAGCCTGCGCAGGGCGAGCGGCTCGGCGTGCTCGTCTGCGGCGCGAATGTCGATCTGGCGAAGCTCGCGGTGATCGTGGGGTGAACGCTTGTCATTCCGGGATGCTGCGTAGCGGCAGACCCGGAACCCACGACTGGGTGAGCGCTTCGAGGGCATTTTCCATGCGACAGGTCGCGCCCGGTCGTGGGTTCCGGGTTCGTCCCTGTGGGACGCCCCGGAATGACAAAGCTCGACCTTTCGTCGGGGCTGGACGTGAGCCTTCGTTGCAACGCACACTCGCCGCCCATCAGGAGGCGATGCATGCCCGGTTCTAGCCCTAAGACCAGTTCCGGCCGCTTCTTCGAGGATTTCCACCTCGGCGATACGATTGTCCATGCGACGCCGCGCACGGTGCGGGCCGGGGACGCGGCGCTCTATTCGGCGCTCTACGGCTCGCGCTTCGCGGTGCAATCCTCGGATGCTTTCGCGGCAAGCATCGGCTATCCGACCGCGCCGGTCGACGACCTGCTGGTCTTCCATATCGTCTTCGGCAAGACGGTGCCGGATGTCTCGCTCAATGCCGTCGCCAATCTCGGCTATGCCGATGGGCGCTTCCTCAGGCCGGTCTATCCGGGCGACACACTCTCGACGACGTCGGAGGTGATCGGGCTGAAGCAGACCTCTGCCGGCGATGCCGGTATCGTCTATGTCCGTTCGATCGGCCGCAACCAGCATGGCGAGATCGTACTCAGCTATGCGCGCTGGGTCCTGGTGCGCAAGCGCGAGCCGGGCACGCCGGCCCATGCCGAGCAGGTGCCCGATCTGGCCAAGGCCGTGCTGCCGGAGCAGCTCGGCGAGGGCTGTCCCCGGATCGAGCTCGCGGCCTATGACGACGCGCTGGCCGGCTCGCGCTTCCGCTGGGGCGATTATGCTGTCGGCGAGCGGATCGATCATGTCGACGGCATGACCGTCGAGGAGGCCGAGCACCAGCTCGCGACGCGGCTTTACCAGAATACCGCGCGGGTGCATTTCGACGCGCATGCGGCGCAAGGCAGTCGCTTCGGCAAGCGCCTGATCTATGGCGGCCATGTCATCAGCCTGGCGCGGGCGCTCTCCTTCAACGGGCTCGGCAACGCCTTCCATATCGCCGCGATCAATGGCGGGCGCCATGTCGCGCCGCTCTTTGCCGGCGACACGGTCTATGCCTGGAGCGAGGTGCTGGGGAGCGCCGAGCTTCCCGGCCGCAGCGATGTCGGCGCGTTGCGGCTGCGGCTGGTCGCGACCAAGAACCGACCTTGCGCGGATTTCCCGCTGAAGGCCGCAGATCAGTATGATCCAAGCGTGATTCTCGATTTCGACTACTGGGCGCTGCTGCCACGCTAACGTTTTCGTAACAAAATGACGATTTTCAGAATCTGTAACTTCGTTATGCGCATGCCGCATTGCAGCGCGGGGACGGTTTCGTTAGACAACCAGTCACTCTAGAATGATCCCAAATGGTCCGCGTGTTTTCGGCGGACCGCTTGATCGGAGAACGATATTGGCCGAGGTCAAGCCCGCAGCCCGCCCGCTTTCGCCCCACCTCCAGATCTACCGCTGGTCCTGGACGATGGCGATGTCCGTCGCCCACCGCGTCACCGGCACGGGGCTCTATCTCGGCACGGTGCTGATCGCCGCCTGGTTGGTCGCTGCCGCCTCCGGCCCCGCTGCCTTCGATACGGCGCAGGCGATCGCCGGCTCCTTCCTCGGACGGGTCGTGCTCTTCCTCTACAGCTTCTCGCTGATCCACCACATGTGCGGGGGCTTGAGGCATTTCGTCTGGGATACGGGCAAGGGCTATGAGCCGCAGACCCGGATGAACATGGCGAAGTTCACGCTCGTCGCCTCGGTGAGCCTGACGGTCCTGGTCTGGATCGTCGCCCTGGTCCTGCGCTGAGGAGCCCCGCCATGCTGTCCAATTCCTCGATGCGCACCCCGCTTGGCCGCGTCCGCGGCCTCGGTTCCGCCAAGTCCGGCACCGGCCATTTCTGGCTGCAGCGCGTCACCGCCGTCTCGAACCTGATCCTGACGGTGATCTTCATCGGCGTCGTCATTGCGCTGGTCGGCCGGCCGTATCCCGCCGCTGTCGCGCTCCTGTCGAACCCCTGCGTCGCGATCCTGATGCTGCTCTTCATCCTCTCGGCCTGCATCCATATGCGTCTAGGCATGCAGGTCGTCATCGAGGATTACGTCCATAACGAGGGGACCAAGGTCCTTGCCGTCATGGCCAACACCTTCTTCGCCATCGCGGTCGGCGCGGCCAGCGTCTACGCGGTGCTGAAGCTGTCTTTTGGAGGCTGATCCGATGGCGATCACAAAATCCCGCCCGGTCCCGGCCTATACCGGCACCGCCTATCCGATCACCGACCATACCTTCGACGTCGTCGTCGTCGGCGCTGGCGGCGCCGGCCTTCGCGCCACGGTCGGCTGCTCGCAGGCCGGCCTGCGCACCGCCTGCATCTCGAAGGTGTTCCCGACCCGCTCGCACACCGTCGCGGCCCAGGGCGGCGTCGCCGCCTCGCTCGGCAACATGGGCAAGGACACCTGGCAGTGGCACATGTACGACACCGTCAAGGGGTCGGACTGGCTCGGCGACCAGGACGCCATCGAATATCTCGTGCGCAACGCGCCGGCCGCCGTCTACGAGCTCGAGCACTGGGGCGTGCCCTTCTCGCGCACCGAGGACGGCCGCATCTACCAGCGCCCCTTCGGCGGCATGACCACCGAATTCGGCGAGGGCCCGCCGGCCCAGCGCACCTGCGCCGCCGCCGACCGCACCGGCCACGCCATGCTGCACACGCTCTACGGCCAGGCCCTGCGCTACAATACCGAGTTCTTCATCGAGTATTTCGCCATCGACCTGATCATGGACGAGGACGGCCATTGCCGCGGCGTGATCGCGCTCAAGCTCGATGACGGCACGCTGCACCGCTTCCGCGCCCAGCAGACCATCCTGGCGACTGGCGGCTATGGTCGCGCCTATTTCTCGGCGACCTCGGCGCATACCTGCACCGGCGACGGCGGCGGCATGGTGCTGCGTGCCGGCCTGCCGATGCAGGACATGGAGTTCGTGCAGTTCCACCCGACAGGCATCTACGGCTCGGGCTGCCTGATTACGGAAGGCGCGCGCGGCGAGGGCGGCTATCTCACCAATTCCGAGGGCGAGCGCTTCATGGAGCGTTATGCCCCGTCAGCCAAGGACCTCGCCTCGCGTGACGTCGTCTCGCGCTCGATGACGATGGAGATCCGGGCCGGCCGCGGTGTCGGCAAGGACAAGGACCACATCTACCTGCATCTCGACCATCTCGATCCGAAGATCCTGCACGAGCGCCTGCCCGGCATCTCGGAGAGCGCCAAGATTTTCGCCGGCGTCGACGTGACCCGCGAGCCGATCCCGGTCCTGCCGACCGTGCATTACAACATGGGCGGCATCCCCACGAACTATCACGGCGAAGTTCTGACCAAGGTCGGCGGCGATCCGGACACGGTGGTGCCCGGCCTGATGGCGATCGGCGAGGCGGCCTGCGTCTCGGTCCACGGCGCCAACCGCCTCGGCTCCAACTCGCTGATCGACCTCGTCGTGTTCGGCCGCGCGGCCGGCCTACGCTGCGCCGATACGGTGACGGCGGGCGAGAAGCAGCCGGAACTGCCGAAGGGCTCTTCGGATCTGGCGCTGACCCGTCTCGACAAGTACCGCAACGCTGCCGGCGGAACGCCGACCGCGGTGCTGCGCGACCGGATGCAGCGGACGATGCAGAACAACTGCGCCGTCTATCGCGAGGGCGACACGCTGGAAGAGGGCCACAAGCTCATCCACGAGGTTTGGAACGGCATCACCGATGTCGGCACCAAGGATCGCTCGCTGATCTGGAACTCCGATCTGATCGAGACCCTGGAATTCGACAACCTGATCACCCAGGCGGTCGTGACCATGGACTCGGCACTGAACCGTCCGGAAAGCCGCGGCGCCCATGCCCGCGAGGACTATCCGAACCGCGACGACAAGGACTGGATGAAGCACACGCTCGCCTGGATCGACGACGAGAAGCGTACGATCACGCTCGATGACCGGCCGGTGCACACTTACACGATGTCCAACGACATCGAGTACATCAAGCCCAAGGCACGGGTGTACTGAGGAACTCCGATGGCTGAATTCACTCTTCCGAAGAACTCCCGCCTCGTCGAGGGCAAGGCCTGGCCGAAGCCGGCCGGCGCCAAGAAGCTGACCGAGTTCAAGGTCTATCGCTGGAGCCCGGACGACACCGAGAATCCGCGCACCGACACTTATTATGTCGACCGCGACGATTGCGGGCCGATGGTTCTCGATGCGCTGATCTGGATCAAGAACAAGGTCGACCCGACCCTGACCTTCCGCCGTTCCTGCCGCGAGGGCATCTGCGGTTCCTGCGCCATGAACATGGACGGCAAGAACGGGCTGGCCTGCACCACCGGCATCGACGAATGCGGCGCCAAGGGCAGGGTCGCGATCTACCCGCTGCCGCATATGCCCGTGGTCAAGGACCTCGTGCCGGACCTGACGCGCTTCTATGCCCAGCACGCCTCGATCGAGCCCTGGCTGAAGACGACGACGCCGGCCCCCGAGAAGGAATGGCGCCAGGCCAAGGACGACCGCGAGAAGCTCGACGGGCTCTACGAGTGCATCCTCTGCGCCTGCTGCTCGACCTCCTGCCCGAGCTACTGGTGGAACGGCGACCGCTATCTCGGCCCGGCCGCGCTGCTGCAGGCCTATCGCTGGCTGATCGATAGCCGCGACGAGGCGACGGGCGAGCGCCTCGACGATCTGGAAGATCCCTTCCGGCTCTATCGCTGCCACACCATCATGAACTGCGCTAATGCCTGCCCGAAGGGGTTGAACCCGGCAAAGGCGATTGCCGAGGTCAAGAAGATGATGGTCGCCCGCCAGGTCTGAGCCGGGGCGAATGCTACTGGCGCGGCCGTCTGACGCGACGGCCTGCGCTTCCGGTGCTCACGTACTGATGTACGCTCCGCTCCGGTTCTCGGCCGCCACGCCAGCCGGCTCACACCAGCGCCTTCGCGCTCGGCTCAGCAGCGTATCATCCCGTGCGCGCTGCAGCGTGCAACGCTGCTGCGCAGACACGGGATCGCGTCATGAGAAGGCGCCTTTTCCTGAAGACGGTCCCGCATCTGCGCAGCAGCACTGCGTGCCGCAACGCGTGCGGGATGACACGCTTCATCAGCCGATGTAGCGGCCCGGCCGGAACGGCTTCGGGTCGATCGGCGGCTTTTCCCCGCAGACCATCGCAGCGATCATTTCGCCGGTGATCGGGCCGGTCGAGAAGCCGATATGCTGGTTGCCGAAGGCGAGCCAGAGCCCGGGATTGCGCGGCGCCTCGCCGATCATCGGCAATGAATCCGGCAGGGTCGGTCGCGCGCCGCGCCAGGTTTCGCCGACGACCTCGCCGAGCGGGAATGCCTCGCGGGCCGCGGCGGTCGCGCCGTCGATCTGGCGGTGTTCGTCCGGTGCGTCGCGGAAGGAGAGGTCGACGCCGCTGGTGACGCGAAAACCCTGCCCCATCGGGGCCATGTAATAGGCACCGTCGACATCGTAGATCGGTCGCGACAGGCCGGTGCCGGCTTCCGGCCTGAGATGGCGGTGATAGCCTCGCTCGACATCGAGTTTCGGATCGATCCCGAGCGGCTTCAGCAAATCGCCGCTCCAGGGGCCGAGCGCGACCACAACGATATCGGCCTCGAACGAGCCCGAAGCGGTGCTGGCGCGCCAGCCATTGCCGTTGCGGGCGAGCCCGGTGATCGCAGCCTGCTCGATCCGGCCGCCGCGTTGGGCGAAGAGGGCGGCATAGGCTTCGGTGACGGCGCCGGGGGAATCGACCGAGCCGACGCAGGGGATCAGGAGCCCGGCCGGGAAGATCGGGTTCAGGCTGGGCTCGATGCCGGAAATGCCCTGCCGGTCGAGAACCTGCGATTCGATGCCATGGCGTTTCAGGAAATCATGCTCGGCCCGGGCGGCCTCATGGCCGGCTTCGGTGCGCCAGAGCTTGATCGTGCCGGTCTCGCGCAGGCGGTGCGAGACGCCGGCCTCGGCCATCAGCGCGCGGTGGCGCTCGACCGTGCTCGCCGTCAGCGCCTGCAGGGCGGTGATGCGGGCCTTCGCTTGCGAGGGCCGTGCCTCCCAGAGGAAGCGCAGCAGCCAGCCCGGACGGCTGAAAGCGCGAGCCCAGCTCAGGTTGAGCGCGGGATGGCGGTTGCCGAGATAGCCGGTGATCTTGGCGTAGAGCGAGGGGTTGTTGAGCGGCAGGATCGAGGAGGCCGCGAGCACGCCGGCATTGCCGTAGGAGGTTTCGCGTCCGGGCTCCTTGCGGTCGACCAGCGTGACCGCGATGCCGCGCTTCTGGAGCGCGAGCGCGCAGGAGACGCCGACCATGCCGGCGCCGAGGACGAGAGCTGTACGGGTCAAGGTGATGTCGTTCCGGCTGCCGCCGGCTCCTTCAGCCAATGGTCGAGGAAGGCGTCGAGCCAGAGCCGGATCGCCGGGTCATGCTGGAACCAGCCGGGGACATGGGTGTGGCCGAGTTGGGCACCGGGCATCAGCGTGCGCTCATAGCCGCGCACCGACCAGCGATACATCATCGCCGGCGTCACCTCCGGGTGGAACTGGAGGCCATAGGCCTTGCTGCCGGCGCGGATGGCCTGCACGGGGAAATCCCCACCCGTGGCGAGGCATTCCGCGCCGTTGGGGCAGTCGAAGCCGTCGCGGTGCCATTGATAGACCGTGCCGGGCCAGGTGAAGCCGGCTGCCGCTGCATGGGAATGGCCGGCATCGGTGACGGCGAGCGGGTAATAGCCGACCTCGGCCCGGCCCTCGCCATGGGTATAGACGCGCGCACCCATATGCTTGGCCAGCATCTGCGCGCCGAGGCAGATGCCGAGGAAGGCGGCATCCTCCTTCAGGCAGGTGCCGATCCAGTCGATCTCGGCCTTGACGAAATCCTCGGGATCGTTGGCGCCCATCGGGCCGCCGAAGATCACGGCGCCGGCATGCTCGCGCATTGTCTGCGGCAGGGGATCGCCGAAGCGCGGCTTGCGGATGTCGAGCGCATGGCCGCGCGCTTGCAGGAGCCGGCCGACGCGGCCGGGCGTCGAATGCTCCTGATGCAGCACGATGAGCACCGGCTTGGGCGCGGGCCTCGGCTTGCGGGCGGTAAGGGGGGAGCGGGTGCGGCGAGCCGGGTGCAAGGGGAAGGCGTGGTGGTTCATCACGGACTTCAAGGTCGCTCGCGCGTGATCATCAGGAGAGGACGGCGCGCGGAGCCATGCCAGATCGCCTCCGAGCATGCGGTTCCAGACGGAACGAAGCAAGCGATTTATGCGCGCAAATGCGGCAATGATCCGGCAATTCCTGCATGGACCTGTCGCGACGCTGGCGACCGGAAGGGCGATTCGCTTGACGGGTGCCGTCTTATCTGAGATGAGAATGAACATTCATTCTCATTCATGTCGAGTCCTGATGCCGCCCCTGGTTTCCGCATCGCAGCCCGTTGCCGCCCTGACGGAGCGCCATATCCGCATCCTCGATGCGGCCGAGCGCGTCTTCGCGCGCGCCGGTTTCCATGCGGCGACGATGCAGGATGTCGCGGCCGAGGCCGGCATGAGCCCGGGCAATCTCTATCGCTATTTCTCGTCGAAGGACGCGATCATCGAGGGGCTGACCGAGCGCGACCGCAGCCTGATCGCGGAGGATTTCGGGAAGCTCTGCCCGAATAACGGCTCGCTGCTCGACCAGCTCGAGGAGCTCGGCCGCAAGCATCTCGTGCATCAGCCGCGCGAGAAGGCCGTCATTGCCTTGCAGATCTGGGCGGAAGCGGCGCGCAACCCCGGCATGGCGCAGATGTGCGCGGATATCGAGGGCACCGTGATCGAAGGGCTCGCCGCGGCGATCCGCGAGGCCAAGGCCAATGGCGAATTGCCGCCCCGGCTCGACGAAGGCCGCTTCCTGATGGCGATCTCGATGATGGCGGACGGCTTCTTCTGCCGGCGGGCGATGGATCCGAATTTCGATGTGACCGCCGCCGCCGACACGCTTTTCACCGGCATGCGCCAGCTTTCCCAGACGATGCTCCTGCCCGAAACGGAGACGCAGTCGTGATCTCTGCTCCCGCTGGGCTTACCCCGTTTCCGACCGGCCGCATGGCCGCAACAGGATCGTTTCCGATGTCCCTTCGTTCGATCGTTCCGCTGAACGCGATGATCGCGCTGGCCCTGCTGGTCGCGCCGCTGCCGCTGCAGGCGCAGACGTCCGGGCAGGCTGCGCCCGCGGCCGCCGGACCTTCCGTCACGGTGACGCAGGCGCAGACCACCGAGATCGTCCAGAGCGTGGTCGTCTCCGGTTCGATCGTTGCGCGCGACGAAATCCTGGTCGCGCCGGAAGTCGACGGGTTGTCGATCGTCGAATTGCTGGCGCAGGAGGGGGACAAGGTCGCGCGCGGACAGGTTCTCGCGCGGCTGGACCGGACGACACTCGAGGTCCAGAAGGCGCAGAACGACGCCCAGATCGCCCGCGCCGAGGCCTTGGTCGCCCAGGCCAACGCCCAGATCGCCGAGGCCGATGCCAATCTCGTCCAGGCCAACAACGCCTTCGACCGCACCAAGGCGCTGCGCGAGAGCGGCAATGCCAGCATCGAGACGTTCGACCAGCGCGCCGCCGCGGCGCGCTCCGGGCAGGCGCGCGCCAACTCGGCACGGCAGGCCCTGGCGATCGCCAGCGCCGATCTTGCGCTCGCCAAGGCCCAGGGCAAGGACATCGCCGTCAAGCTCGCGCGCACCGAGATCAAGGCGCCGCGCGCTGGCATCGTCAGCCGGCGCACAGCGCGGCTGGGCGCGATGGCGAGCATGCTGCCGCAGACCGACCCACTGTTCCGGATCATCGCCGATGGCGCGGTCGAGCTGGAGGCGCAGGTCGCCGAAGTCGAGCTTCCCAAGCTCAAGCTCGGGCAGGGCGTGGCAGTCCTGCCGGCCGGCGCCAGGGAGGCGCTGGCGGGCCACATCCGGTTGATCGCGCCGGAGGTCGACAAGGCGTCGCGGCTCGGCCGCGTGCTCGTCGCGCTCGACGGCGATCCGCCGGTCGCCATCGGCTCGTTCGCGCGCGGGATCATCGAGACCGGCCGCAAGCGTGCCCTGACCCTGCCGCTTTCGGCCATCACCTATAACGGATCGGGCGCGACGGTTCAGTCCGTGAAGGACGGCAAGGTCACGACCAAGCCGGTGACGCTCGGGCTGGTCGGCCATGGCCGCGCCGAGATCGCCAGCGGCATCACCGAGGGCGAGACCGTGGTGGCGCGCGCCGGCACCTTCGTGCGCGACGGCGACATCGTCACGCCGGTCGCGACGAACTGACGGGCAAGCGCATGAACGTCAATTTCTCCGCCTGGTCGATCCGGAAACCGGTTCCGGCCATCCTGATCTTCGTCGTGCTCTGCGTCCTCGGGCTGCTCGCCTTCTCGAAGCTGCCGGTGACGCGCTTCCCCAATATCGACGTGCCGCTGGTTTCGATCACCATCACGCAGTCGGGCGCGGCGCCGGCCGAGCTCGAAAGCCAGGTCAGCAAGCGCGTCGAGGACACGGTCGCCAATATCACCGGGGTGAAGCATGTCACCTCGACGCTGACCGACGGCCAGGTGCTGACGCTGATCGAGTTCCGGCTCGAGACCAATACCGACCGGGCCGTCAACGACGTCAAGGACGCGGTCGCCAAGATCCGTGCCGACCTGCCGCGCACCATCGACGAGCCGATCATCCAGCGGATCGATGTCGAGGGGCAGTCGATCCTGACCTATGGCGCAGCCTCGTCCGGCATGACGCTGGAGCAGCTCTCCTGGCATGTCGACGATGTCGTCGCGCGCGAATTGCAGGGGCTGAAGGGCGTCGGCCGGGTCGAGCGCTATGGCGGCGTCGACCGCGAGATCCGCATCTCGCTCGATCCCGACCGCCTGCTCGCGCTCGGCATCACTGCCGGCGAGGTCAACCGCCAGGTCCGCGCCACCAATGTCGACCTCGCGGGCGGGCGCGGCGAGGTCGGCGGGCAGGAGCAGGCGATCCGCACGCTGGCCGGCGCGCGGACCGTCGCGGAGCTGGCCGAGACCAAGATCACGCTCTCGGGCGGCCGCGAGGTGCGCCTGAAGGAGCTCGGCCGTGTCGAGGATTCCAATTCCGAGCCGCGCGCCTTCGGCCGCCTCAACAAGAGCCCGGTCGTCACCTTCGCGGTGTTCCGCTCGAAGGGATCAAGCGAGCTTTCGGTCAAGGATATCGTGGCGCAGCGCGTGGCGGAGCTGAACAAGCGCTTTCCCGACATCAAGATCACGCCGATCGACGACGCCGTCGCCTATACCCACGGCAACTACAAGGCGGCGATGGAAACGTTGCTCGAAGGTGCGGGGCTCGCCGTCCTCGTCGTGTTCCTGTTCCTGCGCAACTGGCGCGCGACGCTGATCACGGCGGTCGCGCTGCCGCTTTCGGCCATCCCCACCTTCTGGGCGATGGAGATGATGGGCTTCTCGCTCAACCTCGTCAGCCTGCTCGGCATCACGCTGGTGACCGGCATCCTGGTCGATGACGCCATCGTCGAGATCGAGAACATCGTCAGGCACATGAAGATGGGCAAGTCGCCCTATCGCGCCGCGATGGAGGCGGCCGACGAGATCGGGCTCGCGGTCATCGCGATCACGCTGACCATCGTCGCGATCTTCGCGCCGGTTTCCTTCATGGGCGGCGTCGCCGGACAGTATTTCCGGCAGTTCGGCCTGACGGTGGCGGTCGCCGTGCTGTTCTCGCTGCTCGTCGCGCGCCTGATCACGCCGATGATGGCGGCCTATCTGATGAAGCCGGTCCACCATGCCGATCCCAGGGACGGGTTCGTCATGCGCGGCTATGTCGGCCTGCTCAAGGGCACGCTGAAGAAGCGCCGCATGCCGTTCTTCCCGCGCTTCGACGGCAGCGGGCGCTGGCGGACCCTGCCGTTCAACACGGCCTATGCGACGCTGGTGATCGGCTTCCTATTCCTGATCGGCTCGATCCAGGCAACGCAGATGCTGCCGACCGGCTTCATCCCGGACGAGGACACTTCGCGCGTCGTCGCCTCGGTCGAATTGCCGCCCGGCTCGACGCTGGAGGATACCCGCTTCACCACCGACAAGCTGGTCGATGCGCTGAAGACGATTCCCGAGGTTCGCGATGTCTTCGTGCTCGGCGGGGCCTCGCCGACCGGCCAGCGCGAGGTGCGCCGGGCCGCGGTGTTCATCCTGCTCAAGCCCAAGGCCGAGCGCGACATCGCCCAGAAGGAGCTCAAGGTCACCATCGCCGAGAAGCTCGCCAGCGTGCCGGACGTCCGTGCCTGGTACGTCAACGAGCGCGGCGAGCGCGAGATGGCCTTCTCGATCCTGTCGAAGGACGGCGAGGCGCTCGACGCCGCGGTCGCCAAGATCGAGGCGCGGATGCGCCAGGTCGACGGCTATCTCAACGTCGCGACCGCCGGCTCGCTGAGCCGCCCGGAACTGCGCGTCACGCCGAAGCTCGAGGAGGCCGCCACGCTCGGCGTCACGCCGGAAGCGATCTCGGAAGCCGTGCGCGTCGCCACGATCGGCGATGTCGGGCCGAACCTCGCCAAGTTCAACGCGGGCGACCGGCTGGTGCCGATCCGTGTCCAGCTCGACGAGGCCGCCCGCACCGACATGCGCAACATCGCGGCGCTGCGCGTGACCAACGCGACCGGTGTCTCGATTCCCCTGACGGCGGTCGCCGATATCGGCTTTGGCGAGGGACCGAGCTCGATCGACCGCTATGATCGCGTCCGCCGCGCCCAGATCGGCGCCGACCTGAAGCGCGGCTTCGAGCTCGGCACGGCCCAGGACAAGTTCCAGGAGATCGTCAAGGAGGTCGGCCTGCCGGATGGAGTCTGGATCGCCGCGACCGGCGATGCCGAGATCCAGGGCGAGGTCGTGCAGGGCTTCGTCACCGCGATGACGACCGGCCTGATGCTGGTGCTGGCGGTGCTGATCCTGCTGTTCGGCTCGGTCTTCCAGCCGATCACGATCCTGCTCTCGCTGCCGCTCTCCTTCGGCGGCGTGGTGATCGCGCTGCTCGCGACGCAGAACGCCGTCTCGATGCCGGTCTATATCGGCCTGCTGATGCTGATGGGCATCGTCACCAAGAACGCGATCATGCTGGTCGATTTCGCGGTCGAGGAGGTCGGGCGCGGCAAGGACCGGCTCACGGCCCTGATCGAGGCCGGCCGCAAGCGGGCCCGGCCGATCCTGATGACCACGATCGCGATGGCGGCGGGCATGCTGCCCTCGGCCTATGGCGTCGGCGACGGCGGCGAGTTCCGCGCGCCGATGGCGATCGCGGTGATTGGCGGCCTGATCGTCTCGACGGTGCTCTCGCTGGTCTTCGTGCCGTCCTTCTACATGGTGATGGACGATCTCTCGCGTGCGACCGGCTGGCTCTTCGGCCGCTTCTTCGGCAAGGCCGAGGACGAGAGCCAGTGGGAGCCGATCGAGGAACACGCCGCGCCCGCGATCGCGACGGCGGAAGCGATGTCGAAGCCGGCAATACCGCGGATGGCGGCAGAGTGAGTCAAGCCGGGGTCGCGGAGACCTCGGCCGCCTGCCGGCGCGCCAGTGCGTCCCGATAGGCCTGCGTCAGCTCGTCGAGCACGGACTGCTCTGGCTTGGGGGCGTCGAGATGCAGGTGCCTCAGCTCCTGCATGAAGCGCTCCCAGAGGGCCGGGCCGCCTTCGCTGAGGAGCTCGGCGCGGATCGAGAGTTCCTCGGTCACGGCTAAGAAGTTTCGGCCCCATTCGCCCATTGCGGCGAAGACCGGGACGAGCGCGATGCCCATCTCGGTCAGGCTGTAGATCGCCTTCTGCTTGTGGCTGGCGTCGTCACGGCGCGAGAGCAGGCCGTTTTCGACGAGGCGCTTCAGGCGGTCGGCGAGAATGTTCGAGGCGATGCCCTCGTCCGATTTCGCCAGCATCTCGCGAAAATGCCGGCGGTTGCCGAACATGATGTCGCGCAGCACGATCAGGCTCCAGCGATCGCCCAGGATTTCCAGCGTCAGATTGATCGGACAGCCCGAACGGCCGGTCTCGCGCATGCTCGTCTCCAAAACCGCTTGCAATATAGGATCGGTTTCGCTATCCATCAACTGGTTGCAAATCAAAACTGGTTTTAATCGAGCACAGCAGGAGGATGCGATGGCCAAGGTGATCGTCTGGAATCTGATGACGCTGGAAGGGTTCTTCGAGGGCAGGGAGAAGTGGGATCTCGGCTTCCACGAGGATGCCTGGGGCGAGGAACTCGCCGCGCTCAGCAGCGAGTTCGGGCGCAAGGCCGGGCTGCTCGTCTTCGGCCGCGTCACCTATGAGGGGATGAAGGCCTATTGGACCTCGACCGAGGAGGAGGGCGAGACCAAGGCCTTCATGAACGCCCTGCCGAAGCTCGTGGCGTCACGCAGCCTCACGAGCTCCGACTGGAACAATACGACGGTGACGGCGGATATCGCCGGGGAGATAGCGCGCCGGAAAGCCGAGCCGGGCAAGGACATCTATGCCTTCGGCAGCGCAGAGCTGACGGAGTCGCTGCTGGCCGCGGGGCTCGTCGACGAGATCATGATCGCGGTCGCTCCCGTCACGATCGGGCAAGGCACGCCCCTGTTCAAGCCGAATGCGGAGAAGCGGAAATACGCTCTGATCGCGGCCCGTCCGCTCAAGAACGGAACCGTGATCCTGCATTACGGCGTGAAGGCCGCGGCCTGAGGGGCGCTCAACCGCGCCGCACCATCAGCACGGCGGCGAGAATGGCGACGCCGCCGAAGGCCTGGACCGGGGTGGGCTGCTCGCCGAAGAGCGCCCAGGCGGCGAGCACGCTCACCAGAGCCGGCCAGACCATGACGAGCGAGGCGGCGCCGGCGCCATAGCTGCCGAGCGAGAGCGTGATCAGGCCCTGGCCGAGCGCATGCGAGACGAGGCCGAGCGCGGCCACCGCCAGCCAGCCCTGCAGGCTCATCGGAATGACCTGCTCGCCCAGCATCATTGCCGCCACAAGGCAGAACACCGCGCAGATCGCGCTGGAGACGAGGCTGACATAGCCGGCGCCGACCCGGTCGCGGGCGCGCCGTACCGCAAGGATATAGGCGGCATAGGAGAAGGCGGCGCCGACGGCGAGGCTGTCGCCGAAGAGATTGCCGGTGACCTGCTCCGCGCCAGTGAATTTCGGCAGCACCAGCAGGATCGCGCCGGCGACCGCCAGCATCAGCGCGCCGAGGATGCGTCGCGAGGGCTTGTCGCCAAGCAGCAGCCAGCCGCCGAGCACGACACCGACCGGGGAGAGATTGCCGAGCAGCGAGGCATTGGCGATCGTGGTATGGCCGAGCGCCGCGTTGTAGAGCGTCACGTCGATGCCGAAGGTCAGGCCGGCCAACGCAACCGCGATAAAGGCGCCGCGGCCGATTTTCTCGCTCGCCGGCCTGCGCTGCTCCAGCGCCGTCCAGGCGACCAGCACCGGCAGCGCGAAGAGCATCCGCCAGAAACCGGCCGCGGCCGGGCCGACATCGGCCAGGCGCACGAAGATGCCGGAAAAGCCGATGCAGGTGGCGCCGGCTAGCAGCGCGAGGAACATCGCCAGCGCGGGCGATGCGGGCCGGACGGGGATCGCGGGAGCGGACATGGTGTCTTCTGATGGATCGTGAGGCCAGCTTCGGTCGCGACGGCGCGGCCGGCTCAGCCTCGTTCAACCGACGATATAGTGTGCTTCCATCAATCGGAAAAACGGATTATTCTGATTTAACCATTCTTAAAACCGATGGATCTCGCGCGTCCCAAGGAGGCACGTCATGACCGCTCATTTCGACCTCGCCGCGCTCGGCATGCTGGTGGCGGTGGCGGAGACCGGTGGCTTCACCGCGGCCAGCGCCCGGCTCGGCCGGACGCAATCGGCGATCTCCGTGCGCATCCAGGACCTGGAAAGCCAGCTCGGCCACAAGCTGCTGGAGCGCTCGCGCCGCGGCGTCACCCCGACCGATGCGGGCGAGCGGCTGCTCGCCCATGCGCGGCGCCTGCTCGCGGTCGAGCGCGAGGCCCTGGCCGACCTTGCCGGCGAGACACCGACCGGCCGGCTGCGTATCGGCGTGCCCGACGATTATATGGACGCCTATCTCAGACCCCTGATCGCGCGCTTCGCGGCCGAGCATCCCAAGGTCGAGCTTGAGGTGATCTGCGACATCTCGAAGCGGATCGAACCGGCGCTGAAGGCCGGCGATCTCGATCTGGCCGTGGTGACCCAGGACCCCAACAGGCCGATGGGCGAGGTGCTCAGGCGCGAGCCGATGATCTGGGTCGCGGCGCGCGGCCACCGCCCGGAATTGCAGGAGACGCTGCCGCTCGCCTTGTTTTCCGAAGGCTGTCGGGCGCGGCCACGCATCCTCGCGGCACTCAACAGCGCCGGGCTGGCCTATCGGCTGGTCTTCTCCTGCTCGCATACCTCCGGCGTGCTCTCGGCGGTGGAAGGCGGCTTCTGCGTCACGGCGATTACCGAAAGCGCCGTGCCGCCCTCGCTGCGCCGCCTCGGTGCGGCCGAGGGTTTGCCGCCGCTGTTCGAGCTGACGGTCGGTTTGCTCATGGCGCCGCGCCCGGGGCTCGCGGCCCAGCGCTTCGCCGATGCCCTGCGCGAGGAGATGAGCGCTTTCCGGCAGGCGGCATGATCCGGTCCATTGCCCTTTCCTCCGCTCATCACTAGTGAAACAGCATGAAATTCCTCGACCAGGCCAAGATCTATGTGAAGGCGGGTGACGGCGGCGCCGGCTGCGTCTCGTTCCGCCGCGAAAAATTCATCGAGTTCGGCGGGCCCAATGGCGGCGACGGCGGGCGCGGCGGCGACATCGTCATCGAATGCGTGCAGGGGCTGAACACCCTGATCGATTTCCGCTTCCAGCAGCATTTCAAGGCCCGCACCGGCGAGCACGGCATGGGCAAGGATCGCCATGGCGCGAATTCGCAGGCGATCGTGCTGAAGGTGCCGCCGGGCACCGAGATCCTCGAGGAAGACGGCGAGACCAAGATCGCCGACCTGACCGAGCCCGGCCAGCGCTTCGTTTTGTGCAAGGGCGGCAATGGCGGCTTCGGCAACGCCTATTTCAAGACCGCGACCAACCAGGCGCCGCGCCATGCCAATCCGGGCCTGCCGGGCGAGGAGCGCTGGGTCTGGCTCCGGCTGAAGCTGATCGCCGATGCCGGCCTCGTCGGGCTGCCCAATGCCGGCAAGTCGACCTTCCTCGCCACCGTCACCGCGGCGAAGCCGAAGATCGCCGATTATCCCTTCACCACGCTGCATCCCGGCCTCGGCGTCGTGCGCGTCGACGGGCGCGAGATGGTGCTGGCCGATATTCCCGGCCTGATCGAGGGCGCGCATGAAGGCCATGGCCTCGGCGACCGCTTCCTCGGCCATATCGAGCGCTGCCGCGTGCTGCTGCATCTGGTCGAGGGCACCAGCGAGCATGCCGGCAAGGCCTACAAGACTGTGCGCGAGGAGCTCGAAGCCTATGGCGAAGGGCTGGCCGACAAGCCGGAGATCGTCGCGCTCTCCAAGGTCGACGCGCTGACGCCGGAGGCCCTGAAAGAGCAGGTCGCGCGCCTGAAGCGGGCGGCCAAGCGCATGCCGATCATTCTCTCGGCCGCCTCGGGCGAGGGTGTTGATGCGGCGCTGCGCGCTCTCTTCGCCATCGTCGAGGAAGCCCGCCGCGTGGAAGAGCGCGAGAACGCGCCGGTCGAGGAGACCGGCTGGCGGCCCTGACGTTTGCGTCGTTCCCGCTTTACGGAGTCGTCATTGCGAGCATAGCGAAGCAATCCAGGGGCGGCAGAGCGCTACGTCCCCTGGATTGCTTCGTCGCTTCGCTTCTCGCAATGACGGCGCAGCCCGTTGAAAACGGCGTTAGCGAAAATCCCGCCAGGCGCCGACGCGGTGAATGCTTTCGCGGTCGCGTTCGGCTTCGCCGAAGGGCGCCACCGGCCAGTCCCAGCTTTCATCCGGCGTGGGAAGCGCGATGCCGCGCGTGAGATCGAGGCGATCGGTGATCGCGCCCGCACGATCGCGCTCGACCATCTCGACATCGCTCAGCAGCACGACGCGGCCGTTGAAGCGGCGGAGATCGGCGAGATGCCAGGCGATGCAGCGCGCCGGCAGGTCGGCCGGTAGCTGTCCAGCACGGTCGGGATGATCGTCCAGCCAATCCTCGACCGGCCAGGCGAGCTGCGACATCAGATTGGCGGATATGACGAGGTCGACGGCCGGTTCGGCGGCCAGATCGACCAGCGGATCGATGCGCCTGTCGTTCTCCTCGGCCAGCCAGCCCATGACGCCGGTGAGGTCGCGGGTCAGGAGCATGATCTTGGGCCGGAAGCGCATGCGCAGCCGGATCTGCGGCAGGTGGACGGCATCGACCAGCAGGACTTGCTCGAACCGCTCGCAGAGCAGGTCGAGCGGGATGTCGCGCAGCAGGCCCGAGCCGAGGACCACCACCTTGCGGCGCTGCGACAGCTCCGCGACAGCCTGCGCGACCACACTGCGGCAGCGTTCGTGATGCGGCCCCCAGGCCCGGCGCTGCCGGTTGCCGCGCGCCCAGAGCGCGACGCTTTCTCCGACGAGGCCGAGCCGGCGCGTCATCCGGGCCGCCGGTGTTGCCAGCCGGAGGATCAGCTCCGCGAGCATCGCCCGCTCAGATCAGCGCACCACGCGCAGCGACCGGCCAGAGCGCCTCGACATGCGCGTCAGGCCCGTGCAGGCCGCGGACGCAGACATACCAGTCGTGCAGGTTGACCGTCGGGTCGCAATGGCCGGGGATCAGCAGCAAACTGTCGCCGCGATGCGGCATCGCGATCGGGTCACCGGTGAGGACGCCGTGCTCGTCGGAGGGCTTGGTATAGATCACGCCCTCGCGGCGGAAGGGCACGGGCATGCCCGAATCCACCGCCGCCGACTTGTGGCCGGCATCGACGATGGCGCGGTCCGGCACCGGCTTGCTCATCACCCCGGCGAGGACGAAAAGCGCGTGTTCGAAGGTGCGGAAGGGCGTGCCGTCAGCCTGGCGATTCCGGGCATAGTCGGCGTCCATGAAGATGTAGGAGCCGGCCTGGATCTCGTTCCAGATGCCGGATTGGGTCTCCAGCTCATGGGTTCCGGTGCCGGCGCCGGTGACGATCTCGCATTTCAGGCCGGCATGGCTGAGACGTTCGACCGTATTGCGGGCGGCGAAACCGGCCCGTTCGATCGCCTCGCGCCGCTCGTCGATCGAGCGCATGTGCTGGGCGGAGCCGTGATAGGCATGGATGCCGGCGAAGCGCAGGGTGTTCGATCGTGCGATCGCCTCGGCCAGCCGGACGGCGCCCTCTCCGGGCGCGACGCCGCAGCGCCGGCCGCCGACATCGATCTCGACATAGACGTCGAGCGTCACATCGTTGCGGGCTGCCGCTTCCGCCGCCTCGCGCACGCCGTCGGGATGGTCGACGCAGAGGCCGATCTTTGCGCTGCGGGCGAGGCGTGCGAGCCGGTCGAGCTTGGCCGTGCCGACGATCTCGTTGGTGACCAGCACGTCGCCGACGCCGCCTGCAACCAGCACTTCGGCTTCGCCGACCTTCTGGCAGCACTGCCCGACCGCGCCATGGGCGATCTGCCGCAGCGCGATCTCCGGGCTCTTGTGCGACTTGGCATGGGGCCTGAGCCTGATGCCATGAGCCTGGGTGAAAGCGGCCATGGCGACGAGATTGCGCTCGAACGCATCGAGATCGAGCACGAGGGCGGGGGTTTCGATCTCGGCGAAGCTCTGGCCGGGCTGGGCCGGCGGGGATAGCGGCATGAAGTCTCCTGAATCGGTTATGGCCATGGGAAGACAGCTTCGTGTCCGTAGCAAGGCCCCCCTGTCGCAGCCAGCCATGCACCAGTGGCGCTTGTCGGGCTGTCATGATAGGCCCCGGCCATGAAGATCGGCCGCGTCACCGACGACACCCTTGCGCTCTTTGCCCGTGTCTGGCGTGAGCAGATCAGGTCCTATCTCCCGCAGATGCTGATGATTCTCGGCCTCGTCGTGATCATCGCGGCGACGACGAGCTTCTATCCGCTGCTGATCAAGGCGGCGTTCGACGCCTTCGCCGACCCGCTGATGGCCGAATCGACCGGCTTCGTCCGGCGCATGGAGCGACTGGTCTCGAAGTCGATCGGCTACGAGATCGGCGTCATCAACGCGGTCGCGACCGTCGTCGTGATCGTCACCGCGATCAAGGGTTTCTCGCTGCTCGCCCAGACAGTGATGACCAACAATGTCGTCAGCCGCATCGAGGCGGACATGCAGACCGCGCTCTACGGCCATCTGATCGATGCCGATCTGGCGCAGTTGCAGCGGGAAAATCCGGCCTCCCTCACCCAGCGCTTCACCACCGATTTCACCTTCGTCAAGGAAGCGCTGACGCGCATCGTCAACATCGCCATCCGCGACGTGGTCACGGCGATCGCGCTGGTCGGCGCGCTGATCTGGATCGACTGGCAGATGACGCTGGTCGTGCTGCTGATCGCGCCGGTGATCGCCCATCCGATCGGCAAGATTGGCCGCAAGCTCAGGCGGATGGCCAGTTCCCAGCAGGAACAGACCGGCCTGATGGCCAATCTCGTCACCGAGAGCCTGCAGGGCGCGCGCGTTGCCAAGACCGACCGGCTCGAGCCCTATCTGAAGACGCGGGCCGCCAATGCCTTCGAGACGATCCGGGCGCTGAAGATGAAGGCGGCCAATGCGCGCGGCCGTCTCGATCCACTGCTCGAGGTCGGCGGTGGTCTCGCGGTCGCCGGCGTGCTCGCCGCCATCGGCGTGCGCATCACCGCCGGCAATTCGACGGTCGGCGATTTCACCGGCTATGTCTCGGCGCTCCTGCTCGCGGCCCAGCCGATGCGCTCGCTCGGCAATCTCAACGCCATCGTCCAGGAGGCTGGCGCCTCGCTGAAGCGCTACTACGCGCTGATGGACGAGAAGCCGCGGGTTCTCGACCGTCCGGACGCGAAGCCGCTGACGGTTACGGCCGGTGAGGTCGCCTTCCGCCATCTGCGCTTCCGCTATCGCGAGGACCAGCGCGCGCTGGAGGGCATCGACCTTGTCGCGCAGGGCGGGAAGACCATGGCGCTGGTCGGCCGCTCGGGCTCGGGCAAATCGACGCTGCTCGCCCTGGTGCCGCGCCTCTACGACCCGACCGAGGGCCGGATCGAGATTGACGGGCAGGACCTGCGCAATGTCACGCTCAGGAGCCTGCGCCGCCAGATCGGCGTCGTCAGCCAGGATGTCGTGCTGTTCGACGACAGCGTGCAGGCCAACATCGCCTTCGGGCGGCCGGAGGCCTCGCTGGACGAGATTGTCGCCGCGGCGAAGGCGGCCGCCGCGCATGAGTTCATCATGGCGATGCCGGGCGGCTACGACGCCTCGGTCGGCGAGCGCGGCCACAAGCTCTCGGGCGGCGAGCGCCAGCGGATCGCGATCGCCCGCGCCATCCTGAAGAACGCGCCGATCCTGTTGCTCGACGAGGCGACGAGCGCGCTCGACACTGAATCGGAGCGGCTGGTCCAGCAGGCGCTGGCGACGCTGATGAAGGGACGTACGACGATCGTCATCGCGCATCGGCTCTCGACCATTCGCGAGGCCGATATGATCGTGGTGATGGACGAGGGCAAGGTCGTCGAGACCGGCAGCCATGACGAGTTATTGGCGCGCGACGGCGCCTATGCCCGTTTGCACCGAATGCAGTTCCTGGAGGGCTGAGCCGGACCTGGCTCAGCCTGCAGGCTGCTTTAGCGAGCCGTTGAGATCCCCGGCGAACCCGGTATCGAGCGGGGCGCCGTCGCTCCAGCAATGGCGGACGATGGCGATCCGGCCGGCATCGATCAGGCTGTTCTCGTCGCCCGGACGGCTGGTATGCGGGCGGCCGCGGCGGATGCGCCAGACGATGTGGTCATTGCCTTTTGAGACGATATCGGCGGCGCCCGCGATCTTGTCGCGGCCGATGTTGGCAATGCCGATTTCGGCCGGCAATTCCTTCGGCAGGTTGACGCTCAGGAACGTGCCCTCGCGCGTCCATTGCGCGCGTGTCCGCCAGAGGTTTTCGATCAGGGCCGCGAGCGCGGCGATGTCGCGCTCCTCCGACGTGCCGCCCTTGGTGCGGGAGAAGCCGATGGCGGGGAGATTCCAGAAACTCGCCTCGCGGGCGATCGAGAGCGTGCCGGAATAGGCGGCGTCCTCGGCGGCATTGCGACCATCGTTGACGCCGGAGAGGACAAGATCGGGCATGCCGCCGTCGCGGAACAGCACGGTCATGGCCGCGACGACGCAATCGGCCGGGGTGCCGTCGAGCGCATAGACCTGCGGCTCGCGGCGGGTGAGCGTCAATTCCTTGTCGAAGGAGAGATGGTGGCTAGCCGCGGTCCATTTCCGCTCGGGCGCGACGACCCAGATATCGGTTGCGACGCGCGCGGCGGCTTTACGCAGCAAAGCGATGCCGGGAGCATCGATGCCGTCGTCATTGGCGATGAGGATGCGCATGGTCAGATCTCGATAATATCGCCGGGCGTCAGGCCGGTGACGAGTTTGGGGATGTCGGTAGCCAGCGTGCGGGCAGTCGCGGCATCGCAGGAATGGGCGAGGATACGGCCGGCACCGCTGGCTGCAGCGATCACGATGTTCTCGGGCAGTGTCGGATGCGTCGGGAAGCGCAGCCAGTCCGCCTCGCCCGCGGCCAGCATGAGATCGGCCGGGCTGTCCTTGGGAATGCCGCCGGTCAGCAGGACCGGATGCTTCTCGCGGCGGGCCTGCGCGAGCGCGGCCCTGGAGGGACCGGCGAGCCCCATGCCGTCATCGACGAGCAGGGCGGCATGCGGCAGAGCCTGCCCTTCCTCCCAAAGCAGCGCCTCGGCGAAGCGCGCCGAGAGGGTATCGGCGATACCGGGCTTCAGCCAGGCGGAAGCGGCGATCTGCCGGGCCAAAGCCTCGCGCATCGAGGGGTGGATCGCGATCGGCGTATCGATCAGGCCGATCAACTCGACGGAGCGGCCGGAAAGGGGGGTCGGCAGGACGGCGCCCTGCGGATGATTGGCGAGCCAGCGCGTGATGGCTGCGCCACGCTCGGCTGCCGGGATGCGATCAGAGCCATAGGAGGCATCGACAAGCAGCAAGTCGCAAGCCGGCAGCGCGTCCATGGCGAAGACGGGGCTATCCGGTACGACGTCGCCGCAATAGCCGAGGCTGCGCCCACCTGCGTCGAGATGACACCAGATTCCGCCGACGACATGGCCGCTGCGGCCGGTGCGGATCGCGATCGGACCGATGGCGAAATTGGCGCCGGGGGCGACGGTCTCGATGGTCGCTCCCTCGGCCAACGCCTGCTCTTTTGGCGTGGCATAGGCGGCGAGCGTCGCGGCCGTCTCGGCGGCGGATTCCGCCGTCATCAGGATGCGGCCGGAAAAGCCGTTGGCGAGGCACCAGCCCAGCGCCGCGACATGATCCTCATGGGCATGGGTGACGATGATCGCGTCGATGCGTTCGAGCTCGGCGCGGGTGATCGCCGGATGATAGCCGGTGCCCCGCGCGCTGGTGTCGACGCCGACATCGAGCAAGAGTTGGGTTCCGCCTTGCTCGATCCCGATGCAGGTCCGGCCCTTCTCGCCGATCCCGCCGTGAATCCTGAGTTTCATGCCGCCGGTCTCACGCAGCCTTGTCCAGGGAGACGCTCTCCGGGATGATCCAGCCGTCGGTTATGGCTATGCGGATCGGCTCGCCGGCTTGAGCCGGTGCGGGTTCGTTCGCGTCGAGATGCAGGACGATGTCCTGATCGGCGGCGGGGCGCGTTTCCATCCGGAAGAAGCCGCCCTGATAGGACAGGCGCTCGACCGTGGCCGAGAGGCCGTCCTGCCCGGTTGCGGTGATAGCGAGATCGCGGGCGCGCAGGCATAGCTTTGCCTGACTGGTGACCCGCTGGTCAGGCCGGCAGCGCACCACAGCCTCGACGCCGAGCACGCTGACCTTGCAGCGGCCGGCCTGCGGCGCGGACAGGATGGTGGCGGGCAATACCATCCCGTCGCCGATGAAGCCGGCGACCGTGACGTTGGCGGGCTCGCGGAACAGCAGCGACGGCGTGGCGAGCTGGAGCAGGCGGCCGCGATCCATCACGGCGATCCGGTCTGCCAGCGCCATGGCCTCGGCCTGATCGTGGGTGATGTAGACCATGGTCGTGCCGGTGCGCTCGTGGAAGCGGGAGAATTCCTCCTCCATCGAGGCGCGCAGGTGCACGTCGAGATTGGCGAGCGGCTCGTCCAGCAGCACCAGCGAGGGCTCGGTGACGAGGCAGCGGGCGAGCGCGACGCGCTGGCGCTGGCCACCGGAGAGCAGGCCCGGCCGGCGTTCGGCGAAGCCGTTCAGGCCGACGAGATCGAGCGCTGCCGCGACGCGCCTGGCCCGCTCGGGATCGCGCACGCCGGCGACGGTCAGGCCATAGGCGACGTTCTCGGCCACCGTCATATGCGGCCAGAGCGCATAGGACTGGAAGACGATGCCGAGCTTGCGATGCTCCGGCGGGATATGGGTATCCGCCGAGGAGACGAGCCGGTCGCCGATGCGGATTGCGCCGCCGTCAAGCTTGTCGAAACCGGCGATCTGCCGCAGCAGCGTGGTCTTGCCGCAGCCGGAGGGGCCGAGGACCGCGAGGAATTCGCCATCCTCGACAGCGATCGAGACGTCGTCGAGCGCGAGATAGGAACCGAAGCGCTTCTGCGCCCGGTCGATGGTCAGTCGCGCCACGGCAGGACTCCCTGGGGCAGTTTATGGGCGAAGAGGGTGGTGGAGGCCATCAAGCTGATGGTGACGAGCACGGTCACGGCGGCCAGCGCCGAGGCATAGGTGGAATCGCCGCCCTGCTCGAAGGAGAAGACGACGACGCCGAGCGTCTCCGCGCCGGACGACCAGAGCAGGGCCGAAACCGTCAGCTCGTTGAAGGCGGTGAGGAAGACCAGCAGCGCGCCGGCCACTGCAGCCGGCGCGACCAGCGGGAAGATGATGGTCACCAGCCGGCGCGGCAGGCCGGCCCCGGCGATCTGGGCAGCCTCTTCCAGTGTGCGGTCGATCTGGAGATAGCCGCTGATGACGGGCCGCAGGCCCAGCACGAGGAAGCGGGCAAGATAGGCGAAGACGATGATCCAGATCGTGTTGTAGAGCGAGACGTTCAGGACCGGCAGCGGCTTGAGGAAGAGCAGGATCGCGGCGATGGCGAGAACGACGCCGGGCATCGCATAGGGCAGCTCCGCCGCGAGATTGAGCAGGCGCAGGGCGCGCGACTTCTTCCAGACGATGAAATAGCCGAGCGGCACGCAGATCAGCACGATCAGGGTGGCCGCGCCCGCCGACATCAGGAAGGAATTGACGAAGGCGCGCTTCGAGGCGGCATGCTCGAACAGCACATAGGCGTAGTTGGCGAGCGTCGCGGTCTTCGCGTTGAGCGGCACGCCGAAGGCGGGGATCAGCGAGGTCGAGAGCAGGCCGAGGAAGGGCATGGCGAGCACGAGGATCGCGAAGGCCCAGAGCCCGATCTCGACCGGGCGGCGCCAGCGGCCGAGCTCGAAGGGGCGCGCCGCGCTCGAGGTCGTGGTGATCCGGAAATCGCGCCGGCGCAGCATCAGGTCCTGCAGGAGGATGCCGGCCATCGCGATCACGCCGATCAGCAGGGAGAGGATCGCGACCTCGGAGAGAACGCCGGGGCCGAGGCCCGAAAGGCGCTGATAGATCAGGGTCGGCAGGACGAGGAAGTTGCCGGGGATGCCGAGGAAGGCGGGAATGCCGAAATTGCCGAGGCTGGAGACGAAGCAGAGCGCGATGCCGGCGACGAGTGGCGGTGTCATCAGCGGCAGGACGACGGTGCGCAGCACGGTCAGCGGGCTTGCGCCGGCGGCGAGGCCGGCCTCGATCAGCTCCTTGGGCAGGGCGCGCAGGCCCGCGCGCAGGGTCAGGAAGACCAGCGGCGCATATTGCAGGCCGAGCAGCAGGATGATGCCTTCGCGCGAATAGAGCGGGTTGCGGCTGCCGAGCGGCGGCGCCATGCCGATGAGCTTGAGCAGCGTGCTCGACGGGCCGAAGAGCTGGAGCCAGGCCAGCGCCGTGACCTGCGGCGCGATCATCAGCGGCAGGACGAAGCAGAAGGTGAAGGCGTTGCGAGCGCGGATATCGGTCAGCGTCGCCAAGAGCGCGACCGTGCCGCCGATCAGCGTGGCGAGGATGGTGCCGGCGATGGCGGTGGTGAGGCTGTTCCAGGTCGCGGTCCAGGTCGCCGGGCTCGCCATGACCTTGCCGAGCGCCGTCGCCGAGAGCTGACCGCCGGGGGCCAGGCCCTCGACGATCAGGCGCCCGATCGGCAGCAGCGACAGGAGCGCGACAAGGCCGACGAGCCCCCAGAGGAGGCCCGTCTCCTCGACGCGCGTGCGCAGCGTCGCGGGATCGGCGAGAGACATGCGCACCCGTCTACGGCTCAGTTGCCGAACATCGTGGCGAAGCGGGCCTTGTCGGCCTCGGTCGCCTTGACCACGGCCGCGATGTCGGAGGCCATGACGTTGATCTTGGTGCCTTCCGGCAGCCAGGACGGCGAGCCGATGCTGGGCTTGGCCGGAATATAGCCCATCCAGAGCGCCAGTTTCTGCCCGGCATCGGAGAGGATGAAGTCGACGAAGGCCTTGGCGGCGGCCTCGTTCTTGGTCGACTTGATGATCGCGACGGGTTCGGTCACGGCCGGCGCGCCTTCCTTCGGGAAGACGAAGTCGATCGGCGAGCCCTGCTTCTTGGCGTTATAGGCCATGAAGTCGACGAGCACGCCGTAGGACTTCTCGCCGCTGGCGACGGATTTCAGGACGGCGCCGTTGCCGCGCACGGCGACGGCTTCGTTCGCCTTCAGCCCCTCGAACAGCTTCCAGCCGAGATCGGGCCGGGCGGTCATGGTCGAGAGCATGATCGCGGCCGCACCCGAATAGAGCGGGCTCGGCATCGCGATCTGGCCCTTGTAGGCGGGCTTGTCGAGATCGGTCCAGGAGGTCGGCTTCTCCTTGGCCGCGGTGTTGTAGGCGATGCCGGTGGTGATCAGCTTCGAGCCGAAATAGGTCTTGTCGGCGTCGAAGGAGCCGGCCTGGAAGCCGTCGGTCTTGGCGCCGGGATAGGCGAGGAGCTGCTTCTGGGCCTTCAGGATCTCCATGCTCGCGGCATCCGCGATCAGCAGCACGTCGGCGCCGGGCTGGCCGGCCGAGATTTCGGCAGCGAGCTTGCCCATCACCTCGGTCGTGCCGGAGCGGAAGATGTCGACCTCGATATTGGGATAGGCCTTCTTGAAGGCGGCGACGGTCTGGGTCGCGTCCTTCTCCGGCTGCGAGGTGTAGAGCACGAGCTTGCCCGAGGGCGCCTGTGCGAAGGCGGGTGCGGCGGCGAGCAGGGCGGCCGCGGCCGTCATCATCAGGCCGTGCCGGGTAAAGTGGCGGCGTGTCAGGGTCATGATCTTGTCTCCTCCGTTGTCGCGATGCCGACCTTTACGCCAAATGCGCCAGTCGATCTTCGTGTCAGTTCGTTATCTCAGGCCGTCTCGTGCCGGTCATCCGCGATGCGGTGGCCGGCTACCATCTTCCTTCACAGAAGCAGCTCGGGGTTTTCAAGGGCCTCGCGCAGATCGGCCATGAAACGGGCCGCCGCGACGCCGTCGACGATGCGATGATCCGAGGACAGCGTGAAGTTCGCCATCGGCCTGAGCACGATCTGGCCGTCGCGCCCGACCGGCTTGTCGACGGTGCGGCCGACCGCGAGGATCGCGCCCTGCGGCGGGTTGATGATCGCGGTGAACGAGTCGACGCCGTACATGCCGAGATTGGAGATGGTGAAGGTGCCGCCGCCGAGCTCGGTCGGGGTCAGCGTGCGCTTGGCCATGCCCTCGCGCAGCCTTGCGAACTCGCGGGTGATGGCGGGCATGTCCATGCTGCCGGCATCGCGCAGCACGGGGACGACGAGGTCGCCCTCACGCTCCATGGCGATGCCGATATCGATACGCTCGTGGAAGCGGGTCGCCTCACCCTCGACGGACGCATTGATCACCGGATGGTCACGCAGGATGCGGGCGGCGACGCGGGCGATCAGCACGGTGAGGCTGGGCTTGGGCGCGCTGATGCGCTCGTGACGTTTGGCGAGGCGGCCGAGCAGGTCGCGCGCGGCGCTCATCTCGATCTCGGACGTCAGGTAGAAATGCGGGGCCGTGCGCATGCTCTCGGAGAGCCGGTTCGCGACGATGCGGCGGATGGCGGAGAAGGGCTGCAGGCGGCCTTCGGAAGCGCCAGCGGCTGGCGCGGGGCGCGCTTCCTGCGCCGGAGCGCAGCGCGGCCGCTGCTCCAGATGGCGCTTCACGTCGGATTCCCCGATGCGTCCGCGCGGGCCGGTGCCGGTCACCGTCTTGAGGTCGAGGGCGTTCTGGCGGGCGATGCGGCGGGCGAGCGGGGTCGCGCGCAGGCCTGACGAGGTTGGTGCAACCGTGATCACCGGAGCGGCCGGCGTCTCTGCTTTTGAAAGGGTTGTGGCAGCCGCCACGGTAGCCGCAGCGGCTGCCGGCTCGGACGGTGTGGTGGCGGCCTCACCGTCGAGGTAGATCCACGCAACGGGGGTTCCCACCGAGATCGGCACGCCGGTCTCGGTCTTGATGTTCCGGATCGCGCCGCTGGCGGGGGCCTCGACCTCCATCACGGCCTTGTTGGTGCCGATCTCGAAGATGGTGTCGCCCTGGCGGACACGGTCGCCTTCCTTGACATGCCAGGCCTCGATCGTGCCCGTCTCCATGTCCATGTCGACCTTGGGAAGGATGACCTCGATGGGCATCAGGCTTCCCCGCGGCGGATGAGATTGGCGGCGGCGGTGACGATGTCGTCCTCCTGCGGGACGGCCGCCTTCTCCAGAACCGGATTGTAGGGGATCGGCGCATCGGCGCCGCCGAGCCGGATGATCGGCGCATCAAGGAAGTCGAAGACCTCGCTCTCGGCGATCATCGCCGAGATCTCGGCACCGATGCCCATGGTCTTCACGCCCTCGTAGACGACGAGCAGACGATGCGTCTTGCGCACGCTCTCGGCGATGGTGGTGAAGTCGATCGGGCGGATCGAGCGCAGGTCGATCACCTCGGCCGAGATGCCGTCTGCGGCCAGGCGTTCGGCTGCGGCCTCGGCCTTGCGGGCCATGATCGAGGAGCCGACGATGGTGAGGTCCGTGCCCTCGCGGCGGATCGCGGCCTTGCCGATCGGCACACGATAGGCTTCCGCCGGGACATGGCCCTTGGTCTTGTAGAGCAGCTTGTGCTCGAAGATCAGGACGGGGTTGGGGTCGTCGATCGCGGCGAGCAGCATGCCCTTGGCGTCATGCGGCGTGCTCGGCTGCAGGACCTTCAGGCCGGGAACATGAGCGAACCAGGCTTCGAGGCTCTGGCTGTGCTGGGCTGCCGCACCCGTGCCCGAGCCGCCGGGCAGGCGCACGACCATCGGCACGCTCGCCTTGCCGCCGAACATGAAGCGGATTTTTGCCGCCTGATTGACGAGCTGCTCCATCGCGAGCGTGACGAAATCCGAGAACTGGATCTCCAGCACCGGGCGCATGCCGGTGATCGCGGCGCCGACCGCTGCACCGGCGATGCCGAGCTCGCTGATCGGGGTGTCGATCACGCGCTCCTTGCCGAAGCGGTGGACGAGATCGCCGGAGACGCCGAAGGCGCCGCCATAGACGCCGACATCCTCGCCGAACAGGAAGACGCGCTCGTCGGCCTCCATCGCCTGACCGAGGGCCTCGCGCACGGCCTCGGCATAGGAGAGCTCGCGGATTTCGGTTGCCGCTTCGAGCGTGTCAGAGGGCATAGACGTCACGGGTCAGGTCTTTCGGATCGGGGTCCGGGCAAGTGCGGGCGAATTCGACGGCGGCGTCGATGTCGCGCTGGGCATCCTCTTCGAGCTTCATCAGCGTGGCCGCGTCGAAGCGGTCATGCGCCTTGAGCTCGTCCTCCAGCCGCCGGATCGGGTCCTGGTTGCGCCACTCCTCGATCTCTTCCTTGGAGCGGTAGAGATTGCGGTCGCTCTTGGAATGGCCGCGCCAGCGATAGGTCTTGCACTCGATCAGCGAGGGGCCCTCACCGGAGCGGGCGCGCGCGATCGCCACCTTCGCCACGGCTGCGACGCCAGCGAGGTCGTTGCCGTCGAGGCAATGGCCGGGCATGCCGTAGGCCGCCGCGCGGTCGGCGACGTTCGGCACGGCCATGGCGCGGCCGATATCCATCGACATCCCGTATTTGTTGTTCTCGCAGACGAAGACGACCGGCAGTTTCCAGATCGAGGCCATGTTGAGCGCTTCGTGGAAGGCGCCTTCATTCGAGGCGCCGTCGCCGAAGAAGACCATGCAGACCCGGCCGTTCTTCTGCGCCTTGATGCTCATGCCGACGCCGACCGCGATCGGCAGACCGCCGCCGACGATGCCGTTGGCGCCGAGATTGCCGCCCTCGACATCGGCGATATGCATCGAGCCGCCGCGGCCCTTGCAGTAGCCGGTCTCCTTGCCGAAGAACTCGGCGAACATCAGCTTCGGCTCGGCCCCGCGGGCAATGCAGTGGCCATGGCCACGATGGGTCGAGAGGATGTAGTCGTGGGCCTCGAGTGGCAGCGTCGTGCCGACGGCGCTCGCCTCCTGGCCGATCGAGAGATGCATCGTGCCGTGGATCAGGCCGCGCATGTAGCTCGCCTCGGCCGCCTCCTCGAATTTGCGGATCAGGTGCATGCGGGTCAGCGCCTGCGCCACCGTCGCATCATCGAGCGCCGCGAGTTCCGGCCGCTGGTTCGGCTTCTGATGGGCGCTCATGCCTGGGCTCCGGAGGTCAGCGCGGCGATCATCGCGTCCTGGGCGCGGCGCACCTCTACGATCTTCAGCCGTTCGTCGGGCGTGGCATCGGCCAGCGTGATGAGTTCGCCCTTGCGGACGGGCCGCGTCATGGTCGCGCCCTGGGCGAGGCCGATCGGCAGGGCCTTGCGGGCCTGCGCCTCAGTGCGGGAGAGGGCGAAGCCGCGATAGCCGTATTCGCCGATGGCATCGAGCGTCTCGCCGACGGCGAGATCGCGCTTGGCGACGCAGCCGACCTCGGAGGTCGGCACCGGCAGCGGGCGCATATGGCTCTGGTTGAAGATCGTCGCGGCGGCGGCTGAGAGGGGTACTTCCAGGCTCGTCAGATGATAGGGCCGGAAGAAGGAATAGTACGGGCCGGGGCCGAGATGGAGGTCGCTCATCCGCTCGCGGACGCGGGGATGGCGCATCTCTGCGACGGCGAAGACGCCGGGCGCGACGCCTTTGGCGACGGAAAAGTCGACGACGCCCTTCTGCGAGAGCAGGCCGCCTTCTTCCTTCGGGCAGAAATAGTTCTGCAACTCGTCCTTCGGCGCAGCCGGGCCGTGCATGCCGGGGATATCCGGCACGAAGCCGCAGGCATTGGCGATGGCGACCATCTCGACCATCGTCTTCGAACCGTCGACGAACTCGACGAGCATGCGCGGATTCATGTTCCGGCGCGTGGCTTCCTCGACATAATCGGCCGGCACGGCGTCGATGCGGAACGGGTTGTTCTTGCCCTTGCCGGCGGCAACCACCGGATAGCCCATGGCGCGGACGAAATTGATCAGTTCCATCGCGGCGGCGGGCTCGTCGCCGGCGCCGAGCGTATAGACCACGCCGGCCTTGGCCGCCTCGACTGCGAGATAGGAGCCGATGGTGATGTCGGCCTCGACATTCATCATCACGATATGCTTGCGCGCGGCGATGGCGGTCAGCGCGACGCGCGAGCCGGCTTCCGGGTTCCCGGTGGCGTCGATGATGACGTCGACATGGGGCGAGCGGCAGATCAGGTCGAGCGAGGTCGTGACGGCGATGCGGCCCTTGCGGCGGGCGCCATCGAGCCCGGCCTCGTCGGTGACATTGTCGACCTCGCCCTTGCGCCCGGCGAGCGCTGCGGCCTCGGACGCGCGATCCGGCGCGATATCGGCGACGGCTGCGATCTCGATGCCGGTCATCTGGGAGATCTGGACGACGATATCCGTGCCCATCTGGCCGGCGCCGATCAGGCCGACGCGGACCGGCTTGCCAGCCCTGGCGCGCAGTTCGAGGGCTTCGGCCAGGGACAGGCCGGCGACGGGCGCGCCCAAAGGCGGCTGCGGCTGGATCGCGGCCATCGTCGATACTCTCCCTAGGACATATGTTCTTATATAGGAACAAAAGAACATGTCTTTCGTCCTGTCAAGCGCACAGATGTTCGAATGGGTTGCCTTGGACCGCGCGATGCGGTGATGCTGGCGCAAGCGCCCGCGATGGCGCGGCAGGGAGCGCTCGTGGAAGACGCATTCGGAGCAGGACAGATCCATGGCGAGGCGCCGGTCGCGGAGGCGAAGGTTCGGGCTGCCTGGCTCTATTATGTCGAGGGCCTGACCCAGGAGCAGATCGCCGAGGCGCTTGGCTTGAGCCGGATCAAGGTGATCCGCATGCTGGCGGCGGCGCGCTCCGAAGGGCTGGTCAAGATCAGGATCGATGCGCGCTCGGCCCGGCAGGCAGGGCTGGAGCGTGGACTCGTCACCGCCTTCGGCCTGAAGGAGGCGGTGGTGGTGCCGGCGGCGCGCGATGCGGCGAGCGTCTCGGCGCTCGTCGGCTATGCCGCGGGCTTGTGGCTTTCCGACAAGCTGACCGACAACATGTCACTGGCCGTCGGCTGGGGGCAGACCCTGCATCTGGCGCTGCGGGGCATGCAGCCGCGCCAGGTCGAGGCGATGTCGGTGGTCTCGCTGCTGGGCGGGCTCACCCATTCGCGCAGCATCAATCCTTCGGCGGTGGCGCGCCGCGTCGCCGACATGTTCGGGGCCGACTGCTTCCAGCTGACCGCGCCGGTCTTCGTCTCGAATGCCGAAATCCGCGATGCCCTCTGGCGCGAGCCGACGCTGCGCGACCTGCTCGACCGGGCGCGGGCGGCCGATGTCGCGCTGGTCAGCGTCGGCGATCTCGTGCCGGACTCGACGCTGTTCCGCGAGGGGCTCTTGCCGCAATCGGATCTGGCCGGGCTGAAGAAGGCCGGCGCGGTCGGCGATCTCGTCTGCCATTTCATCGATGCGGATGGCGAACTGGTGGACCATCCGGTGAACCGGCGTATCATGGCGGTGAGCCCGGCCGATCTCAGGGGCATCGGCCTCGTCGCGATCGCGGCCGGCGGCGCCCACAAGGAACATGCGATCCGTGCGGCCTTGCGGGCGAGCGCGGCGAAGGTGCTGATCACGGATGAAGGCGCTGCCGAGGCCCTGCTGGCTGGCAGCGCGAAACAGGCGACAGAGGGAGCCGAACGGGAGAGACGCCATGGCCAATAATTTCGAGCAGTTCGCGCGCAACTCCCTGCAGTTCCGGCCGTCCGACATCCGCCTCATGCTGGAGCGGGTGCATTCCCATGTCGTGAAGCCGCGCATGTCGGCCGAGGAACTGCTGGAGGTCGTGCAGGGTCTCGGCTTTTCGACGGTCGAAGCTTTCGGCGACCAGATCGGGCTGGAGCGGCGAACCTCCGAGAGCTGGGCGCGCTATGGCCTGTCGCGCGACGCGGCGCAGCTATTACTCGCGCTCCTGAACTATCGCCAGCGCCTGCTCGACGCGATGGACGATTTCGAGAAGACGACCCAGATTCCGCTGGACGGGTTCTTCGAGAACCAGCAGCTGCCGTAACGCTCTTCGAACTGCGCGGGTTATCGCTGGTCATCCCGGGCGGAGCGCAGCGGAGACGCGGGATCCATTCCCGAACCTTCAGCGGAAGCGCTCCGGCATGGATCCCGGATCGACGCCGCTTCGCGGCTTGTCCGGGATGACGGCGTGTTTCCTTCGCAAAACTGCTCAGCGGCAGAAATCAGCGCAGCCGGCTTCCCAGAATGCTTTGCCGGATTCAAGTGCCGGCACGGAGGGCCTCGGCTTGCGGCCGGGCAGGTCGGCGGGCACCGGCTTCACCTGCTCCCACCAGCCATGGGCGCATTGCGAACGGAAGGCCATCTGGTCGGAGATCGAGGTGCCCTCCTGCTCCAGCACCGCATCGAGCGCGGCGCAGGTTTCGCGCAGGCGCGTGTCATGGGCATCGCTCGGATCATTGGCGTAGTCATGGAAGGCCTCGGTGAAGTTCTCCATCTCGCGGGCGATATGGGGCCAGTCGGAGCGCCCGAGATTCCAGGCATCCATCCATTCGCGCACGACGGTTTCGACCGCCTCGGCTTTCGGCTTGTCCTTGACCTTGCGGGCCGTGGTCAGCATGTGGCGCATCAGTTCGGCGCGGGCATGGGCATGGCGGGCGCGCAGGGCCGCCTCCTGCATCTGCGCGATGGCTTCCGCCGCTTCCTGCTGCAGCGCTTCGACGAAATGCGGCATGGTTTGGTCTTTCAAGGCAGCGTGGCGAGGCGTTCGATCATCCGCTCGAACAGGTCATGGGCCTTCACGGCCGAGACGACATGGGCGTTGGGCTCGCGCCTGAGGCGGCCGTTCCAGTCGATCGTGGTGCGTCCGCGCAGAGGACCGTCGCCGGTCTCGACCGTGACGAAGCAGTCGCGGCCGTCGAACAATTCCGGCCAGAGCAGGAAGGCGATGACGCAGGGGTCGTGCATCGGGTGGCCGTTCGAGCCGAGCCCGCCGGGGCGCGGGCGGGTCAGCATGCCATGCACCGCCTTACCGGCGGCGGTGCCCAGCATGCCGATGCGGGCGATCTGGTCATGGCTGGCGATGGCCTGGAGCGTGACGCCGAGGCCGAACATCACGATCGGCCGGCCGCAGTCGAACACAACCGCAGCCGCATGCGGGTCGACATAGGTGTTGAATTCGGCGGCCGGCGTGATGTTGCCGAGGCCGATGGCGCCGCCCATCAGGACGATGCGCTTCACCTTCGGCAGGATGTCGGGCGCGAGCCGGAAGGCGAGCGCGAGATTGGTCAGCGGCCCGAGCGGGCAGAGCGTGATGCCGTCCGCAGGAGCCGCGCGGCAGAGATCGATGATCGCCTGCACGGCATGGCCGGGTGCGGCGTCGCTCCTTGGTTGAGGCAGGTCGGCGCCATCCAGCCCGTCCGGGCCGCAGACGAACTCAGCGGTTTCCAGCGCGAAGACCAGCGGGCCCTCGGCGCCGCGATGAACGGGGATGTCGCCACGGCCAGCGAGATCGCGGATGCGCAGCGCATTCACTGTCGTCTGCGCGACCGGGACATTGCCGGCGACGGTGGTGATCGCCCTGAGATCGATCCGCTCGGCGCTGGCGAAGGCCAGCAGCACGGCGACGGCGTCGTCCTGGCCCGGATCGGTATCGATGATAATGGCTTCGCGCATCTCAGGCCGCCTTGGCGTTGCCGGCCATGATCATATGGGCGATGTCGTCGGCGCTGAGGTCGCCGAGCGGCCGGTCCACGTATTTGCGGCCGGCGCCCATGATCACGACACGGTCGGCCAGCGCCACGACGTCGCGCATGTTGTGGCTGATCAGGATGACGGTGCGCCCGTCGGCCTTGAGCTTGCGGATGAGGTCAAGGACCAGCGTGCTTTCCTTGACGCCGAGCGCGGCGGTCGGCTCGTCCATGATGATGATCTCGGCATTCCAGCGCAGCGCGCGGGAGATCGCCACGGCCTGACGCTGGCCGCCGGAGAGGCGCTCGACCGGCCGCGTCATGTCGGTGACGGCGGCGGAGAGCTGCGAGAGATAGCGCTGTGATTCCGCGATCATCCGCTTCTTGTCGAGGATGCGCAGGAAGGGCAGCAGGACGGGCTTGGTCAATTCCGAGCCCATGAAGACGTTCTGGGCGATCGAGAGCCGCGGCGCGAGCGCCAGATCCTGGTAGATCGTCGCGACGCCGTTCTCCAGCGCGTCATGCGGCGAGGCGAAGGTGACGGGCTTGCCGCGCAGGCTGATCGTGCCGCTGGTGGCTTCCTCGGCGCCGGAGATGACCTTGATCAGGCTCGACTTGCCGGCGCCGTTGTCGCCGCAGAGCGCCACGACCTCGCCCTTGAAGATGTCGAGATCGACATCACGCACGGCAACGACCGGGCCATAGGCCTTGCCGATGCCGCGCAGCGAGAGGAGGGGAGTGGAAGAGGTCGTTACGGTCATGGCTTCAATGCTTGTCATGAGCCCGAATGGCTGGCGCTGCCGTCATGCTCGCCCTTGTGGCGAGCATCCACGTCTTGAATACGGTCTTCGACCAGCGAAGACGTGGATGGTCGGGACAGGCCCGACCATGACGCGGGAAGCACGCCTCACTTCTTCAGGAACTGCTGGACGTTGTTCTTGTCGACCAGCACGGCTTCCGTGAAGAGATAGGGACCGGAGGTGATGCTCTCCTTCGGCTTCTTGTCGACGACGATCGCCTGGATCGCATCGACCGCCTGCTTGCCCATCTCGTCGAAGGGGACGGCGACGGTCGCCATGAAGGTCGAGTTCGGGTCGGCGATGCGCTCGTAGCTCTCCTTGCCGCCATCGACCGAGACCAGCGGGATCTGGCCCTTCTTCACACCCTGAGCCTGCAGCAGGTCGTCGATGATATAGGCCTGGCCGTCGAACGAGGCCCAGATGCCGTTGATCTTGCCCTGGTTCTGCAGGAGCAGCGCCTGCATGCCGGCGCGGACATCGTCGCGCCAGCTCTGGGTGCGGGCCATCGAGAACTTGCCGAGCTCCTTCACCGCCTGGTTCTCGGCGAGGACGGCGTCGAGCAGCCGGCCGCGGATGCGCGAGGCAACGTTGAGGTCGAAGCGGGCGGAGACGATGTTGCCCTGGTAGCCAAGCTGGCCGAGCAGGTAGAGCGCGGCATCGGCGCCGACCTTGTACTCGTTGGTCTGGATGTCGAAGAGCGCATGCGGGCTTGAGCCCGACTGCACGGTGATGACCGGGATCTTGGCATCCTTCGCCGCCTTGAACTGGGCATCGGCCTCGACCGGCTTGCCCATGGCGATGATGATGGCGTCGACCTTCTTGGCGATCAGCGCGTCGAACTGCTCGGCATGCTTCGGCAGCGCGCCTTCCGAGTTCAGCAGCGTGACGTTCCAGCCTTTGGCCTTGGCGGCGGCAGCAGCGGCATTGGCGACGCGTGCATGCGTTTCCGAGGTGAACTGGAAGCCGATGATGCCGAGCTCGAAGGCGCTCGCGGATTGGCCGAGCGCGACGAGCGCCGCGGCGGCGACCAGCAATTTCCTGAAACCGAACATCAAACCCACTCCCCTCATTCCGATCGTTGTTGTCGCCGCATCAAACCTTGAACGCCGCCGTCTTCATCGCGCTGGCCGAGAAGGCGACCGAGCCGATGATGATCGCACCGAGCACGATGTCCTGGATGTAATAGGGCGCGCCCATCAGCACCAAGCCGTTGCCGAGCACCTTGAGCACCAGCGCCGCAAAGACCGTGCCGGGGATGTTGGGCTTGCCGGGCTCGAACATGGTCATGCCGAGCAGCACGGCGGCGATGGCGTAGAGCAGGTAGTCGCCCGCCATGTTCGGCGCGGCCGAGGACAGGTTGGCGGCGAGCAGCATGGCCATCAGGCCGGCAAAGACACCGGAGAGCAAGAGGCCGATGCGCTTCATCCGGGCGGTGGCGATGCCGGCGAGCCGCGCGGCCTCGTCCGCCTCGCCGGTCGCGACCATATGCGCGCCGGTCCGCGTCCATTTGACGAGGCCGTAAGCGAAGAGCGTCGCTCCCGCCATCCAGAGCACGAGATTGGGGATGCCGAAGCTGTAGCCGCGGGCGAGCCCGGTGAAGCCGACCGGCCAGCGCCCGACGAAGGCGACGCCTTGCGTGATCATGAAGGCGAAGCCCTTGGCGATCGCGGCGGTGCCGAGCGTCATGATCAGCGAGGGGATGCGCAGCACGGTAACGCCGTAGCCATTGAGCGAACCCAGCACGATGCCGACGCCAATTGCGGCACTCACCGCGACAGCCGGCGGATATTGCGCATGGACCAGCCAGCCGCAGACGACCGCCGCGAGGCTCGCCATTTCCGCGACGGAGAGATCGAGCTCGGAGACGGTGAAGGCCAGCGCAAAGCCGAGCGCGAGGATGGCGAGGAAGCTGGTATCCTTCAGCACGTTGATGATGTTCATCGTGCTGGCGAAGTTCGGCGCGAAGATCAGGAAGAACAGGATCAGGGCAAGCCCGGCGAGCGCCGTGCCGTAGCGTCCGATCAGTTCGCGCGGGTCGATGCGGCCCAAGCTCAGCTTCCCTTCTTCGCGATCATCCGCGCCGGCGCCCTGCTTCGAATCGCCGGCATGAAGCGTCCTTTACGTGGCGCTTGCCGGGTTGGCGAGGCCGGGCAGCGCGGCGGTGTTCTGCTGAAGCGCGACGAGATCGGCCGAGATCGGGGCGAGCGCCGCTTCGCTCTGCCGATAGAGGGCGTAGAGCGCGTTATAGGCCGGGCGGCGCGCCGGGTTGGGCTCGTAGCGGCGGGCGATGCCGACGAGGGCGTCCTGCGCGGCTGCGAGCGAGGCGAAGCGGCCAAGGCCCGTCCAGGCGATGATCGCCGCGCCGAGCAGGCCTGGCTCCCGTGCGGCGCCGACCGCGATCGGGCGGCCGCAGATATCGGCCTTGACCTGCGCCCAGACGGGATTGGCCGCCGCGCCGCCACCGAAGCGGATTTCGTCGACGCGGGTGCCGAGCGCGCCCTCTGCGCGTTCCAGCACGAGGCGGTTCTGGCAGGCGACGCCTTCGAGCACGGCATAGGCGAGATCGGTCGGACCGTGCTGGCGGCAAAGCCCGATGAAGGCGCCGCGCAGGTTCGGGTCCCAATAGGGCACGCGCTCACCCTGCAGATAAGGCAGGAAGATCAGCGGCTGCGGATGGCGCTGGCCGGCGAGGAGACGCTCGATCGTCTCGCCGACCGGGCCGTTATCGCTGACTAGTCCGGCGAGCCAGGCGGCGGTGTCGGCGCCGTTCTGGCTGGGGCCGCCGAGATGCCAGAGGCCGCGCCAGTCGACGGAGATCAGCCCCTCGGCCTCGGCCTGCTCGGGGCCGAGCACGCCAAGCACCTCAGTGGTGCCGGAGATGTTGTAGGCGTAACCCGGTCGAAGGGCGCCGAGCCCTGCGACGGCCGCCCAGGTGTCGTTGCAGCCGCAAAAGACCGGGATGCCGGCGAGCCTGTCGAAGGGCGCGGGCAGGCCGGTGATGACGGAGCCGACGATATCGATGGGTTCGAGGATCGCCGGGATGATGTCTGGCGAGAGGCCTATAGCGCCGAAGCCGGAGCCGCCATTCACGCTTTCCGCGCAAGCGACAAGGCGTGCGAGCGAAACCGGGTCGCTCGCCTTCTGGCCAGTCAGGCGGAAATTCAGGTAGTCCTTGGGCTCGAGCACGCAAGCGAGCGCGAGGGCGTTGAGGGGGTCGTTCTCGACCAGCCAGGCGAGGCGCGCGAGCGGGTGGAAGGCGTTGATGCGGCTGGCTTCGGGATGATCGGGCAGCCTCTCGCGCAGGCGAGCGGCAATGCCGTCGGAGCGTGCGTCCTTCCAGGTCATGGCCGGGCGCAATTCCCGACCGTCATGGCCGAGGAAGACCTGCGTCCGGGTCACGCCGCAGATCGCGATGCCCTGGACGCTTGCGAACAGATCTGGCGCCTGTTCGGCGAGCCTGCCGGCAGCTTCGAGCAGCTGTGCCCACCAAGCTTGCGCGGCGACTTCCGAGCGGTCGAGATGATCGTTCAGGACCGGGCCGGGCAAGGCATGCTCGGCCAATGTCGTTCCGCGATCGTCGATCAGCGCGGCGCGGAAGCTGCTGCCGCCGAGATCGCAGGCGAGGACAACGTTCATCGGGGGCATCTGGGTAGCTGCACGGCCGTCATTCCGGACAAGCCGCAAAGCGGCGCCGATCCGGAATCCATCACAGGGCTCGGCGCTCTACGATTGATTCCGGGTCAAGCCCGGAATGACGGCGTTTCATCAGTGGAAACACACTGCAAATCGTCACGAAGTCAAGAAACCGACGGCGTCATGCCGGCCGTGCAGCCTTCAGGATGTCGTCGACCAGGCGTTGTGAAGCGAGCGCTTCCTCGCCGGTGACGACGGGGTCGCGGCCCTGCGCGATCGCGTCGAGGAAATCGGCGATAACGGCGCGGTGGGCGTCATGGGGGAAATCCATGATGTTGGCGCCGCTGCCGGTCGAGCCCTCGGCCTCGACGATCTCCTCGCGCCCGTCGAGATAGGCGAGGCGCAGGCGCCCGCCGATGAGGGCGGCGAAACCCTTCGTGCCGGTGATCTCGATGCGCTCGGGATAGCCGGGATAGGCGGCCGTGGTCGTCACCAGCGTGGCGGGCGCACCGTTGCCGGTCTCCAGCAGGGCCGAGACGTAGTCCTCGGTCTCCATGCGGTGGAGGGCGGTGGTGCGCGCCTGCGCGGCGACAACCCTGGAAACCCCGACAAGCGAGCGGAACAGGTCGAGCGAGTGGATCGCCTGGGTCAGCAGCACGCCGCCGCCGTCACGACCGAGCGTGCCGCGGCCGGGTTCGTCATAGTAGCTCTGCGGGCGCCACCAGGGCACTGAGAGGAAGGCGGCCTCGATCGTGCCGAGTTCGCCCGACTGCAGGGCGGCTTTCAGGCGCAGGCTTGCCGGGCGGAAGCGGTGCTGGAGGGTGACGCCGAAAGTCCTGCCGGTCCGGCGGGCGGTATCGACAAGGCGCTGGCCGCGCTCGCTGGTCAATTCCAGCGGCTTCTCGACCAGAACATGTTTGCCGGCTTCAAGGCAGAGTGCGGAGACGTCGAGATGGCTCGACGGCGGCGTCAGCACGATGCAGGCATCGACTGCCGGATCGGCCAGCACCGCGTCGAGATCGGTGGTGGTGGGAAAGGGGAATTGCGCGGCATAAGCCTTGGCCCGATCCGGCGTGCGGCTCACGGCCCAGCGCGTCTCGGCGCGATCAGCGAGGTCGAGCAGGCTTTTCGAATGCGGCAGGGAGGCGGGGCCGAGCCCGATCACGGCGATGCCGAGCTTGCGTGTCATGTCAGGCGGTCCCCGTTTCACTCAATCATTTCTACCAGGGTCATCCCGGACAAGCGGCACAGCCGCGCCGATCCGGGATCCATTCCGGAGCATTTCCGGTACAGGTTCAGGCATGGATCCCGGGTCTCCCTTCGGTCGCCCGGGATGACATCGTTCAGGTTCCCTGAGGCCGTGCCGGCAGCCACACCGCCTTGGCCTGCGCTTCCAGCGCGAGCCGGCAGACGGTGAAGACGTGGCGCTGGCTCATCGCGGTTTCGCTGCGCGCGCCGATGTCGGCGATCAGGTTGCGGAAGTAGGTCAGCGGCTCGTTGGAGGCGTCGATATGGCGGGTGCCGGCCTTGTCGACGAGGAAGACATGGTCGGTGCCGGGGCGGCCGGCGATGTCGACATATTTGCGCAGTTCGATCGTGCCTTCGGTGCCGAGGATGGTAAGGCGGCCGTCGCCCCAGGTCGGCAGGCCGTCGGCGGTGAACCAGTCGACGCGGATATAGCCGCCGGCCCGGTCGCTGCGCAGCAGGACTTCGCCGAAATCCTCGAAATCGGGCAGGTCGGGCACGCCGAAATGGCCGGTGCCGGAAGCAACGATCTCCGCATCGTCGGAGCTGGTGAAATGCAGGAACTGATCGATCTGGTGCGAGGCGATGTCGGTGAGGATGCCGCCGTAATGACGCTTGTCGAAGAACCAGCCCGGCCGGATCGCGCGGTTGAGCCGGTGCGGGCCCATGCCGAGTGTCTGCACGACGCGGCCGATCGCGCCGTCCGCGATCAATTTGCCGGCGATGAGCGTGGCCGGAACGGTGAAGCGCTCGGAGAAGCAGATCGAGAAGATGCGGCCGGTTTCGGCGGCCGCCTGCTCGACGGCGGCGAGCTGGTCGAAATCGGTGACGCCGGGCTTGTCGACCATCACGTCCTTGCCGGCCCGCATGGCGCGGATGGCCAGCGCGGCGCGCTCCGCCGGAATCGCGGCGCAGACGATCAGGTCGATTGCGGGATCGTCGATCAGCCGTTCGGCCGTGCTCTCAGGCAGGTCGGGGAAGCGCTCGCGGAAGCCGGCAAGGACGCGCTCGTCGCTGGTCGCGGGATCGAAGCCGACGCAGGTCGCGCCGGCTTCGAGGAGACCACCGATCATATGGTAGATATGGCGGTGGTCGAGGCCGATGGCGGCGAACTTCATCGCTATTGCGGCGCGCCGTGGCCGACGCCGACCTCCTGGTCCCAGCGCCGGAAGGCGGCGACGAGACGCTCGGGCGTCAATGGCGGGCGGGTCGGCAGGCTGGTGATCAGCCCGTCATATTCCGGCCGGCCGTACTCGGCGAGGATATCGCGGCTCTCCTGCGGCGCCATCGCGAGCGTCACGCCCTTGACCGCCGGACCGGGGTAGAAATAGCCCTTGTCATAGGTCACGGCCTGCGCTTCCGGCTTGAGCATATAGGCCATGAGCGCGATCAGCGCCGGCATCTTGTCGGCCGGGACGCCCTTGGGGATGCACATGAACTGGGTGTCGGGAATCCAGTGCGTGTTGGCGAGGACGAAGACCTTCGCCTCCTTCGGCACGATGCCGAGCACGCGCGGGTTGATGTCCCAGCCCAGCGTCGAGACGATGACGTCGCGGGTGCCTTCACCGAGCTCCTTCATCGTCGCGGCGGTGCCGCCCGGATAGTAGTCGATGCCGGTGCCGAGCTCCTTGAGATAGGCCCAGCTCTTGTCCCAGCCCTTGATCGGGTCGGTCGGGTCGGCATCGCCGAGGATATAGGGCAGGCCCATGAGCCAGGTCCAGCCGGGACCGGAATTGAGGGGGCGGGCATAGGTGAAGCGCTTCGGGTTCTGCTTGACATAGGCGAGCAGCTCCTCGGCCGTCTTCGGCACGGTCTTGAGGCGCTCGGGCGCATATTCGAAGAGCGGGCCGGAGGGCGAATAGACGACGGCGACGCCCTCGTTCTGGCCGAAATTGCGCTGCATCATCAGCGCCTGCTCGTGATAGACCTCCTCGGGCTTCGGCAGGTCCTTGGCGTGGGACTTCCAGACATCGACCCAGAGCCCCTGCTGGATGCCGTCGGACATGGCGCCGGGGCCGGTCAGCACGAGGTCGATATCGACGCGGTTGGCCGCCTGCTGGGCCTTGAGCTTGGCCGGCAGCTCCGGCGAGGGCGCGCGCGAGAAATTCAGGCGCGAGATCAGCTTCGGATTGTCTTTGCCGAATTTCTCGATGGCCGCCTGGGTCAATTGAAGATTGCCGGCGACGTCGATGATGTTGAGCGAGACGGGCGCGCTCTGCGCCAGCGCTCCGCCGGCTTTCAGCGCAGCGAGGCCGGCAGCTCCGGCCATGATCGTGCGGCGTGTCGGATTGGTCATGATCTCTCCCTGGGTTGCGGCTCTCTTTTGCGATGCCAGCAGCGACATCCGGAGCATTTCACTGGGATACTAGTGCACCACCTTTGGAGGCGCCAGCGGATTCGGCGGCATGGCTGGCACCGCGCCGGGACATGGCGAAGCGGGCCGATCAGGCCTGTTCGAGCAGCAGTGCCTCGGCCGCGCGGCTCAGCAAAGGCGCGGCGGCGCCGTGGATCTCATAGAGATGACTGGCGGGCACGCCGGAGAGACCGGGCACGGCGAAGCCGTCCATGGTGCCCTCCGCCCGGAACAGCGTGTTGAACCGGGCCCAGAGCTGCGGATTGGCGGAGAAGGGGCCACTGACCGCGATCCGGGCCGGAAAGAGCAGGCGGCAGGCATTGGCGAGCGCGCGGGCGAGCAGCGCTGCCGCCATCTCCAGTTCGGGCAGGGCCAGCAGGTCGAGCCCGGCGAGCTGGCGGGCGAGGCGCACCTCGTCCTGGTCGAGATCGGGCCAATGCCGGCGCAGCGCCGGCAGCAGCGACCAGAGCGCGGCGCCGGTTTCGAGGCAGGCGGTGTTGCCGCAGCCGCAGCGGCGCTGCCCCAGAGCGGCGAGGCGCCAATGGCCGATCTCGCCGAAGGAGCCGGTCGGCGCGAAGGGCTCGCCATCGACCGCATAGGCGAGGCCGACGCCCCAGCCCCAGTGCAGCAGGATCGTCCCGCCCGCGAAATTCTCGGGCTCGCGGGCGGCGCGGGCGCGCAGTTCGGCATCGAGATTGCGGCAGATCGTGACCGGACCGGCAACGGGTTCGAGCACCGCGGCGACGTCGAGCCCGCGCATGCGCGGCCAGCGCGAGGCGAGCAGCCATTGGCCCTGCTTCAGGTCGATCAGGCCGGAGAGCGAGACGGCGGTGCCGGCATGGCTCATGCCCGGCGGCATCGCGTCGAGGAGGTCCTGCGCCAGCCTGGCCATGGCCTCGGCGATGGCGGCGTTGTCGGCATCGGCGGCGATGGCGCGGCGGCGCTCGGCGACGAGATGGCCGTTGAGATCGACCAGCGCGCCCGACAGCGACTGGCTGGAAACATAGATCACGGAGGCGCCGATGCGGCGGGTGTGGGCGACGAGGATCGCCGGTGGCCGCCCGCGTCCGCTCGTCTCACCGATCGCTTCGATGACGAGACGCCGCGCGATGAGATCACCGACGACGCGCGAGACGCTGGTCGAGCGCAATTGCAGGATGCGTCCGATATCGGCGCGGGAATGGGCCTCGCCATTGAGGATCAGCCGGTAGATCCGGGCGCAGTCCCGGTCATGGGCGAGCGTGAGGCGGGTTTCGTCGAGCGTCAGCAGGGACAAGGCGGGCTCTATTCGGAACGGTTGCGTTCAAAATTAATCATTGCGTTTCGGGCGAAGCTTCATAAGCTCGGGTGCAGAATATCGGAAATTTTCTGACGCAAAAGGTTCAAAATTCGATGATCGAGATGCATGTCGCCTCCGACAAGGAAGAGCTCGGCCGGCAGGCGGCGGCGGCTGGTGCGCAGGCGATCCGCGACGAGCTTGCCCGCCATGGCGCGGCGACCATCATCGTGGCGACCGGCGCCAGCCAGTTCGAGATGCTTAAAGCTCTCGTCGTGGCCGAGGGCATCGACTGGTCGAAGGTCACCGCCTTCCATCTCGACGAATATGTCGGCCTGCCTGAAAGCCATCCGGCGAGCTTCCGGCGCTATCTGCGCGAGCGTTTCATGGCGCCCTTGAAGAACGCGCCGACCTTCATTCCGGTCGAAGGCGAGGGCGATCCCGCTGCGGCGGTGAAGCAGCTCAACCAGCAGATCGCCGGCAAGCGCATCGCGGTCTGCTTCGCCGGGTTCGGCGAGAACTGCCATCTCGCCTTCAACGATCCGCCGGCCGATTTCGACACCGAAGAGCCCTATCTGGTCGTCAATCTCGACGATGCCTGTCGCCAGCAGCAATTCGGCGAGGGCTGGTTCCCAAGCTTCGACGCCGTGCCGCGGCAGGCGATCTCGATGAGCATCCGCCAGATCCTGAAGAGCGAATTGATCGTCCTTTCGGTCTCCGACACGCGCAAGGCCGCCGCCACGAAGGCGGCGCTGGAAGGCCCGGTCAGCAATCTCAGCCCCGCCTCGATCCTGCAGACGCACAAGCGGACCGTGCTGTTCATCGATCCGCCGGCTGCCTCGCTGCTGAGCCGGAAGGGCTGAGGATGCGCACGCCCGGCCTCGTCGACCTGCAGGTGAACGGCTTTGCCGGGGTGGATTTCAACTCCGGCACAATCACCGCGGCGGAGCTCGACCGGGCGCTGGAGGCGATGCTGGCAACCGGCGTCACGATCTGCCTGCCGACGATCATCACGGCGCATCCGCACGAGCTGGAACAGCGCTTTCGGGCGCTCGACGCGGCCGTGACGGAAAGCCGGCTCGGGCCATTGATGTGCCCGGGCTATCATCTCGAAGGCCCGTTCCTGAATCCGTCGGCCGGCTATGCCGGCTGCCATCCGCCCGAGGCGATGACGGCGGCGACCGGCGACCTCGTCGCGCATCTGGAAACATTGCTGTCGCGGCCGATCCTGATGGTGACGCTGGCGCCGGAGGTCGAGGGCGGCGTTGCGCTCGCGGGCAAGCTCGCCCGCATGGGCAAGGTCGTCGCGATCGGCCACTCGGCCGCCGATTTCGAGGCTGTCGAGGCCGCTGCCACCGCGGGAGCAACGCTCTCGACGCATCTCGGCAACGGCCTGCCGCAGCAGATGCACAAGCTGGTCAATCCGCTCTTCGCGCAGCTCGCCGAGGATCGTTTGATGGCCGGCTTCATCGCGGATGGCATCCATATCCATCCGAAGGCCCTGAAGAGCCTGATCCGGGCCAAGGGTTTCGAGCGTTCGATTCTCGTCACCGATGCCGTGGTCGCGGCGGGCGCGGTGCCCGGCCGCTACAGCTTCGCCGGCATGCCGGTCGATCTCGCCGCCGACGGCTCGGTGCGCCAGCCCGGCGGCGCCTCGCTGGCGGGTTCGGCACTGAAGCTCGACGATGCCGTCCGCAACGTCGTCGCCTGGGGCATCGCGACGCCCGATGAAGCGGTCGCCATGGCCTCGACCCATGCGCTCGCCTGCATTGCCGATGCATTGGCCGGGGCCGGCATCAGCTTGCCGGAGAGTGCGATCGACTGGTCGCCGGATCTCCATGTCCGCAACGCTCGCGTCGGCAGCGAGCGCCGCGATTTTGCCGCCTGAAGACGTCACCAACCAAAGCAAGAAGGGGAGAATCATGAGCGAATTTCCGAAAGGCGTGGATCGCCGCACCGTTCTGGGCGGGCTCGGCGCGCTGACCTTGGGCGGAGGCAGTGCGCTGGCCGCCGTGCCGGCTCTGCCGTCGGCTCCGGTCGGCATCAACATCATCGATGTCGGCGGTGCGCTGGCCTTGATGCAGCAGGCCTTCGACGACTATCGCACGAACAATCCGAAGCTGGTCTCGCGCATCACCTATGTGAAGGCGCCGGCGCCGGAACTGGCGAGCAAGATCAAGGCGCAGCAGGATGCGGGCCGCTCCGATCTCGACCTCGTCCTGACCGGCTCGGACGGGCTCGCGGCCGGCCTGGAGCAGAATCTCTGGCTCAAGATCTTCCCGGATTTCGCCGAGAAGTTCCCGAATATCGAGCAGAACTACGAGCCGGCGGCGCTCAACCTGCACAAGGTGCAGGGCGCAGGCTTCGGCACGGTGGTGAACTACTATCCGTCCGGGCCGCTGCTCGAATACATGCCGGCGCGCGTCAAGCAGGTGCCGACCACGGCCGAGGAGCTGCTGGCCTGGGCCAAGGCCAACCCCAACAAGTTCATGTATGCGCGTCCGACCAATTCGGGGCCGGGCCGCACCTTCATGATGGGCCTGCCCTATCTCCTCGGCGACAAGGACCCGCAGGACCCGGTCAATGGCTGGGACAAGACCTGGGCCTATCTGCAGGCGATCGGCGAATATATCGAGTATTATCCGGCCGGCACCGGCGCCACGATGAAGGAATTCGGCGACGGTTCGCGCGACATCATCATCTCGACCACGGGCTGGGACATCAATCCGCGCGCGCTCGGCATCGTGCCGAAGGAAGCCAAGATCCAGACGCTGAAGGGCTTCCACTGGGTCTCGGACGCCTTCTTCATGTGCGTGCCGAAGGGCATCCCGAACGACCGGCTCGCCGTCGTGCTCGACATCATGGCGCATGTGCTGACGCCGAAGATGCAGGCCTATTCCTATGACGAGGGCTATCTCTATCCCGGCCCCGCGGTGAAGAATGTGCCGCTGTCGCTCGCGCCGCAGCGCAGCCAGGAGGTGATCGCGGAGTTCGGCCGGCCCGAATATGCCGATCTCATCGCCAATAACCCGATCGAACTGCCGCTGAAGCCCGACAAGATGGTCGTCGCTTTCCGCAAGTGGGACGAACTGGTCGGCGCCAAGCGCAAGCGCTGATCCATACCGCCATCTTTTCGCCCTGCCCTTGCGGTGGGGCGAAAGGAAAGGCCCGGAAGCCATCGCCGATGGATTCCGGGCCTTTTCCGTTTCGAAATCAGTAGGCGATCTCCTTGTCGTTCTCGGCTCTTTTCCGGAACAATCTGACGCCGCCTTCCGGTGTGGCTTCGAGACCCGGGACGGCCGTCCTGCGCGACGAGGCCGCGAGCCTTACCGCTTGATCGATACGCCCCAAGGGCGCGGCGTGCCGAGTGCCCAGCTCCTGTAACCTTCGATATTGCTCCTGGCGGCGCTGAGGCGCGTACCGGAGAACAGCGTGATCATCGGAATGTCCGCGCGGTACATGTCCTCGAGCTTGTCGAAGATCGCCTGGCGCTGCGCCGGATCGGCGATCGCCATGCTGCGCGTGACGAGATCTGCCGCCGCCTTGCTGTCCCAGGCCTTGCGGGGCTGGGTGGCCTTTTCGCCGGTGAACATCTCGAAGGACAGCGACGGGTCGAGGCGCGCGGAGAAGGAGTGCGACATCATCTGGTAGTTGCCGGCCAGGTAGCGATCCTGCTGGACGCCCCAGTCGACGACCTCGACCTCGATATTGATGCCCGCCTCCTTGGCCATCGCCTGGACGAGGATCGCCTGATCGAACATCTCCGGATAGCGCTTGTTCGCCAGCAGCTTGATGACCTGCCCGCGATATCCCGCCTCTGCCAGCAGCTTTTTCGCCGCCGGGATATCCCGGTGGATCGGCGCGGCCTGCTTCGCCTTGTGATAGGCGCTCGAGCGCGGGATCGGCGAATGGCTCGCCTTGGATTGCGAACCGGTGACCTCGTCGGCGATGGTTTCGAGGTCCAGCGAGAGCAGGATGGCCTTGCGCATCCGGATGTTCGACAGCAACGGGTCCTTCGTCTGGATCAGAAGGTCGCTGATGCTCATCGTCGGGACGCTTTCGATGACGATGTCCTTGCGCGCGCGGTATTCCTGGAGATCGCTCGTGGCGATATCCCAGTTGATGTCGATCCCGTTCGACAGCAGCGCAGCCTTCGCCGTGGCCTCGTCGGGGATGACGAGATAGTCGACCTGCGCGACGAGAGGGGTCTTGTCGCCGGTGAGGCCGTCGCGTGGGCCGGGGCCGGCCGTATAGTGCTCGTTGGCGAGAAGGCGGATGAACTGGCCGCGCTTCCACTCGCCGAGCTTGTAGGGGCCGGTCGTCACCGGCTCGCGCCAGCTTCCGTCCGGGTTGAGCGAGCTCGAATGGAAGATGCCTGTCCCGCCGCAATCGGGCCGGGCCAGGGTGGCGAGGAACAGTGCCGAGGGCTTTTCCAGCGTGAAGACGACCGTCCTGTCGTCCGACGCCGTGACGCTCGCGACCTTGACCGCGCCGCGTCCGTCGACCTCGCTCAGACAACGCCAGCCGGTCTTCGGGTCGGTGTAGCGCTGCCAGGCGAAGAGGACGTCCCTGGCCGTCAGGCGCGCGCCGTTGCTGAACTTGACGCCGTCGCGCAGCGCGAAAGTGTAGGTCTTGCCGTCCTCCGAGACGGCGACGGATTTCGCGAGCACCGGCCCGACCGAGCTGTCGTCCCTGAAGGCGACCAGCCCTTCGAACAGGTTGGTCTGGATGGCATCGGTGATCGCGTCGCGATTGGTGCCAGGATCGAGCGTGCGCGCATCGGCGCCCAGCCGGATCCGCAGCGCCGGCTGTTCGGCTGCCGCGGGAAGCGCGGCGCCCAGCAGGCCCAAGACGATGACAAGCTTCTTCATGACGCCCCTCATTGCTCTTGATTCAGATTCGCCGGAGCAGCGGATCGAAAAGCGGCCTCCGCTATCCGGGATGGCCCGATGCCAAAGTCGGAATCCGGGCTGCCCTGCACCGCTCGGGATGCAGGGGAAGCCGGAGCCGCGCGATATTCAGGCCGCCGACCTGGTGCTGCCCGCCACGTCCTTCGGTGCGAGGGTGTAGCGCGTGAAATTGCGATGGAGCGCGGGGAGCAGGGCCACGTCCATGATCGCCTTTGCCGGCTGCATCACGATCATCGCCACGGTCACGGACTGGTTGTTGCCGGAGAAGCTGGGACGCGGTGGCCGGCAGACCGACCAGGGCGACTGATAGTCGTCGAACAGCGCCGTCTTGACGTGATCGACCGTGATCTGCCCGACATGCGGCTCCAGGCTCTCGCGCACGCGGGTGTCGCGATAGAGCGAATCCGGCATGTTGGCGATGCCGGTATCGGTCAGCTTCGACAGGGCGACAGGGCTCTGGAAGTGATTGGCGTGCACGATCAGGCCATCCTGCGGCTGGATCATGAAGGTCTCGTCCGGCACGCATTCGAAATCGATCGCGATTCCCTCGCTCTGCGTCACGATGATGTTGTTGGAAGCCGATTTCGGCGTCGTATAGACAGCGTGCATCGCCCGGCCGAGCAGGTCCTGCTCGAGCACCTTCCTGCGGATCAGCGCCAACGGAACGCCGAGGCGACGATAATCGCGCTCGCATTCGAGATAGTTGCCGGTGATGCTGATGCCGGCGGTGTTGAACCCGAAGCGCGCGAGCACGCCGGCTTCCGTGAAGGTGATGATGTCCGGCCCATCCTCGTTCCTGATTTTCAGGACAACGGCCGTGTCGACGCACTCCGTCTTCCAGTCCCAGTTCTGGGCATGAATCAAGGTGCCCTCCTTGGAAGCCTTGGGCAGCACAACCAGGCCGGTGCATTCGTCATGAAGCGCGCGGCTGGCCTTGGTCCTGCCGGCGAGCTTGAGCAGTTCCGTCCTGGCGTTCAGCAACATGACGGAGGCGAAATTCACACCGGCGCCTTCAGCGATCCCGTGCATCTCCTCGACATAGTTCGCGTCGAAAGCCGCCACCTGGCTTTCGAAGCCGAGCGCGGTCTCTTCGATGACCGCCCGGCTGACGTTCTTCTTGCGGATCTGATCGGTATAATGCTGCACGCCCAGCCTGATACGGGCGGCGGCCTGCTCACCGTACTGGCGACCCCGCTCGCGCGGCGCACCGCAAACCTCGATCGTCGGACATTCAACGGGTGCGGCCATGTTCGATTCCTTCGTCGGCGCGATTGCACTAGTGGTCGACGACAGTCATCTAACAGAATGTTTTTCTGGAATCAAATGAACACAGATCGCGCCCTGACCAATCTGCAGCGCAGGCTGATCGACCGGATTCTCGAATTCGTCCGGCACGAAGGGTTGCGCCCGGGCGACCGCATCAACGAGCAGCAGATCGCCTTGCGGCTGGGGGTGTCCCGCACGCCGATCAGGACGGCTCTCGCGCTTCTCCAGGACGATGGCGTGGTGCTGCGGCGCCCGGGCACCGGCGTTGTGCTGGTCAACCTGCCCGATGACAGCGGCAGCGGAATCGAGACCCGCGAGCTGGCCCCTTCAGCCGCCAGGGAGGAGGCGCTTGTTCTCCGGATCGCGACCGAGAGAGATCGGCAGGAGCTGGGCGACGAGTTTTCCGTCGTCGAACTGGCCGAACGATACGGCGTGGCCCGGGCCGCCCTCGTCCCGATCCTGGAACGCCTGGCGGGGCTCGGCATGATCGAAAAGAAGCCGGGCTATGGCTGGCGCTTCCTGACGGACTGGAATCTGACCATCGTCGATGAAAGCTATCGGTTCAGGATGGTGATCGAGCCCGCCGCCTTGCTGGAGCCCGGCTTCAGCGTGTCTCGCAAATGGCTCGACGACACGCGCGCCGCGCATGAGATCTTTCTCAAGAAGGCCTGGACGGAAGACATGAGCGTGGCGCTGTTCGAGACGAATGCCGCTTTCCATGAGGATCTCGCAGCCGCTTCCGGAAATCGCTTCTATCGGGAAGCCGTTCGCCTCCAGAGCAGACTGCGCCGGTTCGCGATGTACAACTGGAGAAGCGGGCGCGTGCGCGTTGAAAAGAACTTCACCGAGCATATGGCGATCCTGGATGCGATCGAACGGGGTCGTCTCGACGAGGCTTCGGACCTGATGCGAGACCATCTTCGGATCGCATGGGAATCGACGTCCCGGAGGTTCAGCCCGGCCGTCTCCTAGCGCATTTCCGGCGAACACAGGTTCGCTCGAGGGGCCCGGGAGCTCCAGGCCAGTGCGCTGGCCGGCCCGGCCTGTTCGGTCACATAGGCGGTTGTCGGGGTCGACATGATCGAGAAGAAGCAAGTTCTGGCATTCGGCGACAGCTTGACCTGGGGCCGAGACCCGGAGGCCAAAGCCAGACATCGTCACGCGGATCGCTGGACCAGTGTCGTCGAGGCTGAACTTGCCGATGTGCGGGTCATCGCCGAAGGGTTGAGCGGTCGCACGACCTGCTTCGACGATCACGCCGGGCCGGCCGACCGCAACGGCACGCGCGCGCTCCCTGTTCTCATCGGCAGTCATGCTCCGCTCGATCTCGTGATCATCATGCTCGGCACCAACGATCTGAAGCCGCATGTCTGCGGCAGCGCGCTCGGGGCCTCGTTCGGGATGGCGCGTCTTGTGGAAATCGTGCGGACGTATCCGCATGGCCGCCAGCTGCCAGCGATCCTGTTGATGAGCCCGCCCCATTTTGGCGCAAGCCGTGCGCCGGACGGACAACCCGGCGGCGGCCGCAGCATCGCGGAATCGCAGAAGCTGGCACCGCTCTATAAGGCTCTGGCCGAGCGCTCGGATTGCTCCTTCTTCGATGCAGCGTCCGTTTCCGTGGCCTCGAAGGTCGACGGCGTGCATCTGGATGCCGCCAATACCCGGGCGATTGGGGCGGCCCTGGCGCCGGTCGTCGCGGCCATGCTGACGCGCTGATCGTCATCAGCGCCGCGGTCCGGCATCCTCCAGAAGGCCGCCGAGAACATGCGGGATCAGCCCGCCCGATTTCAGGAGGGTGATCTCGAGCGAGGTCTCGATCGCGGCCCGCAGGGCGATTGCGACGGTTTCGCCGGAGGGGCGAATGAGCGTCAGCGGAACCGTGCATCGCGGCCTCAGGTGATCCGGGCGAAGATCGACCGCAAAAAGATCGGCCGAGCCGATGGCGAGCGTGCCCGGATCGACGCCTTCAGGCAGCAATAGCGGCAGGATGCCCATCCCGATCAGGTTGGTGCGGTGGATGCGTTCGATGCTCGCAGCGATCACGGCACGAACGCCGAGCAGCGCCACGGCTTTCGCAGCCCAGTCCCGCGAGGAGCCCATGCCGTAGCGCTCGCCCGCCACAAGCACGAGCGGGGTGCTCTCGCTTGCATAACGTTCGGCCGCTTCGGTCAGCGGCACGATCTCCCCGGACGGCTCGTGCCGCGTGAAGCCGGCCGGCGCATCCGCCGGCAGCAGGCGGTTGACCGCCATCCGGTTGGTGAATGCGCCCCGGATCATCACTTCGAAATTGCCGCGCCGCGAGGCGAAGACGTTGAGATCGGCCGGGTCGCCACCCCCGGCGATGATATGCCGCCCGGCCGGGCTGTCCGGGCGGATCTGGTTTGCCGGCGAAATATGGTCGGTGGTGACGTCGTCGCCCAGCACGATCAGCGGCCGGGCATGTCCTTCCGGCGCCGGCAACCCTTGCGGGCGGACGAAGGGCGGCTTGCGCAGATAGGTCGAGGCCGGGTTCCACGGGAATTGCGATCCGCTCGGCGCATCGAGATCGATCCAGAGCGGCCGGGTCGCGGCCTCCTGATAGGCCGCGTCGAAATCGGCCACGTCCCAGCCGGAAGCGACGGCCTCGTCGATCTCGGCGCCGGTCGGCCAGATCTCGCCGAGCATCACGGGCTTGCCGGCCCGGTCGAAGCCGAGCGGCTCCCGCGCGATGTCGATGTTGACCGTGCCGGCGAGCGCGAAGGCGATGACCAGCGGGGGCGAGGCCAGGAAGCCGTTCTCGAGATCGGGATGGACACGGCCGGGGAAATTGCGGTTGCCGGACAGGACTGCGACCGGCCGGAAGCCCTCGCGGCCGAGCTCCTTCCTGACGACATCGAGCAAGGCTCCGGAATTGCCGATGCAGGTCGTGCAGCCATAGCCGACGATGCCGAAGCCGAGCCCTTCGAGATCGCCGAGCAGGCCGGCGCGGCTCAGGAACCGTTCCGCCGTGGGCGATCCCGGTGCCAGCGAGGTCTTGACATGGGCCGGGGGCAACAACCCGCGCGCCCGGGCCTTGCCGGCGAGGATGCCCGCAGCCGCCAGCATGCCCGCATCGGATGTGTTGGTGCAGCTCGTGATCGCGGCGATCACGACGGCCCCATCGGGCAAAGCGCCTTCACGCGCGGGTAGCAGGGCCGGGGTGAAGGCCGAACGGGTCGAGCCGGCGGCGAGTCGATCCTGCGGGCGCCGGGGCCCGGCGACGCTGGCTTCGATCGCGTCGAGATCGATGGCGATCGTCCGCGTGAAGCGCGGCTCGGCCTCGGCATCGAACCAGAGCCCGCTCGCCCTGGCATAGGCCTCGACCAGCGCGCAGTCTTCAGGCGAGCGGCCGATCCGTGCGAGATAGGCCAGCGCCTTGTCGTCAATCGGGAAATACCCGGTCGATGCCCCGTATTCCGGTGCCATATTAGCGATCGCGGCGCGTTCACCGACCGACAACGTCCGCACGCCCGGCCCGAAGAACTCGACGAAATCGCCGGTGACGCCGATGGCGCGCAGCGCCCGGGTCACTTCCAGCGCAAGGTCGGTTGCGAGCATGCCGTCGCGCAACCGGCCCGTGAGCTTCACGCCGATGACGTCGGGAATGCGCAGCACGACGGGCACGCCGAACAAGGCGCCTTCCGCCTCCAGCCCGCCCACGCCCCAGCCGAGCACGCCGAGCCCGTTGACCATCGGCGTATGACTGTCGGTCCCGAGCAGGGCATCCGGGAAGGCCCGGCGCTCGCCCCGATACGTCTCGCTGATGACCACCCTGGAAAGCCGCTCCAGATTGATCGTGTGCATGATGCCCGATCCCGGCGGATGCACCCGGACGCCCGGCATTGCCGCCGCCGCCCATTTCATCAGGCGATAGCGCTCGGCATTGCGCACGAATTCCTTCTCCAGGTTGCGCCGGAAGGCATCGGGCCGGGCGAAGACATCGACGCCGGAGGAATGGTCCGTCGAGACGTCGACGGGAATACGCGGCATCAGCAAGTCGGGATCGCGACCGTTCTCGGCGAGCACGTCGCGCATGGCCGCGATATCGACCAGCGCCGGCCCGCAGGTCGTGTCATGCATCATGATCCGGTTCGGCAGGAACGGAATCTCGGTGAGGCTCGAACCCTGATCGAGCCAGTCACGAAAGGCCCGAGGCAGATGCGCCGTCTCTTCCGCGGGGGCCGAGCGCATCGCATTCTCGAACAGAATCCGCAGCACATGCGGCAGGCGCCGGAAATCCGCACCTAGCAACGACGCGACATCGAGGCGGTAGAACCGTTCGCCCGCCGCCTCGAAGGCTGCCCACTCGGCCTTGTCGTTCAACGTCACGATCGTGTTCGGGCCTGAGCCCGCCTTACTGAAATACCGGGTCGAAGGAAGGCCGGAAGGATAGAGCCGGAGCCTAAGGACATTAATTGGTTTTATCAATCTATAAAACCAATATCGGCGCGACGAGTTTCCCCCGAGGCGCCGGCGATGCCATTGGACTTGTCGATGAGGCTAGGCCGTGGACCCTGTGTCGTTGGCGCGCGGGTGCACGACCGGCGATTTGGAGGCGAGCGCCCCGCTGAGATGCCGGCGCATCAGATGGGCCGCCTCCAGATTGTCGCCCTTGGCGAGGAGGTCGAGCATCTCCAGGTGCTCGCGGCTCTGCACGGCAATGCGCTGCGGATTCACCTTGAGCCGGTATTCCGCCAGCCGCCGCAACTGGTTGGCGCGCTCCAGCGCGTAGAAGAACATCGGATTGCCGGACATCCTGATGATGCCCTCGTGGAACGCGGCGCCGGCCGCCGTCATCGCCGCAGGCGCCAGCCCGTCGAGGTCGCCTGAGGCCAACCGCTCCTGCGTCCGGCGCAGGGATGCGGCGACCGTACGGTCGAACCGGAAGCTCGGCTCGAGCAGGGCGGCAGGTTCGATGACCGCGCGAAAACGGTAGATTTCCTCGAAGGCCTCGACCGTCTTGGCGACCTGGCGCAATTTCCAGCCATAGCCCGGCTTCGGCTCGGCCCAGCCTTCGCGGGCGGCGCGAGACAGGAGGTCCTGCGCCTGCGCGCGGGTCAGCTTGTAGCGATCCCGGATGGCCTGCTCGGTCTGGTCGGCGCCGATCCGGTCCTTGAGCCAGTCTTCCGCCAGCTCGTAATAGGGATCGCTTTCACGAGGGCCGACCGGCTCCAGCCCCGTCTCTCCGGTTTTTCGTCCCGTGGTCGGCAGCACGAAGAAGCCGCGGTTCCGACGGCTTTCGATGACGCCCCGGTCGCAGAGGATGGCCAGCGCTTCGCGGACCGGCGAGCGCGAGACCTCGAAGCGCTCGGCAAGCGCCGCGGTCGCCAGATGCGCGCCCGTGCCGAATTCGCCCATGCCGATGCGCGCGATGATGTCGTTGGCGATGCGAAGAGCGAGAGGGCTGGGGGGCATGTCCGGCGCCATTGAAACGCGCGAGTGATCGCAGGTCATGGCGGCGATGGCAAATCACGCGGGGTCACATCGGCGCCCACCTGGCTTTATACTATGGAATAGCCAATATCGGAATCGCCAGGCCGCGAGCGGAGGCGACATCCTTCGCAGGCGAAGGAGCGAGGCAAGGCCGATCTTCGAGGCAAGACCTCGCGGCCGGGCTTGATCGACGCGGGAGGCTGCCAAACCGCTGCGGCACCCTCAATTCGCGATCGGGGCCTTGTGCTCTTCGTCGATGGAGCGGGTGTCTCCCGTTTCGAGCAGTGTGCGGGTCGCATCGACCGAAGCGTAGATCCAGAGGATCTTCATGCCTTCGCTGTCGGAGACGTTGCGGAAGCGATGCGGAATGTTCGCCGGGATAAAGGTGATGTCGCCGGCCTGGATCGGGTATTCGACGCTGTCGATCTCCGCGATGGCCGTACCTTCGAGAAGCATGACGCTTTCTTCGCAATTGTGTCTGTGCATCGGGATCGCGGCACCCGGCTCGAAGATCGTGATGCCGTTGATGAAGCTGGTGGATCCGGTCCGCCGCGTGACCAGGGGAATGGTCCTGGCGCCGCCGCCGCGCTGGCGGGCCGGGATTTCGGAAGGCCGCAGAACGGCCGGCCTGGCTGCTGTCGACATGTCTCTTCCTTTCGCGCTCAGATCTTGGCGGGGCCGATCCAGAGGGTCTTGATGTTGGTGAATTCCCGGATGCCGCAGGCGCCGAGTTCGCGGCCGTAGCCGGGCCGCTTGATCCCACTCAGGCGGCCGCGACGCGCGCGGCCATGGACGGGATCGCCGCGATCACGGCACCGGCGAAGGCTTTCGTGCCGAGCTCGCCGCCAATGTCCCGTGTGCGCGTCGCCGGATTGTCGAGGGTGTGTTCGACTGCCGCCTCGATCAGGCAGGCGGCATCCAGAAGCTTTCGGTTTCCGTCGCGCTGCCCGCGCCACTGCAGCAGCATTGCGGCCGACAGGATGAGCGATGTCGGGTTGGCGATATCCTGGCCGGCGATGTCAGGGGCCGAACCATGCTGGGCCTGGGCGACGCAGATCGTATCGCCGGCATTGATCGAACCACCGAGGCCGAGGCTGCCCGACAGTTCGGAGGCCTCATCGGAGAGAATGTCTCCGAACATGTTGGTGGTGACCATGACGTCGAAACGATCGGGTGTCCGGATGAGGAGCGCGGCCGTTGCATCGACGATCAGCTCTTCGAGCTCGATGCCGGGATATTCGGCCGCGACCTTGCGGACCTCCCGCAGGAACAGGCTGTCCGAGAGCTTCAGCACATTCGCCTTGTGAACGGCCGTGACCTTCTTCCTGCGGAGGCTCGCAAGCTCGAACGCAGTGCGGGCGACGCGCTCGCAGGCCTTGGCGGTGATCTTGCGGACCGAGAGCGCCATGTCCGGATCGGGCATGAATTCCCCGGAGCCCGCGAACATGTTGCGGTCCGCGTAGAAGCCTTCCGTCGCCTCGCGGATGATGACGAGATCCATGGGCCTGCGCAGAATGCTCATCTCCGGGCGCGACCGGCAGGGCCGAACATTCGAATAGAGCTGGAACTTGACGCGAAGCTCGCCCGACGGATTGATCCCGCCCTGGTCCCGCGAGGGGTATTCGTAGTGGGAAACCGGCCCCAGGATCACGCCATCGACCTGCGGGATGCGTTGCATCACTGCGTCGGGCAGGGTGGTGCCCTGCGCCTTCAGGCTGGCAAGACCGATCTCGTGCGGCTCGAATTCCAGCCCCAGCGACAAAGCCCGGTCGGCAGCCCCCAGAACCCGCAGCGTGGCCTCGGTGATCTCCGGCCCGATGCCGTCTCCGGGCAGTATGATGATCTTCATGGGAGGCCCTTTTGCCTTCGAAGTCCGTGAACGGAATCCGTCACCGCGCCTGGCGCCGACGGCTTGGGATCTGTCCGCCAGCTGGCCCGGCGCTGCAGCGGCACCTCGATTAACAAATTGTTTTTCTGGGCGCAAATATGCATTTCTTTTCCCGCACCCGGGCTGGCGCGAGATGCTCGCCTGCGTGCAGAGACCGCGTCGCGGCCAAGGAACGTGCGAGACGGCTGCCGGACGCGCCATCTCCAGCAGCCAGGATGAAGGACCGCTCGTTCCTACGCTGGCAACCCAGCCTAGCCGTCGGCCAGGGCTCGCGGCGGCCTTGGTGCTGTCGTTAGGATGGCCGGATTCGGGCTGCTTCTGTGGCCGAGCCGTTCGCTTATGCGACGCGCGCCGTTCCTGAGAAGCTCCGCAAGCTCGTTCGCGCGCGCGTGATAGCGCAGCGCCACGACACCAAGGTTGAGAGCGGCGATCACCTTGCCCTCTCTCCCCCAGATCGGCGCGGCAAGGCCCGTGGAACCAGTGACGTGTTCCTCGTCGCTGACGGCAATGCCTTCCGCGCGGATCGTCTCGAACATTCCCCTTATCGTGTCGGGGTCCGTGACCGTCTTGGGTGTCCTGGGTACGAGATGCGCTCTCGCAAAGTACCCGTCAGTGAGAGCCGGGTCCCAATGCGCCAGCAGGACGCGGCCGGTCGCCGAGCAATAGGAATCGGACAGGCCATCCAGTTCGATATCGTAGCGCACAGCCTGCCGGCTCACGCATTTGGCGATTCGCCGGCAATCGCCGCGCACGGTCAAAACCGCCAGCATGACGGTCTCGCCTGTTTCGTCGCGAAGCTGTTCCATGATCGGATGGGCAGCCGACAGGAGACGGGCTTCGAGGGCCCGCGATGCCGATTGATGCCGACTGGCATGGACGAGCACGTAGCGCTCGGTCGCGTCCTGAATCGCATACCCGCGTGAGACCAGGGTCTGCGCCAGCGCATGAGCGCTGCTCTTTGGAAATCCCAGCGCGGCGACGATCTCCTTGAGCTTCACGGGCTCCGAGCAGCCGGCGAGATACTCCAGCAGGTCCAGCACACGGGCTGCGGATTTGACCTCAGTGTTCATGGACGTGAACCGAATCTCTCTTGGCGAACCAATTTGCCGGCGATAGGCTCACTCTTAATCAAGAGGAAATCAACACTCTTGAAAGAGGGCATGCCATGACTTCAAGCAACGCTGCGTCCGTGGCGATTGTCACGGGTGGCGCGCGAGGTATCGGACGCGCTTGCGCTCTGTCTCTTGCGAAAGCTGGGCTGGATATTGCGCTCGTTGATCTGCTGCCTGACGAGCTGTCTCGCACCGCTGAAGAGATAAAAGCGCTTGGGCGCCGCGCATTGACTTTCCAGTCGGACGTCGTCTTCAAAGAAGAGGCGGACCGTATTGTTGCCGAGGTTGTCGGCCAATGGGGGCGTGTCGACGTCCTTGTGAACAATGCCGGGAAGGGGATGCCGAAGGGCATCTTCGAGATCACCGAAGCCGAATTCGACCACACGATCGCTCTCAATCTGAAGAGCTGCTTCAATTACATCCAGGCTGTCGCGCCCATCATGCAGCGCCAGGGTAACGGCCGCATTGTCTCGATGTCGTCGCTGAACGCGCATTCGGGTGGCGTGACGGCTGCCGTCAGCCGGTTCGCCTACGCTGCCGCAAAGGCGGGGATCATCGGGATGACCCGGGCTCTCGCCAAGGAACTCGGCCCCGAGATCCTGATCAATGCCGTGTGCCCGGGCATCATCGAGACGGAGGTCGGCAACACGCTGACCCGAGCTCGCGGCCCCGCGATCGCCGATGCCGGCATCGCTCTGAAGCGAATGGGCAAGCCCGATGATGTGGCTGAGCTCGTCACGTTCCTAGCAACTTCGACCCCCTGCTTCATCACGGGCCAAGACATCGTGGTGGACGGGTTCCAGTTCAATCGCTGAGTGATCCCATGAACGTCACGCTCCCCCCTGACACCAAGCCCTGGACATGGAGCGAGGAGACCTGGCGACAGGTCGTGAGCCATGTCCGGGCCGGGCGTTCGCTCAAGCCCGGAGTTTGGAAGGATGGCGCCCGCTTCGCAGTCGCCCTGTCTTTCGACTCCGATCACGAGACGAACGAGCTCCGGGAGGGTGGACGCTCCTACTCGAAGCTCAGCCAGGGGCAATACGGCAATCGATCGGGCATTCCGCGCATCCTGGCGACGCTCGCCCGGCATTCCGTTCCTGCCAGCTTCTTCATGCCGGCCGTCGCGGCGCTTCTGCATGACCGGGAGGCCCGTTCGGTTGCGGATGCCGGACACGAGGTCGCGATCCATAGCTGGATCCACGAGCTGAACTCGGTTCTCGACTACGACACCGAGCGCGATCTGGCGCTTCGTGCCCGCGACACCCTGACGAAGCTGACCGGGCGCGAGCCGAAGGGGATGCGCACCGCATCATGGGATTTCAGCCCATGGACGTTGAAGATCGTGCGCGAAATGGGGTTGCTTTACGATTCCTCCCTGATGGCGGACGACGAGCCCTACGAGCTTCTCGACGAGGGGCAGCCGACCGGGATCGTCGAGCTGCCTGTCGAGTGGATCCGCGACGATGCGGTTTATTTCGGCATGGATCGCTTCAAGGGGCTGAGGCCTCATAGCGGCCCTCCGATGGTGCTCGATATCTTCCTGCGGGAGCTGGACGTCGCCGCGGAGGAAGGCGGCCTCTTCCAGCTGACGATGCACCCGCACATCACCGGGCACCGCTCGCGGATCTTCATTCTGGACGAGGTGATCAGAGCGGCGAAAGCGAAGGGCTCCGTCTGGTTCGCCACGCATGAGGAGATCTGCCGGTATTGCGCCTCCGAGGCGGGCCTTAGCGCGCCGGCCCCGTCAGTCGACAGCAGCCGGAGCTGAGCGATGGGCTATCGCATCGGCGTCGATATCGGCGGCACCTTCACCGATTTCAGCGTGCTGGACGAGGCGACGCTGAACCTGCGGACACTCAAGGTTCTGTCTCGTCCCGATGCGCCTGGAGCCGAGGTGCTTCAGGGGCTGGACGAGATCGAGAAGCGCTTCGGCATCGCGCCTTCGCAGGTCAGCTACTTCACCCACGGCTCGACTGTCGGCGTGAACAGCATCATCCAGGGCAAGGGCGCCAAGCTCGGGCTCATCGTCACCGCGGGTTTCCGTGACGTGCTCGAGCTGGCTCGCCTCAAGATACCGGATCCTTACGACCTGTTCTCGCGCCGGCCGGTTCCGCTCGTTCCACGAGACCGGGTGGTTCCCTTGCTGGAACGCATCAATGCGGATGGCGTGGCGGAAATCGTTCCGGATCCGGCAGCGATCGCCGCGGCCCTCGAGCAGGCGGAGGCAAGAGGCGCCGAAGCGATCGTCATCGCCCTGCTTCACAGCTACAAGAACCCGGCTCATGAGCGATTGGTCAAAGCGGAGATCAATCGCCTGCGCCCTGACCTGCCGGTTTTCTGCTCCGCAGACGTCTGGCCGATCGTCAGGGAGTACGAGCGGACCATCACAGCCTGTATCCACGGCGCGGTGCAGCCACGGGTGTCCCATTATATCGGCCGCCTCGAGGACGCCCTGATCGAGCGGGGCGTCGTTCCGGCGCCGATGATCACCAAGTCGAATGGCGGCGTCATGACCGCGGCGGCCGGCAAGGTTCGCAGCATCGAGATGCTGTTGTCCGGCACGGCTGCCGGCGTGATCGGTGCAGGCTTCACGGCCAAGCTGGCCGGCTTCCCGAGGGTCATGAGCCTCGATATCGGCGGCACGAGCGCCGACGTCGCCCTCCTGAAGGACGGTATGCCCGATTTCCGCTCCGGCGAGCTCGTCGGGGCGTATCCGATCTATCTTCCGACGGTCTCGGTGTCCTCGATCGGCGCCGGCGGAGGCTCGATTGCGTCGGTGGACGCATTGGGGGTGCTGCGCGTCGGGCCCGAAAGCGCCGGCTCGACGCCGGGGCCCGCCTGTTACGGCCGAGGCGGCGAGCGGGCGACGATCACCGATGCCTTCGCAACGATCGGCGTGCTGGGCGCCGGCGGGCTCGGATACGGAGCCGTCAATGTCGACCGCTCCCGCGCGCTTGCCGCGCTCGAGCCGCTCGCCAGGGGCCTCGACCGCTCGCCGGAGCTCGCCGCCGAAGCCATCATCCAGCTCGCCGTCGCCAACATGTATCGCGAGACGAGCCGGCTGTTCTCCCAGGTTGGCGAAGAGCCGAGCGGCTACGCGCTGCTGGCATTCGGTGGCGCTGGCCCCATGCTTGGCTGCCTGCTGGCCGATGCCATGGGGATGCAGTCGGTCATCATCCCCCAGACTCCAGGTGTCCTGGCCGCCCTGGGAGGCCTTCTGGCCGATCTGCGATCGGACTTCGTGCGCGTGGTCTTCCTCGATGTCGGCCCGAGCTCAGTCGACGGCTTGCGCCGGGCGATGGACGATCTCGCCAAGGAAGCGCGCGCCTGGCTGATCGAAGGCCAGGGCGATGCAGGCGAGGCCATGCTGTCGATCACGGCAGACATGCGCTACCGCGGCCAGTCCTATGAGATCGAGACGCCCCTGGAGCAGTCCTGGGTCGTCGATGGCGATCACGGCGCCATCGCCGCTGCCTTCCACAAGCGCCACGCCGAAATCTACGACCACTCGGACGACGCGGCGGATGTGCAGATCGTTGCAATCCGCGTCGTCATCGCCGGCGTTACGCCCAAGCCCCACTTCGCGGAACAGCGCGTGACGGAGCGGCAGGTTCAGCCCGGGAAGCTGATCCCGATCGTCCATCAAGGCTCCATCGTCGAGGCCGGACTCTTCGATCGCAACGACCTGTCCCCGGGCTCGTCCTTTGCCGGTCCGGCGGTGATCCTGCAGGACGATACGACGACCTGGGCTCCGCCCGGTTTCGAGGGCCATGTCGATGGCTTCGGCAATCTGATCTTGAAGCGGAGTGCGATCTGATGGCGGCGCTGGATCCGGTCACGCTGCAGATCCTGAAGAGCCATTTCGAGGCTGCGGCCGAGAGCATGGCGTTCACGCTTCTGCGCACAGCCCATTCCGCTTTCGTCAAGGAGACGGAGGATTTCACCAGCGGATTGACGACGCCGTGCGGGCAAACCTTCGCCAGCCCGAAGGACCTCGGCGCGACCTGGTTCATCGGGCTCGACTACAAGGGCGCGATCGACGCCATCGCGGACTACAAGCCCGGCGACATCTGCATCACCAACGACCCGTATTCCGGCTATGTCTGCACCCACGCCCCCGACATCCACCTGTGGATGCCCGTCTTCCATGAGGACAGGCTGATCTGCTTCGCGGTCGGCCATATCCACAATACCGATATGGGTGGCGCCGTGCCGGCCTCGCTGTCCCGCGCGCTCACGGAGGTGCAGCAGGAAGGGATCCGGATTCCCCCCATGAAGCTGGTTGAAGCCGGGGTGATGAATGAAAGCGTGTTGCGCATCATGCTGCGCAACGTCCGCATGCCGGATCAGAACTGGGGCGATCTGAAAGCCCAGATCGCCTCGCTCAAGACCGGTGAACGCAAGATCCGCGAGGCCGTCGCACGATTCGGCGTCGATACCGTCTGCGCCGCGACCTATGGCGTGCTCGACCTGGCGGAGAAACAGGCGCGTCAGCTCTTCGCGTCGATGCAGGACGGGGATTACGATTTCACCGACTACATCGACGAGGACAGCCCGGGCGGCATCCCTTGCCGCCTGAAGCTGTCCGTCAAGGTGCGGGGCGACGAAGCGATCTTCGACTTCACGGGCAGCGACCCGCAGCTGCAATCGGCGTTGAACATGCCGACCGGCGGCCTGCCGCGTCATATCCTGCCGCTCGTCGGCTACAACTACGTCGTCTATTCGCTCGATCGAACAGTCGCTCTCAACATGGGGCTTCTCCGCCCTGTTAAGTGCATTCTGCCGGAAGGGTCCGTCGTCAATCCGATCTACCCGGCGGCCACGGGCATGCGCAGCCTGACATGCGTGCGCATCCAGGGAATGGTCATCGGAGCCTTCTCGCGTGCGATGCCCGATCGCCTGCCCGCGGGCCCCGCGGGCGGCGGCGGCATCCTGAACGTGCGCACCACGGACAGTCGCACGGGGCGCCTGGCCATGGCCTCGATCAATCCCATCACCGGCGGCGGAGGCGGGAGCTCGTTCGAGGACGGGCAGGACGGTTCCAACTCCTTCCTGAAGAACACGCCCGTCGAGATCACCGAGGCGGAGGTGCCGATCCGCGTCCGGAGCTATGAGCTTGTGCCGGATTCCGGCGGTCCTGGTCGCTATCGCGGTGGCCTTGCGGCTCAGATGACCTTCCAGATGTTCACGCCGAACTCGGTCGTGACCGCCCGGAACCGCGACCGCGTGCGCTTCTCCTGCTGGGGGCTCGAAGGCGGGCTGCCAGGCTCGACCTGCAGTTTCCATCGCGTCAACGGCAACGCCAAGCCGGAAGCTCTGGGGAATACCGACGTGGTTCGCTGCGGACCCGGCGACGTGCTGACCATTTCGGCTGCGGGAGCAGGCGGCTGGGGCGATCCGTTCGAGCGCCCGGTTCAGGACGTCCTGGGCGACGTCCTCGGGGGCAAGGTCACCGAGGGCGGCGCCAGAGCCTATGGCGTGGTGGTCGAGGACGGTGTCGTCGACGAGGCTGCCACCGAGGCTCTGCGGTCGGCACCGCGGGAGCGCATCAAGGGCATGACCTTCGACCCCGAGAGGCTGAGCTTCGAGCGCATCTGGTCGGATGCCGTCTGGGACCGGCTGTCGCAGCAGTTGTTCGCCCTGCCGGTCGAGTGGCGCTTCTTCGTCAAACACGAGCTCTTCGCGGCGGTGAATGCCGATGGCGCCGCCAGCAAGGATCCGGTCGCGGCGTTGGAACGGGCCTTTGCCGATGTTCTGGAGCAGTACCCGCAGATCCTGCCTCGTCAGCTGGAGGATGCGGCGTGAATATCGAGTTCGCCAATCAGACGGTGCTTGTCGCCGGAGCTGCCCGCGGGATCGGCCGCGGCATCGTCGAGGAATTTGCGGCGAGGGGTGCCCGGGTTTTCGCGGCCGATCGACTCAAGGAGGAGATGGCCGGCCTGCCGGCGCACCCGACGCAGCTCGACCTGCTCGACAAGGCAGCGGTCAACGGTTGGATTGCGGAGGCCGAGAGGATCAGCGGGCGAGCGCCTGACGTCCTTGTCTATGTAGCCGGCGGGGTTCTGGGGCAAAGCGCGAAGCCGCTCGAGGAGGTCGAGGAGGCGGACTGGCGCGCCGTGCTCGACGTCAATCTGACCGGCGCCTTCCTGTCGTCCCAGGCGGTTTGCGCCGGCATGAAGGCCCGTGGCAAGGGGCGGATCGTGCTGATCGCCAGCGGTGCGGGGCTGCGCACCTCGCTGACGGGCATCCAGGCTTACGCCTCCGCCAAGGCTGGCGAGATCGGGCTGGCGCGCCAGCTCGGGCAGGAGCTCGGGCCATTCGGGATCACGGTCAACGCAGTTGCCCCGGGATTCCAGCGCACGAGCCCGGACTATGAGCGGCAGTGGCAATCATACTCGGCCGAGCGGCAGGAAAACATGATCGCCAACACGGCCCGCCGCCGTCCGGGGACACCGCAGGACATCGCCTACACGGTGATGTTCCTTGCCTCCGACTATGCGGACTTCATCACAGGCCAGGTCGTTTCGGTGACCGGCAGTCCTTGAAACACGATAACAATGGAGGGACGGCATGACGACGACACGGAGAGACGCACTTAAAGCAATTGCGGGTTCGGCAGCCCTGACCTCGTTCTCGATCGAGGGCGTTCTGGCGCAGGCCGGCGGCAAGTTCGTCTACGCGAACAACAGCCCGTACGACAATCTCGACCCGCACACCATTTTCGACACGGCCCGCGCCGCCTCGCGCTTCAATCTCTATGACGGGCTCTACCGCTGGGTCGACAATCCTCCCAAGATGATCCCATGGCTCGCGGAAAGCCATACCGTCTCGGATGACGGCAAGGTCTACACGTTCAAGCTGCGGCAGAATGCCAAGTTCCACGATGGCAAGCCGCTGACATCCGCCGACGTCGTCTATTCGATCGAGCGCATCCTCGCTCTCAAGAAGGGCCCGGCCAGCCTCTACCTCGCCAGCATCAAGCCCGGATCGACACAGGCGCCCGACCCGCACACGGTCGTCTTCAACCTGAATGCCCCGTCAGCGATCTTTCTCACGACGGTGCCCGACATCCTCGTGGTCAACAGCGCGCTGGTGAAGGCTAATGAGAAGGATGGCGACTGGGGCGAGGCCTGGCTCGCCAGGAATGAGGCGGGTTCCGGATCCTATGCCCTGCGCCGGCATGATCCGGCCGTGGGCTTCACCGCACGCCGCTTCGCCGATCATTTCGCAGGCTGGACCGGGCAGCCTTTCGATGACCTGGAATTCCGCACGGTGCTCGAGACGAACACGCGCGTGCTGGGCCTGATCCGCGGCGATTTCCAGGGCGCCGACGGCTACCTTCCCTACGATCAGATCCAGCGGCTCCGGCAATCGAGCAACGTTCAGATCATCGAGCAGGAATCGATGCGCGTGTTCATCCTGGCGCTGAACTGCACCAAGCCGCCGATGAACAACCCGAACTTCCGCCGCGCGCTGGCCTATGCCTTCGACTATGACGGCTTCATCAAGAGCATCATGAAGGATTCGGTTTCGCGCAATCCGGGGCCGAACCCGAACAACATCTGGGGCACGCCGCCCGGCCTCAAAGGCTACAGCTACAATCTCGACAAGGCCCGCGAAGAGCTGAAGAAGGTGACGGAGCCGCTGCGGCCGATCACCATCAATGCCCTTGCCGGCTTCAGCGAGTCGGAGCAGGCGGCGACGCTCTTCCAGAGCACCCTGCGCCAGATCGGGGTCGAGGTCGTGGTCGAGGTCTCGCCCTGGTCGCTCGTCTCCACCCGCATGCGCAAGGCCGACACGCAGGCGGATATCGTGCCGCTGTGGAAGAGCACCTACTATGTCGATCCGAACAACTGGGTCGGCGAGCTCTATGGCACGCGCTATCACGGCACGCGCACCTTCTCGTATTACAGCAATCCCGAATTCGACAAGCGGCTCGATCGGGCGCTCGTCTCGGCAGACCAGGATGAACGGCGCAAGCTCTACGAGGAGATGACCCAGATGGTGAACGACGATGCCGCCGGCATCTTCGTCTACAACACCCGCTGGTACGGACCCTATTCGAGCAAGGTCGAGGGCATCCGCTTCTCACCGGTCAGCAACGGCCAGGATATTCGCTGGGCGTCCCTGAAGCGCTGAGCGGTTCTCGACTGCTCCAACCGGAGGCACCGCCATGAACTGGCTGTCAATGGTGGCGAACCGATTGCTTTGGTTCGTGCCGACGCTCGTGGGGCTGCTCGCGATCGTGTTCGTGCTGTCGCGCGTGATCCCCGTCGACCCCGCGGTTCTGGCCGCGGGGGAGAATTCCTCGCCCGAGCAGGTGCAGCAGGTGCGCGAGCGGTTCGGGTTCGACAAGCCATTGCCGGTGCAGTTCGTGAATTACCTGCGCGACATCGCGCAGGGCAATCTCGGGGTCAGCCTCTTCACCCAGCAGCCCATCGTCGACGACCTGAAATCGCGTCTGCCCGCCACGCTGGAGCTGACCATCTTCGCGGTCCTGATAGCGGGTTTCATCGGCATTCCCCTTGGGGTCCTTTGCGGCCTGCACCGCAACTCGTGGATCGATCACGTGCTTCGGATCGTGACGGTTTCGGGCCTGGCCGTGGCCTCCTTCTGGCTGGCGATGCAGTTCCAGTTCCTGTTCTCGATGAAGCTTGGGTGGCTGCCGCTGTCCGGTCGCATCGAGGGATTTCCGCCGGAGACGGTGACAGGCCTCATGCTGGTCGACGCGATGATCGAGGGCGATCGCGAGATGATCGGCTCCGCCTTCCGGCACATCATCCTGCCGACGCTGACCCTGGCCCTGCCTGCGGCGGCCACGGTCGTTCGCTTTACCCGAAACGGCGTCATCGGCGTGATCGGCTCGCCGTCCGTAGCCTACCAGACGGCGATGGGGCTGCCGCGCCGCCTGATCGTCTGGAAATACGTGCTGCGCATGGCATTGACCGCCACCGTCACGCAGCTCGGCCTCATCTTCGGCATCCTCCTGGCAGGCGCGGTCGTGGTCGAGACCGTCTTCGACTGGCCGGGTCTCGGCGCCTATGCCGTGCGCTCGATCCTGCAGTCCGACTACAACGCCGTGATGGGCTTTACCCTCTGCACCGGGGCATTGTTCGTCCTCATCAACCTGCTGGTGGATATGCTGCAGGCCGCGATCGATCCGCGGGGGGCTGCGTGATGGATCTCCTCAAGCGCCTCACCAGGGACAAGGCCGCTTTCATCGGGTTGAGCCTGTTGAGCCTTCTCGTGCTGGCTGCGCTGTTTGCGCCGCTGCTGGCTCCCTTTCCCAACGATGTCTTCGATTTCCACATCGGGAACCGGCTTCAACCGCCCTCGGCCACCGCTCTTTTCGGCACCGACCGCATGGGCAGCGACATCTTCAGCCGCATGCTGTTCGGCGCCAGGATCACGCTGATGCTGGCGGGCATCGCCATCGGCTCGGCACTGGTCATCGGCGTGCCGATCGGGCTCATCGCCGGCTACTACCAGAACTGGGTCAGCGACGCGCTGATGCGGATTGCCGAGATCTTCCTGGCCGTGCCCCAGATCGTCCTGGCCATCGCCATCGCGCAGACGCTCGGGCCATCGATCGAGAACGTCATCCTGGCGCTCTCGCTGACCTACTGGCCGTTCTGGGCGCGGCTGGTCTATGCCGAGACGCGTTCGATGCGGAACGAGGTCTTCGTGGAGTCCGCCGTTGCGCTCGGAGCATCGCCCTGGCGGGTCATCGTCCTGCACATCCTGCCGAACATCGCCTCGCCGATCATCGTCCGGACGTCGATCGGCATGGGTGCGACGATTCTCACCGCGGCGACGCTGGGCTTTCTCGGGCTTGGAGCGCCGCCGCCCACGCCCGAATGGGGCCGGATGATCGCCGAGAGCCGCGAGTTCCTTCCCGAAGCCTGGTGGTACGCGCTCGCTCCGGGCATCGCGATCTTCCTGACGGTGCTGGGCTTCAATCTCTTTGGCGACGGCCTGCGCGACATCCTCGACCCGCGCACGCGGCGCAGCGTCTGATCATGAGCAATCTTCTCGATATCCAGGCTCTGTCCCTGGGCTTCCGAACCGAAAAGGGCATCGCCAAGGTGCTCGACCGGATCGATATCAGCGTGAAGCCGGGAGAGATTGTCGGCCTGGTCGGAGAGTCCGGCTGCGGCAAGTCAACGCTTGCCCGAGCCATTCTCGGGACGCTTCCCGAAGGCCAGACGGAGATCAACAGCGGACATATCCGGCTCGATGGTGTCGATATGCTCTCGGGCGGCAAGGCGGCCGAACATCTGCGCGGCCGGGTCGTGACCTTCGTCCCGCAGGACCCCTTTGCGAGCTTCAATCCGCTGTTCCGGATCGGTACCCAGATCCAGGACCTGATGCGCTTCAAGGCCCCGCGCGACGGCGGGGGAGGTTTCGGCCGCTCGCGGAAGGCCGACGAGGCCAGCGCGATCGCCATGCTCGATGCGGTTCAGCTGCCGCAGCCGAAAGCGATCCTGGCGAAATACCCCCATCAGCTCTCGGGCGGCCAGCGTCAGCGCGTGATGATCGCCATGGCGCTGCTCCCCCAGCCCCGGATGATCATCGCCGACGAGCCGACGACGGCCTTGGATGTGACGGTTCAGGCGCAGATCCTCGGGCTGTTGCGCCGGCTGGCGGTCGAACGCGGCGTATCCGTCCTGTTCACGACCCATGATCTCGGTGCCGCCTGGGAAATCTGCGACCGCATCGTGGTGATGTATGCCGGGCAGACGGCGGAGATCGCTCCGCGCGAGCAGTTCTTCGGCGATCCCCGCCACCCGTATACCCGCATGCTGCTCGACAGCCTGCCGTCCCCGGGGCGCGATCCCGTCGGCATTCCCGGCGGTGTCCCCAGCCCCCTCAAGGCTCCCGGCGGTTGCCGCTTCAATCCCCGATGCCCCCGCGCAACGGACATCTGTCACGAGACCAGGCCGGCGCTGACGACGGGTTCCGATGGCCACGCGGTTGCGTGTCATCATCCCTGGTCGGCCAAGGCGGAGGGTGCGCATGTCTGAGCGCGATAATCCCGCGATCCTGGAAGTCGACAACCTGGCCCGGCACTTTCCGGTCCGGGGTTTCCTCAACCGGCAGGTCGGCAGCCTGCGCGCGCTGGACAACGTCTCCTTCGCGGTCGAGCCGGGCGAGATCCTGGGAATCGTCGGTGAATCCGGCTGTGGCAAGTCCACGCTCGGCAAAACGCTCATGGGTATCCACGAACCCAGCGAGGGCGAAGTCCGGATGCTCGGCGAGAGGATCGCCTCGCCGGGCCAGAAGCGCGCTGCGCGAATCCGGGCGCGGCTGCAATATGTCTACCAGGATCCCGGCGCGTCCCTCGACCCGCGCTGGACGCTGCGTCGTTCTCTCCACGAGCCGCTGATCATCCACACGGACTGGCCGAAGGAGAAGCGGGAGGCAAAGGTCAGGGAGATCGTGAAGGCGGTGGGATTGCCCGTCGAGCACCTCGATCTTTACCCCCACGAGATCAGCGGCGGCCAGCAGCGGCGGGTCGGCCTGGCCCGGATCCTGGTTCTCGGGCCGGAACTGGTCATTTTCGACGAACCCACGTCGGGGCTCGACGTTTCCGTCCAGGCGACCGTGCTCAGACTATTCCGCGACCTCAAGTCGGAATTCGACCTGACCTATCTCTTCATCAGCCACGATCTCGCCGTCGTGCAGTCGATCTGCGACCGGGTGATCGTCATGTATCTCGGCAGGATCGTCGAGATCGGGCGGACCGCCGAGGTTTTTGCCGCGCCGCGCCACCCCTACACGCAGGCCTTGCTGTCGGCTGCCCCTGTGATCGGCGGGCCCCGCGTCACTGAGAATTTCTCCCTGCAGGGCGAGCCGCCCGATCCGTCCAATGTGCCGAGTGGGTGTCGCTTCCGGACGCGCTGCCAATACGCGACATCGGCATGTGCCGAGATCGATCCGGAGCTGGATGATGAAGACGGTCACGGTACCGCGTGCTTGCGCTGGCGCGAGTTGAGCGTGTGAAACCTGGGCCCCTGGAGACCGGGTCCGCTCCATCATGGCGGCTCGCTCTCGCCACCATGGTTGCGGTGCAGATGGCTACGGCCTTCCTCAGCCGCATCCCTCCCACGATCGCGCCGATCCTTGCCGCCGAGCGCGGCTGGTCGGATTCCGTGGTGGGTTATCTCGCCAGCCTGAACACGCTGGGGTCGATTCTCTTCCTCGCCCTGGGCGCGCCCTATCTGAGAGCTCTCGGCTCCGTGCGGGCGCTCCAGGCCGGGCTGATGATCGGCATCCTGGGGCTGGCGCTTTTTCTTCCGAGCTGGACGATCGCGGCATGTCTGGCCTCGCTCCTGATCGGAGTTGGCTACGGGCCGTCTTCGCCGGCGGGTAACGATGTCCTTCATCGAACGGCACCTCATGGCCGTCGCAGCATGATCTTCTCGATCAAGCAGGCTGGCGTGCCCCTCGGAGGGGTCATCGCGGGGCTCGCCTTGCCACCTCTCGCAGCGGCCTATGGCTGGCGCGTCGCCCTCCTGGCATCGGCAGTCTTCGTGCTTGCCATCATCGCCAGTGTCCAGCCGATGCGAGAGGCGCTCGATCGTGATCGGGAGAGGGGTCTGAAATTCGGGCTCGGAGCCATCCTCTCCGTCTCCAATCTGGTGACGCCGATCAGGACGCTGACAGCGTCCTCGACGTTGTTTCGTCTGGCGGCAGCAGGCACCTGTCTGGCCTTGGGGCAGGGGATCTGGTTCGCCTATCTCATGACCTATGCGGTCTCGAAGCTCGGCTACAGCCTTGAGACCGCCGGCGCGCTCTACGCGTTGATGCAGGCTACGAGCGTCGCCGGCCGTGTCTTTCTCGGTTGGCTGTCCGATCACCTGGGAGCTCCGCGGCTCCTGTTGCGCATGATCGGATTGGCGTCGGGCGCGACGTCACTGACTTTGGCCCTGGCGACGCCGGAGTGGTCCTTCCCCATATACTGCATCATCGCAGCGATCGCCGGCGTTACCGTATCGAGCTGGAACGGCGTCCAATTGTCCGAAATCGCGCGTGCTTGCCCGCCAAGCCTGGTTCGGGAGGCGTCTGCCGCCGCGACGCTCGTCATCTTCCTCGGTTACGTCGTGGCCCCATCGGCCTTTGCGATGGTGCTGAGCCTGACCGGCCGCTTCGACCTCGGCTTGTTCGCCTGTGCGCTGTCGGGCGTGATCTGCTTCTTCATCGTACCTCTGGACAAGCGCGGCGCGTAGTCGTGAAGGCAGCCGCTCCGGGGCGCTTTTGTTTCGGGTTCGGATCGCCCCGATTTTACGCCGTCATTCCGGGCTTGACCCGGAATGACGGCGCGTTTCTTTCAGGCGAGGCGGGCTCACCCGACGATTTCCCTGTCGTTCTCTGCCCGCCTCCAGAACAATCTGACGCCGCCTTCCGATGTGGCTTCGAGGCCCGGGACGGCTGCGAGGAGCTTCTGGGTGTAGGGGTGCCTGGGGTTGTCGAAGATGTCGTCGCGGGGCCCTTCCTCGACGATGCGGCCGTCCTGCATGACGATGACGCGGTCGGCGACCTGCTCGACCACGCCGAGATCGTGGCTGATGAACAGGCAGGAGAAGCCGTGCTTCTTCTGGAGTTCGTCGAAGAGCTCGAGCACCTGCGCGCGGACGGTGACGTCGAGCGCCGAGACCGGCTCGTCGGCGATGACGAAGCTCGGCCGGCGCACGATCGCGCGGGCGATCGCGATGCGCTGGCGCTGGCCGCCGGAGAGCTCGTGCGGATAGCGCTCGGCGAAGCCGTTGCCCAGGCCGACCTCGGTCAGGACCTCGGCGACGCGTGCCTTGCGGTCGGCCGGACTCATGTCGGGGACGAGCCTGAGCGGCTCGGCGACGAGCTGCCGGATCGTCATGCGCGGATCGAGCGAGGAGTAGGGGTCCTGGAAGACCATCTGGCAGTTCAGCCGGTAGTCCCAGTAGGCGGCGTCGCTCTTCTCGATGGGCTTGCCGTTGAAGCGGATCTCGCCGCCAGCCGGCTTGACCAGGCCGGCGATCGACTGGCCGAGCGTGGTCTTGCCCGAGCCCGAGCCGCCGACCACCGCGACGACCTCGCCGGGCTGCACATCGATGCTGATGCCGTGCAGCGCGCGCTTGGCTTCGCCCTTGCGGAAGAAGCCCTGCCGGCCGGGATAGTCGACGACGAGGTCGCTGACCGCGACGATCGGCGTCTTCGCCTCCGGCAGCGGACGCGCCGGCGAGCGATGCGGCATCGCCGAGAGCAGCTTGCGGGTATAGGGGTGCTGCGGCCGGGCCAGGATGTCCTCGGCCTTGCCCTGCTCGACCACGTCGCCCTGGGACATCACGACGATGCGGCTGCAATAGCGGGCGACCATGCCGAGGTCATGCGAGATCAGCAGCACGGCGGTGTGGTTGGCCTTGGTCAGCTCGACCATCAGCTCCATGACGTCGCGCTGGACGACGGCGTCGAGCGCGGTGGTCGGCTCGTCGGCGAGCAGCAAGGCCGGCTTCAGCAGCATCACCGAGGCCAGCATGATGCGCTGGCGCATGCCGCCGGAGAACTGGTGCGGATAGGCGGTGAGCGCGCCTTCGGGATCGCGCAGGCCGACGCTGCGAAGCATGTCGAGGATCAGTGCCCGGCGGGCGGGGGCGTCGAGCTTGCGGTGCAGGGCCAGCCCCTCGTCGAGCTGGCGCCCGATCAGCATCGAGGGGTTGAGCGAGGTCATCGGCTCCTGGAAGACCATGCCGACCTTGGCGCCGCGCATGGTGCGCAGGTCCTTCGGGCTCATCGCCATGACGTCCTGGCCGTCGAAGCGGATCGTGCCGCCCTCGAGCCGGACCGCCGGCGGGATGAAGCCCATCACGGCCCGCGCGGCGAGCGTCTTGCCCGAACCGGATTCGCCGACGATGCCGACGATCTCGCCCGGGAAGACCTGGAAGGAGACGTCGTTGACGACGGTGCGGCCGGAGGCGCCGATCCGGAGCGTGAGATTGGCGACGTCGAGGAGAGGAGCGGTGGTGTTCATCGCGAGCCCCTCATCCGCGGGTCGAGCCGGTCACGCACGGCGTCGCCGAGCAGGTTGATGCCGAGCAGGGTCAGCGAGATCGCGAGGCCCGGGAAGATGCCGAGCCAGACGGCCTGGCCGATATAGGGCCTGGAACCGGCGAGCATGTTGCCCCAGGTCGGGGCCGGCGGCGGCACGCCGAGGCCCAGGAAGGAGAGCGCGCTCTCGGCCAGCAGCACATAGCCGAACATCGAGGTCGCCAGCACGGTGAGCGGCGCGATGCAATTCGGCAGGATGTGGCGGGCCATGGTGAAGCCTTCCGAGTTGCCCATCACGCGCGAGGCGGCGATGAACTCGCGCTCGCGCAGCGAGAGCACGGTGCCGCGCACGACGCGGGCGACCGAGGGTGTATAGGCAATGCCGAGCGCGACGATGATGCCGTATTTGTTGGCGCCGACCACCGCGAGCAGGCCGAGCGCCAGCAATATGCCGGGGAAGGCGAGCAGGGCGTCGTTGAAGGCCATGATGATGCGGTCGGTCCAGCCGCGCATATAGCCGGAGAACAGGCCGATCAGCGTGCCGAAGACGACGGCGAGGGTGACCGTCAGGATCGAGATCCAGACCGAGGTCGCGGCCCCCGCCATCAGGCGCGAGAGCACGTCGCGGCCGAACTCGTCGGTACCGAGCCAGTGCAGCGCGGAGGGCGCGGCGAGCTTCTCGCGGAAGGAGAGCTTGAGCGGATCATAGGGCGTCCAGAGCGCGCCGATGCAGGCGCTCACGAGCAGGATGCCGATCAGCGTGCCGCCGACGATCGCATTGGGAGCGGGGAGCTTCATGCGGCGGGGCTTCTTTAGGGTGCCGCTACCCGTCGTTGCGCTGTCGGTGCTCATTGCGCCGTCACCCTTGGATCGAAGACCGGGTAGCAGAGGTCGATGACGAGGTTCACCAGCACGTAGGTGAAGGCGACGAAGAGCATGCAGCCCTGGATCACCGGATAGTCGCGGGCGAAGATCGCATCGACCAGCAGGCGCCCGAGGCCGGGGATGGTGAAGACCGTCTCGACCACCGCGATGCCGCCGAGGAGATTGCCGAGCACGAGGCCGATCAGGGTCCAGGTCGGGCCGAAGGCGTTCTTGAAGGCGTGGCGCCAGAGCACGGCGCGCTCCGAGAGGCCCTTGGCGCGGGCATGGGTGATGTAGTCGAGCCGGAGCACTTCCAGCGTCGAGGCCCGCGCCATGCGCAGGATCACGCCGATCTCGTGCAGGAACAGCGTCATGATCGGCATGACCAGATAGAGGATGCCGGCCCACGGGTTCTCGGCGATCGAGACATAGCCGACCACCGGCAGCCATTCGAGCTTGAGCCCGAAGAACAGCAGCAGGAGCAGGCCGAGCCAGAAGGTCGGGATCGAGAGCAGCAGCGTCGCGGTCGCGACCAAACCGAGATCGAGAGCCGAATCCTGCTTCCAGGCGGCGATGACGCCGGCCGGCACCGCGACGCAGCTCGCCAGCAGCACGGCGACGAGCACGATCTGGGCGGAGACCCAGAAGCGCTGCAGGATCAGCGGCAGCACCGCCTGCTGCGACGAGATCGATTGGCCGAAATCGCCGGTCAGGACATTGCCGATCCAGATGCCGAACTGCACCGGCAGAGACTGGTCGAGCCCGAGCCGGGCCCTGAGATCGGCCAGGCTCGCCGGCGTCGCCAGATCGCCCAGCATCAGCTGGGCCGGATCGCCCGGGATCAGGCGGATCAGCACGAACACCGACACCGCGACAATCAGCAGCGTCGGCAGCGCCATCCCTATCCGCGTCAAAGCAAATCGAAACATCAAAGGCCCTCCCAAGCCTCAGAGCATTCCCGCATCTTCTTCTATGCGAACCGGGGCTCGCTTCGCTCGAAAATGCTCAAGGCCGGCCCCTCCGGATGGCGGAGCCGGCAGTCGCCTCACTTCGAAACGCTGACTTCCCAGAGGCGCAACTGGGACGCCCAGGGCGTCACGCCGCTCACCTTCTTGGAATGGGCGATGATGTCGAGGTCGTTATGGGTGAAGATGGTCGGGACCTCGTTGATGAAGCGCTTGTGCAGGTCGTCGAAGATCTTCTGGCGCTCAGTGGTATCGGTCACCACCATCGACTTCTGGATCAGGGCGAGCGCCTCCGGCTCCTCCCAGATCTTACGCGGCTGCTTGTCCTTCGGGCCGGCGATCTGCTCGAATCCGAGCGCGGGGTCGAAGCGGCTCGAATAGGAGAAGGACTGCATCTGGTAGTTGCCCTTGTTGTAGCGATCGAGCTGCGTCGCCCATTCCAGCACTTCGATCTCGGCATTGATGCCGACCGCCTGCATCATTGCCTGGGCGATGACGGCGGTGTTGAAGCTCGGCACGCTGGAGCGCTTGTTGGCGAGGATCGTAATCTTCTCGCCCTTGTAGCCGGCCTTCTGCAGCAGCGCCTTGGCGGCGGCGGGATCGTATTTGAAACCCTGCTTCTCGACATCGCCATAGTATTTCGAGGTCGTGTAGACCGGCGAGTTGTTGGGCTTGCCGAGACCGTTCGAGACATTGGCGACGAGCTCGGGGAAATCGATCGCGGCGGCGATCGCCTGGCGCAGAGCCTGGTTCTTCATCACCGGGTCACGCGTCTGGATGATCAGCCCGTGCCGGACCGGGTTCGGCGCGATGGCGAGCGCGACATTCGGGGCGTTCTTGAGGTCGGGCACGTCCGATTCCGGCATCAGGGCCATGTCGAGCGAGCCGGCGAGCAGGCCAGCCTTCACCGTCGCGGCATCGGGGATGACCATGATGCGGGCTTCCTTCACCAGCGGGCGCTTCGAGCCGATATAGCCGTCGCGCTTGTCGCCCTTCGGCGAGACATACTGGTCGAAGGCGAGGAGCTGAATCGACTGGGCGCGCTTCCATTCGCCGAGCATGAACGGGCCGGTGCCGATCGGCTTGTCCCAGCTGCCATCGGCCTTGACCGAATCCTTGTGGATCACGGCCGTGCCGCCGCAATCGGCGCGGGCGAGCGTGTCGAGGAAGAGCCCGTTCGGCGCGTTGATCTCCATCACGACGGTGTCGGCATCCGGAGCCGAGATCTTCTCGACCTTGAGGCCGTTGCGCCCGTCGAAATCGGAGATGCAGCGCCAGTCGGTCTTCGGATCCATGTAGCGGTTCCAGCTCCACAGCACGTCGGCCGAGGTCATGGTGGCGCCGTTATGGAACTTCACGCCCTTGCGCAGGCGGAAGGTGTAGGTCTTTCCATCCGGCGAAATCTCGACTTTCTCAGCGAGCAACGGGCCGACCGAGCCGTCCTCGGCATAGCCGACGAGGCCCTCCACCATGTGAAGCACGACGGAATCGGTATTGCCGTCGCGGTTCACGCCCGGATTGGTCGAGCGGATATCGGCGTTGAGCACGGCCGTCAGCGTCTGGGCCTGCAGGGCTCCGGCCGAGAGGGCCAGCGCGGCGGCGGAGACAAGGAAGCGCTTCATGGTGTTTCCCCTGTAGTTCTTATGGCCGCTCAGCCGGCCTTGCGGGCGGTGCGGATGCGGCGAAGCTCGCCGGCGAAGAAATCCTCGACGACCGGCACGACCTTGACGCCGTCATGCGGCGTGTTCGGCACGAGATCGAAGCGTGCCTTGATGCCGTTCTCGGCGAAGTTGTCGCGCAGGCTCGCCAGCCGCTCCGGCCGGTTGGTGCCGGCATGGTTGGCATCCGGCATCCAGTTGCGGCCGCCCGGCCTGTGGGTGATCTCCCAGGTTTCGAGATCGGCGGCGCCGACGACCATCTGCACCGCGACCTGCTTCATCGCGGGGACGTCGAGATCCTGGCCGAAGAGCTCGGCGAAGTTGCGGGTGCCGACCCACCAGTCGCGGCTGGGATCGAGCAGGGTGACCGAGCCCGGCGCGCCGATCGAGACGCCCCAGAGCTTGTTGGGCTGCAGCATCAGGAAGCGGTGGGCGAAATGGCCGCCGCCGGAATAGCCAAACAGGCCGAAGCGATCGAAGGCGATGCCATAACGCTCGGAGACCTCCTCGACGATGGCGAGCAGGACGTGGTCGTAACGGAGATTGCCCTCGCGCATGTACTTGAAGCCGTCGCGATAGCCGTCGCCCATCACGCCGATCGGGAAGAGCGGCGCCAGGATGATGCAGTTGTTCCAGCGGGCGAAGGCCGAGAAGGCGTCGCGATAACCGGTGAAGCCGCGGCCGGTGCCGTGCATCGCCACGATCAGCTCCGGCTTCTCGCTACCCTCGCCCAGGCTCGGCGGGACATAGAGGCAGTAGGGGAAGCGCGCATCGTGCTTCGACGAATAGATCGAGGTCGGGCCGTATTCGTAGAGCGCCTTGGCGCGGGCGGCCGCCTCGGCATCGGGCTTGGCGGTCTGTTCTGCCACGGCGTTCACGGCGTTTCTCCTCTGGCGAAATTATTGGCGCCAATTATGTTGCATGATATGGTTGGCTTCGCAACCAACTTCTTCCGTGCTGCGCGAATCCTGCTAGAGAGCCCGTCATGACCGAGCGGAAACGCAAGAACACCAGCACGCGGCGCGCCATGCTCGCCAACGAGATCGCGCAGGCGATCCGTCTGCGCGCGTTCCGGCCGGGCGAATGGCTGCGCCAGATCGACCTCGAGGAGCGCTTCGAGGCGACCCGCTTCGACGTGCGCAGCGCGCTCGACGAACTCGCCGTGCGCAAGACGATCGAGCATGTCCCGAACCGGGGCTATCGCGTCGCCGAGGTCGACCTGAAGACCTATGAGGAGATTCTTGCGACGCGCATCATCCTGGAACGGGCCACGGCGGACGGCGTCATTGCGCGCATCGACGATGCCGCGATCGCGCGGCTGGATGCGCTCGCGGCGCAGTTCTCCGCTGCGGTCACGACCGGCAGCCGGACCGAGCAGAGCGAGATCAACCGCGCCTTCCATCAATTCATGTACTCCTTCTGCGGCAATGCCGTGCTGGAGGAGATGATCTGGGGCCTGCGCGACCGCGGGCGCGGTTCGCAGATCACGGTGTGGAGCTCGCATGAATTGCTCCAGAAGAGCGACCGCGAGCATTACGAGATGATGGCGGCCCTGAAGGCGCGCGACGCTAGGCGGCTGGCGGCCCTGATCGCGACCCATATCGTCAAGGGCGCGCCCGTCGGCCCGGCCCCGATCGAGCCGGGCTGAGCGGCGGCCGTCACTTGGTGACGGAGACCTCCCAGAGGCGCGGCTTCGAGGCGACCCAGGGCGCAAAGCCCTGCAGGCGCTTCGAAACGACGGCCGTGTCGACCTGATTGTAGAGGAAGATCAGCGGCGCATCGGCCAGCATCATCACGTGGAGCTGGTCGAAGACCTTCTTTCGCTCGGCCTCGTCGCTAACCAGCGTCGCCTTCTCGATCAGGGCATCGGCCTCGCGATTGTCCCAGACCTTGGAGGGCAATTTGTCCTTCGGGCCGGAGAACTGATTGTAGCTCTGGGCCGGGTCGATGCGAGCCGAATAGCTGAAGGACATCATCTGGTAGTTGCCCTTCGAGAAGCGGTCGAGCTGCGTCGCCCATTCCAGGATCTCGATATCGGCCTTGATTCCGGCGGCCTGCAGCATCGCCTGCGCCATGATCGCGATCGGATAGCTCGGCACGGTCGAGCGCTTGTTGGCGATCAGCTTGATCGTCTCGCCCTTGTAGCCGGCCTCTGCCAATAGCTTCTTCACGCGCGCGGGATCGTGCGTGTAGCGCTTCTTCTGGACCTCGTCGTAATAGGGCGAGGTGACATAGACCGCCGAGTTGTTGACCTTGCCGAGCCCGTTTGAGACGGCGCCGACGATCTCGTCCTGATCGAACGCCGCGACGATGGCCTGGCGCATGCGGACGTCGCTGAGCAGCGGGTCGCGGCTCTGGAGCAGGATGCCGTGCTTGGTGGCGCTCGGTGCCGTCAGCACCTGCAGGCCGCTCTTCTTCATCTCCGGCACGTCCTCGTCCGGCACGTCGGCGACGTCGAGCGCGCCCGACATCAACCCGGCCTTGACGGTCGCGCCGTCGGCTATGGCGAGGAACTTGACCTCGGCCGCGAGCGGGCGTTTTGAGCCGACATAGCCGTCGCGCTTCTCTCCGGCAGGCGAGGCATAGGCGTCGAAGCGCTTGAGCAGGACGAATTCGCCGCGACGCCAGTCCGCGAGCTGGAACGGTCCGGTGCCGATCGGCTTGTCCCAGCTGCCATCGGGCTTGAGCGAGTCCTTGTGCAGGATCGCGACCATGGCGCAGTCGGTACGGGCCATGGTGTCGAGGAAGAGCGCGCTCGGCTTCTCCAGCTTCATCACGAAGGTCGCGGCGTCGGGCGCCGTCGCTTCCGTGACCTTGAGGCCGATGCGGCCGTCGAATTCCGGCTTGCAGCGCCAGTCGGTCTTCGCGTCCATGTAGCGGTTCCAGCTCCACAGTACGTCGGCCGAGCTCATCTCGGCGCCGTTATGGAACTTCACGCCCTTGCGGAGATGGAAGGTGTAGGTCAGCCCGTCCTGCGAGACGTCGATCTTTTCGGCGAGGAGGGGAGCAACGGCGCCGTTCTCGCGATAGCCGACGAGGCCCTCGACCATATGCAGCACCACGGCGTCGGTGTTGTCGTCGCGGTTGACCCCCGGATTGGTCGAGCGGATGTCGGCATTGAGCGCGACATTGATGGTCTGTGCCTGGGCTGCGCCACAGAGGAGCGCGAGCGCCAGCGCAGAGGCCGAAAAGCGGATCATTCCCGTTCCCTCGTTGTCTTGTGGTTCGGGCGTGCCCTGGGAAGGCACGCCCTGCAGTCGGATGCGGAAAGCGAGGTGAGCGGCGTTTACTCGCCGATGCTGACTTCCCAGGCCCGCGGCAGCGACATGATCGTCGACGTATAGCCCTTGACCTTGGTGCTCGCGGCGCCGCCGACGATGCCGTTGTAGAGCATCACCATCGGCACATCCGCGAGGAAGCGCTTGTGCAGCTCGTCGAAGATCTTCTGGCGCTCGCCCTTGTCGGCGACGACCATCGACTTGTCGAGCAGGGCCTGCACCTCCTGATTGTCCCAGAGCTTGCGCGGCTGCTTGTCCTTCGGACCGGTCATGGACTCGTAGCTCAGCGCCGGGTCCATGCGCCCTGAATAGGGGAAGGCCTGCATCTGGTAGGTGCCCTTGCTGTAGCGGTCGAGCTGGGTCGCCCATTCCAGCACCTCGATCTCGACATTGAGGCCGGCGCTCTTGAGCATCTGCTGCGCAATCACGGCCGCGTCGAAGCTCTGCGGATAGCGCTTGTTGGCGAGCATGACGATCTTCTCGCCCTTGTAGCCGGCCTCGGCGAGGAGCTTCTTCGCCGCGGCGGGGTCATATTTCCAGCCCTGCTTCTCGACAGGGCCGTGATAGGCGGAGAGCACCGGCACGATCGAGTTGTTGGGCGTGCCGAGGCCGTCCGTGACCGCGGCCACCAGCTCCTTGCTGTCGATGGCGACGGCGATGGCCTGGCGCAGCTTGACATTCTGCAGGACCGGATCGCGGGTCTGGATGATCAGGCCGACGAGGCCCATGCTCGAGACGACGGAGGTGCGGATCTTGTCGTTCGTCTTCAGGTCGGCGATGTCGGAATTGGCGGCATCCGGCAGGATGTCGATATCGCCGCGCACCAGGGCGGCATTCGCCGTCGCGCTGTCCGGGATGACGAGAAAACGCACCTCGTCGACCAGGGGCTTCTTGGCGCCGGTCAGGCCGTCGATCTTGCCGGGCAGCGAGGCGTAGTCGGCGAAGCGCTCCAGGCGGATCGATTCACCGCGCTTCCATTCAGCGAACTTGAATGGCCCGGTCCCGATCGGCTTGTCGAAGGAGCCGTCGGCCTTGACCGAATCCTTGTGCAGGATGCTCGTCATCGCGCAATCGGTGCGGGCGAGCGAGGCGAGGAACAGTGCGCTCGGCTTGTCGAGGTTGAAGACGACGGTCCTGGCGTCGGGGGCCGAGACCTTCTCTACCTTGACCTGGCCGCGGCCGTCGAATTCCGAGAGGCAGCGCCAGTCGGTCTTCGGGTCCATGTAGCGGTTCCAGCTCCACAGCACGTCGGCCGAGGTCAGGGCGGCGCCGTTATGGAACTTCACGCCCTGGCGGAGTGTGAAGGTGTAGGTCTTGCCGTCCGGGGAGATGTCGATCTTCTCGGCCAGCAACGGCTTCGGCAGCGAGTCTTCGCCATAGGCGACGAGGCCCTCGACCATCTGCACGACGACGCCGTCGGTATTGGCGTCGCGATTGACGCCCGGATTGATCGAGCGGATGTCGGCGCGCAACTGGATCTTGAGCGTGCTCGCCCCGGCGGCCGGGACGAGGCCGCCACACAAAAGTGCAGCGGCGAGGACGGTCTTGGTGGTTCGGCGCATCCTATTCCCCTGTTGTTTTTCGGTTGTGACGCGGTGTTGCCGGCTTATTCCGCCGCTTCGGCGAGCAGGACCGGCTCCTCGGTCAGGCTGTAGCGCGTGAAGACGCGGTTCTGGGCCGGCAGCGGCGCGACCTCCATGATCCCCTTCGCCGGCTGCATGATCACCATGGCGACGGTCGCCGAGAGATTGCCGGCCTCGTTCGGGCGCACCGGGCGGCAGACCGAGTGAGGCGCCAGGAAATCGTCGAAGAAGGCCTGCTTGAGGTCGTCGACGGTCAGCTTGCGGCCGGCTTCGTCGAGCAGCTTGCGGACGCGCCAGTCGCGATAGAAGCTCTCCGGCACGCGCGGAATGCCGGTGTCCTTGATCTTGGTCAGGGCGATCTGGCCGACCCAGTGATTGGCGTGCACGATCATGCCGTCCTGCGGGTAGATCGGGAAAGCCTCGTCCGGGGCGCATTCGAAATCGATGCCAAAACCCTTCACGGTCGAGAGCATCATGTTGTTCGAGCAGGCCTTGGGCGTCGTCGCCACGGCCTTGATGGCGAAGGCGAGATGCTCCTGCTCCAGCACCTTGCGGCGGATCAGGGCGAGCGGCACGCCGGCCTGGGTGAAGTCGCGCTCGGATTCGAGATAGTTCGCGGTAATCGAGATGCCGGCTGCGTTCATGCCGCAGCGGGCGAGGCCGCCGGCCTCGACGAAGGTGAGGAAGTCCGGCCCGTCGTCGCGGCGCACGCGCAGCACGATCGCCGTCTCCGCGCATTCGGCCTTCCAGTCCCAGTTCTGGCCGTGGATCAGCTCGCCCGAGGCGCTGCGCTCCGGCAGGATGATGGCGCCGGTGCAGCCGTCATCGAGCTCTTCCTGGGCCTCGATCGGCTTGTTCTTGACGAGGCGGGCCTTGGCGATGACCTCGGTGCGGGCATTGACCATGACGATGTCTTCGAGCGCGACACCGGCGCCGTCGGCGATGCCGCGCATCTCCTCGATGTAATGCGCGCCGAAATGCTCGATCTCCTTGGCGAACTCGGCGATCAGCGCCGATTTCGCCGCGGCATCGTAGCCGAGTTCGCCGAGCTGGCCGCCATAGAGCTCGATCGAGCGCTTGACGCGCTGCGGCACGGCTGCGCCATGCTGGCGGCCGCGCTCATAGGGCGTGCCCGACACGTCGACGAAGGGGCAGGGCTGGACCATGGCGCACATCTTTCCGGTATGCTGGCGAGAAATCGTGCTGTAGTGTATTTCATCCCGAACTAAAACAATCAAGGTCTTTTCCGATGGCGGCGCCGACCCGGCTGCAACAGGAGATCGCCGACCGCATCCTGCAGCTCGTGCGTGACGATGCGCTGGCGGCCGGTGCCTGGCTCAACGAGAACGCGACGGCGAAGCGGCTCGGGGTGTCACGCACGCCGGTACGTGCCGCGCTGGACCACCTCGCCGAGCAGGGCGTGGTGCGCCGGCATCTCAACAAGGGCATCGAGCTCATCAGCCTGCCGGCAGCGAGCGAGAGCGCCCGAGCGCCGGAGACGGTCGATCTCGCCATCGTCAGGCTCGCGCATGAACGCGAGAACGGGTTGCTGCCGGACGAGGTCTCGGAGCTCGAAGTGATGCGGCGCTACGAGCTCGGCCGGCCCGAGGCACAGAAGCTGCTCGCCCGCCTCGCCGATCTCGACATGGTCGAGCGCAAGCCGGGCTATGGCTGGCGCTTTCTGCATGAGCCGCGCGACCAGCGCCTGCGCGACGAGAGCTACCGCTTCCGCCTGCTGATCGAGCCCATGGTGATGCTGGAGCCCGGCTTCCAGCTCGATCCCGGCTGGATCGCGGAGATGCGGGTGCGGCATGTCGAGTCGCTGAAGCGGCCCTGGCGGGAGGCGTCGAGCATCGCCTTCTATGAGATGAATGCCGATTTCCACGAGGGGCTCGCCGCCGCCACCGGCAACCGCTTCTTCCATTCGGCGATGCGGCGCCAGAACCAGCTCCGGCGCCTGTCGAACTATGATTGGGACCAGGGCATGGAGCGCGTGCGGGTGAACTGCGCCGAGCATTTGGCCATGCTCGACCATCTGGAGGCGGGCGAGAACGAGGTCGCCTCGGCGCTGATGCGCAGCCATCTGCTGCGGGCGAGCAAGCTCAGACGAATGACGAAGGCTGAAGAAGCCGGCTAGGAAAGCGATTGGCGCGTAATCCGTCATTGCGAGCGTAAGCGAAGCAATCCAGGGGGACCGGGCGAGCGCTTCAGCCAGTCCCCCTGGATTGCTTCGTCGCTTTGCTCCTCGCAATGACGGAGAGGTTCCTCTCTCGACGCTGTCGGATGGCTGTCCTGCCGTCGCGGTGGTTGACCCGGCGACGATTTGGGCCAGCAATGGCGGCCATTCCGAATCCGACAGGTCGAGTGCCATGACTGTTCACCAGCGCCCGCAAGATCAGCGCCCCTCTGCCATCGATCCCGCCAAGCTCGACAAGCTGGCCGAGGTCGCCATCCGCGTCGGCCTGAACCTCCAGCCGGGGCAGGACCTGTTCCTGACCGCGCCGGTCGCGGCGCTGCCGCTGGTCCGGCTGATCGCCGCGCACGCCTACAAGGCCGGTGCCGGCATCGTCACGCCGATGCTGGCGGACGAGGAGGTGACGCTGGCGCGCTATCGCCATGCGCAGGATGCGAGCTTCGACAAGGCGCCGGCCTGGCTCTACAAGGGCGTTGCCGAGGCCTTCTCCGCCAATACGGCGCGGCTCGCGGTCGTCGGCGACAATCCGATGCTGCTGGCCAACGAGGACCCGGCCAAGGTCGGCCGCGCCAGCAAGGCGAATTCGCTGGCCTACCAGCCGGCGCTGGAGAAGATCGCCGGCTTCGACATCAACTGGAACATCCTGGCCTATCCGAGCGCGGCCTGGGCCAGGCAGGTGTTTCCCGATGATGCCGAGGAGGTGGCAGTCGGCAAGCTGGCGGAGGCGATCTTTTCGGCTTCGCGCATCGATCAGGCCGATCCGGTCGCAGCCTGGGCGGCGCATAACGCGGCGCTGCGGACGCGGCGCGACTGGCTGAACGGCCAGCGCTTCGCCTCGCTGCATTTCACCGGGCCGGGCACCGATCTCACCGTGGGTCTGGCCGATGGCCATGACTGGCAGGGCGGTGCCTCGCCGGCCAAGAACGGCATCGTCTGCAACCCGAACATCCCGACCGAGGAGGTCTTCACCACCCCGCATGCGCGCCGTGTGGACGGCCATGTCTCGAGCACCAAGCCGCTTTCCTATCAGGGCTCGCTGATCGACCAGATCCAGGTGCGCTTCGAGGGCGGCCGGATCGTCGAGGCCAAGGCCTCGCGCGGCGAGGCTGTGCTGAACAAGGTGCTGGATACCGACGAGGGCGCTCGCCGGCTCGGCGAGGTCGCGCTGGTGCCGAACTCCTCGCCGATCTCGAAGAGCGGCATCCTGTTCTACAACACGCTTTTCGACGAGAACGCGTCGTGCCATATCGCGCTCGGCCAGTGCTATTCGAAATGCTTCGTCGATGGCGCGAACCTGACGCCGGAGCAGATCGCGGCGCAGGGCGGCAACAAGAGCCTGATCCATATCGACTGGATGATCGGCTCGGGCGCGGTCGATATCGACGGCGTCCATGCGGATGGGCGCCGCGTGCCGGTGTTCCGCAAGGGCGAGTGGGCCTGAGGGGCGTTTCCGACCCCGGGCCTCTGCCGTCATGGTCGGGCTTGTCCCGACCATCCACGTCTTTGTTCGTGCAGCGCGGTGTTCAAGTCGTGGATGCTCGCCACAAGGGCGAGCATGACGGCGTGCTTCCTTTTCAGCCCGCGTTCGCCCTGAGCCAATCCCCTAGCGACGGGCGGTGATGTCCGTCGCGCCCTGTCGTGGCGGGCGCGGCGACCATCGCGTTGAGCACGGCTTCCTGCGTCGCCTCGGCGGCGGCGCGGAAGAGCGTGTCGATGCGGTTCTCGTTGAGGGCGCGCAGCGGCACGAGATCATCAGGCTGATCGTGGTTGACGGGACAGGCCGTGGTGAAGGCAACCGCGATGTCGCCGCTGCCATTGCCCCAGAAGGCGCCGAGCCGGGCGAGGCCTGCGCCGCCGCGCCGCGCGACGCGCTGGAGCTGCCGCGATTCCAGCGGCACGTCGGTCGCGATGATGAGGATCACCGAGCCGCGCTCGGCCTGCGGCTTCACCTTCGGCGGGACCGGGCGGCGGCCGTTGGGCAGGACGAGGTCGCCGGCATTGCCGAAATTGGCGAGCGCCAGCAGGCCGAGCGTGTGATCGACGCCATCGAGCGCGAAGCGGCGCGAGGCCGTGCCGATGCCGCCCTTGAAGCCGAAGGCGCTCATGCCGGTGCCGGCGCCGACCGCGCCTTCCGCGACGGGGCCGGAAGCGGCGGCATCGAGCGCGGCGAAGGCATGTTCCTGCGTCAGAGCGCGGGCGCGGATATCGGAGAGATAGCCGTCATTGCATTCGAGCACGACCGGATTGGCCGTGCCGGTCTCGCGACCGATGTCGGGATTGTCGGCGAGCGCACGCGTCACCAGCGCGTCGAAGCCGGCGCCGACGGCGAGCGTATTGCCGAGCAGCAGCGGCGTTTCGATCTGGCCGAGCTCGGCGAGCTGCATCAGCCCCGCGCTCTTGCCGAAGCCGTTGATGACGTCGACCGCGGCGCGGACCTTCCGGCGGAAGAGATTGCCGTCATGCGGCAGCAGGGCCGTGAAGCCGGTTCGGAGATCGCCTTCGTTCAGGGTGAAATGGCCAAGCTTGACGCCGGGCACATCGGTGATCGCGTTGAGCGGGCCGGGTTGCAGGATGCCGCAGGTGAGGCCGAAATCGCGAAGGCGCTGGGTCATGTCTTGGTCCGGTAAGGCTAGGCTGGATCAGCGCGGCAGGGTGCTGCCGAGCCCTTCCGCGCGGGCTTTCTCGACGACGAGATGGGCCAGCGCGAGATCGGCCAGAGCGACGCCGCGGAAGCAGAAGAAGGAGCGGCTCGTCGGCGCCATCGGGTGCGGCGCGGCTGCCAGTTCCGTCATGTCATGGCCGAAGCTGACGGTGGTGACCGGGTTGCCGGCGGCGTCATAGGGGGCATGCGACTGCTCAAGACTGTCGGTGGCGAACACGTCGAAAGCCGGCAGCGTCTCGGGCAGCCAGCTCCGTCCGGTGTCGACGGCTGCAACGAAGGCGACGGGCTTCAGGCGCCGCGCATCGAGGAAGGGCGTCATGCCGGGGCCGCCCGGTACCATCGAGATCACGATATCACTCTCGGTTAGCAGGGCGTCGGCATCGTCCAGCACCTGTGCGGCAAGGCCAGCCGAGCGCGCGGCTTCCGCGAGGCGCTCGGCCGAGGCGCGGCTGCGGCTCATGGCCAGCGCCGAGGTGAGGCCCGGATAGAGCGCGCGGAAGGCGGCGAGATGAGCATGGGCCTGCAAGCCGCAGCCGACGAAGCCGATGGTGCGGGGCGCTGGCGGGGCCAGGCGCGAGGCGGCGGCGGCGGTGATCGCGGCAGTGCGGATCAAGGTGATCTCGTCGCCGTCGAGGATCGCGCGCGGCATGCCCGTAGCATAGTCGTTGACGCAGATCAGCGCGCTGACGGCCGGCAGGGGCGAGCCCGCCGCGACCGGCGCCATCGCGACCCATTTCACCGTGGCGATCTGCTGGGCCGATGAGGCTGCCGTCATCGCCTGGAAGCCGTGGCCCGGCCCGAGCGTCAGCGCCGTCTTCGGCAGGCTCCGGTTCAAACCGGCGGCATGGTCGCGAAAGCCCTGCAGCACGGCCTCGCGCGCTTCGTCGGGCGAGATCGCCAGTGCTCTGACATCGTCGCGCGAGAGATAGAGCAGGCTGTCGCTCATCCGGTGGTCTCCATGACGGCGGGCCGGCGGGGCCCGAACAGGCAAGGAAGCCGGATACAGCCAAGCCGGATCGGCGTCGAGGCGTGCAGCCCCTCTCACCTTACGGAAGCAAAAACGCGGTCACCGGATTGACATCTTCCTTAACTCGCGTATTTTCCCTTTTATTGCAACTCAAGTTCCATTAAATGGAACTTTAAGGGTCAGCCGCGATGTCCATCCTGTCATCGGCCGTGGATGTGCTTCGCTGTTTTTCGAGCACGCGCCACGACGTGACGGTGACGGATCTGGTCACGCTCCTGGGCATGCCGAAGAGCAATGCCTCCCGCCTGCTGCGGGCGATGCGCGACGAGGGGCTGCTGGAGACGGTCGGCGAGAGCAAGCGTTACCGGCCCTCGCTCCTGCTCAACCAGGTCGGCCATCTCTATCGTTTCGCCGCTTCGCTGATCGACCGTGCCGATGCGGTGGTGGGCCGGGTTTCCGACCAGATCGGCCATACCGGTTATATCAGCGTGCGCCGTGGCAACGAGATCGTCGGCGTCACCGCCCATCCCGGCCGTCACGCGTTGCGCGTCGTCACGTCGATCGGCGACCGCATCCCGGCCTTCGCCTCGAGCACCGGCCGTGCCCTGCTGGCCCGCCTCTCCGATGAAGAGGTTCGCGCGCTCTATCGCGCCGGCTTCAAGCCGCCCTCGGAGACCGCGCCGCAGGATATGGACGAGCTGCTGTCGCGTCTCGCCATCGTGCGCCGCGCCGGCTTCGCCGAATCCCATGACGAGGCGGTGCACGGCGTGCGCGCCATCTCCGTTGCCGTCGGCGACCCCGCCACCGGCGATGAGGTCGCGCTCTGCATCTCCTTCCCGGCAGCCACGGTCGAGCCGGCCGAGCGTCTCGCCATCATCCGTTCGCTGGGTCAGGGCGCCGCCGAAATCGCGGCCCTGATCCAGGACAAGCGCTTCTACCCCTTGAACCTCTCAATCGCGGAGACCGCTCCATGAGCAATCGTTGGCGTATCGGCTTCGACATCGGCGGCACCTTCACCGATTTCATCCTCTACGACTCGCAGGAGCGTTCGGTCCGGCTGCACAAGCGCCTGACCACCCCGCACGATCCGTCGGAGGCGGCGCTGATCGGCCTCGGCGAACTCACCGAGATGGCCGGGATCACGCTCGCCGATGTCGGCGACATCGTCCACGGCACGACGTTGGTCACCAATGCGGTGATCGAGCGCAAGGGCTCCAAGCTCGGCCTGATCACCACCAAGGGTTTTCGCGACATCTTGGAAATGGGGACCGAGCAGCGCTACGACATCTACGACCTGTTCCTGACCTTCCCGGATCCGCTGGTTTCGCGAGAGCACCGCCTCGAAGTGGCCGAGCGCATCGACCGCGACGGCAATGTGGTCACCGCACTCGATGCGGACGCCGTGCGCAAGGCCGCGCGCGAGCTGGAAGCTGCCGGCTGCGAGGCGATCGCGGTCTGCTTCCTCAACAGCTACCGCAACCCCGCTCATGAGCAGGAAGCCGGCCGGATCGTGCGCGAGACCTGCCCGGAGCTGACCGTCTCGCTGTCGAGCGAGGTCGTCGCCGAGATCTGGGAATACCAGCGCTTCGTCACCACGGCGGCCAATGCCTATGTCCAGCCGCTGATGCGCCGCTATCTGCAGCGCCTGGAGCGCGAGCTTGCGGCCCGCTCCTTCCGCGGTTCCCTGACGCTGATGCATTCGGCTGGCGGCCTGGTCTCGCCGGAGACGGCGCGCACCTTCCCGATCCGCCTGCTCGAAAGCGGACCTGCCGGCGGCGGCCTCGCCACGGCGCTCTTCGGCGAGCTCGCCGGCCACAAGGACGTGATCTCCTTCGACATGGGCGGCACCACCGCCAAGGCCTGCATGATCGAGGATGGCCGCGCCGAGATCGCGCCGATGCTGGAGGCCGGCCGCGTCAACCGCTTCGCCAAGGGCTCCGGCCTGCCGATCAAGGCGCCGGTCATCGACATGATCGAGATCGGTGCCGGTGGCGGCTCGATCGCGGCGATCGACGAGGTCGGCCTGCTGAAGGTCGGCCCGCATTCGGCTGGCTCCGATCCGGGCCCGGCCTGCTACGGCATGGGCGGCACGAAGCCGACCGTGACCGACGCCAATCTCGTGCTCGGCTATTACGATCCCGGCTTCTTCCTGGGCGGGCGCATGGCGCTCGACCTCGAAGCCGCCCGCAACGCTGTCTCGACGGTGGCTGGGCCGCTCGGCCTCTCGATCGAGGAAGCCGCCTGGGGCATCCACAAGGTCGTGGTCGAGAGCATGGGTGCGGCTGCCCGCGTCCATCTCGTCGAGAAGGGCAAGGACCCTCGCCATTACGCCATGGTCGGTTTCGGTGGTGCCGGTCCGGCGCATGCGGTCGACGTCGCCCGCGTGCTTGGCGTCAAGCAGGTCATCATCCCGCCGGCCTCGGGCGCGGCGTCCGCGCTCGGCTTCCTCGCCGCGCCGCTCTCCTTCGACATGGTGCGCTCGCTGCCGGTCGAGTTCTCGGAGGGCTTCGATGCGGCTTCCGTCAATGCCGTGCTCAGGGATCTCGAGGTCGAGGGCCGCAAGCACCTGACCGAGGCCGGCGTGAAGGCCGCCGACGTCACGGTCGAGCGCACCGCCGATATGCGCCTCGTCGGCCAGATGCACGACATCTCCGTGCCGCTGCCATCAGGCACCATCGATGCGGCGAGCCTCGATGCCATCCGCGCGGCCTTCAGCAAGGCCTATTCCGCCCGCTACACCTCGGTCTATGAGGGCGCGCGGCTGGAGGCGATCAACTTCCGCGTCCGTTGCGCCGGCCCCGTGCCGACGCTTTCGCTGTCCGGCGCGGCCGGCGGCGGCGACGCCACCAACAAGATCAAGGGCACCCGCAAGGCCTGGTTCGAGGGCGGCTGGAGCGAGGCTTCGGTCTATGACCGCTATGCGCTGCGTTCCGGCGACACCGTCAAGGGCCCGGCGATCATCGAGGAGCGCGAGGCGACTACGATCGTCCCGCCCGGCGACAGCGTCGCCATCGACGATGTCCTGAACCTCATCATCCATGTCGGCCAGGCCAATGCGGCCGAGACGACGATCACCGCCGACATGCCGCTGGCCGAGGCCGCGCGCCGGATCGAGGCCGATCCGATCTCGCTGGAGATCATGTGGAGCCGGATGATCAACGTCGTCGAGGAGATGTGGCTGACGGTCTGCCGCACCGCCTTCTCGCTGGTGATCTCGGAAGCGCAGGATTTCGCCTGCGAACTGCTCGACCCCGAAGGCGAGACGTTGGCGCATTCGCCCCGCGCGATGCCGGTGTTCAACCTGACGCTGCCGCGCGCGGTCAAGGCGCTGCTGGAGCGCTATCCGGCCGAGACGCTGAAGCCCGGCGACGTGCTCATCACCAACGATCCCTGGCTCTGCGCCGGCCATCTCTTCGACATCGCGGTGGTGACGCCCGTCTTCCTCGGCAATCGCGTCGTCGGCCTGATGGGCACGGTCGGCCATGTCTCCGACATCGGCGGCACCAAGGATTCGCTCCGGGCTCGCGAGATCTACGAGGAAGGCTTCCAGATCCCGCCGATGAAGCTCTACGAAGCCGGTCGGATCAACGAGACGCTGGTGCGCCTGCTCGGCGAAAACGTGCGCAATTCCGAGCAGGTGCTCGGCGATCTCCACTCCTTCGTGGCGGCCAACGCCATCGGCGCCGAGCGGCTGCAGTCCTTCCTCACCGATTACGGCATGCAGGATCTCAGGGCGCTCGCCCATGTCGTGCAGAGCCGCTCGGAGAAGGCGATGCGCGAGGCGATCCGCGCGCTGCCCGACGGCACCTATCACGGCACGGTCTCGAACAACCCGCTGGGTACGCCGATGACCTATCCGCTGGCGCTGACGGTGAAGGGCGATACGATCCATCTCGACTTCGCCGGGGCCCCGCCGCAGCTGCCGCAGGGCGGGCTGAACTGCACGCTCAACTACACGATGGCGCATGCGACCTACCCGCTGAAATGCATGCTGACGCCGTCGGTGCGCGGCAATGCCGGCTGCTACCGCGCCTTCTCGGTCGATGCGCCGAAGGGCTCGATCCTGAACTGCGACAAGCCGCTGGCGGTGAACCTGCGTACCCGGACCGGCTGGTATCTGGCGCCGAACATCTTCCGCGCCTTGTCGGAAGCGGCGCCGAAGCAGGTCCAGGCCTTCACCGGCCTGCCGGTGGCGGCGAGCGTCTATGGCCGCGATGCGGCCGGCGACACCTATTCCGACATGCTCTTCTGCGGCGGCGGCCAGGGCGGCTCGGCCCAGGGCGACGGCAAGTCGGGCCTGCTCTACCCGACTTCCGCCGCGAACACCTCGATCGAGACCTTCGAATCGCGGGTGCCGGTGCTGGTGGTCGAGAAGACCTATCTCGCCGACTCGGGCGGCGCCGGCCAGCATCGCGGCGGCCTCGGCCAGCGCGTGCGGCTGCGCAAGCTTTCGGATGACGGCCTGCCGACGCTGGTCTCGCTCTATCCGGAGGGGGTCAACAACCCGATCCCGGGCCTGTTCGGCGGCAAGGCCGGCGGCGGGGCCTCCGGCCGGGTGATCGACGAGCAGGGCCATGTGCTCAGGGATGTCGGCACCGGCGAATTGGTCCAGGTGCGGCAGCCGCATGAGATCGTCGAGCTCGTGCTCGCCGGCGGCGCCGGCTACGGCCCGGCCTCCGAACGCTCGCGCGAGGCGATCGCCCGCGACATCGCGCTCGGGCTGGTCTCTTCGGATGCGGCCAAGCGCGATTACGGCGTGCAGGGCGCGCATGCCACGCAGGATGTCGGTGAGGCCAAGGCCGGCATCCTGGTTGCTTGATATCCAGGGACGAAACGCCAACAGCCCGACAAGGGCATCACATGGGGACCGAGGCATGACCAATCCGACTGAAGGGGTGCCTCGGCGGCACCCCAGCCTGTTCGAGCCGGCGACATTGCTGCTCATCGCCGTGCTCTGCGTCTTCGGCGCGATCATCGGCATGCAGCTTCTGGTGTCGCTCGGCATCACCGCCAACACCTCGCTGATCGGCGCGCTCGCCGCCATGGCGCTGGCGCGCGTGCCGCTCGCGATGTTTGCCCGCTACCGCTCGATCCATGTCCAGAACCTGGCCCAGAGCGCGATCTCCTCGGCCACGTTCGGCGCGGCGAACAGCCTGCTCCTGCCGGTCGGCATTCCCTGGCTGCTCGGCCGGCCGGATCTGGTGCTGCCGATGCTGGCGGGCGCCTTCTTCGCGATGCTGCTCGACGCCTACCTGCTCTACCGGATGTTCGATTCCCGCGTCTTCCCGGCGCAGGGCGCCTGGCCTCCGGGCGTGGCTGCCGCCGAGGCGATCAAGGCCGGCGACGAGGGCGGCCGCAAGGCGGTGCTGATGGGCATCGGCTTCGGCACCGGCGTCGCCGCCTCCTTCATCAAGATCCCGCTGGCCTGGATCGGCTTCGCCGGCTCGACCGCGGTTTCGGGCATTCCGATGTCGGCTTTCGGCGTCGCCTTCATCGGCAATGTCTGGGCGCTCACGATGTTCGGCATCGGCCTGCTGCTGCGCGGCTATTCCGGCCAGATCTTCGGCGGGCCGCTGTTCGAGACCATCATCCCTAAGGGCGACCTGATGGCGGCTTACATCCCGCATGGCTTCATGATTGGTGCCGGCCTCGTCGCGCTGTTTCAGGTCGCCTCGCTGCTGTTTCGGCGGGCTGAGGCGAAGGCGGGCGAAACAGCAGCTGGCGTCTCGGATGCCGAGGTCAAGCGTGCGCTCGGGCTCGGCACGGTCGGCTATCTCGCGATCGCGGTGTTCATCGCCATCGTCGGCGGGCTGATGAGCGACATGTCGATGGGCATGCTGATCCTGTTCGTTCTCTACGCCGCCTTCGCCGCCTATGTGCATGAACTGATCGTCGGCCTCGCCGCGATGCATTCCGGCTGGTTCCCGGCCTTCGCCGTGGCGCTGATCACGCTGATCATCGGCATGCTCATCGGCTTCCCGATGCCGGCTCTGGCGCTGCTTGTCGGCTTCTCGGCCGCGACCGGCCCGGCCTTCGCCGATATGGGCTATGATCTGAAGGCCGGCTACCTGCTGCGCGGCAACGGCGCCGATCCCGCCTTCGAGCGCGACGGTCGCCGCCAGCAGCTCTTCGCGGCGATGTTCGCCTTCGTCGTGGCGGGCGCGGTGGTGCTGGTCTCCTACCAGTCCTTCTTCGACCAGAACCTCGTCGCTCCCGTGAACAAGGTCTATGCCGCGACGATCAAGGCCGGCGTGGCGCCGGGCGTCGCCTGGCAGCTTTTCATCTGGGCGATCCCCGGCGCGATCCTGCAGTTCGTCGGCGGGCCGAAGCGGCAGATCGGCGTGCTCTTCGCCACCGGCCTCTTGATCAACTTCCCGATGGCGGGCTGGGCGGTGCTGGCCGGCATCCTCTGCCGGCTGATCTGGGAGAAGCTGCGCGGCGCGAGCGGCGAAGGCGACATGGAGGTTTTCGCCGCGGGCGTGATCGCGGGCGATGCGATCTTCTCCTTCTTCGACTCGGTCTCGAAGAACTTCTGGAAGCGCTGAACGAGACAGGCCCCGGGCGATCAGTCCGGGGCCTTTTCATTGCGGAGGAGGCATCGCCATGAGCAAGCTGGGAACCCTGACCATCGGCCAGGCGCCGCGCGCCGACATCACGCCGATCCTCGACGACGTGCTGGAAGCGCGCTTGCCGCGTCGCCATGCCGGAGTGCTCGACGGCTTGAGCCGCTCCGAGATCGACCGGGGCTTCGCAACTGAGGCCGGCAAGCCGGTGCTGATCACCAAACTGCTCGACGGCAGCGCCGTGGTCATCGACCGGGCCCGCACGGAGGCGGCGGCGCAGGATAAGCTCGCGATGCTGGAAGCCGAGGGTTGCTCGACGATCCTGATGCTCTGCACGGGCCATTTCGCGAGCCTGAGGACGCAGACTGCGCGCCTGATCGAGCCGGACCGCATCCTGCCGCCGACCGTGGCGGCGCTGGTGCAGGGCGCTGAGCTCGGCATCATCGTACCGCTGGCCGAGCAGATCGCGTCCGAGGCCGGGAAATGGGCGCCGCTCGGCCGCGCGCCGCTCTATGCCGCTGCCTCGCCCTATGGCGGGAAGGGGGCATCGGTGGCAGAAGCCGCGCGCGATCTCGCGGGGCGCGGGGCACAGATCCTGCTGATGGATTGCATGGGCTTCGTCGAGCGGCATCGCCGCGAGGCGGCGGAGGCCGGCCTGCCGGTCATCCTCTCCAACAGCCTGATCGCCAAGCTGGTCTCCGAGATCGTCTGAGGGCGGGCATCGCTTCAACAGTAGAGGCCGCCTTTCGGGCGGCCCCTTCGTGTTTGCGGAAGGCGCAGGGCTCACTTCGGCGCGAAGATGCCGATGCTGCTGGCGGTGATGTCGAAGGAGAGCGTGGCGACCACGGCCGCGCCGCACCACTTGGAGCGACCACTGCCCGTGGTGATGCCGCGCGGATCGGCCGTCAGCGCGAAGCATTCGTTCTTCGAGAGGTCGGTGTCGTGATAGCGGACATCCGCCGTGACGTTCTTCCAGGTATAGGACACGCCGGCATTCCAATAATTGTAGTCCGGAAGGTTGGTCGGCGGCACCGTCGACCAGATCGCCAGGTTGGTGGTGCCGAGCCAGTAATGGCCGAATTCGCCGGAGACCGAGAGGCCTTCCAGGAAGGGCAGGGCGTACTTGGCGGTTACCGAGGCATAGGTGCCGCTTGCACCGGTGCCGAGCCAGTCCCAGGCATAGTAGACGTTGGTGCCGAGCGTCAGGCTCTCAGCGAAGGTGTAGGAGACCTTGCCGTAGACCTCGGTGAAATCGGTGTTCTTCGGCGTCCAGAACACGCCGCTCGCGTCGATCAGCTGCTTCTCGCTCGGGTAGTAGTACTGCATCACGCCGAGGTCGAAGGCGAGGTCGCCGAATTTCGGCCGGATGCCGCCGTAGAAGTCGATCTCGGCATCGGGGCGCGTCGCAAGGTCGACGCTGGAGCCGTAGACGCCGACATAGAACAGGTTGTTGTAGATCTGCAGCTCGGCGCCGCCGCCGATGCCGGGCTTGCGGTCGGTCTGCGATATCCCTCGGAAATTGTAGTCGGTCTGGGCCTTCACATTGACGGCGATGTCGAACCAGGTGATCGCCGGGATGACCGGAACCGGCGGCGCGCCTTTCTTGCTGGGCAGGTCGGAGGCCTGGGCACTACCGAGGCCCGCCGCCAGGGCCAGGCCGAGAATCGAGGAACGGAAGAGATCGGACATCTGCTGGAACCCCTCGCCGCGCAGTGATCGCGCTGTCACGCCATCAAGCGGGTGGGGTCGTTTTTCCGGCAAGACGAGCTTTTGGGCGTGTCGCACAGTCAAAAAGCAAAGGCCCCCGAAACGGGGGGCCTTCGCGCCTGCAAAAAAGGCAGTCCGGATTATTCAGAGCGCCGCGACATTTTTGTCACGGCGATCGGGCGGTCATCGAGCGTTTCAGCGCCGGGCCGGCTGGCTGGCGTAAGCGGCCGTCGACCGATCCAGACCGGACGTCCGGAGGCCGTTGGCTCGGCGCGGCGGTAGCGGGGCGCTGGTCGTGGTCGGCGCTGCCGGAACCACCGACACCACCGGGGCGGAGGCGGTGGCGACGCCCTGGTCGGCCGTGCCGCCGAAGACCGGCATGAAGCTCAGTGCGCGCTGCAGGAACGGCTTGTCCTCAGCCGGAGCGGCGGGGACGACCGGGGTGGACGAGGCGCTCGCCAGCACCGGCCCCTGCTGGGGATTACCCGGAACGACCTTGGCGAGCTGCGTGGTGGCTGTGGCCGCAGCCGGGCGCGGGGCCAGGGTCGGCTTGGCTTCAACGGGCTTGGTGGGCTCCTCGACCGGAGCGGATGCGACGGCGGCGAGGATCGCGTCGTTATCGGCGGAGGCGGCGCGCACGGTCGCCTTGGCTTTGCCTGCGTTATCGAGCACGACGACGCGCGGGCCGGAGGCGAGCGCATCCTCGCGGCTGATGCCGACATCCCTCGACCCCCAGGAGGCCGAGCGGTTCAGGGCATCGGCGCCGTTGGAGGCGAGCGCCCGCTTGAAGGAGGCGTGCTGGTCGCCATCGTCATAGATCAGCTTGATCGCGGGCGTGCCCTTGGCGACGAGCGAGGCGACCTGGACCTCATCCTCGCGGCGCTTCTCGGCGACGGCGGCCGGGGCCTGGCCGCCATTAAAGACATAGCGGCCACCGGCGACGGACACGGCCGGCTCGTCCTTCGTGACCTCGAAATAGTCGGAGCCTTCCTTCAGGTTCTTCCAGAAGGCGATGTTGGGATCGAGCCGGTGCTTGGCCAGGTTCTGCGCGGTCATCCGGAAGGGATAGGCCTGCATCTGCACGGCGCGCTGGCCGGCATTCTGCGCCTCGCGCACCAGTGCATAGATCTCGCCGATCTGGTCGTCCGTCATCGAATAGCAGCCGGCCGAGGAGCAGGCGCCATGCACCATCAGATGCGCGCCGGTGCGGCCATAAGAGCGGTCATAGGCGTTGGGGTAGCCCATGTTGAACGAGACGTAATAGGACGAGTTCGGGTTCATCTGCTGGGGCGCGATGGCATAGAAGCCCTCCGGCGCCATGCGATCGCCCTCGCGGACCTTCGGGCCGAGCTGGCCGGACCAGCGGCACATCGGATAGGTCTTCAGCAGGGCGTATTGCCCATCGGCCTTGCGCTTCCAGACCTCGAGCTCCGATTCCTTCTTGTAGGAACGGATGATGATCGGCTGATCCTTGCTCATGCCCTTCTCGGACATCAGCGCATAAGTCGCGCTCGGAATCGGGATGTTATGGCGCGCGGAGCCGCGATAGCGGTCTTCCTCGCAGGCAGCCAGCGTCAATGCAACAAAAGCCACGAGCGCGAGTTGCTTGATTGCCACGTCGTCAATCCCATCGAACGGCAGGCCGGGGCGCGACCTGTGACTTCGCATGACGGCCAAATTGTGCCCGTCGACTCGTTTTAGATGCGTTAGCCTTGAGGGTTCCTTACCATAGGCTCCCCGAGTCTGACCACATGGTCAACACGGGGTAAAGAACCGCTGCCTTCGCAGGTGCGGAATATCAGCGTCCCTTGATTGCTCAGAGATTGCGGCCGATCGCCAGGAACTTGTCGGCGCGCTGCGCGACGATGTCCTCGCCGGAAAGGCCGGCGAGATCGCCGAGTGCGGCGGCGATGGCGTCGCCGGCACGGTTGATCGCGGCCTGACCGTCACGATGGGCGCCGCCGGTCGGCTCTTGGACGATCCTGTCGATGATGCCGAATTTCAGCAGGTCCTGCGCCGTGATCTTCATGCCGGTGGCGGCGTCCTGGGCGCGTGCGGTGTCACGCCAGAGGATCGAGGCCGCGCCTTCCGGCGAGATCACCGAATAGATCGCGTGCTCCATCATCATCACGCGGCTGGCGGCGGCGATGGCGATCGCGCCACCCGAACCGCCTTCGCCGATGACGAGCGCGACGCTCGGGCTGCGCAGGCCGAGCCATGCTTCCGTCGAGCGGGCAATGGCCTCGGCCTGGCCGCGCTCCTCCGCTTCGATACCGGGATAGGCGCCGGCCGTGTCGACGAAGCTCAGCACCGGCAGGCCGAAGCGGTCGGCCAGTTCGGTCAGGCGCACGGCCTTGCGGTAGCCCTCGGGCTTGGGCATACCGAAATTGTGCCGGATGCGCGTTTCGGTCGAATCGCCCTTCTCCTGGCCGATGACGCAGACGGGCTCGCCGCGGAAGCGGCCGAAACCGCCGACGATGGCCTCGTCCTCGCCGAAGGCGCGATCACCGGCGAGCGGGGTGAATTCCGTGATCAGCCCGGCGCAGTAATCCTTGAAATGCGGGCGCTGCGGATGGCGGGCCACCAGCGTCTTCTGCCAGGGCGTCAGCGCGGTGTAGAGGTCCTTCAGCGCCTGATTGGCGCGAGCGTCGAGCTTGCCGATCTCCTCGGACAAGGAGATGCCGTCGCCGCGTGCCTCCAAGGCCCGCAGCTCGTCCGCCTTCGCCTCCAGCTCGGCGACCGGTTTCTCGAAATCCAGATAGCTACGCATCGTGATCCAGTTCAGATTCCGCGCCAAAAGCGGGCGGAGCGGCGGTTTTACAGCAAACCGGGCTTGAAAAGCGGCGGACCTTGGCCGCGGCCCGGCGAAATTGTCAACCCGTTCCCGGTCTCACAGGCGGGTTTGCCGCACGCGGCGTCGGGGAGGCTTGCGGCAGGAGGACGGGTCTCAGCGCGAAACTGCGCCGCGTCGCGCGCAGGGGCGCGCGCCGGTAGAACTGCTTGGTGGCGTCGATGATATGGACGCCGGCGAAGGGCAGCGACAGCCCTGCGCCGATCTGCTCCCAGGCTCGGGCCGATCGCATCAGCAGCCGTTTTTGCAGAGGCGGGACATAAAGCGCCTCGGTCCAATGCTCGGGCGAGAATTCGGCGCCGCGCATCAGGGCCGAGAGCTGCCTGCGGCTGAAGGGGCGGCCCTGGCCGAAGGGCGTGCCGTCCATGCGGGCCCAGAGGCCGCGCCGGTTGGGCACGACGAGAATCATCCGCCCGCCGGGGTTGAGCACGCGCGAGACTTCTTCGAGCAGGTCGTCGGGGCTTTCGGTCTCCTCCAGCGCATGGACCAGCACGACGCGGTCGATCGAGGCGGTCGGCAAGGGCAGGAGCGTCGGTTCGACCAGCGCGGAGGCTGACAGGCCGGGCGAGGGCCAGTTCACTACGCCCTGGGCTGCCGGCATGAAGGCGATGGTCCGTTCGGCCTGCATGCCGAGCACGGAGAGATACGGCGTCGAATAGCCGAGGCCGAGCAGGCGCTGGCGCACGCAATCCGGCCAGAACCGCAGCATCGCCCGGCCGATGAAGCGCCGGGCCACATGGCCGAGCGGGCTCGCATAGAAGGCGCGCAGGTCGACGACGTCGAGAGGCATGGCGCCTGAGATGGAACGTGGGCGGCCCGAACGCAAGGGCTGCCTTGCGGCAGGACCGGGTTGATCGATGGCCGGGCATGGCCCATGCAGGGCGCATGACCGCTCGCCGTTCCGGTGGGCCGACCCTGCCGGAGGAAGCCATGCCGCTCGACCTTCACGTCTTCCGCACGCTCAGCGACAATGCGGGCGCGCTGCTCCATGACCCTGCCAGCGGCGCTTGCGCCGCCATCGACGTGCCCGACGCCGGCGAGACGCTCGCTGCCGCCAAGGCGAAGGGCTGGACGATCAGCGACATCTTCATCACCCACGCCCATCACGACCACACGCAAGGGGTGGCCGAGGTGAAGCAGACGACCGGGGCGAACGTCGTCGGCCCGGCCGATGCGCGGACCAGCGCCCCCCTCGACCGGGTGTTGGGCGAAGGTGACACCGTGACCTTCGGCGGCGAAAACTTCGAGATCTGGCACACGCCTGGCCATTCCGACGGGCATCTCAGCTTTGTCGGGCGCGGCGCCAGGCTCGCGCTGGTCGGTGACGTCGTCTTCGTGATGGGCTGCGGGCGCGTCCAGCCCGGCCAGATGGAGCGGATGTGGGCTTCGCTCTCGCGCCTGATGGCGCTGCCGGGCGATGTCCGCCTGCTCGGCGGCCATGACTATACCCTGTCCAATGCCCGCTTCGCCCGTTCTGTCGATCCGGCGAACGAGGCGCTCAAGGCGCGCTTTGCCGAGGCGGAGAAAGCCAAGGCCGAAGGCCGCTTCTGGGCGCTGACCACGGTGGCCGAGGAACAAGCGACCAACCCGTTCTTCCGGGCCGGCGAGCCGGCGCTGGCGAAGGCGGTCGGACTGGCCGGCTCCGCGCCGGGCGCGGTCTTCGCGGCGCTGCGCGAAGCCAAGAACCGGTTCTGAGCCATGACGATGCGGCTGGACGGGCTGACGGCGACGGAGGTCATCCGCCTGCTCGATCTCAGGCCCCATCCGGAGGGCGGCCATTATCGCGAGACCTTTCGCGATCCGGCCGGGCCGGAGGGGCGGGGTTTTTCGACAGCGATCTATTATCTGCTCGACACCGGCGAGACCTCGGAATGGCATCGTGTCGATGCTGCCGAGATCTGGCATCATTACGCTGGCGCACCTCTGGTGATCACCGTTTCGCCGAACGGTCATGATGCCTCGGCTCATCATCTGGGCACGGAGCTTGCTGCCGGCCAGCGGCCGCAATTCGTGGTGCCGGCCGGCTGGTGGCAGAGCGCGACCTCGCTCGGCGCCTGGACGCTGGTCGGCTGCACGGTCGCGCCGGGCTTTGAATTCAAGGGCTTCGAGATGGCGCCGCCGGGCTGGCGGCCGACACCACGCAAGCCATCCGGGGGATAGGATGCTGACAAAGACGGAAGACAGCGAAATCGTGCTCGGCTGCGAGCGGCGCATCATCAATGCCTGGCCGGCGCTGTCGACGCTGATCGTTGGCGACTGGGTGCTGCGTTTCGCGAACGGCTATTCGGGTCGGGCCAATTCGGCGACGCCGCTGAGCTATGGCGCCGAGCTCGACGCCACGATGCTCGACCTGATCGAGGAGCTTTATCGTGCGGACGGGCTGACCCCCGCAATCCGCCTGACGCCGCTCGTGGCGGAGGCGACGCGCGCGGCGGTGCTGGAGCGCGGCTACCGGGTCAAGGACAAGTCCTTCGGCCAGATCGCACCGCTTGCCTGCTTTACAGCGTCGGAGGAGCCGGAATTGCAGATCGAGGCGCGGCCGAGCCAGGAATGGACGGCCGGCGCTGCTGCCCTGCAGAGCGGCAACAAGACCCATGCCGGCAATCTTGCGGCTGTCATCGAGAAGGTCCGGCTGCCGGCGGCCTTTGCGACCTGGCTGGTCGAGGGCGAGGCGGTCGCCTTCGGCATGAGCGTCGCCGAGCGCGGCATGGCCGAGATCGGCCTGATCTGCGTCCATCCCGATCATCGCGGCCATGGCTATGGCCGCAGGATCGTGCAGGGGTTGATGGGCTGGGCCGGGGCGATGGGCTGCCACAGCGCCTATCTGCAGGTCGAACAGAGCAATGCGGTCGCGATCAGTCTCTATGGCAGTCTCGGCTTCCGCACGCTCTACCAATATGAGACGCGCATTCTCGATTGAGCCGTTTCAACACGTCAGCAGCGCCGTGCCGTAAAGCCCGAGGCCGAAGAGGGTGTGGCTGACGATGTTGAGCAGCCGGATCTGGCCCGCGTTCGGCTTCTTCGAGGCGGCTACGCCCATGCCCATACCTGGTTGCAGGATGAACCAGCCGCAGCCGACCGTGACCCAGCCGACAATCAGTGCCGGCAGCAAGGTTGGATTGCGAGCCCAATCGGTACCGGCGATCGCCAGCACGATCCCGGCAAAGGCGATGCCGACGAGGTAATGGCAGATCCAGCCGATCGCGAGCTCCCCGGCGACGGGCTCGGAGCTGGCGATGTCCTCATGCGAGACGCGGCCGCGCGGCAGATGGGCGAACCAGCGGCCGGGCATCGCCCAGTTCGGCTTGGGAAAGCCGAAAAGGCGTAAAGCCTGAGCCCAGATATCGGTGAGCGCGGTCGCGCCGGCGCCAATGACGATCACCCGCAAGATCAGATCCGACACGTTCCATCCCCCAAGCCGCTTCGACGCGGTGCATCCTGTTGGAGCGGCGATCGCGGCAGCGGTCAACCGTCGCGGTGAGCGAGCCGCGCGAGGGCGGGCTGCATGCGGCGCATCGCCCCGCCCGGGGGAACCGCGAAGGTGGCCGGCGGGTTGCCTCTGCTGATCCATACGCGACCGAGGGGGACCATCATGGCCACGGCAACCGCCGAGACATCACGCAGTGCGGCCAAGGCCGCGACCGGGCCGCATGGCGCGGCCGAACTGCCTTCGGTGGTGGTGACCAGCTATAATCTGGAGGTTCGCGACGATGACGGCTTTGTCGGCGACAAGGCGAGTCGCGGTGCCTTCATCGAGCATCTCGACGCGCTGCGCAGTCACCTCAAGCGCAACGGCGACGATCCGCTGGAGGGCAAGACCGCCGAGATCAGCAAGAAGGAGCTCGATGCGCTGCTCAAGGAGGGCGATGCCGCTGAAGCCGCGCTGGTGCTCAGCGCCGTCGAGGGTTTCGCTCAGTCGCTCGCCTTCGTCATCCGCCGCTTCGCGCGCCTGAAGAGCTGGGCCGCCATCGAGCGCATCGTGGTCGGCGGCGGCTTTCGCGAAAGCCGTGTCGGCGAGCTCGCCATCGCGCGTGCCGCGATCATCCTGCGGACCGACGGGCGCGATCTCGAACTCGTCCCGGTCAGCCATCACCCCGACGAGGCCGGGCTGGTCGGCAGCGCCCATCTCGCGCCGAAATGGATCTTCGAGGCTTATGACAGCCTCGTCGCCGTCGATATCGGCGGTTCGAACATCCGTGCCGGGATCGTCGAGCTCAGGCAGAAGAAGGCGCCCGACCTGAGCAAGGCGCGGGTCTGGAAATCGGATCTCTGGCGCCATGCCGACGAGGAGCCGAGCCGCGACGAGGCGATAAAGCGCCTGGGCGAGATGCTGCGCGAGCAGATCGGCAACGCCGAGAAGGAGGGGCTGCGGGTCGCCCCCTTCATCGGCGTCGGCTGCCCCGGCCTGATCCAGCCCGACGGCGCCATCGATCGCGGCGCGCAGAACCTGCCCGGCAACTGGGAAAGCAGCCGCTTCAACCTCGTCGACAGCATCCGCGACCTCGTGCCCGAGATCGGCGAGCACGAGACCGAGGTCGTCATGCACAATGACGCGGTGATCCAGGGCCTGAGCGAGATGCCGGCGATGCAGGATGTCGAGAACTGGGCCGTGCTGACGATCGGCACCGGCCTCGGCAATGCGAGCTACCACAACCGTGTCAAGGCGAAGGGCAAGGGGCGCGACTGAGAGCTACGCCGACAAAAGCGCTGCTTTCGCCATCTTCAGGTCGTGTTTTACGGCGATGAGGCGGCGGGGTCCGTCTCCCCACCTCGTTTCATCCGCAAGCTCGGAAGCCCTTCGTGCCGGTCGAATTCCGCTCTTCATCTTGCCTTGCGCGCATGGCTGTGGCGAGGGTCGAATCGGAGCCGAATCATTCGGCCGGACAGGGCCTCACCACCATGGCAGCGCAGATGGCGCACGCATCGTTCAGGGGTCTGCAAGGCCTGCTGACCGCTTGTCTCGTTCTTATGGTGCTGACGCTCTCGGGGGCGGGCCCGTCCTTCGCGCAGACGCCGGCGGAGCCGGGCAGCCTTCGCGCCCGGCTGGACATCGTTCGCACCGATCTTGCCCAGATCGAGGCGACGCTGGCCTCGCCCGATCCGAGCGACGCCGAATTGCAGCGGCAGCGTCTGCGGCTGCAACCCTCGCTCGACCAACTGCGCCTGATCGTCGACGAGCAGACGCCGAAGGTCGACCAGGCCAAGCTCAGGCTCGACCAGCTCGGCCCCAAGCCGGAGGCGAGTGCGCCGGCCGAGAGCGCCGAGATCGTCCGTGACCGAGAGGCGCGCGCCAAGGCCTATGCCGACGCCGACGAGACGCTGAAGATCGCCAGGGCCTCGCTGCTCCAGGCCGAGCAATTGCAGAGCAGCATCGGCGACAAGCGCCGGGACATCTTCGCCAAGGCGCTGTTCGCCGCCGGCCCTTCCGTGGCGAACCCCGAGGTCTGGGGCAACGCGATCGCGACGGCGCCGGAAGACCTGCGCGCCTCCGGCTACATCTTCGGCGGCTGGCTGGAGGGCGTGGGCGATGCCTTTTCCGGCACGCGCGGCACCGTGGTCGCGCTCGCCCTGATGGGCGCTCTCCTGCTCTATCTGGCGCGGGCGCGCTATCTGCCGCGCTTCAAGGCGCGCTTCAGCAACACGCAGGACACCGGCAACCTGCACTGCCTCTATATCGCGCTCGCCCATATCATCGCCGGCGCGGCGCCGCCGGTGCTGGCGAGCTGGCTGATCTACAAGGCCCTGAACACGACCGGGCTTTTGCCGCCCCGCATCCAGCCGGTGATCTGGGCCGTCGTCGTGGGCCTGGCATTCTTCGCCTTCGTGCAGGCGCTGGCCGATGCGTTGTTCGCACCGTCGAGCCCGCAGCGGCGCCTCGTCAAGGTGATGGATACGACGGCGCGCAGCGTCGTCTGGATCGCCGGCTCGCTTGCGGCCGTCATGTCTGTCGGCAAGGTCTTCGAGGCCTGGCTGCAGGCGATCGCCGCCGGTCTCGCCGTCTCGATCATCGTCAAGGCGCTCTTCGCCATCCTGTTCGCGCTTGCGCTGATCGCCGGACTCTACCGGATTCGCGACGATGACGATGTCGAGCAGGAAGCCTGCCTCGGTCCTTACGTCCCCGTGGATGGCGCGAGCCTGGGGCCGGTGCGCATCCTCGGCTGGATCATAGGCTTCGGCATCATCGCGGCGGCGCTCAGCGGCTATGTCGTCTTCGCCGCCTTCCTGGCCGAGCAGGCGCTCTGGGTCGGCATCGTCGCCTGCCTGTTCCTGCTGGTCTTCCAGTTCATCGACCTCGGCATTCCGGTGTTGCTCGGCGGCAAGGGCCGCTTCGCCCTGACGCTGAAGGCGGGCATGGGCCTGCGCGCCGCCACGCTCGACAAGATTTCGGTCGTCAGCGTCGGCGTGCTGAAGCTGCTGCTGATCGCGGTGACGCTGCTGCTCATCCTCGCGCCCTGGGGGCTGGAATCGAGCGACTTCCTCGTCTCGCTGCGCGCCGCCTTCTTCGGCTTCCAGGTCGGCGGCGTCACGGTCTCGCTCTCGACGATCGTCGTCGGCGCGATCGTCTTCGCGATCGGCATCGGTGCGACGCGGGCGATGCAGCGCTGGCTCGATAACCAGTTCCTGCCGACGACGGCGCTCGATACGGGGTTGCGCAACTCGATCACCACGGCGGCCGGCTATGTCGGCTATATCGCGGCGGCGGCGATCACCGTCACCGCGGTGGGCCTGAGCCTGGAGCGCCTGACGCTGGTGGCGTCGGCGCTTTCGGTCGGTATCGGTTTCGGCCTGCAATCGGTGGTGTCGAACTTCGTCTCGGGGCTGATCCTGCTCTGGGAGCGGCCGATCCGGGTCGGTGACCAGGTCCTGGTCGGCGACATCGAGGGCATCGTCAAGCGCATCAATGTCCGCTCGACGGAGATCGCGACCTTCGACCGGGCGACCGTGATCGTCCCGAACTCGAACCTGATCTCGGGCGTGGTGCGCAACCGCGTCCGCAACGACCGGACCGGCCGTGTGCTGATCGCGCTCACCGTGCTGCGCTCGCTGGATGCCGGCCAGGTCCGGGCGATGCTGTCCGAGGTCGCGGCGAACCATGGCGATGTCATGCAGAAGCCGCCGCCGGCCGTGATGTTCAAGAAGCTGGGCACCACGACGATGGATTTCGAGCTGATCTGCGTGGTCGGCGATGTCGAGATCACGGGCCGGGTCAACAGCGACCTGAACTTCGCGATCCACAAGCGCCTTGCCGAGATGGAGCCGGCCGCCTCCACGCCCGAATTGATGGTACGCGGCCTCGAGGGCGTCGAGCATTCGCTCGGCAGCATCGCCGCGGCGGTCGGCCGGGGAGATGGTGCGCGTAGCCGCGTGAAACGGGAAGCGCCCGCTCCGGTGCGCCGCTCGCGCAAGCCGGTGGTGGCGGCGGAGCCCGAGGACGAGGAGGCCGAGGCCGTCACGCCTGCTCCCGCGCCCGAGCCCGCCAAGGACGACAGCAAGGAATGATCGGATGCCCAGCTTTCTGCGCCGCGCCGCGGCCTCGCGCGCGATGACCTGCCCGGCGGCTGTTGCCGGCGCGCTCGCGCTCCTCGGCGTCGCCGGCTGTGTCGAGCCGCAGCGCCAGGGCCAGCCGGCCTTCTATCGCGATCTCGGCTCGGCCTCGGCCCGTGTCGATACCGAGCAGGCGCGGGCGATGATCTCGGCCTACCGCCTCAATGCGGGCCTCGGCGCGCTGACGCTCGACCCCGCTCTCGTCGAGGCCGCCCAGCGCGAAGCGACCGTCATGGCGGGGTCGGACAAGCCGGCCCAGGCCGATGCGGTCAAGGCGCGCCTCGCGCGGGAAGGACAGGCCGGAGCCGAAGCCAATCTCTCGGCCGGCTACCGCCGTCTCGCCGAGGCCTTCTCGGGCTGGCGGGATTCGCCGCAGCATGATCGCGTCATGAAGGACGCGAAGGCCAAACGCATGGGCATCGCCACGGCCTATGCGCCGGGCTCGAAATATCAGGTCTACTGGGCGCTGATCGTCGCGCCATAGCCGGCAGCAGCTCTGGTGGCGTCCGCCTTCCTGAGCAGCAAGCCTATGGACTGAGCGCCTATCAAGCCCGCCGCTTCAAGCGCGACGCTCCCGCCAATGGCTGTCAGCTACGAAGCGCTCGGGCCCTTACCGAATGGTGCGGGTGCGGCTAGCCTGTTTCCCATGCCTCCGCGATCCCGCAAGCCGATCTCCCTTCCCGTCGAACAGGCCCGCCGCCTCTGGCTTCATGCCCAGCGGCTCGACCGGCGCGACCCTTTCGGGGCGGGGCCGGACGCCGCCCGCGCCGCGATCGAGCATCTCGGCTATGTCCAGATCGACACGATCAACGTGATCGAGCGCTGCCACCATCACATCCTCTATGCCCGCATCCCCGCTTATCGCCGGGCCGATCTCGCCGATCTGCAATCGGTCGGGAAGAGCGTCTTCGAATATTGGACGCATGCGCTGGCCTACGTGCCCACCCGCGACATCCGCTATTTCCTGCCGGCGATGAAGGCGCATCGCGAGGAGCCGAAGCGCTGGTCGGCGGTCGGCGCCCGCGAGGAGACGCGCAAGCTGTTGCGCCGCATCCGCAAGGACGGCGCGCTGTCGATCCGCGATATCGAGGAGGAGCTGATCGAGAAGGCGCATCTCTGGGCCAGCAAGAAGCCGTCCAAGGGGCTGCTGGAACGGGCCTTCTACGATGGCGAGCTCGCGATTTCGGCGCGGGCCGGCATGGTCAAGACCTATGAACTGTTCGACCGGCATTTCCAGTGGGAGAAGAAGCCGACCCCGGCGAGCGAGCGGCAGATCACCGCCTATCTGCTCGACCGGGCGCTCCGGGCACAGGGGCTGGTCAGCCTCGATTCGATCTGCCATCTCGACGCGCCCTCGAAGAAGGCCGTGGCCGAACTGATCGCCGCTCGCGTCAAGCGCCGGGACCTCGTTCCGGTGGCCGTGGCAGGCGCCGGCAAGACGCAGCACTGGGCCGCCCCGGCCGCGCTGGAGCCGCTTGCTGCGCCGGATGAGACGCTGATCCATATCCTCTCGCCCTTCGATCCGCTGATGATCCAGCGCAAACGGGCGAAGCTCCTGCTCGACTATGCCCATGTCTTCGAGGCCTATCTGCCGAAAGAGAAGCGCGCCTATGGCTATTTCGGGCTGCCGGTCCTGGCGGGCGAGCGCGTCGTCGCGGTGCTCGATTTGAAGACCGACCGGGCGGCCGGCAGGCTCCTGATGCAGCAATGGACCTGGCTCGATGATTGCGAGACGCCGGTATTGAAGGCGGCGATCGAGGAGGAACTGCAGCGTTTCGAGCGCTTCCAGCTCGCGCGCGACGAAGCCGTGACGGAGCCTGAGCCCGAGATCACAAAAATGCCGGCTTGATCGTCGCTGTTGCCCGACAAGGGAGCAGGGGCACAAGGCCGGATGACGAGGATGGTTCGATCGGGGGTGCCTGCCCGCGACAGGGCGGCGGCCTGAACCATGGAGGTCGCGCTCCCGGCACGGCCCTCGATGCCCGCTCCGGGCCTGCAAGTCGCTGTGATTCTTCATGCGGCGCTCCTTGCGTGGCTGGCTGCTTTCGCGGTTCAGAGCTTCGATCCGGCGCCGGTCACCGAGCAAAGCATCGAGGTCGAGCTGCAGACTCCCGAGGAGTTCGAGGCGCTGACCCGACTGAGGCCGCCGCCGGTCGCCGCCATTCCCGCCCCTGCAGCACCGGTGCTGCCGGATGCTCTGCCGAAGCCGGATGAGCCTGCTCCGAGTGCCTCGCCTGCCCCGGTCGAAGCTGACGGCATGATCCACCCGTCGCGCATGCTGTCGCAGCGGGTTCTGGCCGATCCGCGCAGCCGCGAGACTGTCGCGCTGCTGCCGCGGCTCGCGCCGGACGAGCGCGTCGAACAGCTCTGCGGTTTGGAAGCGATGGGCCAGATCCATGACTGGCAGCGCAGCTTCGAGCCGGATCGCGTCACCGCCTATGCGCAGGCGAGCACAAAGCTCTCAGGCCGGGTCCTGACGGCGGAGGGCGCGGCCTTTCGCAGCAAGCGGAGCTGGTACGGCCTGCGCTTCGCCTGCACCGTCTCGGCCGACCTGAAGCGTGTCACCGCCTTCGCCTTCCATGTTGGCGAGCCGATCCCAAGGGAAAGCTGGGAGGCGCTCGGCCTGCCGGCCGTGCATTGAGCTTCAGGCGCCGAGCAGGTCGATCAGCGGCGGGATCAATGGCTCGTCGGCCGGCGGCATGGCGAGATCGCGCAACTTGCCGGGGCGGACCCATTTCAGGGCCTGGCCCTCGCGCGACATCGCCGTGCCCTCCCAGCGCCGGCAGATATAGAACGGCATCAGCAGATGGAATTCGGGATAGGCATAGCTCGCGAAGGTCAGCGGTGCGATGCAATCCTCCTTCACGGTGATGCCGAGTTCCTCGGACAATTCGCGGATCAGGGCCGGCTCCGGCCGCTCGTCGGGCTCCAGCTTGCCGCCGGGAAACTCCCACAAGCCCGCCAGGGCCTTGCCTTCGGGCCGCTGGGTGACGAGCACACGGTTATCGGCATCGATCAGGGCGCAGGCGACGACGAGGAGCAGCTTCACAGGAGAACTCAGTTGCCGGAGAGAATGACCTGGACGGGCTCGGTTTCCTTGCCCGTCAGCGTGACGCTGTCATAGACCGAGCCGCCCTCGCGCGAAAAGGCGGCCTCGTCTCCCCAGATCACCTGCGTGGTGAGGAAGTAGGTTCCCGGCGCGACCTTCTCGAAGACGAAGCGGCCGTTGGACTCCGCCTTGGTCGTGCGGGTGTACCGCGCATAGGCCGGGTCGACCTCGTCGTCGCGCGGATAGGCGCTGTGAGGGATGTATTTGCGCTTGCCGTAGAGATTGGCGAAGCGCTCGCGCGCGAAAGCCGTGGCCGGGATCAGGCGGACGACTTCGCCGGCCGCATTGACCACTGCCCCGCTCGGCTTGGTGCGGAAGGCGTGGCCGGTGATGACGCCGTTGCCCGGCTTGTTGATGAAGGCTGCTTCCTCGGTCGAGAAGGCCATCGTCGCCGGCTGGCGCGTGGCCTGGCAGCCTGCCATGACGGCGCCGGCCAGGGCCACCGCCGCGAAAGTCCCGATCTTCATGACGCCCCCACCCTGCGCGGCGCCGTCGTGACGAGGAAGACGCCGGCCAGGATGATGCCGCCGCCGAGGACCTGCCGCAACTCCAGCGCCTCGTCCAAGACGACGACGCCGAGGATCACCGCCACGGTCGGGACGAGATAGCCGGTCATCGCCGCCCGGGTCGGGCCCGCGGCCCGGATCAGCCGCATGAACACCGTCACCGGAATGGCCGTGGCGACGACCCCGAGCATCAGCATCGCCGGCAGGTGGTTGCCGAGCGGCAGAAAGGCAGCCGGCCCGAGGATCGCGAGCGTCAGTGTCGTCGCGATCATGCCGGAGAGCATCTGCTGGCCCAGCGCCAGCCGGGCCGGGTCGCCGGTCGCGGAGGGAACCGTTCGGACATAGATGTTCGCGGACGCATAGCTCAGTGTCGCCCCGATCATCGCCAAGACGCTGAGCGCGGTGCCGCCGCCCTCGAACAGGCGCGGCCCGATCAGCAGAGCGACGCCGGCCATGCCGAGCAGGATGCCGCCGAGCCGACGTCGGCTCAGCCTCTCCTCCGAGAAGGCGAAATGAGCGATGAGCGCGACGACGAGAGGCCCCGCCGCCTGGATCATCGCCGCCGGACCGCTGGCGAGCTGCGTCAGCGCATAAGCGACCAGCACGTTCGGCAGCCAGCCATTGGTGGTGCCGAGGACGATCCAGGGCAGGATCTCCGCCTTGCGCGGCAGCGGATTGCGCCCGCGCCACAGGCTCCAGAGCGACAGCGAGACTGCGCCGAGGATACCGCGGCTGGCAGCGATGGTGAGAGCCGAGACGTCCCCGCTCATCAGCTTGATGAACAGATAGCTCGACCCCCACAGCAGGGAGCAGATCAGCAGGTTGAAGGCGATGAAGCCGCGCCCGGGCTCCTGAGCCGGCGCAGCCTCAGGAGCGGTAGTCGCCATTGATCTCGACATAGGCCTTGGTGAGATCGCAGGTCCAGACCGTGGCCTTGCCGCGCCCGATGCCGAGATCCGCGGTGATGACGATATTGTCGCCCTTCATATACTCGGATACCGCGTGCTCATCATAAGAAGCAGCACGCGCCCCCTGCCTGGCCACGACGATATCGCCGAAGCCGATATCGAGCCTGTCGCGGTCGGCCGGTTCGCCGGCCTTGCCGACGGCCATGACGACGCGGCCCCAATTGGCGTCCTCGCCGGCGATGGCGGTCTTGACCAGCGGCGAATTGGCGATCGAGAGCGCGACGCGCTTGGCCGAGCGGGCCGAAGTCGCGCCGGTGACCCGGATCTCGACGAATTTCCGCGCGCCTTCGCCGTCCTTGCAGACGAGATGGGAGAGTTCGAGCAGGATCGAATTCAGCGCGCGCTTGAAGCCGGAGAGCCTGGCGTCGTTGATCTCGGTGATCACCGGCACGCCGCGCGCGGCCGCCTTGCCGGTGGCGAACAGCATGAGCGTGTCCGAGGTCGAGGTGTCGCTGTCGACGGTGACCGCGTTGAACGAGCCCTTCACGCCCTTGGAGAGCAGGGCCTGCAGCACGGGCGCGGCGATCGGAGCGTCGGTGAAGACGAAGGAGAGCATCGTCGCCATGTCCGGAGCGATCATGCCGGCGCCCTTGGCGATGCCGGCGATGACCACGTCCTTGCCGTCGATCTTGGCCTTGCGGGTCAGGGCCTTCGGGAAAGTATCGGTGGTCATGATCGCGCGGGCGGCGTCGATCCAGGGCCCATCGGTGGCGCGTTTGGCGCAGTCGTCGAGCACGCCCTTGAACTTGGTCGCGTCGAGCGGCTCGCCGATCACGCCGGTCGAGGCGATGAAGACCTCTTCAGGCTTGCAGGACGCCGCCTTGGCTGCGATCTCGGCGGTGAGCTTGACCGCGTCGCGGCCCTTGAGACCGGTGAAGGCGTTGGCATTGCCGGAATTGACGACGACGGCTCGCGCCGAGCCCTGCTTCAGGTTCTCGCGGCACCAGTCGACCGGGGCGGAGGGGCATTTCGAGCGGGTGAAGACGCCGGCGACCTGCGTGCCCTCGTCGAGCAGCGCGAACCAGACGTCCTGGCGGCCCTTGTAGCGGATGCCGGCCTCGGCAGTGGCGAAGCGCACGCCCGGCACGGCTGGAACCTTGGGCTGGCGCTTCGGCGCGAGCGGGGAAACGGGGACATCCTTGCCGGCCATCGGGCTTCCTCCTGCGGAGCACTGCGCGAGGGTCGGCGAATCGTCCGTCCGCCGGGCAGTGCGTCTCGTTCGAGAATCCCTCTGCCGCAGGCCGATGACGAAAACAAGAAGGGCGGCTGCAAGGGCCGCCCTTCAAAATCGCGTGGTACGGCGCGAAGCGCTCAGTTCTTCTTCGGCTCGGCCGGCTTGGCGGCGTCCGGAGCGGGAGCAGCAGGTGCTGCCGGCTTGTCGAGGCGCTCGACCTTGGCCTTCTCGCGCATGGCGAGGACGAGGTCCTGCTGGGCCTTGCGCTCGAGATACTGATCGATCTGCGGCTTCACGGCGGCGAAATCCGGCAGCGGCTTGGAGCGCTTGTCCTCGAGCTTGATGACATGCCAGCCGAACTGGCTCTTCACCGGCTCGGAAATCTCGCCCTTCTTCAGCTTGAAGGCGGCTTCGGCGAATTCCGGCACCATGCGGTCCTTGGTGAACCAGCCGAGATCGCCGCCCTCCTTGCCGGAGCCGGGATCCTTGGAGAGCTCGGCCGCGACCTTGGCGAAATCCTCGCCCTTCTTCAGCCGCTCGACCGCGGCCTTGGCCTGCGCCTCGTCCTCGACGAGGATGTGGCGGGCATGGGCCTCTTCCTCGGGCGCCATCGCCTTGGTGGTGTCGTCGAAGAGCTTCTTCGCCGCCTCGGGAGTGACGGCCTTCTTGCCCTCGCGGGTCAGGTATTCGTCGAGCAGCACCTTCTCGCGGTAATAGGCGAGGCGGGCGGCGAAATCGGGTGTATCGCCGATCTTGGCCTCGGCCGCGGCTCTGGCGCCGAGCTTGAGATCGACGAGATAGTTCACGACCTCGTCGCGCTTGCGCTCCTCGGGGAGCTGGGCGAGGCGCTCGCCGAGATCCTCAGTGGCGAGCTGGACGTCCTTTTCGGTAATGGCGATGCCATCGACCTTGGCGACGACCTTGTCCGCCTGGGCGAAGGCCGGTGCCGCCAGCAGCGTGAAACCGAGGACGGCGATGAAACGGGCTGAGTTCATGAATGACGGCCTTTCGTCGGAAACCGAGGCGGTTTGACGGCTGCACTGCCCGATGAACGCGGCAAAGGCAAGGCGGTTCAGACGATTGCGCCGGCCGATCACGAAAGCTCTGCGCTACCCCGATGCCGCAGCGGCGGGTGATCTGACGTGCGGGCTCTTGGAAGCGGAATGAAAAAACCCCACATCCGGAGCCGAATTCACTTGCCGTTTCGCTACCAATAGGACGAAACGCACGCTGGACCCTGCCCGCGCTCGCGTCTAAACACGCGGTCGCAATTCGAGAATACCCGAGCTTTCGGTTCGCGCGCGACAACGCTACGCGTCGAGCGGAGGCTTGAAGCATCACCTGAAAGGCCCAACATGCTTGGCGCGCTCGCAAAGAAACTCTTCGGCTCGTCGAACGACCGCCGCGTCAAGGGCTACCAGCCCCGTGTCGCTGCGATCAACGCGCTCGAGACAGAGATCGCCGCGCTGAGCGACGAGGCGCTGAAGGCGCGCACCGACGAGTTCAAGCAGCAGATCGCCGCCGGCAAGAAGCTCGACGACCTGCTGGTGCCCGCTTTCGCCACGGTGCGCGAGGCGGCCAAGCGCGTGCTCGGCCAGCGGCCCTACGACGTCCAGCTCGTCGGCGGCATGGTGCTGCACGAGGGCGCCATCGCCGAGATGAAGACCGGTGAGGGCAAGACGCTGGTCGCGACGCTGCCGACCTATCTCAACGCCCTCGAAGGCAAGGGCGTCCATGTCGTCACCGTCAACGACTACCTCGCCCGGCGCGACGCCGAGTGGATGGCGAAGCTCTACAACTTCCTCGGCCTGACCGTCGGCATCATCGTGCACGGCCTCGATGACGAGGAGCGCCAGCGCGCCTATGCCTGCGACATCACCTACGGCACGAACAACGAGTTCGGCTTCGACTATCTGCGCGACAACATGAAGTACGAGGTCGCCCAGATGAGCCAGCGCGGCCACCATTTCGCGATCGTCGACGAGGTCGATTCGATCCTGGTCGACGAAGCCCGCACGCCGCTGATCATCTCCGGCCCGCTCGACGACAAATCGGATCTCTACGTCTCGATCGACAAGGTCCTGCCGAGTCTCGTCCCGGCCGATTACGAGGTCGACGAGAAGCAGCGCACGGTGGCGCTGACCGAGGCCGGCAACGATCATATCGAGGAGTTGCTGCGCGAGGCCGGGCTGCTGAACGAGGGCGATCTCTACGACGCCCACAACGTCACGCTGGTCCATCACGTCAACCAGGCGTTGCGCGCGCATTCGCTGTTCACGCGCGACAAGGACTATATCGTCCGCAATGACGAGGTCGTGATCATCGACGAGTTCACCGGCCGCATGATGCCGGGCCGGCGCTATTCGGAAGGCCTGCATCAGGCGCTGGAAGCCAAGGAGCACGTCACCGTCCAGCCCGAGAACGCGACGCTGGCTTCGATCACCTTCCAGAACTATTTCCGCCTCTACGCCAAGCTCGCCGGCATGACCGGCACGGCGGCAACCGAGGCCGACGAATTCTTCCAGATCTACAAGCTCGAGGTCGTGGAGATCCCGACCAACGTCCCGATCTCCCGCAAGGACGAGGACGACGAGGTCTACCGTACCTTCGAAGAGAAGGTGCGCGGCGTCATCCGCGAGATCCAGGCCGCGCAGGCCAACGGCCAGCCGCTGCTGGTCGGCACGACCTCGATCGAGCGCTCGGAGCTCATCGCCGAGATGCTGGAGAAGGAGGGCTACAAGCTTCTCGACTTCACCGATCCGACGGCGCTGGAGCCGGTCTATGCGGCGGCTCGCGAAGGCAAGACGGTCAAGGCCTTCGCCGTGCTGAACGCCCGCTTCCACGAGCAGGAAGCCTATATCGTCGCACAGGCCGGCGTACCCGGCGCGATCACCATCGCCACCAACATGGCCGGCCGCGGCACAGACATCCAGCTCGGCGGCAATGCCGACATGCGGATCTCTCACGATCTTGCGGGCCTGGAAGAAGGCCCGGAGCGCGACGCGAAGGCCGCCGCCATCCGCGCCGAGGTCGCCGATTTCAAGCAGCGCGTGCTCAAGTCCGGCGGGCTCTACATCGTCGGTACCGAGCGCCACGAGAGCCGGCGCATCGACAACCAGCTGCGCGGCCGCGCCGGCCGCCAGGGCGATCCCGGCCGCTCGAAGTTCTTCCTGTCGCTGCAGGACGACCTGATGCGCATCTTCGGCTCCGACCGGATGGACGGCATGCTGACCAAGCTCGGCCTCAAGGAGGACGAGGCGATCGTCCATCCCTGGATCAACAAGGCGGTCGAGAAGGCGCAAGGGAAGGTCGAGGCGCGCAATTTCGACATCCGCAAGAACATCCTGAAATACGACGACGTCATGAACGACCAGCGCAAGGTCGTGTTCGAGCAGCGCCGCGACTTCATGCGCCAGGCAAGCGTGCGCGAGACGATCGACGACATGCGTCATGGCGTCGTCGAGGATGTCGTCGCCCGCCATATCCCGGAGGAGGCCTATCCCGAGCAGTGGGACAGCGCCGGGCTCAAGCAGGAGGTGATCCAGCACCTCAACCTCGATCTCCCGATCGAGGACTGGACCAAGGAAGAGGGCATCGCCGACAGCGAGATCCGCGAGCGCATCCGCAAGCTCGCCGACGAGGATTATGCCGGCCGCATCGAGCGCAACACCGAAGAGGTCATGACCTATGTCGAGAAGCAGGTGCTGCTGCAGTCGCTCGACCATCTCTGGCGTGAGCATCTGGTCACGCTCGACCATCTGCGCCAGGTGATCGGCTGGCGTGGCCTTGCCCAGCGCGACCCGCTGCAGGAATACAAGCAGGAGGCCTTCGAGCTGTTCGACGGGCTGATCGGTCATCTGCGCCAGCAGGTCACCGGCCATCTCTCGCGCATCGAGGTGCGCTTCGACCAGCCCGAGGATCAGGCGCCGGGCCAGGTGCAGGACGGCGCCGGCTCCGGCTTCGGGGATTATAGTGGCGGCGGCGTGCAGTTTGCCGCGACGGATGCCGATGTCGCCGTGCTCGACCGCAATCCGGATGATCCCGAAAGCTGGGGCAAGGTCGGCCGCAACGAACCCTGTCCCTGCGGCTCGGGCAAGAAATTCAAGCACTGCCACGGCCAGTTCGCCTGAGGCCTTGCCATCCTGATGTCTCCCGATGCCCGGCCCTGTGCCGGGCATCGTCGTTTTAGGGGCGAGCCACGCTTGTCATTCCGGGGCGCGCCGCAGGCGCGAACCCGGAACCCACGACTGGGTGGAGACCTGCGATCACGCGTTTGAAGGGGCTAACCCGGTCGTGGGTTCCGGGTTCTTCGCTCCGCGAAGCCCCGGAATGACAAGCGTGGTTCTGACCGCCAGCGATCCTGCAATTGTCGCCATCCGGCGCCCGCCAGTCGCTCCTGCGCCGGATCGACGCACGGATTGTTAGGGTCATGTTTACGCCTCGGTAACACTCTTCTTTCCAATTGGGTCGCGATGAGAGGAGATGAGACCATGTTCAAGACAGCGCTTTCGGCCGCCTGCCTCGCCATTCTGGCGAGCACGGGCGTAGAGGCGGCGAGCCCGAAATCCCTGGGCCAGTTCGGCGACTGGAACGCAGCCACTTACGCGAAGGACGATCTGGCGCGCTGCTTCATCATGAGCAAGCCTTCGTCCGAAGAGCCATCCAATTTGCGTCACGGCGATGTTTTCTTCTTCGTGCAGACCGGCGAAAAGGCTACGGATACGGAATCGAGCTTCCAGACGGGCTATGACTTCGCCCGCAACTCGGTGGTCACCGTCACGATCGGCGATGACAGCTTCCGCATGCTGACCGAGGGCAGCAATGCCTGGCTCGAACGGCTGGAGCGCGAGCCGGCGCTGCTCGCGGCGATGCGGGGCGGGAGCAGCATGACGCTCGAGGCGCGCTCGCTGCGCGGCAACGTCACCAGCTATACCTTCTCGCTCGCGGGTGTGACCGCGGCCTCGCGCATGCTGGCGCGCTGCGATACCGACGCGACGCAGAGCTGACGCGGATTTCGACGGTGAGGCGCCGTGGGCGGCTCACCGTTCGCCGACGCGGCTTGCATCCGCTCGTCGCAACCGCCAGTTTGACGCCTGCATAGCAGGATGGCGCATCGGCGTCGCTGGGGGACGAGATGGAACTGTCAGGCTTCAACATCGCCGTGATCGTCATCGTGGCGCTTGTCATCCTGACGATCGCGCGCGGCGTCCGTACCGTTCCGCAGGGCTATAACTACACCGTCGAGCGCTTCGGGCGCTATTCGCGCACGCTGAGCGCGGGCCTCGGGCTGATCGTGCCCTATATCGATCGCATCGGCCACAAGGTGAATGTCATGGAGCAGGTGCTCGACATTCCCTCGCAGGAGGCGATCACCAAGGACAATGCCGGCGTGCGCATTGACGCGGCCGCCTTCTACCAGGTGCTCGACGCCGCCAAGGCCTGCTACGAGGTGTCGTCGCTCAACGACGCGCTGATGGTCCTGACCATGACCAATATCCGCACCGTCGTCGGCTCGATGGATCTCGACCAGTTGCTGTCGCATCGCGACGAGATCAACGAGCGGCTGCTGCGGGTGATGGATGCCGCCGCCTCGCCCTGGGGCGTCAAGGTCACGCGCATCGAGATCCGGGACATCCTGCCGCCGGCGGATATTGCCGGCGCGATGAACCGGCAGATGAAGGCCGAGCGTGAGAAGCGCGCCGCGATCCTGGAAGCGGAAGGCCTGCGTCAGGCCGAGATCCTCAAGGCCGAGGGCCAGAAGCAGTCGCAGATTCTCGCCGCCGAGGGCCGCAAGGAATCGGCGCTGCGCGATGCCGAGGCGCGCGAAAGGCTGGCGCAGGCCGAAGCAACCGCGACCGCCATGGTCTCGGAGGCGATCAGCCGCGGCGATATCCAGGCCGCCAACTTCCTGATCGCCGAACGCTATACCGACGCACTGAAATCGATCGCGTCGAGCCATAACAGCAAGGTCGTGATCGTGCCGATCGAGGCCGCCTCGCTGGCCGGCACGGTCGGCGGCATCGCCCAGCTCACCAAGGCCGTGTTCGGCGAGGAGGCGGCCGCGCAACGCCGGGGCGGGGCAGGCTCGGTGCCATCCTCCGGCCGCCCGGGCGCCTGAGCGGAGGCGGCCATGCTCGATGGATTGACGAATCTCGGCGGCTGGAGCTGGGCCATTCTCGGGCTCGTCCTGGTTGGCGGGGAGATGCTGGCGCCCGGCATCTTCCTGATCTGGCTTGGCCTAGCCGCGCTCCTCACCGGCGTCGTGGTCGGCCTGTCCGGTGTCGGCTGGCAGGCAGCGATGCTGGTTTTCGCGATCTTCGCCGTCGCCAGCGTCGTCGCCGGACGCCTGCTGACGCGCCGCAAGGGCGAGGAGCCGGACGCGGCCACCGGGCTCAACGACCGCGGCCGCCAGCTGATCGGCCGGGTTTTCCGGCTTGAGACGACGATGACCGGCGGCGAGGGGCGGGTGCGCGTCGGCGATTCGTCCTGGCGGATCGTCGGCCCGGAGCTGCTGGCGGGAACCGAGGTAAAGGTGGTGCGGGTCGAGGGTTCGACGCTCGTCGTCGAGAAGGCTTGACGCGCGCCATGAGGTTTTTGCATCCGTCGCGACGTTTTTCGCGATAGCGTTGCGTCCAGGGCGTTGGCCTCTGACGCTGCGGGGACTATAGCAACCGCTCCTCCAAGAGCGCGCCGTCATGACCAGCCCCAGCGAACGCCTTTCCCTTCCGAAGGACCGCATCAAGGTTCTGCTGCTGGAAGGTATCAATGATTCCGCCGTCGAACTGCTGCAGCAGGCCGGCTACAGCAATCTCGAACGCCTGCCGAAGGCGCTCGACCGCGACAGCCTGCTCAAGGCGATCCAGGGCGTGCACGTCCTCGGTATCCGCTCGCGCACCCAGCTCACGCCGGAGATCTTCGCGGGGGCCGACCGGCTCTTCGCCGTCGGCTGCTTCTCGGTGGGGACGAACCAGGTTCACCTCGATGCGGCGCGGCTGCGCGGCGTGCCGGTCTTCAATGCGCCGTTCTCGAACACGCGCAGCGTCGCCGAACTCACCATCGGCGAGATCGTCATGCTGCTGCGCCGCATCCCCGACCGCTCCCGTTCCGCCCATGACGGCGGCTGGGACAAGTCCGCCAACGGTTCCTTCGAGGTGCGCGGCAAGACGCTCGGCATCGTCGGCTACGGCAATATCGGCAGCCAGCTCTCGACCTTGGCCGAGGCGATGGGCATGCGGGTGATCTATTTCGATCACACGGACCGCCTGCGTCACGGCAATACCGAGCCGACGAAGAGCCTGAACGCCCTGCTCGGCGCGGCCGACATCGTCTCGCTGCATGTGCCGGAGACGCCGCAGACCCACGGCATGATCGGCGAAAAGCAGATCGCTCTCATGAAGCCGGGGAGCTATCTCATCAACAATTCGCGCGGCACGGTCGTCGATCTCGACGCCCTGGCTTCGGCGCTCGACAGCGGCCATCTCGCCGGTGCGGCGGTCGATGTCTTCCCGATCGAACCTGCCTCCAATGCCGAACGCTTCGTCTCGCCGCTCCAGGGCTGCGGGAATGTCATCCTGACCCCGCATATCGGCGGCTCGACCGAGGAGGCGCAGGAGCGCATCGGCGCCGAGGTTGCGCGCAAGCTCGTCGATTACTCCGATGTCGGCTCGACGGTGGGTGCGGTCAATTTCCCGCAGGTCCAGTTGCCGGCCCGAGCCATCGGCACGCGCTTCATCCATGTCCAGCGCAACGTGCCGGGCATGCTGCGGCGGCTGAACGACGTCTTCGCCAGCCGGCAGGTCAACATCGCCGCCCAGAATTACCAGACCGACGGCGAGGTCGGCTATGTCGTGATGGAGGCGGACGGCGTCTCGAGCGCCGAGGCGCGCGACATCCTCAAGGATATCCGCGCGCTCGACGGCACGATCCGCGCGCGCCTGCTCCACCAGCGCGATTGAGCCTCAGGCCGGTTTCTTCGCCTTGGCGCCGGGCTTGATCGGCGTCTGCGTCGCGACGGGGTCGCTGGCCGGGAAGGTGTCCTTCAGCGCGCGATTGAGCTCGGCGTCCTTGCCGTGCTCGCGCGCGGCTTGGCGCTGCTCCTTCTGCTCCTTGCGCAGGCTTTCCTTGGCAGGATTGGCGGTGGCGGTCATGGTCGCTCCCTTCGGCGTGGCTGGTTCCTGCGATCAACGCGGCAGGGCCGACCCCGTTCCGCCAGAACGCCAGCGCAGGCGCGCCATGACGAAGGGGGCCGCCCTCTGGACCGCGCCGCCCAGCCTTCCCATCTGGTGAAGCCACGCCTTCCCGCCGGCTTTCCACCGGTGCCAGCCAGCAGGGGCCGTCATGGTCGCGATCTCAGTCCTCGATCTCGTTCCCGTCGTCGAAGGGGAGGGGCCGCGCGAGGCGCTCAAGAAATCCATCGACCTGATCCGTCATGCCGAGCGGCTCGGCTACAGCCGCTACTGGGTCGCCGAGCACCACAACATGGTCGGCATCGCCAGCGCCGCGACCTCCGTCGTGATCGGCCAGCTCGCGGCTGCGACCAGCACGATCCGCGTCGGGGCTGGCGGCATCATGCTGCCGAACCATGCACCGCTCGTCATCGCCGAGCAGTTCGGCACGCTGGAAGCTCTCTTTCCGGGACGCATCGATCTCGGCCTCGGCCGCGCGCCCGGCACCGACCAGTTGACGCTCCGGGCGCTGCGCCGCAGCCCGATGTCATCGGACAGCTTCCCGCAGGACGTGCTCGAATTGCAGGCTTTGTTCGCGCCGGCCGGGCCGAACCAGGCGATCCGTGCGGTGCCGGGCGAAGGGCTCGAGGTCCCACTCTGGATTCTCGGATCGAGCCTGTTCGGGGCGCAACTCGCCGCCGAGCTGGGCCTGCCCTACAGCTTCGCCTCGCATTTCGCACCGGATGCGCTGATGCAGGCGCTCGCCGTCTATCGCGAGCGCTTCAAGCCGTCCGAGCAGCTCACGACGCCTCATGCGATGCCGGGCATCAATGTCGTGGCAGCGGAGACGGACGAGGAGGCGCGCCATCTCGCGACCTCGCTGCAGCAGCGCTTCGTCGGCATGGTGAGAGGCGCGCGCGGCAAGCTCCAGCCGCCGATCGAGGATATCGAGCAGTACTGGTCGCCGGCCGAGAAGGCGCATGTCTCGGGGATGCTGCGCTATGCCTTCATCGGCTCGCCGGCGACGCTGAAGCGCACGCTCGGGGCCTTCCTGCGTGAGACCCGGGCGGACGAGATCATGATCACGGCGCCGCTCTTCGACCATGACAAGCGCAAGCGCTCCTATGAGCTGGTCGCGGAGATCGCGGCCGAGCTTGGGACATAGGGCTCGTTGATCTTTTGCGGAGACACGTCGTCTCACGGCAGGCCTGATTTATCGCTGTTGATTTGCATTTGCATGATTAATGCAAATGAGAATGACTTTCTGGTGGTTGCTTTTGCAATTGGCGGTCGGCATTGCTATGGCAAGGCATGACCGAGACCGACCGGCGCATTGCCGTTTTCGAGAGCCAGCTGAAGGGAGCCGGGCTGCGCATGACGCAGCAGCGGCGACTGATCCTGCGCGTACTGGCGGAAGCTGACGACCATCCCGACGCGAAGGGCATTTTCACCCGCGCTTTCGCGCATGACCCGACCCTGTCGCTCTCGACTGTCTACCGGACGATGAAGGTGCTGGAATCGCAGGGCGCGATCGAGCGCCATGCCTTCGAGGACGGCATCTCGCGCTACGAGCATGCCGACCAGGAGCATCACGACCACCTGATCGACGTCGATTCGGGCGAGGTGATCGAGTTCTCCTCGGATGCGATCGAGGAGTTGCAGCGGCGGATCGCGGCAGAGCTCGGCTACGAGCTCGTGCGCCATCGGCTGGAGCTCTACGGACGCAAGAAGCAGCCGGCGCGTCGAGGCGGCCGCAAGGCGTCCTGATCCGTCGGTTCAGCCGTCGACGACGTCGTTATATTCGGGATGCTTCGCGATCCAGCCCTTGAGGAATTCGCAGCGGACCACGGCCTTGCGCTTGCTCGCCCGCAGCAGTTCGAAGACGCCCTTCGCCAGCTTCGAGCCGACACCCTGCCCTGAGAGCTCCGCGGGCACTTCGGTGTGAACCAGCACAAGCCGCTCGCCGTCGCGGCGATAGGCGACGAGCGCGGTGCCGCCGTCGAGCGATAGTTCGAAACGGTTCTGTTCGGCGTTCTCGACGACGTCCATGGCACAGGCTCCTTCAGATCACCCTTGCGCTTCGGCGCGCCAGGGGTAGCTCCAGGTTTCGGTGAGCGTCTTGCCGCCGCTCCTGAGGAAGGCGCGCATCTCGGCAAGCTGGCCGGGCTCGACCACGACATCGATGAAGGCGCGGAAGCCCTCGGTCTTGCGGTTCGGCACGATGAAGGCGCGGTCGATCCGGCCATAGGCGATCGAGGGCACGATCTCGACCTTCTCGGGCTGCTTCAGATGGTAGTCGAGATCGCCGCCGGCGAAGTCGACGATGAAGCGGCGCGAGCCGTCGGTGACAGGCTCGCCGGAGCCCAGCGCCTTGGGCTTGGCCTGGTAGGTGTTGACCACTCGCCCGCCCGGATGCAGGTCGCTGGAATCGAGCATCGCGATCAGCTTGTAGCCGAAGGAGAACTCTTTGCCCGGCTCCAGCGGCGTCTTCGGCGCCCAGAGCGCGACGATATTGTCGTTGGTTTCGTCGGTGGTCGGCATCTCGATCAGTTCGACGACGCCCTCGCCCCAGTCGCCCTGCGGCTCGATCCAGTAGGACGGCCTCAGTTCATAGGAGAGGTCGAGGTCCTGATAGTGCTCGAAGGTGCGGTCGCGCTGCATCAGGCCGAAGCCGCGCAGATTGCGCTCGACGAAGGAGGAGACGGCCTGCTGCTTCGGATTGCGCAGCGGGCGCCAGATCCATTCGCCGCTGCTGGAATGGATCATCAGCCCGTCGGAATCATGCAATTCGCTGCGGAAATCGTCGAAGAAACGGCGGTCGTTCTCGCCGGTGAAGAACATCGAGGTCAGCGGCGCGAGGCCGAGCTTCTCGATGGGCGCGCGCGGATAGAGGGTCGCGGCGACCTCCATGACGGTATCGAGATCGGGATAGATGGTGAAGCGATAGGCGCCGGTCACAGCCGGCGAATCGAGCAGGGTGTGGATGACGATGCGCTCGGCATTGGCCGCCGGCTGCTCGATCCAGAACTCGCGAAAGACCGGGAATTCCTCGGCCGTCGTGCCGGCGCCGATCGCGAGGCCGCGCGCCGAGAGGCCGTAGCGCTGGCCGCGGCCGAGCACCCGGAAATAGCTCGCGCCGATGAAGGAGATCAGCTCGTCGAAGACGCGGGGGTCGTTGAGCGGGTAGTGCAGGCGGAAGCCGGCGAAACCGAGATTGACCGGCAGCGGCTTGTCGAACTTGACCCGGCCGTAGTCGAACAGGTTTGCCGCATAGGGCACCGGCATCGCCACGCCGTCGCGCACGACGTTGACCGTGACCGGCCGGGTGAAGAGGAAGCCCGGATGGAACATCTGCATGCGGAAGGGCGAGCCGTTCTGCGCCAGCAGGGCCCGTTCCGGCCGGAAGCGGATGTCGCGCCAGGAATCGTAGTCGAGCTTGGCCAGCGCCTCCGGCAAGGGGGCGATCGGTTCGTAGGGAACCGCGGAAATCTCGCGGGCACGGCGCTGCACGTCCTCGAAGCCGAAACGGGGCTGCGGCGCCGCGTTCTGAGGTGGTGGCGTCTGCGGCTGGCCCTGCGGCTGCGCCGGGGCGCGGGGCTGCTGCGCGAGCAGGACGGAGGGCGCCACCGAAAGGCAGAGCGCGGCTGAAAGTCCGCCCAGGACGCGGCGGCGATCTGTCGTGGTCATAAGTGGTCCGTGTTCCCTCGCGCGGCTCGCGAAACATCTGCGGCAGCCGAGACTTAAGGCCATCAAATGGGGCCGGTCTAGGGCATCCGCCATTGACAGGAGATGAACATCCCGCAACCTTTGCAGCCGGCCGGATGCGGCCAGCCGCTCGCGCCCCGAAAAGGCAAGGTGAACGCATCCAGACGAGACCTGTCCTGATCCCGATCGACTCGTGGACGGATATCGGCAAGGCGAGCCCCGATCACGACCGTCCGCAGCGAGAAGGATCACGACGATGCGTAGCTTTCGCGATGCGAAGCTGATGGCCAGGAGCCTGCGCGACACCATGGCCGCCCGGCAGGTGCCGCTTTCCCACTCGGAGGCCCTCGAGATCGTGGCGCGCCAGTTCGGCTATGACGACTGGAACGTGCTCGCGGCGAAGATCGGCGAGGGCGCGCCCACGGAGCCGCCGGAGAAGCCGGCGGAGGCGGTTCGCCTCCAGATGGGGATTCCGGTCCTCAGGATTTTCGACGAGGCCAAGGCGAAGGAGTTCTATCTCGGCTTCCTCGGCTTCGCGATGGACTGGGACCATCGCTTCGGGCCGAACATGCCGCTCTATATGCAGGTGTCCCGCTCGGGCCTGCAGCTCCATCTCTCCGAGCATCATGGCGACGCCAGCCCGGGCTCGACCGTCTTCGTCTGGATGGAGGGCGTCGACGCCTATCGCGCCGAGCTGATCGGGAAGCGCTACACCTACTCCAAACCCGGCATCCAGGAGGAGGGCCCAGGTGGCCGGACGCTCGAAGTGCCCGACCCGTTCGGCAATCGAATCCGTTTCTGCGAGAAGCGCGACTAACTCATAGCCGGCGAAGGGCTTTCCCCGGTTAACCCGCCCCCGAACGGACGCGGATCGGCCTTGCAAAAAAATGCGGCTCCGGGCCCACAAAACACTTGTGGTCCGGGGCGAGCGTCCGTATATCGCGTTCACCCAATTCGCACGTGCCTGTGGCCGCGTGCTGGTCGGTGGGCATCCGGACAAGAGGCCGGACAGCCGCCAGGGGTTGGAAGACGGATGGAGGGGATGGATATCCCTCAAATCACGCTTCCCAGTCTCCGCAAGGAGATTGTTCCCCGACAACGACCGGCAGCCGGAGGCAAAACCGGCGAACCCCGAATCTCCACGGGGGACGCAGCTTAAAGCAACGACGGAGCGGGCTTTTTTGGTCTCGCCGGCTTTCCACAGGCCGGCACCGAAGAGGCTTGTCCTTCATTGCCGGCCGTGCGGGGTCTTCCCCAATCGAACGGTGTTTCGGGTCCGGACGGCTCGTCCGTTGTAGCAGGCGTCTCCACAGCGCCGGGCGACAGCGACGATTCACTCCGGCGATACATCGCATCGACGCCGCTTGCGTCGTAGGGGAGTCGCGTCTCATGACCGACCGCATCCGTGAGTTTCTTCGTACCCGACGTGAGGACGGGCCCTGCGTCGTCATCGACACCGATGTCGTGCGCGAGAACTATCATGCCTTCGCCCGTGCGTTGCCCGACACCCGCGTCTTCTACGCGGTGAAGGCCAACCCGGCGCCGGAGGTGCTCGCCCTGCTCGCCAAGCTCGGCTCCTGCTTCGACTGCGCCTCGGTCGTCGAGATCGAGCTCGCGCTTGCCGCCGGTGCCACCGCCGACCGCATCTCCTTCGGCAACACCATCAAGAAGGAGCGCGACGTCGTGCGCGCCATGGAGCTCGGCGTGCGCCTGTTCGCCGTCGACTGCACGGCCGAGGTCGAGAAGGTCGCCCGTTCCGCCGAGAAGACCGGCACCAAGGACGCGCGCATCTTCTGCCGCATCCTCTGCGACGGTGCCGGCGCCGATTGGCCGCTCTCGCGCAAGTTCGGCTGCGTGCCCGAAATGGCCGCGGACGTGCTCGAGCACGGCCATCGCCTCGGCCTCCTGGCTTATGGCATCTCGTTCCATGTCGGCTCGCAGCAGGCGAACGTGAACGCCTGGGATTCGGCCCTGGCCTCGGCCTCGGCGATCTTCAAGGAATGCGCCACCCGCGGCATCGGCCTGTCGATGGTCAATCTCGGAGGCGGTTTCCCGGCGCGCTACCTGAAGCCGATTCCGGGCGTGCCGTCCTATGGCGATGCGATCTTCCGGGCGCTGTCGAAGCATTTCGGCAACCAGCTGCCCGAGACGATCATCGAGCCGGGCCGCGGCATGGTCGGCGAAGCCGGCCTGATCGAGGCCGAGGTCGTGCTGATCTCGAAGAAGGCTGAAACGGACGAGGTCCGCTGGGTCTATCTCGATATCGGCAAGTTCAACGGTCTCGCCGAGACCATGGACGAGGCGATCCGCTACCCCATCCGCACCGTGCGCGATGGCGATGAGACGGTCCCCTGCGTGCTCGCCGGCCCGACCTGCGACTCGGTCGACGTCATGTACGAGAAGACCCCGTACATGCTGCCCTTCTCGCTGGAGATCGGCGACAAGGTGCTGATCGAGGGCACGGGCGCCTATACGACGACCTATTCGGCCGTCGCCTTCAACGGCTTTCCGCCGCTGAAGCAGTACGTCATCTGACGGAAAGTACGGGGCGGCTTTCGCCGCCCCTATGCCAATCGGGTCCGGCGAAGCGCCCTGCCGCAAGGCAGGCTGTCCGACGCTAAGTCGGGTGGAGCGTGCGTATCTCCAGAACGGAGATGCGGGCGTGGCTCCCGCCGGACCCCTCTTCCCCACATCGTTCCATTGTGGCTGCGCGCGAGCGTGGCGCCGGGTAGGTCCATGAGAATGGGCGCTCCGGCCGGAGGTGCGTCATGATCACGATCCGCGACGAGGTCGTCACCGACATTCCCGCCCGCGAGGCGCTGCTCGACCGTTGCCTGGGCGAGCGCCGCACCGCCAAGTCGAGCGAGCGCCTGCGCGAAGGCCGCCTGCCGGCCGAAGGCCTGGCGCTGACGGCCGAACGCGACGGCGAATTGCTCGCCACCGTGCGCCTCTGGCATGTGGAAGCCAATGGCGTACCGGCGCTGTTGCTCGGCCCGCTCGCGGTCAAGCCCGAGCTGCAGGGCGAGGGCCTCGGCAAGGCGATGATGCGCGAGGCGCTCTGGCGCGCCGCCTGCCGCGGGCATGGCGCGGTCATCCTCGTCGGGGATGCGCCCTATTACGCCCGGTTCGGCTTCGATCCGGCGCTGACCCGCGAGCTTGCCATGCCCGGCCCGGTCGAGCGCGAGCGCTTCCTCGCGATCGAACTGCGCGACGGCGCGCTCGATGGCGCCAGCGGTGTGCTTGTCGCCAGCGGTGCAGCGTCGCCAGCGGCCTTCGAGGCGGAGCCGGTGGCCAAGGCCGCCTGACGCTTCAGACCCATCGTCATCGCGCCGTCATTGCCCGGCGCTTTCCATGCGCAGGCCGTATGGAAGGCGCCGCGGCGATTGACGGCGCGATTTTGCGCTCATACGACCCTTTTATCCCCCTAGAACCCAGGAGTTACAGAGAATGACGAATTGGCCCGTCTACGGCGAGATCACCGGCCCGATCGTGATGATCGGCTTCGGTTCGATCGGCCGCGGTACGCTGCCGCTGCTCGAACGGCACTTCAAGTTCGACAAGAGCCGCTTCGTCGTCATTGCTCCCGATGATTCCAACCGCCACCTGCTCGACGAGCGCGGCATCCGCTTCATCCAGGAAGCCGTCACCATCGAGAACTACAAGACGATGCTGGAGCCGCTGCTGACCGCCGGTGGCGGGCAGGGTTTTTGCGTCAATCTTTCCTGCGACACCGGCTCGCGCGACATCATGGAGTTCTGCTCCAGCCTCGGCGCGCTCTATATCGACACGGTCAACGAGCCCTGGCTCGGCTTCTATTTCGACGAGAGCAAGGGCCCGGCCGAGCGCTCGAACTATGCGCTGCGCGAGATGACGCTGGCCGCCAAGCGGGCGCGCCCGGCCGGCACGCCGACGGCGGTCTCCTGCTGCGGCGCCAATCCCGGCATGGTCTCCTCGCTGGTGAAGCGGGCGCTGACCAACCTCGCCGCCGATATGCGTCTCAACGCGACGCAGCCGAACACCCGCGAGGAATGGGCGGCGCTGATGCAGCGCGTCGGCGTCAAGGGCATCCATATCGCCGAGCGCGACACGCAGCGTTCGAAGCACCCCAAGCCGCCGGGCGTCTTCGTCAACACCTGGTCGGTCGAAGGCTTCATCGCCGAAGCCGTGCAGCCGGCCGAACTCGGCTGGGGCACCCACGAGAAATGGATGCCGGCGAACGCCCATGGCCACGAGACCGGCTCGCAGGCGGCGATCTACCTGATGCAGGCCGGGGCCGAAACCAAGGTCCGGAGCTGGTGCCCGACGCCGGGGCCGCAATACGGCTTCCTGGTGACGCATAACGAGTCGATCTCGATCGCGGATTATTTCACCGTGCGCGACGAGACCGGCAAGGCCGTCTTCCGGCCGACCTGCCACTACGCCTACCACCCGGCGAACGATGCCGTGCTCTCGCTGCACGAGATGTTCGGCAATGCCGGCCGCCCGCAGGAAGAGCACCATATCCTCGAGGAGAAGGAGGTCGTCGACGGCATCGACGAGCTCGGCGTGCTGCTCTATGGCCACGAAAAGGGCGCCTACTGGTTCGGCTCGCAGCTTTCGACCGAGGAGGCGCGCTCGCTCGCGCCCTACCAGACCGCGACCGGTCTGCAGGTGACCTCTTCCGTGCTCGCCGGCATGGTCTGGGCGCTGGAGAACCCGCGCGCGGGGATCGTCGAGGTCGAGGAGCTCGACTTCAATCGCTGCCTCGAGATCCAGCGGCCCTATCTCGGGCCGGTGCAGGGCTACTACACCGACTGGACGCCGCTCGACGGCCGCCCGGGCCTGTTCCCGGAGGATATCGACACCAGCGACCCCTGGCAGTTCCGGAACATCCTGGTTCGCTGACCAAGCGCGTCATCCCGTGCGCGCTGCGGCACGATAGTGCTGCTGCGCAGACACGGGACCGTCTTCAGGAAAGGGCGCCTTCTCGTGCAGGGGGCGCCCTTTCCTTTGAGGGGCGCCTTCTCGTCGCGCGGTCCCGTGTCTGCGCAGCAGCACTATCGTGCCGCAGCGCGCACGGGATGACACTCTACGACTTGCGGGTGACCTTCACGCCGGCCAGCAGCGCCGCTCCTGCCAGGAAGAACACGATCAGCACGGCCAGGCCCGCCCGCTGGCTGGCGAAGATCGTCGTGGCCAGCGCGACCAGAGTCGGCCCCATGAAGGACGTGACCTTGCCCGACAGGGCGAAGAGCCCGAAGAACTCGCCGATCCGTCCCTCCGGCGCCAGCCGTGCCATCAAGCTGCGTGAGGCCGCCTGCATCGGCCCGGCGACAAGGCCGATCAGCAGGCCCAGGCCCAGGTAGACCCGCTCCGGCAGCGAGGCGAACAGGCCATCGCCGGTCACTGGCGGCGCGGCGGGGATCACGAACAGGACGTGGTCGGCACTGAGCGAGAGGATGCCGATACAGGCAAAGAGCAGGCAGGCGATCGCGCCGAGCACGACCGGCTTGCCGCCGATGCGATCGTCGAGCTTGCCGCCGAGCCAGGCTCCCAGCGTGCCGGTGACGGTGAGCAGGATGCCGAAGATGCCGAGCTCGATCGTCTGCCAGCCGAAGACGCCGGCCGCATAGATGCCGCCGAAGGCGAAGAGCGCGACCAGCGCATCCTGGTAGATCATGTTGGCGAGCAGGAAGCGGCCGAGCGACGGCAGCTTCGGCAGTTCGGCGAGCGTGTCCTTCAGACGCCCGACACCGCCCCTGGCCGCCTCGGCGAGGCTCAGGCCCGTCCTGCGGGAATCCGGCGTGAGCAGGAACATCGGCGTAACGAAGATGATGAACCAGAGCGCGGTGAGCGGGCCGGAGAAGCGATCGCCCTCGCGGGCGGCGGCATCGAGCCCGAGGATCGGCGTGATGCCGATGAGCGTCTTGCCGGTCTGTGGATCGGCTGCGAGCAGCCCGAGCGTGATCGCAAGTGAGAGCAGACCGCCGAGATAGCCGATCGCCCAGCCGGTGCCCGAGAGCCAGCCGAGCCGCTCCGGCGGCACGAGGCGGGTCATCATCGCGTTGTTGAAGGTCGTGGCGAATTCGGCTCCAACAGTCGCGATGATGAAGCCCGCAAGCGCGATCGGCACCGCGGTCGCCGACCCGGGCACGGCAAACCAGAGCATTCCCGCGCCGATGACCAGGAGCGCGCCGAAGGCGGCGATCCAGGGCTTGCGCGGCCCGGTTCGGTCCGCGATGCCGCCGAGCACGGGCGAGAGCAGGGCGATGCACAGCCCGGCGAAGCCCGTGGCATAGCCCCAGAGCGCCTGGCCGTCGGCCGCGTCCTTCGCCAGCGCCGAGGCGAAGAAGGGCGCGAAGACGAAGGTGGTGATCAGCGTGAAGAAGGGCTGCGCCGACCAGTCGAAGAACAGCCAGGCTGTCACCGCGCGGCGCGGTGGCCAGACGGTCGGTGGCGCTTCGGCGGGCGGCGTCGCTGGCGTCACTGCAGGGTCGTGTCCGGATCGCCGCCGCCGCGGGCGAGCTCGATCTCGGTGATCGCGACCAGCACCTCGGCCCGGTCCTTCAGGGTCTGCGCTTCCAGGAGTGCCTGCTTCTCGCGCGGCCCGAACGGGCACATCATCGAAAGCGCGTTGACCAGCGCCTCGTTCGGGGCCTCGTTGACGCCCTTCCAGTCGATCTTGAGGTCGTTGGCCTTGGCGAAGTCCCTGAGCGCCTTGAGCAGGCCCTTGCGGTCGACCTCGTCCTCACCGGTACGGGCGACGAAATCGGCGGCGAAGGCGTCATAGCCGACGCGGCCCTGGCGATAGGGTGTGGTGACCGACAATTCCTCGAGCAGCCGGAAGCGGCTGATGCCGGTCAGGGTGATGATGTAGCGCCCGTCGCCGGTCTCGGAGAACTGGGTGATGCGGCCGAGGCAGCCGACCTTCAGCAGCGGCGGAATCTCGGGCTGGCGGCCGGTCTCCGGCTCGGGCTGGATGATACCGATGACGCGCTCGCCCTTGAGAGCGTCATCGATCATGGCGAGATAGCGCGGCTCGAAGATGTTGAGCGGCATCTGGCCGCGCGGCAGGAGCAGGGCGCCACCCAAGGGAAAGAGCGGGATCGCCGCCGGGCAATCCTTGGCTCCCTCGTAGATGGCGTTCATGCCCATGCGCGCCTTGTCCTTCTCACCGATCAGGAGAACAGCAGGGTCGAGAGCTTGCGGCGCCCGCTGACGCTCGCCTCGTCCATCGGGCCCCAGGCCTCGAAGAACTGAAGGAGCTGCTTGCGCGCGCCGTCATCGTTCCATTTCCTGTCGGCCTTGATGATGGCGACGAGATGGTCGACCGCCTCCTCCCGCTTGTCGCGGGCGCTGAGCGCCAGCGCCAGATCGAAGCGGGCCTGATGGTCCTTTGGATCGGCCGCGACCTTGGCCTCCAGCTCGGCGGTGTCGCCGAGCGAGGCGGCCTGTTCGGCGAGCTCGATCGCGGCGCGCACGGCCGTAATCGCCGGATCGGCGGCCTTGTCCTGCGGCGCCGTGCCGAGGATGCCCTTGGCGCCCTCGATATCGCCGCTGTCGAGATGCAGTCGCGCGAGGCCTGCGATGGCGGCGAGGTTGTCGGGCTCGATCTCGAGCACGCCGGCATAGAGCTCGCTCGCCCCGGCGGGGTCACCGGCTGCGATGGCGGCTGCGGCGGCCTCGATCAGCTCGGCCGTCTCGCCCGGACCCATCGGGCCGACCAGGCGCTCGATGAAGACCTTGATCTGGCTCTCGGGCTGGGCGCCCATGAAGCCGTCGACCGGCTGGCCCTGCTTGAAAGCGATGACGGCGGGAATCGACTGGATGCCGAGCTGGCCGGGGATCTGCGGATGCTCGTCGATATTCATCTTGACGAGCTTGACCTTGCCGCCGGCGGCCTTGACCACCTTCTCGATCACGGGCGTGAGCTGCTTGCAGGGCCCGCACCAGGGCGCCCAGAAATCGATCAGCACCGGCTGGTTCATCGATTCGGCGATGACGTCCTCGCGGAAGCCCTGGGTCGTGGTGTCCTTGATCAGGCCGGGTTGCCCGGCCGCCTCGCCATTGACCAGCATGGGTCGTCCTTCGTGATGTTTCGTAGAGGCGCAGGCGTGCCGATGCGGCCGCCCGCGCGGTCGCCCCATAGATGGGGTGCTTCAGCCGTTCTGTCCATCAGGCGGGACGGGCAAATCGACGATCAGCGGCTCGTGGCCCGTGCTTCGGAAGAAGGCCAGCAGATCGTCGCGGCCAATCCGCAGCGTCGCCGTGTTGATCAGCGGGTGAAAATTGACGTCCTCGCCGGTCGTCAGATCGGCGTCCAGCACCATGGTCACCTCGCCCGCGCGATCATTGATCACGGCGAAGGCGGTGACGGAGCCTGGCGTGACGCCGAGCTTCTCCATCAGGAGCTCGGCCGAGCCGAAGGAGAGCCGCCCACTGGCGCCGATCCGCTCATGCAGGCGCTTGAGATCGATGCGCGCATGCGCTTCGGCCGAGACCAGGAAGATCCGCCCCTTCTTGTCTTTCAGGAACAGGTTCTTGGTGTGATGACCGGTCATCGCGTCGCGATGCGGCGCGGTCTCGGCGACGGTGAAGACGGCCGGGTGGTCGGTGCGATGGAAGGCAATGCCTTTCTCGGTGAGATAGGCGCAGAGCTGGTCGGGCGTGACGGGCGCGGTCATGGCTGGGCGATCGGCGGGGTTCGGGGCGAAAACGTAACGCTTGCCGGGGCGGCAGGCACGGGCGATGGATGCCTAGCCTTGCAGGGCGCCGGCAGCAAGGCGGGAGGGGATAATCCCGGATTTCGGGGAAGGCGGCAAAAAAACTTTCGCCGGGTGCTTGCGCTTCGCGGCGCTTTGGGGCAATAACCCGGCCGCGCCGCCAACACGGCGCGACTGTCTCGGATGCGGGTGTAGCTCAGGGGTAGAGCACAACCTTGCCAAGGTTGGGGTCGAGGGTTCGAATCCCTTCGCCCGCTCCAGACAATCTCAGGACTTGAGAAGCATGCAAGCGTCGGATCTTCCGGCGCTTTTTGCTTTTTGGGCTGTAGCCCTTCGATTTGCCGGAAACCACCAGGCTTCAAACGCAAGAGGGCGCCGTCTGGCGCCCTCTGCAGGTGTTTTCGAAGCTCCACGCGTTCACGTCAGCTCTGCGCCGCGCTTCTCGGGGATGAGGAGCCACATGGCGAGGAGGTCGAGGATGTAGAGTGCGGCGAGCAGCGCGATGGCGGTCTGGAAGCCATAAGCCGCCGCGATCGCGCCGACGACGACCGGGCCGAAGCCGCCGACGCCGCGGCCGATGTTGAACAGCACGTTCTGGGCGGTGGCGCGGGCCGCGGTCGGGAAGAGCTCGCTGATCAGCGCGCCATAGCCGCCGAGCATGCCGTTGACGAAGAAGCCCATCACCGCGCCGGCGACGAGCAACTGCATTGGGTCGGTCAGGCGCGAATAGACCACGACCATCACGGCAGCGCCGATCATGTAGCCGAAGAAGGCCGGGCGCCGGCCGATCCGGTCGGCGATATGGCCGAAGGCGAAGATGCCGAGCGCCATGCCGGCGATGGTCACCGCCGTCCACACCGCCGACTGGGTGAGCTGGAAGCCGAACCGCGTCGCGAGATAGTTCGGCAGCCAGATCATCACGCCGTAATAGCCGAAGTTCTGGACCGAGCAGAGGATGACCATGCCGAGGCTGAGCTTGGTGGTCTCGCGGTCCTTGACCAGCAGGCGCAGCGCCGATTCCTTCGGCCGGTCCTTGGAGCGGGCGACGAAGACCTCGGGCTCGTGCAGGGAGTGGCGGATGAAATAGGCGGCAACCGCCGGCAGGATGCCGATGGCGAACATGCCGCGCCAGCCGATCGTGGGCAGCAGGATCGGGGTGGCGATGGCCGCGGCGAGCACGCCGACCTGCCAGCCGAGCCCGACATAGGAGGAGGCGCGCGCCCGCTTCGAGGCCGGCCAGGCCTCAGCGACGAGCGCCATGCCGATGCCGAACTCGCCGCCGAGACCCAGGCCCGCGATGGTGCGGTAGATCAGCAGGTCCCAGTAGCCCTGCGCCAAGGCGCACATGCCGGTGAAGACGGCGAAAAGGACGATGGTCCAGGTCAGCACGCGGACGCGCCCGATGCGGTCGGAGAGCATGCCGAAGCCGATGCCGCCGAGCACGGCGCCGACCAGCGTCGCGGTGACCAGCGACGCCGCCTGCGCCTGGCTGAGCTGCAGATCGGCCGAGATCGCCCGCAGCATGAAGCCGAGGATCAAGAGGTCGAACCCGTCCATCGCATAGCCGATCGCCGCACCCCACAAGGCCTTGCGCGCCTTGCCGTCGACCTCGGTCGGGCCGGAACCCTCGATCGAGCCCACGCTCGATGCCTCGATATCGCTCATGATGAAAGCCCCTTGTCTGCTCCGGCCAAGCCCAGCGGAGCGGCGATGCGGCATGGCGTCGCCCATATTCAGATCGTTTGGCATCTCATGCGGCCTGGGCCAGCGCAATGAGCGTCCGCATCCCAGCCTGTGGATGTCGTGGGAAACCCTGCCATGAGCGTTTTTCGGGAACGCCGGCGGCATCCTGCGGTGCGGCTGGCGGCTGGAGGGAGATGCAGCGGAACAGGGTTGCAGATCGCGGTGAAAATCGCTGGCCAGAGGGATTGACCTGCCGGGCCGAGGCGATCAGAAGAGGCCGTTTGCCAATTCGACCAGCCCTTGCGCCCTTGCCGTTCCCGGCGAGCGGCGTCGCTCAGCCCGGAGATACCGCGCCATGTCCCACCTGTTCACCCCCACCGACAGGACCGTGATCGCGCGCGAAGCGGCCAAGATGCTGCTCGAAATCAAGGCTGTGCACTTTTACAGCGACAAGCCCTTCTTCTTCACCTCGGGTTGGGCCAGCCCGGTCTATATCGACTGCCGCAAGATCATCTCCTATCCGCGCCTGCGCTCGACGCTGATCGATTTCGCGGCGACGACGATCGTGCGCGATATCGGCTACGAGTCGCTCGACATCATCGCCGGTGGCGAGACGGCGGGCATTCCCTTCGCCGCCTGGATCTCCGATCGGCTGTCGCTGCCGATGCAATATGTCCGCAAGAAGCCGAAGGGTTTTGGTCGCAATGCCCAGATCGAGGGCTCGGTCGTCGAGGGCGCGCGCACGCTGCTGGTCGAGGATCTCGCCACCGACGGCCGCAGCAAGGTCAATTTCGCCGAGGCGCTGCGCAATGCCGGCGCCGATGTGCAGCACTGCTTCGTGCTGTTCTATTACGACATCTTCCCGAAGAGCCGCGAGCTGATGGCCGAGATCGGCGTCAACCTGCATTATCTCACCACCTGGTGGGACGTGCTGGCCGTGGCCAAGGAGAGCGGCCATTTCGAGCCGCATATCCTGGCCGAGGTCGAGAGCTTCCTGAACGACCCGGCGAGCTGGTCGGCCAAGCATGGCGGCATCTCCGCTTTCGGTGAGGAGAAGAAGCCGGCCTGAGCCGATGCTTCGAGACCTGCAACTGCGACTTGATCGCGAGACCGGGCAACTGCTCGACGGGCGCGGCCGGATCTTCGATCCGGCGACCCGGCGCTGGAGCGAGGCGACGGAAACGGCAGGGCGGGGAGAACCCGTCTCTCCGGCCCGCGCCCTTCACTGGCTCCAGCGCGATAGCGGGACGCCGCTGCGGACGCCCGTCGCCGTGATCGGGACGCGCACGCCGAGCGCTGCGCAGGAAGCCGCCGCCGTTGCGATGGGGCGGCGGCTCGCGGAGCATGGCGTCACCGTCTTGTGCGGCGGCCGCGCCGGGGTGATGGAGGAGGTCTGCCGCGGCGTGGCGGAAGCCGGCGGCCTGTCGATCGGCCTTCTGCCCGATGACGAGCCGGAGGCGGCCAATCCTTACGTCACCGTTCCGCTTGCGACCGGCATCGGCGTCGCCCGCAATGCGTTGATCGCCCGGGCCGCCTGCTGCCTCGTCGCGATCGGCGGCGGTTACGGCACCTTGTCCGAGATCGCCTTCGCCTTGCAGTTCAAGCGCCCGGTCTTCCTGCTGGAAGGCGCCCCGACGGTGGATGGTGCGCAGGCCTGCACTGACGCGGACGCTGCGCTCGACGCGGTGGCGCGGGTGATCCTGGCGCTCTGAGCGCGTCGGGCCTTACGGCTTTTCGGGGCGGCTCGTTGCCGCGCCGCCACGCGCTTCGAGCGCCTTGCCGACACGGCGCATCGCCTCGCCGGCGGCGTTGCATTCTTCGTCGCTCAGCACCTGCATCATCGCCTCGATCTCGGCGACATGGACCGCCATCGCCTTGCGGGTCAGCGCCTCGCCCTCGCGCGTGAGCCAGAGGCGGCGCAGGCGCTTGTCGGCCTCGTCATTGCGGCGCTCGATCAGGCCGCGCTTCTCCAGTACGGGCAGCAGCATGCTCATCGCGCTGCGCCCGACCAGGAGCTTCTCGGCAAGCGCCTGCTGGGAGAGGCCGGGGACATGGAAGATATTGGCGAGCACGTCGTAATGAGCGAGCTGGATGTCGAGCGGCGCCAGGGCCTCTGTGAAGACCTTCTCCCAGAGGCTGTGCGCGCGGGCGACGGCGATCCAGTTGCGGAAACGCGGCAATTCCCAGGGCAGGACCTGCGCTTCAGGCGAAGCAGAAGGGGCTTGTATTTTGTTCATGGCTGAACATAATGGTTCAGTGCTGAACAAGATCGGGGCTTCGCCATGACCACTGCCACCCTTCGCTACATGCGCCCGCTGGTCCAGGCCGCGAGCTTCATAGCTCCGCGCACGACCGGCCGGCTGGCCTTCCGCCTCTTCTGTACCCCGCCGAGGCCGTCGACGCGAAACGGAAACGGCAAGATGGGGCAGCCGGCGCTGCCGCCGCGGCTGCGACAAGCGAGCTTGCGCGCGATACCGTTTCCGTGCGGGAGCGTGCAGGCCTATGTCTTCGAGCCTGAGGAGCGGGCGCCGACCCGGACGGTGCTGCTGGTCCATGGCTGGACCGGCGATGCGGCCTCGATGACGGGCTTCGTCGAGCCGCTCCTGACGGCGGGTTTCCGAGTGGTCGCCTTCGACCTGCCCGGCCATGGCGCCTCGACGGGGCGGGAACTCAATATTCCGCTCGGCGTCGCGAGCCTTGCGGCGGTCGCGCGGGTGTTCGGGCCATTCCACGCGATCGTCACCCATTCCTTCGGCGGCGCGATCACGCTGGCCGCACTGGCGGGCTCGGTCAGGGGACAGCCGGTGGTCAGCGCTGACCGGCTTGTGCTGATCTCGGCGCCGTCCTCGATCACCGGAATCACCCGGCAGTTCGGCCACGCGATCGGGCTTGGCCGGCGCGGGCAGGCGGCGCTGGAACGGCGCATCCATGTCGTGGCCGGCAATCCGGTCGAGGCTTTCGAGGCGCCGCTTCAGCTCAAGGCGATCGGGCTGCCGACGCTGGTGATCCACGACAGGCAGGATCGCGAACTCGGCTTCCAGCATGCGCAAGCGCTGGCGGAAACCGGCCCGTTCGTCCGGCTGGAAGCGACGGACGGGCTCGGCCATCGCCGCATCCTGAAGGCGCGGCCGGTGGCCGAGAGCGTGGCGCGCTTCGTCATCGGCGAGGGCTAATTCAGAGCCAGCCCATCAACTCGCGCTGCACGACTTCGGCGATGACGTCGATGCCTTCGCGGGAATCGTTCAGGCAGGGCAGATAGGCGAATGTCTCGCCGCCATTGTGCAGGAAGATCTCGCGGTTCTCGCCGTCGAGTTCTTCCAGCGTCTCCAGACAGTCGGCCGAGAAGCCGGGCGCGACGATCGCCATCGATTTCTTGCCGGCCTGGGCCAGCGCCTTCACCGTCTCGTCAGTATAGGGCTGGAGCCATTCGTCCGGCCCGAAGCGCGACTGGAAGGTCAGCGGGAACTGCTCCTCGGAGAGGCCGAGCTCGGCGCGCAGCAGGCGCCAGGTCTTGACGCACTGGCAGTAATAGGGGTCGCCCTTGAGCAGGTACTCCCTGGGCATGCCGTGGAAGGAGCAGAGGATGACCTCCGGCGCGAAATCGAGCTTCGCCAGCGAGGCGCGCATCGAGCGGGCAAGCGCGCCGATATAGACGGGGTCGTCGTGATAGGGCGGGGCGACGCGCACCGAAGGCTGCCAGCGCATCTGCATCAGCGCGCGAAAAGCCTGGTCGCAGGCGGTGGCCGAGGTCGGCGCAGCATATTGCGGATAGAGCGGTACCAGCAGGATGCGGTCGCAGCCCTGGTCGAGCAGCGCCTTCAAGCGGCTCTGCACATCGGGAAAACCGTAGCGCATCGCCCAGTCGAAGACGACGCGCTCGCCGGAAAGCGGCTTCAGGCGCTCGGCCAGCTGTTCGGTCTGCGAGCGGGTGATGGTCTTGAGCGGCCCCTCATTGCGCTCCTTGTTCCAGACCGAGGCGTAGTCCTTGCCCTTGCGGCCGGGCCGGGTCGACAGGATGATCAGGTTGAGGATCGGCCACCATTTCCAGCGGGGCTCCTCGATGACGCGGCGGTCGGAGAGGAACTCCTTGAGATAGGCGCGCATCGGCCAGTAGCCGGTGCCTTCGGGCGTGCCGAGATTCATCAGCAGAACGCCGATGCGTCCGTATTGCACCTTGGGATGGTCGGCGGGCTGGGAAGCGGCCTCGCTGGCCAGTCCCGTGGCGATGTCAGCAGTCATGAGCGCGGGCTCTCCTTGAACCCGTGGTTTAGACGAGTTCGCGCTTTCGTCCAGCCTCGAAACCCTCCGAAAGTCGAGGTGCGACATCGCTGCCATCGGCTTCCTATGGCGCGTCTTGCTCTGGCCAGCCCGGCTCTGTTCTTGCTAGTCTGGAGCGGTTCTCAGGACATAAGGGCGCTCGCCATGACGAAGCTCACCCGCCGCAAGGCTCTCGGCGTCCTGGCGGCGCCAGTGACGCTCGCCGCGACGGCTCCGGCGGCGATGGCCCAGCAGCCGGCGCCGAGCTTCACGCTGCTGCTGCTCAACGACATCTACAAGATGAGCGATGACAAGGGCCGCGGCGGCTTCGCCCGCGCCGCCGGCATCGCCAAGGCCGAACGCGCCAAGGGTGTGCCGGTGCTGTTCTGCCATGCCGGCGACTGCTACTCGCCCTCGCTGATGTCGGGCTTCGACCAGGGCGCGCATATCGTCGCGATGCAGAACAAGATGGGGATCGACGTCTTCGTGCCCGGCAACCACGAATTCGATTTCGGCAAGGAGAACTACCTCAAGCTGACGGCGGCGCAGACCTACCCGACCTTCGCCGCTAACCTGCGCGATGCGGCCGGCAGCATCCTGCCCCATCACAAGGATTCGCAGATCTTCGAGCTCGGCGGCATCAAGGTCGGCGTCATCGGCACGGCCTTCGACCCGACGCCGCAGGTCTCCTTCCCCGGCGACCTGAAATTCTCCTCGACCATGGAGGCGCTGCGCCGCGAGGCCAAGGTTTTGAAGGGCAAGGGCGCCGATATTCTCGTTGCGGTCGTCCATGCCGACCGGAAGACGGATTACGAGATCGTGCGCTCGCGCGTGGTCGATATCGTGCTCACCGGCCACGACCACGATCTCGCCATCGCCTATGACGGCAAGGTCGTGATGGTCGAGTCGAACGAGGAGGGCAATTACGTCACCGCGATCGACATCGCCGTCAGCGTCAAGGGCGAGGGCGCGGCGCGGCAGGTCTCGTGGACGCCGACCTTCCGCGTCAACGATTCCCGCGCAGCGACGCCGGACCCGGATGTCGCCGCCATCATCAAGGGCTATGAGGGTGAGCTTTCGAAGGAGCTCGACGTCGACATCGCGACGCTGGCCGCGCCGCTCGATTCCCGCACCGGCGTCATCCGCACCCAGGAGACCGCGATCGGAAACCTGATCGCCGATGCGATCCGCGCCGCGACCGGCGCCCAGCTCGCCATCACCAATGCCGGCGGCATCCGCGCCAACAAGCAATATGCCACCGGACAGAAGCTGACCCGCCGCGACGTGCTGAGCGAGCTGCCCTTCGGAAACGCCACCGTGATGGTCGAGATCACCGGCAAGGACGTGAAGGACGCGATCGAGAACGGCTTGCGCGATGCGCCGCAGGGCGCCGGCCGCTTCCCGGTGGTGTCCGGCCTGACATTCGAGGCCGATCTCAAGCAGCCGCAGGGTTCGCGCGTCGGTGCCGTCACGGTCGACGGCAAGCCGATCGATCCGGCCGGCAAATACACCGTCGCCTCCAATAACTTCATGCTGGAGGGCGGCGACGGCTACACGGCGCTGAGCCGTGGCAGGACGCTGATCGGCCTCACCGACGGCAAGTTGATGGCCAACGAAGTGATGGTCTATGTCCGCAAGCTCGGCACGGTCGATGCCAGGGTCGAAGGCCGGGCGGTCCTGAAGTGAGTTGCAGCGAGGCGCTCGCAGCCTTCCTGGCGAGCGAGGGGGCACGAGGCTGGCGCGAGCTGCCGGTCTTCGCGGCCGATGGGGCTGCCGCGCGCGCCTGCGCCGCGGTCGATGCCGAGCGGGCGGCCGGGCATGTGGTGGCCCCAGTGCCGGAGCGGGTCTTCGCCGCGCTGGCGCTGACGCCGCTCGATACGGTCCGGGCCGTCATCCTGGGCCAAGACCCCTATCCGACGCCGGGCCATGCCAATGGGCTCGCCTTCTCCTATGTCGGACCGCCGCCGCTGCCGCGCTCGCTCGTCAATATCTACAAGGAGCGGGCGGAGGATCTGGGAGAGCCCGCGCCCTCGGACGGTGACCTGACGCGCTGGGCGAAGCAGGGCGTCTTGCTGCTCAACACGGCGTTGACAGTGCGCGAGGGAGCGAGCAAGGCCGGCTCGCATCTCTCGCTCGGCTGGGGCGCGGTAACGGACGCGGTGATCGCGGCGGTTTCACGCCAGCGGCCGCATGTCGCCTTCCTGCTCTGGGGCGCTCCGGCGCAAACGAAACGGCCCCTGATCGACGAGAGCCGGCATCTGGTCATCGCCAGCGCCCATCCCTCGCCCTTGTCGGCCCGGCGAGGCTTCTTCGGCTCGAAGCCGTTCAGCCGGGCCAATGCGTGGCTGGACGAGCATGGGGAGAACCCGATCGCATGGTGAAGAAGGCGCAGGGAACCCTCTCCCGGAGGGAGAGGGCAGGGTGAGGGGTAGGCCCTTGGACACCCGTAGCTGTGATCTAACCGCTGCTGCTGCGGTCAGGGCGAGCGAAACCGTCCAACGGCCGACACCTCACCCCTACCCCTCTCCTTACAGGAGAGGGGATCCCGCGCTTCTTTCAGGACGACGCGTCTATCCCACCGGCCGTTCGTCGGCGATGACCTTGCCGTCGTTCGGCAAGGCGCCGAGCGGCAGGATCTCGACTGCTCCCTTCAGCTTCGTCACCTGCTGCAAGGTCGAGGAGACCGCGTCGATCAGGCCAGCGGCCTCGGCGTAGATCTCGGCCTTCAAGGTCATGGTGTCGGTCTCGTTGGCGCGGCCGACGACGAGGCGGAGTTTTGCGATCTCGGCGTGGCGCCTGGCGATCTCGGCGACCTGTTCGGGCCGCACGAACATGCCCTTGATCTTGGCGGTCTGGTCGGCGCGGCCCATCCAGCCCTTGATCCGGGTGTTGCTGCGACCGCAGGCGCTCGTGCCCGGCAGGATGGCGGTGAGATCGCCGACCGCGAGCCTGATCTGGGGATGATGCGGGTCGAGATTGGTGATCACGACCTCGCCGACCTCGCCCTCGGGGACGGGATCGCCAGTGCCCGGCCGGACGATCTCGACGATCAGGTTCTCATTCAGCACCATGCCCTCACGGGCCGCGGTCTCATAGGCGATGACGCCGACATCGGCGGTGGCATAGAGCTGGTAGGCATCGATGCCGCGCTCCTTGACCCAGGCTTGCAGCGAGGGCGGGAAGGCGGCGCCGGAGACGACAGCGCGCTTGATCGAGGAGATGTCGACGCCACGCGTCTGCGCCGCCTCGATCAGGATCTTGAGGAAATCGGGCGTGCCGGCATAGGCGCTCGGGCGGTAGGCGGAGATCACCTCCATCTGCTGCTCGGTATTGCCGGGACCTGCCGGGATCACGGTGCAGCCGAGCGCGCGTGCGGCGGAATCCATGATGAAACCGCCAGGCGTCAGGTGATAGCTCAGCGTGTTCAGGACGATATCGCCCGGCCGGAAGCCGGCGGCGTAGAGGCCGCGCGCGGCGCCCCAGGGGTCGATCGCGGTGCCCTCGGGCTCGAAGATCGGGCCGGGCGAGGTGAAGAGGCGGCCGAAGGAGCCGGGCGCCTCCGCGACGAAGCCGCCGAAGGGTAGGGCCGCCTTCTGCAGGGCGGGCAGCTCCGCCTTGCGCAGGATCGGCAGCCCGGCCAGCGCCTTGCGATCGGTGATCGCGGCGGGATCGATGCCGGTGAGCCGCTCGGCATAGGCCGGGGCTCTCATAGCGGCCGCCAGCACCGCCGGCAGGCGGGCGAAGAGATCGGCCTCGCGCGCGGCAGGCGAGCGGGTTTCGAGCGCGTCGTGGTGCTCTGTCATGGCGGGGTCTCGTCTATCGGGGTGCGGTGCCGGATCGCGTGAGGTCACGACAGCCAGCGCTTGCGGCGCTTGTAGCTCTTCACCTCGCGGAAGGACTTCTTGTTGCCCTCGGCGACGCCGAGGTAGAATTCCTTCACGTCCTCGTTCTCGCGCAGCATCTTCGCCTCGCCGTCCATGACGACGCGGCCGGTCTCCATGATGTAGCCGTAGGTCGCGTAGCGCAGCGCCATGTTGGTGTTCTGCTCGGCGACGAGGAAAGACACACCCTCGTCGGCGTTGAGCCCCCGGACGATCTCGAAGATCTCCTCGACGATCTGCGGGGCGAGGCCCATCGAGGGCTCGTCGAGCAGGATCATCTTGGGGTTCGACATCATCGCCCGGCCGATGGCGCACATCTGCTGCTCGCCGCCGGAGGTGTAGCCGGCCTGCGATGAGCGCCGCTGTTTCAGGCGCGGGAACAAGGTGTAGATCTTCTCGAGGTCGCGCTTGATCGCGGCATTGCCGTCGCGGCGGGTGAAGGCGCCGGTCAGCAGGTTCTCCTCGATCGAGAGATGGCCGAAGCAGTGCCGGCCTTCCATGACCTGGATGCAGCCGCGTCGGACGAGCTCGTTCGGCGACATCCTGTCGACGCGCTCGCCGTCGAAGACGATCGAGCCCTTGGTGACCTCGCCGCGCTCGGCCTTGAGCAGGTTGGAGATCGCCTTCAGCGTCGTGGTCTTGCCGGCGCCGTTGGCACCGAGGATCGCGACGATGCCCTGGCGCGGCACGGTGAGCGAGACGCCCTTCAGCACCAGCACGACATGGTCGTAGATGACCTCGATATTGTTGAGCGACAGGATGGTGTCGCTCGCGGTCGTTGCTGTTGGCTTTTCGAGGGTGGCGGTCGACATCTCACGCTCCTTCCTTCTCCCCTCGGGGGAGAAGGTGGCCCGGCGTCAGCCGGGTCGGATGAGGGAAATGACGGATGAGAGCTGAGCAGGTCTGCCCTCATCCGTCTGCTTCGCAGACACCTTCTCCCCCGAGGGGAGAAGGAAGAGCGGCGGGGAGCCGCCGCCGGCTGCCGTCAGATCAAGACGACTTTTCGCAGGGCTCGGTGCGCTTGGGCCAGTTGCCAGCCTTCTCGATATAGTCCTTGGCGTTGGCCTCGATCAGCGGCCGCACCTCGTCCTTCAGAGGCTCGACCCAATCGCCCTTCTTGGTCCACTTGGTGCCGTCCCACTCGGAGACGAACATCTTGCTGTGGCCGGAATGGTCGGTGCAGGAGATCGTGGTCGGCGTGACGAAGCCGCCAAGCCCGATCTCCTTGAGGCGCGCTTCGGTGAGATTGAGCGATTCCAGGCCGCGGCGCATGTCCTCGGAGGTGATCACCTTCTTGCCGGTCAGCTTCTGCGCGTTGCGCACGGCCTCGACGACGAGCATCGCGTTGTAGACGCCGCGATTGTAGAGGGCTTCGCCGACCTTCTCCTTCGGCGTCGTGCTCTTGCCCTTGTCGACCACGTATTTGAGGATGTCCTGCATGGCGGGCGCCTCGGTGCCGGCGAGCGTCCAGCTCAGCGACTTGTAACCCTTGGCCTGGTCGCCGCCGGCGCGGGCGTCGTCATCGCCACCGGCCCACCAGACGCCGACCAGCTTGCCGATCGGGAAGTTGTTCTTGATCGCTTCCTTGACCGCGGTCGGGTTCATCGCGCCCCAGCCCTGGTTATAGATGAAGTCCGGCCGGTCGCGGCGGATCGAGAGCCAGAGCGAGCCCTGGTTCTGCATGTCGGCTGCGGCCACCGGATAGAGCTTGAGCTCGAAGCCGTATTTCTTGGCGAGGTTCTCGAGGACCGGGATCGGCTCCTTGCCGAAGGGCGCGTCGAGATGGACGAGGCCGAGCTTCTTGCCCTTGAGCTTGTCCATGCCGCCGAGCTCGGCCGCCATGTGCTTCACCATGACGGAGGCGCCGTCCCAATAGGTGAAGGGCGGGATGAAGACCCAGGGGAAGTTCGTGCCGTCAGCCGAGGAGGACAGGCCGTAGGCCATCGACAAGATCGGGATCTTGTCGACATGAGCGCGCGGGATCGCGGCCAGCGTCGCGCCGGTCGACCAAGGCGAGTAGACGATGGTGTTCTTCGACTTGGCCTGCTCGTAGCACTCGATCGACTTCTTGGTGTCGTAGCCGGTCTCGCATTCCTCGTAGATGACCTTGACGCCGTTCACGCCGCCGTCGCGCTCGTTGATCATCGTGATGTAGTCGCGCATGCCGTCGCCGATCGGGATGCCCGAGCCCGAGAACGGGCCGGTGCGATAGGCGTTGTTGGCGAAATAGACGCTGTCCTGCGCCATCGCCGGGGCAAGCGCGCCGGCAGCGAACAGGGCTCCGAGCGCGGCACCCTTCAACAGATTGCTGGTCTTCATGGACTTCCTCCGTTCGTTTCCTCCGGGCCGGTTCCAGCCGGTCCCGTCTTGTTTTCGCCGGCGCTTCTGTCGTGCCGGTCGTTTCTTGGACTCTCTCCCGCCTCAGTACGGGAAGGGCCACGTCCGCAATTTCTGCTTCCCGATCTGCCAGAGCCTGGCGAGGCCGTGCGGCTCGACGATCAGGAAGATGATGATCAGCGCGCCGACCAGCATGAAGGTGACATGTTCGGCCGCCGCACCCTGGATCGGGACGCCGAGCGCCGGCAGGCCGAATTTCAGCGCCGTCGGCAGGATCGACAGAAAGGCCGCGCCGAAGAAGGAGCCGATGAGCGAGCCGAGGCCGCCGATGATGACCATGAACAGGATGTTGAAGGACAGGCGGATCGAGAACACGTCCGCCGCCTCGCCGCCGCCGTACCAGAGGAAGATCATCATCGCGCCGGCGACGCCGCAGAAATACGAGGAGACGGCGAAGGCGGCGAGCTTGGCGTTGAGCAGCTTGATGCCCATCAGCTCGGCGGCGATGTCCATGTCGCGAACCGCCATCCAGGAGCGGCCGAGCTTGCCGTGGACGATGTTGGAGGCGAACCAGGTCAGCACCACGACGAGGCCGAGGCAGACGAAATAGCGGGTCTCCGGGGTCGCGGACGCGCCTGTCAGGGGAATGTCGAAGAGGGTGCGCTGCGGCACCTCGATCGCGCCCGAGGCGTTGTAATTGAACAGCCAGGGCACGCGCACGAAGGCCCATTGCAGGAAGAACTGCGCGGCGAGCGTCGCGACCGCCAGATAGAAGCCCTTGATGCGCAGCGAGGGCAGGCCGAAAAGCACGCCGATGCCGGCCGAGAACAGGCCCGAGACCAGGATCAGGACGATGATGTTCACGCCCGGGAAGATCGTGGTGAGCTTGTAGCAGCTATAGGCGCCGACACCCATGAAGGCGGCGGTGCCGAGCGAGATCAGCCCGGTATAGCCGGTGAGGATGTTGAGCCCGATCGCCGCCAGCGAGAAGATCAGGAACGGGATCATCACCGAGGCGATGAAGAAGTCGCTGCCCAGGAAGGGGATCGCGACCAGCGCGATCGCCAGGATGACGGCGATGCCGATCCGGTCTTCCTTGAGCGGGAAGACCGCCATATCGCTGGAATAGCTGGATTTGTATTGGCCGGCCTCGCGGTAGAGCATGTCGTCCGGCTCCTCAGATACGTTCGATGATCTTGTCGCCGAACAGGCCCTGCGGCCGGAACAGCAGGAAGCCCAGGGCGATGAAATAGGCGAGCCAGCTCTCGATGCCGCCGCCGATCAGCGGGCCCCAGTAGAACTCGCCGAGCTTCTCGCCGATGCCGATGATCAGGCCGCCGACGATGGCGCCGGGGATCGAGGTGAAGCCGCCGAGGATCAGCACCGGCAGGGCCTTCAGCGCCACGATTTCCAGTGCGAAGGAGACGTCCGAGCGGGCGCCCCACATGATGCCGGTGATCAGCGCGACGATGCCGGCGGTGAACCAGACGATGACCCAGATCTGGTTGAGCGAGATGCCGACCGAAAGCGCCGCCTTGTGGCTGTCGGCCACGGCGCGGAGCGCCCTTCCGATGCGGGTGTACTGGAAGAAGACAGCGAGCGCCGCGATCATCAGCGAGGCGATGAGCGCCGCGGCGATGTCGATCTTCTGCAGCGAGACCAGCCCGCCGAGGATCTGCAGGTCGATCGCGCCCTTCGGCAGATAGAGCTGCTCGGCGATCATCTGCTTGGGACTGCCGCCGAAGAGCGATTCACCGAAGCCGATCAGGAAATAGGTGATGCCGAAGGTCGCCATGAACAGGATGATGTCGGGCTGGTTGACCAGCGGGCGCAGCACCACGCGCTCGATCGTGACCGCGAGCGCGAACATCACGCCGAGCGTCAGGATGACCGCGAGGAAGGCCGGCACGCCCTTCTCATAGAGGCCGACCAGCGTCAGCGCGGCGAACACCACCATGATGCCCTGGGCGAAATTGAACACGCCCGAAGCCTTGAAGATCAGCACGAAGCCGAGCGCGATCAGGGCGTAGAGCACGCCGGAGACGAGCCCTTCCCAGACCGTCTGCACCAGCAGGTCCGGCGCCTGGACCATCTGCTGGAACGGGTCGACGAAGATCGCATAGAGCGTGTTGGTGGAATCGAGCCGGACGCCGATCGCGAGTGCCGCAATGACGGCGGCGACGATCAAGCCCGCTTTGACCAACGGGTTGGCCAGAAGGTTCGGGGCGGGGCGGGTGGCGATGTCGCTCATATGTCCACGCTCCTCAATGGGCCACGCCGAGATAGGCGTCGATGACCGCCTGGTCGGCCTTGACCTCTTCAGGCGTGCCGTCGGCGATCTTGCGGCCGTATTCGAGCACGACGACGCGGTCGGAGAGGTCCATCACCACCCCCATATCGTGCTCGATCAACGCAATGGTGGTGCCGAACTGGTTGTTCACGTCGAGGATGAAGCGGCACATGTCCTCCTTCTCCTCCAGGTTCATGCCGGCCATCGGCTCGTCGAGCAGGAGCAGCTCCGGCTCCATCGCGAGCGCGCGGCCAAGCTCGACGCGCTTCTGCAGGCCGTAGGGCAGTTTGCCGACAGGCAGCTTGCGGATGTGCTCGATCTGCAGGAAGTCGATGATGTCCTCGACGACGCGGCGATGCGCGATCTCCTCCTGCATTGCCGGGCCATGACGCAGGGCTTGCCAGAAGAAACCCTTCTTCATCTTGAGCGTGCGGCCGGTCATGATGTTGTCGAGCGTCGACATGCCCTTGAACAGGGCGACGTTCTGGAAGGTGCGGGCGATGCCGCCGGCAGCCGCGCGATGCGGGCGCATCTTGGCGCGGCGCTCCCCCTTGAAGACGATCTGGCCTTCCTGCGGCTGGTAGAAGCCGTTGATGCAGTTCAGCATCGAGGTCTTGCCGGCGCCGTTGGGGCCGATGATGGCGCGAATCTCGCCCTTGCGGATGTCGAAGGAGACGTCGCTGATCGCCTTCACCCCGCCGAAGCGCAGCGAGATGTTCTCGACCGAGAGCAGGACCTCGCCTTTGTCGCGGACGGGCACGCCGGTCACGTTGATCGGTTCCGCGTTCATGCCGCCTTCGCCGCGGTCGGCGCCCCCTCGACCGTGACGGGATAGAGCCTGGCGTCGCGCACCTTGACGCGGGCCGAGATCACGCCCTTGCGGCCGTCCTCGAAGGTGACTTCGGTGGAGATGTCGGCGGCGTCCGAGCCGTCATAAAGCGCGGTGACCAGCGGGGCGTAACGCTCGGCGATGAAGCCGCGGCGGACCTTCTGGGTGCGGGTGAGCTCGCCGTCGTCGGCATCGAGCTCCTTGTGCAGGATCAGGAAGCGCTTGATCTGGGCGCCGCCCATCATCGGCTCGGAGGCGAGCGAGCGGTTCACCTCGTCGACATGCTTGGCGATCATGTCGTAGACGAGATCGTGGCCGGCGAGCTCCTGATAGGAGGCATAGACCACATTGTTGCGCTCGGCCCAGTTGCCGACGGCGATGAGGTCGATATTGAGCGCGACGGTCGCGTAGTCGCGGCCCTGGCCGAAAGCCACGACCTCCTTGATGTTGGGATAGAATTTCAGCTTGTTCTCGATGTATTTCGGCGGGAAGAGATCGCCGCTGTTGAGCTTTCCGACATCCTTGGCGCGGTCGATGATCTTGAGATGGCCGCCGTCGTCGAAGAAGCCGGCATCGCCGGAGCGGACATAGCCGTCGGTGGTCATCGTCTCCGCGGTCTTGTCGGGGTCCTTGTAATAGCCGCCGAAGATCGAGGGCGAGCGGTAGAGCACTTCGCCATTGTCGTCGATGCGGATATCGACCATCGGCGCGGGCTTGCCGACGGTGTCGGCCTTGATCTCGCCGTTGGGCTGCATGGTGATGTAGACCCCGGCCTCGGTCTGGCCGTAGAGCTGCTTCAGGTTGATGCCGATCGAGCGGTAGAAGCGGAAGAGTTCGGGGCCGATCGCCTCGCCGGCGGTGTAGCCGACCTTGATATTGGTCAGGCCGAAGCGGTTGCGCAGCGGGCCGTAGACCAGCATGTCGCCGAGCCTGTAGAGCAGGCGGCCCTTCAGCGGCACGCTCTCGCCGTTCAGGATCTGCTCGCCATAGCGTTTCGCGACATCCAGGAAATAGTGGAACATCTTCCGCTTCAGGGCGCCGGCATCCTCCATGCGCACCATGGTCACGGTCAGCATGTTCTCGAAGACGCGCGGCGGGGCGAAGGCATAGGTGGTGCCGACTTCGCGGCGATCGTCGATCACCGTGTCCGGGCTTTCCGGGCAATTGACGCAGAAGCCCGCCAGCATCGCCTGCGCGTAGGAAAAGACGTGGTCGCCGACCCAGGCGATCGGCAGATAGGCGATGACCTCGTCGGTCTCGTTCAGCCCGTCGAAGCCACAGCCGATCTCGGCGGCGATGAGGACGTTGAAATGGCTGAGCATCACGCCCTTGGGCCGTCCGGTCGTCCCGGAGGTGTAGAGGATGATGCCGAGATCGGAGCCTTGTCCCTGTTCCATCTCGCGGGCCAGTGCGGCCTCGATCTGCGGGTCCTTCAGCGCCTTGGCGCCGGCCGCGATCACCGTCTCGATGGCGTGGAGCTTGCTGTGGTCGTAGTCGCGCAGGCCCCGGGGCTCGTCGTAGAGCATGTGCCTGAGATGCGGCAGGCGCTCGGTGATCGAGAGCAGCTTGTCGACCTGCTCCTGGTCCTGCACCACGGCGATGACCGCCTCGGCATGGTCGAGGACATAGGCCATCTCCTCGGCGACGCCGTCGGCATAGACAGGGACGGGAATCGCGCCGAGCCACTGCGCCGCGCACATCGACCAGTAGAGCTTCGGCCGGTTCTGGCCGATGATCGCGACCTTCTCGCCGCGCTTCAGGCCGAGCTGCCGCAAGCCCTCGGCGAAATCGCGGACATGGGTCGCGACCTCGGCCCAGTTCCAGGACTGCCAGATGCCCAGGTCCTTGTGGCGGAAGGCCACGCGCGAGGCGCGCTCCCTTGCATTGCGCAACAGCAATTTCGGAAAGGTATCCGCCTCGCCGGCGGTGCCGCTTGCCACGATTGCGTTCTCCCTGTCGAGCCGCCATGCGTCGTGGCGACTTCCGCGGGCCGGTTTCCGGCCTCGTTCTCATGCAAGACTTGCAGGCGGCCATCATCCTTGCAAGGACCCGCTTGACAGACAATTCGCCTTTTGGTGACTATTGTCCCGCCGAAGTCTGCTTCTCACACAGATGTGTTAGATGGTTTTTCTGCTTCGGCCCTGATTTTCCTCACGAATTCGGCAGATTGAATCGGCGGGCGGAACCGTGCCTGCGGCGATGGCGGACCGACACATGCTTCATCATCTGTCTTTCGGCGTTACCGATATCGAGCGTGCCTGCGCCTTCTACGACGCGGTGCTGGCGCCGCTCGGCTATGTCAGGGTCTGGCAGGATCTGCGGCCGGGCGAAACCGGGCAGGCGGTCGGCTACGGCCAGCCGGGCGGCGGCGACAAGCTTACTCTGAAGCACAGGCCGGAGGGGCAGAGGCCCCCTGGGCCGGGCTTCCATCTCGCCTTCGCGGCGCCGGATCGCGGCGCGGTCGATCGGTTCTACGAGGCGGCGCTTCGACATGGCGGGCGCGACAATGGCGCGCCGGGCCTGCGCGCGCATTACGGGCCGCATTACTACGCGGCCTTCGTGGTCGACCCGGCCGGCCATGCGATCGAGGCTGTGTTCAACGCGCCGGTTTAGCCGTCGCTGCCGTGACTGAAACCTCCATTGGAGATGCAGAGCGGCCCACCATTCGGGGGATGGTGGGCTTCTGAACCGTGCGGCGCTCGTCAGAAGCGCTCGTAGTGATGACGCCGATAGCCATGAGCCGGTGCCCAGGGCGGCGGGCCACCGTGGCGACGGCCATACCCATAGCCACGGTCATAGTCGCGGCCGTAGCGATGACGGCCATACCGGTCCTGCCGCTCCATGTTGCGCTCGATTTCCCACATCCGGTGTTCGCGGTTGTGGCGGGTGTATTCGGCGGGCAGGCGATCGAGAGCCTCGGCCTGCGGGAGCGTCAGGGGCGCGGCTGCGGCCGGTGTTGCGGCGATCGCAGCGAGAGCAAGGCCAGCGACTACGAGAATTCCACGCATGGTCGTCTCCTTCTCTTTCGACGCGCTTCATCAAAGCAGGTCCCGGCGCAATGTTACCTGAACGCCGGTGTTGGCTGCCGTTCAGATATGACGGCGCTGCTGCGCGGGCGAACGCTCCGATGCCGGGCCGGAATTCCGGCGGTCGGCGCGGACTTTCACCGGCTGGCAGGCATAGAACGGATCGAACCAAATGCCCCAGAGCCGGCGGGCGATATCGGATTGTGCGGCGGTAAACGCGACGATCTGCTCGTTGACCCGTTTCGTGAATAGGTCGAGGAGGCCAAACATGGTGGCATTTCCTTTCTCAGCCATGGCTGTTCGAGGAAGGGAACGCGCGAGAGGCGATTTGGTGCCGTCGCACCGTACTCAACCTTCGTAGCGGGCGAGCCGGTCGAGGTCGCGGATGGTGACGCTGCCATGGCCGAGCTCGATCAGGCCGAGATCGGCGAGCTTCGCCAGCCCCTGATTGGCCATCTGCCGGGAAATGCCGGCGAGCATGCCGAGCTCCTCCTGCGAGATCGCCAGCGTGCGGCCGAGATCGGGGTAGAGGATCGGGTTGAACAGCCAGGCGAGGTTGCGGGCGAGGCGGCCGGTCGAATCGAGCGTTCGCTCGGTCTCGGCCAGCGAGATGAACTGGGCGAGGCGCTCGTTGAACTGGTGGACGAGGAAGCGGTTGAACGCGGCCGAATGCTCGAACAGCCAGAGGAAGGTCGAGCGCCGCATCAGGGCGATCCGGGATTCGCGCAGTGCTACCAGCTCGTAGCGTCGCGGCTCGGCTTTGATCACGGTGCCCTCGCCGAACCAGGCGCCGGAGCGCATGCCGGCGAGCGTCGCGGATTTCCCGGTCTTCGAGGTCGTCGCCATCTTGACCAGCCCGTCGGCGACGCCGGTCCAGGATTCCAGCCGGTCGCCGACATGGCAGATCGAGGCGCCCTTGCCGTAGCTCTTGAAGGAGATGCCGCGTCGCGCCTCCTCGAATTCGCCCTCCGACAGGTCGCGGGACCAGGAGGCGATGGCACGCAGTTCCTCGGGGGTGATCAAGGTGGCGGTTATCCGGGCAATGGTGCGGTTCGCGCAGTATGGGCTGCGACGGGGGCTGGGCTCAAGTTGAACCAAAGAGGCGCCCGTGAACGAGAGGGGTTCCCCGCACCTTATTCTGCCGCCTGCGGCAACGCGGTTGAAGGCGATCCATCGCGCAATTGCCCAAGCAGCGTCGCCTCCTCGGCCTTCGCTGCCGTGAGATGCCGTTCCTTGACATGGCCGAAGCCCCGGATCTTCTCGGGCATCGCGGCCAGCGCCACGCAGAGAGCGTGGTTCTTCGGCGAGAGCTTGGTCAGCAGCTCGTTCAGCAGCGCCTCGTAATCCGCGATCAGCCGCCGCTCGATGCGGCGCTCCTCGGTGTAGCCGAAGAGGTCGAAGGGGGTGCCGCGCAGGCTCTTGAACTTCGCGAGCACGGAGAAGGCGCCCATCATCCACGGACCGAAGCTCATCTTGCGCGGCAGGCCGGTATTGGGGTCGCGCCGCGCCAGCAGCGGCGGGGCAAGGTGGAGCTCGTAGCGCAGCGGCTTGCCGTCGCCATCCGCGGCTTCGAAGGTCGCGGCGACCTGCTTGCGGAAGGCGCCGTCGCTGTAGAGCCGGGCGACCTCGTATTCGTCCTTGTAGGCCATCAGCTTGAAGAGATTGCGGGCGACGGCCTCGCTGAGGGCGGTTTGGCCGGGCATCACCGCCGCCTCCCGCGTCTGCGCACGGGCGACGAGATGGCGATAGCGCGCCGCATAGGCTGCATTCTGATAGGCGGTGAGGAAGGCGACGCGGCGCTCGATGATTTCTTCGAGCGTCTGCGAGAGCTGGCGGGCCGGCGTCGCCGCCTTGCTCTGCGACAGGAGGCCAGCCAGCGCTTCGGGATCATGCGCGGCGCGGCGGCCGAGCTCGAAGGCCTGCTTGTTCATGGCGACGGCTTCGCCGTTGAGCTCGATTGCCCGCAGCAACGCATCGCGCGAAAGCGGCACCGCGCCGAGCTGCCAGGCATGGCCGAGCATGAACATGTTGGCGGCGATGGCATTGCCGAGGAAGGCGACGGCGGCCGCCGTCGCGTCGATGAAATGTGTCTGCTCGCGGCCGGCGGCCGCGAGGATCGCGCGCTTCAGGCGCTCGGTCGGCAGTGAGAAATCGGCATTGCGGGTGAAATCGCCCGGCAGGCTCTCGGCCGTGTTGACGATGACGGCGGCGCGCTCAGGCCGGATCGCGCCGAGCACCTTCTTCGAGCCGGTGACGGTCAAGTCGCAGCCCAGCACGAGATCGGCCTGTCCGGCCGTGACGCGGATGGCGTGGATGTCGTCCGGGTGCGGCGCCAGCTTGACGTGACTGAAGACCGCGCCGCCCTTCTGGGCGAGGCCGGCCATGTCGATCATGCCGCAGCCCTTGCCTTCGAGATGCGCGGCCATGCCGAGGATGGCGCCGATGGTGACGACGCCGGTGCCGCCGACGCCAGTGACGATCACCGCGAAGCTGCGATCGAGCGCCGGCACGATCGGCTCGGGCAGTTCGGTTTCGCCGAGCGCAGACGCATCGAGCCGGAGCGGATCGGCCTTCTTCGGCTTCGCGCCGTGGACCGTGACGAAGGACGGGCAAAAGCCCTTCACGCAGGAAAAGTCCTTATTGCAGTTCGACTGGTCGATCTGGCGCTTGCGGCCGAATTCGGTCTCGAGCGGCTGGACCGAGACGCAGTTCGACTGCACGCCGCAATCGCCGCAGCCCTCGCAGACCAGCTCGTTGACGATCACGCGCTTGTCCGGGTCGGGATAGGCACCGCGCTTGCGCCGACGGCGCTTCTCGGTGGCGCAGGTCTGGTCGTAGAGCAGGAGCGAGACGCCGGAGACCGTGGCAAGCTCGCGCTGGACGGTGTCGAGCTCGTCGCGATGGTGCAGCGTCGTGCCAGCCGGCCATTGCGTTCCCGACGGGTACTTTCCGGGGTCGTCGCTGACCACGGCGATACGCTGCACGCCCTCGGCCGCAACCTGTCTTGCCATCTGGTCGGGCGAGAGGTGGCCTTCCGCCTGCTGGCCGCCGGTCATGGCGACGGCGTCGTTGTAGAGCAGCTTGTAAGTGAGGGTGACGCCGCTCGCGACGGCCCAGCGGATCGCGAGCGAGCCGGAATGGGTATAGGTGCCGTCGCCCAAGTTTTGGAAGACATGGCCGCGCTTGGAGAACGGCGCTTCGCCGACCCAGTTCGCGCCCTCGCCACCCATCTGGGTGAAGCCGGCGGTATCACGGTCCATCCACTGCACCATGTAATGGCAGCCGATGCCGGCATAGGCGCGCGAGCCTTCGGGCACCACGGTCGAGGAATTATGCGGGCAGCCCGAGCAGAAATAGGGCGTACGGCGCGCGATCTCCTGTGCCTCGGCCAGCCGTCCTCGTGCTGCGGCGATCTCCTCCAGCCGGGCGCGCAAGGCAGGGTCGTCGCGGTATTGCAGCAGGCGGCCGCCCAATGCGATCGCGATATCGTTGGGGTCGAGCGCGCCATGGACCGGGAAGAGCCAGTCGCCGGTCTCGTCCTTCTTGCCGATGACCATCGGCTGGTGCGCGGCGCCGTAAAGCTCCTCGCGAACCTGCACCTCGATCAGCGAGCGCTTCTCCTCGACCACCATGATGAGGTCGAGCCCCTTGGCGAAGGCCTTCAGCTCGGCCGGATCGATCGGCCAGGGGCAGGCGAGCTTGAACAGGCGGATGCCGAGGTCATTGGCGCGGACCTCGTCGATGCCGAGATCGACTAGGGCCTGCTGCACGTCGAGATAGGATTTGCCGACGGTCGCGATGCCGATGCGCGGCGTCTTGCCGCCATGGGTGACGATGCGGTTCAGCCTGTTGGCGCGCAGATAGGCCAGCATCGCATCGCGCTTGTAGAGATGCATCCGACGTTCCTGCTCGACGAAATCGAGCTCGCGGCGGATGGCAAGGCCGCCGGGCGGCGGGGTGTAGTCGGTCGGCGTGGTGATGGTGACGCGGTCGAGCGAACCATCGATCGAGGCCGTCGATTCGATGTTGTCCTTGACGCATTTGATGCCGACCCAGACCGAGGCGAAACGCGAGAGCGCGATGCCGTGCAGGCCGTAATCGATGATCTCCTGCACGCCGGCCGGGTTGAGGATCGGCATCATCCGGTCGACCAGCACGAATTCTGTCTGATGGGCGTTGGTCGAGGATTCCGCCGTGTGGTCGTCGCCCATCAGGCAGATGACGCCGCCCTTCGGATCAGTGCCGGCCATGTTGCCGTGGCGGAAGACGTCGCCGGAGCGGTCGACGCCCGGGCCCTTGCCGTACCAGAGCGCGAAGACGCCGTCATGCTTGCCCTCGCCGCTGAGCCCCGCCTGCTGCGTGCCCCAGATCGCGGTCGCGGCGAGGTCCTCGTTGAGGCCGGGCTGGAAGACGATGTTCGCGGCCTTGAGGGGCTTCGCGGCGCGCATCAATTGCTGGTCGAGCCCGCCGAGCGGGGAGCCGCGATAGCCCGAGACGAAGCCGGCGGTGTCGAGCCCGGCCTGCCGGTCACGCTCGCGCTGCATCAGCAGCATGCGGGCGACGGCCTGCGTACCGGTGAGGAAGACCTCACGCTTGTCGAGGTCGTATTTGTCGTCGAGCGCGACCTCGCGCAGCCCGTTCTTCGGCAGCGCTCCCGCCTCGGTGCCGGATGTCCGTGGTGTTTCGGCCATGTTCGGCCTCCCGGATGATCGTTCCCGCCGACGGGCCGGTAGTCCCGGCCTCATGCTTTGCCGTCTTCGCGGCGAATATGTCAGCAAGGCTGACATATCGACCGGAAGCGGTCAATTGATCTGGTATCATTCCAGTTTTCGCAGCTCGGTCCAGCGGTTTGCGGAGCGGCTGGTGTGCGCCACGCGGGAGGCGCCGCGATTTGGCCCTGTTTGGCGGGGATGGCTGTTGCCGTGATCAGGCGTGACGAAGCGCCCGTTGACGATCGCTTAACCATGATCCACGCAAGCCTTGAGGGGATCACGGAGGGTTCGCTTTTGACGCGACGCGCGCATCTTACGGCCCTTTTCGGGCTCCTGGCGGCCTTTGCGGCCGGGCCGGCGGCTGCGCATCCGCATGTCTTCGTCAACGCCAAGGCAGAAATCGTCTTCACGGCCGATGGTTCGGTGCAGGCGATCCGGCATCACTGGAGCTTCGATGAGGCCTATTCGGCCTATATCACGCAAGGCCTCGACAAGAACGGCGACGGCAAGCTGACCTCGGACGAGCTCGCCGAACTCGCCAAGATCAATGTCGAATCGCTGCCCGATGTCGAGTTCTTCACCGCCGCCAAGCTCAACGGCCGCAAGCAGGAATTCGGCACGCCCGGCGAGCAGGTGATGTCCTATGACAGCAAGGTGCTGACGCTGGTCTTCACCCTGCCGCTGAAGACCCCGGCGAAGGCGCGCTCCTTCGGCATCGAGATCGGCGATCCCACCTATTTCGTCGCCTTCGACATTGTCGATGCGCCGGATGCGGTCGTGACCAAGGGTGCGCCGCAGGGTTGCGTGGTGCGGGTCAACCGCCCGCCCAAGCTCGACGACGCCACGCAGAAACGCCTCGCCGAAGCTGACATCACGGCGACGCCCGATGTCAGTGGGCTCGAGGTGACGACGCGAGCGCTGGTGGCCTGTCCGTGACAGCGGCTGAGGCAGCGCGCCCGGCCGGCACGACGCTATCCCGGCGCCTGATCGCCTGCGCGCTGGCGCTGCTGCTGGTCGGGGGCGTGGTCGCGCTGCTCGCCCTGCTGATCGCGAGCGTCAGCCCGCCGCCTCCGCCTCCGCCGCGCAATCCCTTCGGCACGGCGTTGCCACGGGAGGCGCTGCCGTCCACGACCGGCTTCGGCGCGGTGCTGATCGCCTGGCAGTCGAGCTTCTATCGCGAGTTGACCGCGACGTTGAAGGCGATCGCCACGGCCCCCGCCGCACTCTGGGGGCTGCTTGGGCTCTCCTTCGGTTATGGCGTCTTCCATGCGGCCGGGCCGGGGCATGGCAAGGCGGTGATCTCCGGCTATATCGTCGCCGACAATCGCAGCCTGAAGCGGGGCCTGGGCCTGAGCTTTGCCGCGGCGCTCCTGCAGGCGCTGGTCGCGATCGCGATCGTGACGGTGGCGACGCTGCTGCTGCGGGTCACTGCGATGCAGATGAATGCCGCGACGACCGTGATCGAGCAGGGCAGCTTCCTGCTGGTCGCGCTGGTCGGGCTCTTGATGCTCTGGCGGAAGGCGGGCGCGCTGGTTCGGCTGGAAGCGGGCGGAGCGCATGATCCGGCGGCTTGCGACCATGTCCATATGCCCGATGCCGAGCAGGTCTCGCGGCTCGCCGGCTGGCGCGACATGGCCGGCGTCGTCGTCGCGGCCGGCGCGCGGCCCTGCGCGGGCGCGTTGATCATCCTCGTCTTCGCGAATGCGCAGGGGCTGTTCTGGGCCGGCATCGCCGCGACCTTCGCCATGGCACTGGGGACGGCGATCACGACCGGGGCGCTGGCGGCCTTCGCGGTGTTCTTCAAGTTCGCGGCGCTGAAATTCGCCGGCGGCGGCAGTCTGCGCTCGGCGCGATTGATCGCTGGGCTCGAATTGCTGGCCGCCGCCTTCGTCGCCGTGCTCGGCGCGGCGCTGTTCACTGGTCTCTGGATCGGCGGGGCAGGGAGCTAAGCCTCAGCCCCGCAGCGGATCATTTTCCAGGAGGATCGGCTTGCCATGCGGCGTCGCTTCCGCCGCGCGAGCCCATGAGGCGGCGAGCGCGTCGACGCCCTCGTGAGAGGTCAGCCCCTTGGCGATCAGCAGGTGCTCCAGCGCCTCGCACCAGCGCTCGTAATAATCCGAGCCGTCCTTGCAGCCGCCGGCCGCCAGCGCCTCGCGGATTTCTGCGCCGAGCGCTTGCGCCCATTCATCGGCGGTGAAGACGCCCTTGTTCTGGAGTTCGACGACCAGCGCGAAGGCCTGCGCCTGCCAGGGTTCGGCGAAGATCGGCCCCTCGGCATCGCGCGGGATCGGGGTGTCGGCGGCCAATGCCGCCGCGAGATCGGTCTCAGGCCGGCTCAAGATAGCTCTCCCAGGCCTCGATGCTGACGGTGGAGGTTGGGTCGGCATCGCGGCCCCAGAGTTCGCGGCCGTCGAAGACCACCGTGTAGAGCCATTGCGCCGTCTCGGGCTGGCCCTGTGCGCCGGTATCCGGGAAGACGTGGCAGCCGGTGATGCGCTCGATCGCGCCGGTCTTGCCGCGGGCATAGCGCGGCAAGCGGGTGTGATGCTGCGGATGCATCACGATGGTGCGGACCTTGTCGCCGATGGCGAAGCGGGCCGGTGCCTTGGCCTCGCGCTCGTAGGGGAAACCGCGGCGCAGGACGCCCGCGACCTCGTCGCCCTTGAGCACGCGCTTCGGCTCGCGGCGCTCGGGCGCCGGCTTGCCGCTGGCGAGTTCGTCGGTGCTCAGGAAGCCGTGCTCGACCAGCACCTTGTCGAGTGCGGCCAGCCAGATCTCGTAATAGGTCGAGGACAGGTACTGGGCCGGCGGCAGGCTCTCGCGGGCATGGCGGATCTCGTCGATCGACCAGGCGCCCATGGCGCCGGCCGCGACATTGATCGCCAGCACGCGCTTTTCCCAGTCGCCATGGAAGACCGGTTCGTTCGGCTCGGGCACGACAGGGCCGAAGCCCATCTGGCCGCCGAGATCGTGGGCGCTGTTCATGCCGCGTCCTCCAGCTTCGGCAAGCCGGTGCCGATCATCGAATCACGCGTGACGATGCTGGCGAGCTTTTCCTCGCTCCAGCCCTCGGTGCCGGCGGGGCGCATCGGGATGACGATGAAGCGGGTCTCGGCGGTCGAATCCCAGACGCGGATGCGCTGGCTTTCCGGCAGCGTCACGCCGAAATCGGAGATGGTGCCGCGCGGGTCGATGACGGCCTTGGCGCGATAGGGCGGGGATTTGTACCAGACCGGCGGCAGCCCGAGCACTGGCCACGGATAGCAGGAGCAGAGCGTGCAGACGATCAGGTTGTGCTGCTCGGGCGTATTGAAGCAGGCGACGATATGCTCGCCGCCGCGCCCGCCATAGCCGAGTTCGCCGACCGCCGCGGTGCCGTCCGCCTTCAGGCGCTCGGCGAAGGCCGGATCGGTCCAGGCCCTGGCGACGATGCGGGAGCCGTCGCGCGGGCCGATCTTCGTCTCGTAGGTGTCGATGATCGCGTCGAGCGCGGCCGGGTCGACATAGCCCTTCTGCACCATCAGCGTTTCCAGCGCCTTCACCCGCGCCTCGATCGCGGTGAAGTGGTTGTCATGGTCGTGATCGTGGTGGTGATGTCCGCTCATGGCGGTCTCCTCTCAGGCGATCCGGATGCGGGCGGCGCGCTCGTAGCGCACCGCGAAGGCGACGAGCGAGCGGTCGGAGCCTTTCGGCCCGATCAATGACAGGCCGAGTGGGGCGCCCTCGCGCTGCGCCACGGGAATCGTGACCTGCGGGAAGCCGGACAGGCCCGCGAGGCAGAGCAGGCGCAGCGCCCGGTTGCGGAAATCGTCCAGCTCGGGTTCCCTGGCCGCGATCAGCGGGGCGACGTCCGGCATCGTCGGCAGGATCAGCACGCCATTCTGGCCGAGCAAGCGGGCAAGCTTGGTGCGGAATGATTTCCGGGTGGATTCGCCCTTGGCGTATTCGGCGTCGGTCACCGCCTTCGAGAAGGCGAACCGTTCCTTCACGCCCGGGCCGAGCGGGGGATTGAAGCGCTCGATCATTGGGCCGTCCGAAGCCCAAGCTTCGCGGCCCTGGATCCAGCGGAAGGCCCAGTAGAGCGCGTCAAGATCGCGGACGAGCTTGATGCCCTCGGGTTGGCCGAGCGCCGGAACCGTGCGCTGCACGACATTGCGCAGGATCGTCTCCGCCTCGGGCACGGCCTGGGCGAACATGTCGTCAGCCATCAGGAGGCGCGGCGCCTCGGGGAGTTCCGTCTTATCGGGACCGAACAGCACATTGGCGACGCGGGCGAAGGTCTCGCCGTCGCGCGCGAACCAGCCGGGGGTGTCGAGGCTTTCCGCCAGCGGCCAGGTGCGCTTCAGCGAGAGCCGGCCATGGCTCGGCCGAATGCCGAAGAGGCCGCCATAGCTCGCCGGTGCCCGCACCGAGCCGCCCGTGTCGGAGCCCAGTGCGATATCGGCGAGGCGCCCGGCAACCGCCGCCATCGAGCCGCAGGAGGAGCCGCCGGTGATGCGCTCGGGCGCCGCCGGATTGATCGGCGAGCCGAAATGCGCGTTCTGGCCGTTGAGCGAGAAGGCGAGTTCGTCGGTATGGGTCTTGCCGACGAAGCGGGCGCCGGCCTTGAGCAGATCCTTCACGATCGGCGCCGTCTTGGCCTTGATGCCGGACTGCGCCAGCACCAAGGGCGAGCCGGCCCCGGTCGGATAGCCCTTGATGTCGAAGAGATCCTTCACCGCCAGCGTCAGCCCGGCGAGCGGGCCGGCGACGGCGTGTTTCACCGGCGCGTCGGGATAGGGAAGGAAGCAGCGGAACGGATCGTCGAAAGTCATGCGTCAGAGCCCCCTCGCATCGCCATCGGAACGCGGATCATGCACGGCTTCGACCTGACCCTTCGCGTGCTTCACCAGCATGCCGGCATGGCCGAAGCCTTCGGAATAGGCGAGGCCGCTTTCCTCGACCGGGTGGCCGGCGGCATCGAGCCGCTCCAGCAGCGACGGGTCGAAGCGGCTCTCGAACTTGAGGCTGGTCGAGCCTGCTCCCCAGGTCTTGCCGAAGAGCCAGCGCGGCGCATCGACCGCCGCGGCGAGGCTCTGGCCGGCACGGTAGCGCGTCAGGATCTGGGCCTGGAACTGCGGCTGGCCGTCGCCACCCATCGCGCCATAGGGCAGGACGCGTCCGTCATCGAAACGGGCGAGGGCCGGGTTCAGCGTGTGGAAGGGTTTGCGGCCTGGAACCAGCGGATTGGCAGCGTTCCTGTCGAGCGAGAAGGAGACGCCGCGATTCTGCCAGTGGATGCCGGTCGCCGGCAGCACGCAGCCCGAGCCGTATTCCCAGTAGAGCGACTGGATATAGGAGACGGCGAGGCCCTTGCCGTCGATCGCGCCCATCCAGATCGTGTCGCCATCGCCGTTGCGCAGGGGCAGTGTCGCCGCCCGCTTCCGGTCGATTGCGGCCGCCTCGCGGGCCAGCGCGGCTTCGCTCAGGAAATCGGCTGCCGGGTGGTCGAGCTCGGCCGGGTCGGTGACGTAGCGGTCACGGATCGCGAAGGCGCGCTTCGTCGCCTCGATCAGCCCGTGATGGTGCTCGAACGAGTCGCGTTTCCAGGGGCCGAGCCGCTCGAAGATGCCGAGTATGATCAGCGAAGCCAGCCCCTGCGTCGGCGGCGGCAGGTTGGCGACGGTCAGGCCGGGCAGCTTCAGCGTCAGCGGGGCGACGCTGCGTGCGTGGTAGCGTTCAAGGTCGGTCCGCGTGACCGGGGTGCCGATGCGCTCCAGATCGGCGGCGATCTCGCGGCCGACATCGCCGCGGTAGAAATCGTCGAGGCCGGCATCGGCGAGCTGCTGCAGGGCGGCGCCGAGCGCCTCCGGCTTGCGGCGGGCGCCGGGCCCGGGCGGGGCGCCATCGATCCAGAAGCTGGAGAGGAAGCCGGGAGCGGCCTTCAGGGCCTCCAGCTCGTTCGGCTTGTTGCCGAGCTCGGAATCCGAGACGGCATAGCCCTCGCGGCAATGCGTGATCGCATCGAGCAGCAAGTCCCGCAGCGGCATGCGGCCGCCGAGCGAGCGCGAGAGATCGAGGGCGAGCTGCCAGCCGCCGACGGCGCCGGCGACCGTCAGGACGGCTTCCGGCCCGCGCGCAGGCAGGGTGTCGTAACCCATGCCGCGATAGCGCTCGATCGTGGCGAGGGAGCCTGCCGGGCCGCAGGCCTCGATGCCGTGCATCTTCCCGCCGGGCTCATGAACCAGCCAGAAACCGTCACCGCCGATGGCGTTCATATGCGGATAGACCACGGCGATCGTCGCGGCCATCGCGACCATGGCCTCGATGGCGTTGCCGCCTTCGGCCAGAACAGCCCTGCCCGCTTCGGAGGCGAGGCGGTGAGGGGCCGCCACGGCGGCGGAAGCGAAGACAGGCGTATCCAGCATCAGGACTTTTCAAGCGCGCAGATCGTGCCCATCTGGGCAGGGGGCGCGAATTTGTTGCATGGGGCGGCAAGCTCCGCTAGGTGCGTGAGGCGCATGACCGCTTGAGGTGCTCGCGCTATCGCGCCGGATCAACCCGATGCGATGACACTATGATAGATCATCGTGTCCGCGTCCGGTCGGACGCGCGATGATCTCGGGAAGGACAGCATGGCCGGACGGCATACCAACTGGCGCAACCTGATCATGGTCACCTCGTTCGGGATTCTGATCGCGGTCGAGCTCCTCGGCGTGGCGCTGGCGGCTGGCTGGGCGCTGGCGGGCCTGTTCGAGCTCGGCACCATCTTCGAATACATCATGATGGCGATCTTCTCGGTCTTCGCGGCCTACGGCATCGTCAACCTGATGCGCCGCATGCTCAAGATCGAGCATCTGACCGAGGTCGATTGAGGCCTTCGGCCTTTTCTATCAATCGCAGATCTTCAGCGTGACCGGATCGGCACCCGCCGGCAGGTAGTCGCCCATCGCGCGGCAGCCTGAGGCCGTGCAGACGCGCCAGTCCGCGGTCGCGCCCGAGCGGCGCATCACCACGTCCTTCAGCGGCGGCAGCGCCGGATGCCAGCGCCAGAAGCCGCCCGCGAGCTTCGCGCCATCGGGCGGGTCCATGCCGGCGCCGGAGCCTTCGATCCGGGCCTCGACGATCTCCAGGCCGGCGGGCGTTTCCCGCCAGACCTCCTCCCACAGCGTCTTCTGCACCGAATGGCGCCAGCCCAGCGTGATCTCGCCCGTGCCGAGCGCTACCACGAGCGCGCCGGCCGCGAGGCACAGGCTCATACGACGGCCGTCTCGGCCTTGCGCGCGGCCAGCCAGTGCCTCCCGACGATGGCGATAGCCAGCGCATAGCCGAGCGGATCGCTATAGGCGAACTCGCCGAAGAGCAGCACGGCGGCTCCGAAGCAGAGCACGCGCTCGATCACGGTGAGACGGCCGAACAGATAGCCGATCGCGACCATGCCGAAGAGGCCGATGGCGATCGTCGCCTTGAAGGTGGCGTAGACCACCGCCGGCCAGAAGCCGATGACGTTCGCCATCGGATCTCCCGGCTGCAGCATCAGCGCTGGCGAATAGACGGCGATAAAGGGGATGACGTAGCCGGCGAGCGCGACGCGCATCGCCTCCCAGCCGATCTTGTCGGGGTTCTCCTTGGCGATGGGGGCAGCGGCGAGCGCCGCGAGCGCCACCGGCGGCGAGAGGTCGGCCATGATGCCGTAGTAGAAGGCGAACATGTGGCTGACGATCAGCGGCACGCCGAGCTTTTCCAGTGCCGGGGCGGCGAGTGCGGCGACGATGATATAGGTCGGGATCGTCGGGATGCCGGTGCCGAGCAGGATCGACAGGATCATCGTCAGGATCAGCGCCAGGAACAGGCTGTGCTGGCCGAGGCCGATGATCCAGGCGCCGAAGGTGGTGCCGATGCCGGTCTGCGTCATCAGGCCGATGATGGTGCCGACGATGGCGCAGGCGATGCCGACGGGCAGCGCCGTCTTGGCGCTGTCGGCGAGCGCGTCACGGCTGATCGCCAGTGTCGTGCGGCCGCCGAGCGTGAAGGCGTTGGCAAGGACAAGCAGCGCGATCAGGCCGGCGACGATGCGGATATCCATGCCGTCGCGGAAGAGCGCGGCGGCGATCAGTCCGAGCCCGACCCAGAAGATGATGCGCAAGGTCTGCGTGCTGAAGCCCGCGGTGATGCCGGCACCGAGCAGCAGGCCGACCGTCAGCGCCAGGCCCATCGTGCCGGCGAAGAGCGGCGTGAAGCCGTGGAACAGCATGAAGACCAGCACGGCGAGCGGCAGCGCCAGATACCAGCGCTCGCGCAGGGCCTTGAGCGGGCTCGGCAGCATGGAGCGCTCGATGCCCTTGAGGCCGTATTTGCCGGCCTCCAGATGCACCATCCAGAAGGCCGAGGCGAAATAGAGCACGGCAGGGATCGCAGCCGCCTTGACGATCTCGGCATAGGGCACGCCCAGCGTCTCGGCCATGATGAAGGCGACGGCGCCCATCACCGGCGGCATGATCTGGCCACCCATCGAGGCCGTGGCCTCGACGCCGGCGGCGAAGGCGCGCCGATAGCCGAACTTGATCATCAGCGGGATGGTGAACTGGCCGACGGTGACGACATTGGCGACGCCGGAGCCGGAGATCATGCCCATCATGCCCGACGAGACCACGGCGACCTTGGCCGGGCCGCCACGCGCGCCACCGAAGAGGCCGAGGGAGACGTCGTTGAAGAGATGGATCATCCCGGCCTTCTCGAGGAAGGAGCCGAAGACGATGAACAGGAAGATATAGGTCGCGGAGACGTAGATCGGAGTGCCGTAGAAGCCTTCCGTGCCGAAGGAGAGGTGGCCGATGATCTGGTCGAAGCCATAGCCGCGATGGTTGAAGGGCGCGGGCAGATACTGGCCGAAGAACCAGTAGAGCAGGCAGATGCCGCACATGATCGGCAGGGCGTTGCCCATCAAACGGCGGGCCGCCTCGAAGATCAGCACGATCAGGAGCGTGCCGACGACGAGATCGAGCGTCGAGGGATCGCCGTCGCGCAGGATCAGGTCTGCGTAGAAGATCCACTGATAGAGGCCGATGCCGAAGCCGAGGATGCCGAGCGCCCAGCCGAGCAGGCGGCCGGGCGTGTCCTTGGCCCTGAAATTGGCGATGAGGCCGAAGGAGAGCAGCAGCAGGAAACCGACATGGACGCCGCGCGCCGCCTGGCTCGGCAGGAAGTTCCAGGCGGAGACCGCAATTTGGAAGGCGGCGAAGGCGAGCGCCAGCCCATAGGCGAACAGGCCCCAGCCGCCGGGGCCGAAGCCGGGCGGGAAGCCATGCTCGAAATTGTCCAGATCGGCGTGCTCGACCTCGCCCGGCTTCGCACCGGAGAGGGCTTCCAACTGGTCGGTTTCGGCGGCGGTGGTGGTCATCGTCCAGATCCTGCCGGTAAAGCTTTGTCATCCTGCACGCGCCGCGGCACGCGAGTGCTGCGGTGCAGATGCGGGATCGTCATCAGGTAGGGCGCCTTCTCGTCGCGCGGTCCCGTGTCTGCGCCGCAGCGTTTCACGCTGCAGCGCGCACGGGATGACAAGCGCCTTACGAGCCGGTCTTCAGGCCCTTTTCCTTGAGATAGCGCGCGGCGCCCGGATGCAGCGGGACCGGCATGCCGTCAAGCGCCTTCTCCAGCTTGATCTCCTTGCCGGCCGCATGCGAGGCGGCGAGCTCGCCGAGATTCTCGAAGATCGCCTTGGTCATCTGGTAGACCAGCTCCTCCTTCACACCCTCATGGGTGACGAGGTAGTTGACCACGGCAGCCGTGTTCACCGCCGCGCTCTGGCCGGTATAGGTATTGGCCGGGATCGGGGCGCTGATGAAGGGCGGGCCGGCCTTGTCGATGACGGCCTTCGGCACCTCGACGACGTTGATCTCGACCGAGGTCGAGAGGTCGCGCAGCGAGGCGACGCCGAGCCCGGCCGATTGCAGGGTGGCGTCGAGCTGGCGGTTCTTCATCAGCTCCACGGATTCGGCGAAGGGCAGGTACTCGATCTTGCCGAGATCCTTGTAGGTGATGCCGGCGGCGGCGAGGATCGCGCGGGCGTTGAGCTCGGTGCCGGATTTCGGCGCGCCGACCGAGAGGCGCTTGCCCTTGAGATCGGCCAGCGTCTTGATGCCGCTCTCCTTGGAGGCGACGATCTGGACGTAGTTCGGATAGATCGCGGTGACGCCGCGCAGCTTCTTCAGCGGCGCCTTGAAGCCGGCTTCCTCATCGCCCTTCCAGGCGGCGTCGAGCGAATCGCCCAGCGTGAAGGCGATCTCGCCGCGGCCCTGCTGCAGCAGCACGAGATTCTCGACCGAGGCCTTGGTCGCCTGCACGGTCGGCCGGACGTTCTGGATCTTCTCGCCATAGATCTTCGAAAGCGCGACGCCCATCGGGTAATAAACGCCGGAGGTGCCGCCGGTCAGGATGTTGATGAAGTCCTGGGCGCTGGCGGCGACTGGCGCGGCGACGAGCGCGACGGCGGCGGCAAAGCCGGCAAGGCGGCTGCGGAACTGTGCTTTCATGATGTCTCCCTGAGGGTCTTTCCGGCTCATGCGGCCAGTTGTCGCGTTTTTAGAGCATGCTGAACCGGAAAGGGAAAGCGTTCGACAACAGGTGGCAGTCCGCCTTTAGCCCAAGGGCCGGACTGGTTTCGCCATGATCGGCTGCCTATCTCCGGTTTCGCACGGTCACTTCGCCATGGGCGGGCTGGCCGCGCCTCCGAGCAACGAGTGACCAGGAACGACATGCAGGACCGCGCCGAGCAGGGTAGCAGCCAGGGGCTTCGCCTCGACCGACGAACTCTTCTCGCCGGCGCGGGCGCGACAGCGACGCTTGCCGCGCTCGGCTTTGCGCCGGAAGCCCTGGCCCAGCAGGGGCTCAAGCTCGGCGAAGCCAGGGAGTTCAGCTTCGAATCCCTGAAGGCGCGGGCGAAGGAGATGGCGGCCAGGCCCTATGAGGCGCCGCCGAATCCGCGGCCCGAGGTGATGCGGCGGATCGATTACGAGGCCCATGGCCAAATCCGGTTCAAGCCGGAAGCGGCGCTCTGGGCGAATGGTCCCTCGCCCTGGCCGGTGACCTTCTTCCATCTCGGCCGCTTCTTCCAGAAGCCGGTCAGGATGCATGTCGTCGATGACGGCAAGGCGCGCGAGATCGTCTACGACGCCAGCTATTTCGAGATGCCCGTCAACTCGCCGGCGCGCGAACTCCCCGCCGGAGCGGGCTTTGCCGGCTTCCGCCTCCAGGAAAGCCGCAGCGGCCATCCCGGGCGCAACGGCGAGGCGCTCGACTGGAAGACGAACGACTGGGTCGCCTTTCTCGGCGCCTCCTATTTCCGGGCCATCGGCGAGCTCTACCAGTACGGCCTGTCGGCGCGCGGCGTCGCGATCGATCCGGCGGTCTCCGGCAAGGCCGAGGAATTCCCTGATTTCACCCATATCTGGCTGGAAACCCCGCAGGCCGGCGCCGAACATGTCGTGGTCCATGCGCTGCTTTCGGGGCCGAGCCTGGCCGGCGCCTATCGCTTCCGCATGCATCGCGGCAAGGGCGTGGTCATGGAGATCGAGACCGCGCTGCATCTGCGCCAGGACGTCTCGCGGCTCGGCATCGCGCCGCTGACCTCGATGTTCTGGTATTCCGAAACGGTGAAGCAGACGGCGGTCGACTGGCGCCCGGAAGTGCATGATTCCGACGGGCTCGGGCTCTGGACCGGCTCGGGCGAGCGTGCCTGGCGCCCGCTGAACAATCCGCCGCACACCGTGGCCTCGTCCTTCGTCGACACCGATCCGCGCGGCTTCGGCCTGATGCAGCGCGATCGCGAGACCGGGCATTATCTCGACGGCGTGCATTACGAGCGTCGTCCGAGCCTCTGGGTCGAGACGGACGGGCAATGGGGCAGGGGCTCGGTGCAACTCATCGAGATCCCGACCGACGATGAGATCCACGACAATATCGTGGCGATGTGGGTGCCGGAAGCGCCAGCCAAAGCCGGAAACGCCTACAATTTCCGCTACACGCTGCACTGGCTCTCCGACGAGCCCTTCCCGACGAAGCTCGGGCGGGTCGTCGCGATGCGGCTCGGCAATGGCGGCCAGCCGGGGACGGCGCGGCCCCGAGGCGTGCGCAAGTTCATGGTCGAGTTCCTCGGCCCGGCGCTGGAGGCGATCCCCTTCGGCACGAAGCCGGAGGTGGTGCTCTCGACCTCGCGCGGCAGCTTCTCCTATGTCTTCACCGAAGCGGTTCCGGACGATGTCACCGGCCATTGGCGGGCCCAGTTCGACCTCACCGTCGCCGGCAGCGAGCCGGTCGAGATGCGCTGCTATCTCAAGGCGGGCGATACGGTGCTGACCGAGACCTGGCTCTATCAGTACCTGCCGTTCTGAGCCGGGAGGAGCTGGGCCATTCCTGATTGGCGCTACCCTTGTCATTCCGGGGCTTCGCGCAGCGAAGAACCGGAAATCCACGATCGGGCGAGCGGCTCGCAGCCGAGCACCTGACGTTCTGCCCAGTCGTGGTTTCCGGGTTCACGCCTGCGGCGCGCCCCGGAATGACAAAAGGCCGGAGCAGGTCCTGCCATCACGCAGGGGACAGGCACGGAATCGCGCTTGCTCCGGCGCGAGCGTAACATTATATCATTTCTTATGGCTCACGCGCACGCACCTCACACGCATCGCGCCGCCTCGGAAGCTCCGGGGTGGTCGCTGCTGCGCCTGTCGGCGGGAACGCGCGTGGGATTGGCCGCTGCCATCGTCGCCCTGCTCTGGCTGGCGACGCTGGCCGTGATCCTGTGAGTTTGCGTTGATGTCCGCCATCCGCCTGACCGACCTGACGCTGGGCTATGACCGCCATCCGGCGGTGCATCACCTCTCCGGCGAGATCGAGACCGGAAGCCTGACCGCCATCGTCGGGCCCAACGGCGCCGGCAAGTCGACCTTGCTCAAGGGCATTGCCGGGGCGCTCGCGCCGCTCTCCGGTGGCGTCGCGCTCGCCAAGGGCAAGCGGCTCGCCTATCTCCCGCAATCGGCCGATCTCGACCGCTCCTTCCCGATCCATGTCTACGATCTCGTCGCCATGGGGTTGTGGAACCGGGCCGGCATCTTCGGTCGCATCGGCGCGGGCGCCGCCCACAAGATCGAGCATGCCATCGCGGCCGTGGGCCTGACCGGATTCGAGCGCCGGCCGATCGGCACGCTTTCGGGGGGGCAGATGCAGCGGGCGCTGTTCGCGCGGCTCCTGCTCCAGGATGCCGATGTGATCCTGCTCGACGAGCCCTTCACTGCGATCGATGCGCGCACCACCGCCGATCTGCTGGAGCTGGTGCGGCGTTGGCATGGCGAGAGCCGCACTGTCGTCGCGGTGCTGCACGATATCGAGACGGTCCGGCAGGCCTTCCCGCAGACGCTGCTGCTGGCGCGCGAGGCCGTGGCCTGGGGCGAGACCGCGACCGTGCTGACGCCTGAAAACCTGCTGAAGGCGCGGCGCATGGTCGAGTCCTTCGATAGCCACGCGGCTCCCTGCCAGCGCGACGCCGCCTGATCCGCCCAAACAGGCCAAGCCGATGCTCTACGATCTCCTCATCGGCCCCTTCGCCGAATTCGACTTCATGCGCCGCGCCCTCGTCGGCGTGGTCGCGCTCTCAGTTTCGGGCGCGCCGATCGGCGTCTTCCTGATGCTCAGACGGATGAGCCTGACCGGTGACGCCATGGCGCACGCGATCCTGCCAGGCGCGGCTTTGGGCTATCTCGTCGCGGGCTTCTCGCTGCCGGCGATGACGATCGGCGGGCTCGCCGCCGGGTTTGCGGTGGCGCTTGCGGCCGGTGCCGTGGCGCGCGCGACCGTGCTCAAGGAGGACGCTTCACTCGCCGCCTTCTACCTGATCTCGCTGGCGCTCGGCGTTACCATCGTCTCGCTCAGGGGCTCGGCCATCGACCTGCTGCATGTGCTCTTCGGCAATGTGCTGGCGCTCGACGACCAGGTGCTGATCCTGCTTGCCGGCGTCGCGACCGTGTCGCTGCTGTCGCTGGCGGCGCTTTACCGGCCATTGGTGCTGGAATGCGTCGACCCCGGCTTCCTGCGCTCGGTCAGCCGCTCCGGCGGTGTCGTTCACCTCGCCTTCCTTGCGCTCGTGGTGCTGAACCTCGTCGCGGGGTTCCATGCGCTGGGGACCTTGCTCGCCGTCGGCATGATGATGCTGCCGGCCGCCGCGGCGCGTTTCTGGACGGCCGATATCACGCGCCTGCTGCTGCTCGCGGCCGGTTTTGGGATGGTTTCCGGCTATGCCGGGCTCGTGACGTCTTATGCGGCGGGGTCGAGCCTGCCGGCGGGGCCGTCGATCATCCTCGCCGCCGGGGCGATCTATATCGGCTCGCTCCTGTTCGGGTCGCAGGACGGGCTTGCGCGACGCCTCTTGCCTCGCGCCCATCTCCAGAGATAGAAACGTTATATCGTTTCATTTCTCGGAGTCACCCATGCCCAACCGTCGCGCCCTCGTCGCGGGCCTTGCTCTCGGGCTTGCCGCAGTCGCCGCGCCGTTCGGCGCCTTTGCACAAGAGAAGCTGCCGGTCGTGGCGAGCTTCTCGATCCTCGGCGATTTCGCCCGGCAGGTCGGTGGCGATCGCGTCAGCGTCACCACGCTGGTCGGTCCTGATGGCGACGCGCATGTCTATTCGCCGACGCCGGCCGATGCGAAGGCGATGGCTGCCGCCAAGCTCGTCCTCGTCAACGGCCTGCATTTCGAGGGCTGGCTGCCGCGCCTCGTGAAATCCTCGGGCACTAAGGCGACGATGGCGACCGCGACGAAGGGCATCACGCCGCTCGAAGCCGATGACGACCATGACGACAAGGGCAAGGGCGGCCATGCGCATGCTCATGGCCATGACGATCCGCATGCCTGGCAGAGCGTCGCCAATGCGAAACTCTATGTCGCCAATATCAGGGATGCGCTGAGTGCGGCCGACCCGGCCGGCAAGGCGAGCTACGAAGCCAATGCCACGGCCTATCTCGCCGAGCTCGATACGCTCGAAGGCGAAGTGAAGGCCGCGATCGCGCGTATTCCGGCCGAGCGACGCAAGGCGATCACCACTCATGACGCCTTCGGCTATTTCGTGAAGGCCTATGGCGTCGGCTTCGTCGCGCCGCAGGGCGTCTCGACCGAGGCCGAGGCCTCCGCGCGGGATGTCGCCCGCATCATCCGGCAGGTGAAGGCGCAGAAGATTCCGGCCGTCTTCCTCGAAAACGTCACCAATCCCCGCCTCGTCGAGCAGATCGCGCGCGAAAGCGGCGCCAAGGTCGGCGGCCGGCTCTATTCGGATGCGCTCTCGGCCGAGAGCGGGCCGGCGGGGACTTACATCCGGATGATGAAGCACAATATAAGCGAAATCGAAAAGGCGCTGACCGCCGGCCCGGCCTGACCGGGCGGTGTCCTCCTCGCGTCGCAGTCATTCAGGTCAAGCCATGTCCGAGAAAATCCCCGTCACGGTGCTCACCGGCTATCTGGGCGCCGGCAAGACCACGCTCCTCAACCGCATCCTGACCGAGGACCACGGCAAGAAATTCGCCGTGATCGTCAACGAGTTCGGCGAGGCCGGCATCGATGGCGACCTCATCGTCGGCGCCGACGAGGAAATCTTCGAGATGAACAACGGCTGCATCTGCTGCACCGTGCGCGGCGACCTGATCCGCATCCTCGACGGGCTGATGAAGCGCAAGGGCAAGTTCGACGCGATCATCGTCGAGACCACCGGTCTCGCCGACCCCGCGCCGGTCGCCCAGACCTTCTTCGTCGACCAGGATGTCGGCGACGCCACCCGCCTCGACGCGGTCGTAACCGTCACCGATGCGAAGTGGCTGAAGGACCGGCTGAAGGACGCGCCGGAAGCGAAGAACCAGATCGCCTTCGCCGACGTCATCGTCCTCAACAAGACCGACCTGGTCAACGCCGAGGAACTGGCCGATGTCGAGGCCGCGATCCGCGCCATCAACCCCTATGCCAAGCTGCACAAGGCCGAGCGCGCCAATGTCGATATCGCCGCTTTGCTCGACCGCAACGCCTTCGATCTCGATCGCATCCTCGATATCGAGCCGGATTTCCTCGAGGCCGGGCATCACCATCACCATGCCGAGGATGTGCGCTCGATCTCGCTGACCGTGCCGGGCGATGTCGATCCCGAGAAGTTCATGCCGTGGATCAACGACCTCACCCAGATCCAGGGGCCGAACATCCTGCGCTCCAAGGGCATTCTGGCCTTCAAGAACGAGCCGCGCCGCTTCGTCTTCCAGGGCGTGCACATGATCCTTGACGGTGACCTGCAGCGCGACTGGAAGGATGGCGAGACGCGCGAGAGCCGCCTCGTCTTCATCGGGCGCGATCTCAACGAGAACGAATTGCGCAAGGGGTTTGAAGCCTGCGCGGCCTGAGTTAAAGCCGCGTCATGACCACGATGACCCCACCCGTCTCGCTGCGCGAGCATGTCACCCCGATCGTCGCGGAGACGCATGTCGTCGCGGCCCACTGGCTGAAGCAGGGGCTCGTGCTCGCGCTCGCTGACGGGCGCGTGCTGCGCTGGCGCGACGGTGCGCTCGTGGACAGCGTCGAGGCCCATGCCGGCGGCATTCTCTGCGCCACCGGCGATGGCGAGCGCCTGATCTCCGGCGGGGATGACGGGCGCGTCGTCGCGACGGGCTTTGAAGGCGAGCCTGAAGAGATCGCGAAGGACCAGAAGCGTCGCTGGATCGATGCGATCACGCTGTCTCCATCAGGCAATCTCGCCTGGAACACCGGCAAGACGGTGCAGGCTCGCGACGAGAAAGGCCGCATCCGCACGCTGGACGCTGCGAGCACGCCGCAGGGGCTCGTCTTCGCGCCGAAGGGCTATCGCCTCGCCATCGCCCAGATGAACGGCGTCTCGCTCTGGTATCCGAACACCGAGGCTAAGCCGGAATTCCTGGAGTGGAAGGGCTCGCATATCGACGTCGCCTGGTCGCCGGACGGACGCTTCGTCGTCTCCTCGATGCAAGAGAATGCGCTGCATGGCTGGAAGCTCGGCGACAAGCCCGGCCATATGCGGATGACCGGCTATCCGGCCAAGCCGCGCTCGCTGTCCTGGTCGCATGACGGGCTCTGGCTCGCCTCCAGCGGGGCGGATGGCGCGATCGTCTGGCCGTTCCAGGGCGACGGGCCGCAGGGTAAGGCGCCGCGCGAGTGCGGCGTGCGCCATGCCCGCGTCACCCGCGTCGCCTTCCATCCCGGCGCGCTGGTGCTGGCGATCGGCTACGATGACGGCTGCATCCTGATGGTCCGCCTGACCGATGGTTCCGAACTGCTGGTGCGGCCGGCTTTGCGCGACAGTGGCATCAGCGCCTTCGCCTGGGACAAGGCCGGCAAGCGGCTCGCCTTCGGCGCCGAGGATGGCGCGGCCGGCGTGCTGACGCTGCCGAACTGAGCGGCGATGCGCTTCGGCCTCTTCGGCAAGTCTGAGAGCGGCGACGCGAAGGCCGAGGCGAGGCGCACGGCCGAACGATTGAAGGTGCAGGTGAGGGACCTGCTCGGCCTGCCCGAGACGGCGGCGATCGCCGTCAACGAGATCATCTGTGCCGACCCTGCCTGTCCGGGCAGCGAGACGGTGATCCTGGTGATGAAGCCCGGCGAGAAGACCCGCGCCTACAAGCTGCAGATGGCGATGGCCGAGGTCACGGCGGAGGCGCTGGCCGACGCTTTTCGTGCTTAAGGCTTGTCGCGCTTAAGGCTTGAAGCCGTTGGGCAGGGCCGGTGCCGCAGCCTTGAGCACGATCCCGACCCGGCGGTTATAGGGCAGATAGGGATTGTCCTTGATCAGCGGCTCGGTGTCGCCGCGGCCCGTAACGGACAGGAAGCGCTCGTTCGGGACGCCGGCATTGGCGAGGATCTCGCGCACGGAATTGGCGCGGGCGATGGAAAGGCCCCAGAGGTCGCCCTCGGGCGCTTCTCCCGGTCTCGGCGTGGCGCTGTGGCCGGAGATGGCGATCTTGTTGGGCATCTGGCGCAGCGTCGGGGCGACGGCGGCCAGCACCTTGCGCATGCGCTCGTTCGGCTGGGCCGAGCCCTCCGCGAACATCGAGCGGCCTTCCTGGTCGACGAGCTGGATGTCGATGCCGGCTTCCGAGACCTCGACGAGGACGTTGCGCGAGATTTCGGCGATCTCCGGCATGTCGCGCAGGGCCTGCCTGAGCGAGGCGGCGGCGAGCGCGAAGCCGCGATCGAAGGTCGCCGACATCAGCCCGTCGTCCTTCTGGTTGTGCTGGCTCGGACCGGGCGTGTCGGTCGCGTCCTCCAGCGGGCGGATATGGGCGTTCTTGATGTGGCTCTTGGTCGGGATGCCGTCGCGCTCGACGATGCCGGCGAGGCGGACATCGGTCTGCGTGCCGAAGGCCTCGCGCATCGAGCCGGCGACGATCTGGAGCTTCTGCTTGTCCTGGCTCGAATAGGCGGCGACCATGACGAAGAACGCCATCAGCAGCGCCATCAGGTCGGCGAAGGTCACGAACCAGCCGTGACCGCCGTGTCCGCCGCGTTTTTTCTTGGCCATGGCCCTAGGCCCCGATCATGCCGCTTCGGCCATTTCGGCGCGGTGATGGTCGGGCAGATAGGCGAGCAGCATCTCGCGAACCAGTGTCGGGCTCTTGGCATCGCGCATCTGCAGCACGCCGTCGATGATCAAGGTGCGGGAGATCTCCTCCTCCTCGAGCTTGATATGCAGCTTGTCGGCGATCGGCAGCGTGAACATGTTGGCGACCATCGCGCCGTAGAGCGTCGCCAGCAGGGCTGTCGCCATGGCCGGGCCGAGCCTCGATGGGTCCGACATGTTGGCGAACATCGTCACCATGCCAAGGATCGTGCCGATCATGCCCCAGGCCGGGGCGCAGTCGCCGATGGCGCGGTAGACCTTGGAACCTTCGTCGAGCCGCTGCAGGAAATTGTCGCGGTCGCGCTCCATCGTGTCGCGGATGAAATCCTTGTCGTATCCATCGGCGATATAGCGCAGGCCCTGGGCCAGGAACGGGTCGGAGACCTCGACGCTCTCGAGCGCGACGGGGCCGCTCTTGCGGGCGATCTCGGCGACGCGGGTGATCTCGTCTATCAGCTCGCGCGGATGGATCGAACGCATCGTGAAGGCGAAGCGGACACCCATCGGCAGGCCATGCGCGATCACCGAGAAGGGAAAGCGCAGCATCGTGGCCGCGCTGGCGCCGCCGAAGATGATGATTGCCGCGTGCTTGTCCCAATAGGCGGCAAAATTGCCGCCATCGATCATGATCAGCGCGACGATCGTCGCGATACCACCCAGAATACCTGCGCCGGTGGCGAGATCCATGACAACACCTGATGCACGCGATGCTCCGGATCGCGGGCCGGGCTTTCGCAGTGCGTAAACCATAAGAGGTGTGGGTTGAACGAAGCGTTAAGGTTGACCGCTTGCCCGGCGCGCCGGTTTCGCTAAAGCTCGGCGCGATGTCTCTGCTCTCGCTCTATGCCCGCGTCCTCGGTGAGCTCGGCCCGGAAAAGCGGCTGGGCGTCATCCTGGCGCTGGCCAATATCGTGCTGGCGGCGGTCGCCTTCGCCGAGCCGATGCTGTTCGGCGCGCTGATCGACCGGCTGACCACGATCCAGGTCTCGGGCGGGACCCTGACATGGGCCAGCATCAACCTGCTGATCGTCGCCTGGGTCGGTTTCGGCCTCGCCAATATCGCGCTTGGCGTCTTCGTCGCGCTGCATGCCGATAGGCTGGCCCATCGCGCGCGCCTGACGGTGATGGCCGAATATTTCGAGCATGCGCTGACCTTGCCGCTCGCCTATCACACGCAGACCCATTCCGGCCGCGTGCTCAAGGTGATGCTCGACGGCACCAATGCGATGTGGGGCCTCTGGCTGTCCTTCTTCCGCGAGCATTGCGCCTCGGCCGTCGCGCTGTTCGTGCTCCTGCCCTTCACGATCTGGAAGAACTGGCAGCTCGGGCTGCTGCTGATCGGGCTCGTCGTGCTGTTCGGCTCGCTCACCGCCTTCGTGCTGCGCAAGACCGATCGTCTGCAGCGCAATGTCGAGGCCTATCACTCCAATCTGGCGGAGCGGGCTTCCGACGCGCTCGGCAACGTGCCGGTGATCCAGAGCTTCACCCGCATCGAGGCCGAGGTGCGCGGCCTGCGCTCGACCATCGCCAATGTGCTGGCGGCGCAATTGCCGGTCCTGTCCTGGTGGGCGGTGGCCAATGTCGCGACGCGGGCGTCGGCGACGCTGACCGTGCTGCTGATCTTCATCGTCGGCACCTGGCTTTTGATGCATGGCCAGACCACTGTCGGCGAGGTCGTCACCTTCATGGGCTTCGCCACGATGCTGGTCGGGCGGCTCGAGCAGATCGTCGGCTTCGTGAACTTCATCTTCATGCAGGCGCCGAAGATGCGGGAGTTCTTCGAGGTGCTCGACACGCTGCCGAGCGTGCGCGACCTGCCCAATGCCAAGGACCCCGGCCGGCTCGAAGGCGCGGTCGCCTTCGAGGATGTCTCCTTCTCCTATGACGGCAAGCGCGCCGCGGTGCGCGACGTCTCCTTCACCGTGAAGCCCGGCGAGACCATCGCCGTCGTCGGCTCGACCGGCTCGGGCAAGTCGACGACGCTCGGCCTGCTGCATCGCGCCTTTGATCCGCAATCGGGCCGGATCACGGTCGACGGCACCGATATCCGCGAGATCTCGCTGCTCTCGCTCCGGCGCAATATCGGCGTCGTCTTCCAGGAGCCGATGCTGTTCGCCCGCTCGATCCGCGAGAACCTGCTGGTCGGCAAGCCGGACGCGACCGATGCCGAGATGATGCAGGCGCTGGAGCGCGCCCAGGCCGCCGAGGTGATGGCGCGCCAGGTCGACGGGCTCGACACGCTGGTCGGCGAGCGCGGCCGCACCCTCTCCGGCGGCGAGCGCCAGCGCTTCTCGATCGCCCGCGCGCTCCTCAAGAACCCGCCGGTCCTGATCCTCGACGAAGCCACCTCCGCGCTCGACGCCGCCACCGAGGTCAAGCTGCAGAAGGCGCTGGAGGAGGTGATGAAGGACCGCACCACCTTCGTCATCGCGCATCGCCTCGCGACGATCCGCAACGCCGATCGCATCCTTGTCTTCGAGCAGGGGCAGGTCGAGGAGATGGGCACCTTCGACGAACTCGTCGCCAAGGGCGGGCGTTTCGCGGCGCTGGCACGGGCGCAGTATCTGGTGGCGGACAAGCCGGCCTCCGAGCCGACCGCGGAAATCGCGAGCCCGCTGGCGCAGAAATTGCGGGCCGATTGACGGAGCCTCGCCCTTCTTGCTGGAATGCTCCGGCAAAGCACCAGAGGGGAATTGTCATGCGATGGCTGGCCGCGGGTTTCCTCGTCACGGGTCTCGTCTTCGGCGCAGGGACCGCGTTGGCGCAGACCAGCTGGGAGATGCCGACCGAATATCCGGAGACCGCGATCCCCGGAGAAGGGGTCGCGAGTTTCGCCAGGCTGGTCAATGAACGGGCTGGCGGGCGCCTGACGATCAAGCCGAGCTTCGACGCCAAGCGCGGCATCAAGTCGGCGCAGATGATCGCAGCCGTGCAGAAGGGCGAGGTTGCAGCCGGCGATGCCTTCGCCGGTGCCCTCGGCGCGGTCGACCCGCAGTTTGGCCTGTCCTCGCTGCCTTTCCTCGCGACCTCGATCGCCGACGCGCGCCGCCTGACCGATCTGGCGCGGCCGGCCTACGCGAAGAAGCTCGCAGGCTTCGGGCAGAAAATTCTCTACACGACGCCCTGGCCGGCCTCGGGCATCTGGTCAAAGGCGCCGCTCGATTCGGCTGCCGCCCTGACGGGCCTGTCGATCCGGACCTATGACGCGACCTCGACCGCCGTGATGAACGCGGCCGGCGCCAAGGCGGCCAACCTCTCCTTCGCCGATGCCATGCCCAAGGTGAAGGATGGCTCGGTCGTCGCCGTGCTCTCCTCCGGCGATGGCGGGGCAGGGCGCAATCTCTGGGATTTCCTGCCGAATTTCACCGAGGTGAACTACGCGATGCCGATCTCGCTCGCGACGGTCAATCTCGCGGCCTATGAGGCGCTGCCGGCCGATCTCCGACAGATCGTGGATGCGGCGGCGAAGGAGACCGAACAGCGGCAATGGACGGCGATCCGCACGCGGCTCGATGAAAATTATGCACGGATGCGAGCAAACAAGGTCGCGATCCGCACGGAGGTGCCGCCGGACGTGGCCCAGGCACTGGCCAAGGCCGGGCGCGGCGCCGTGGAGGACTGGCGGCGCCGCGCCGGACCGGACGGGGCGGCCCTGCTCGACCAGTACGAGAAAAAATAGGGCGCGATCGGGGGGCGATCGCCGCAACCGAGGGGGCTGTCGCGGCAAGTCCCGGAGCTGCGCGATTACCCCGGTGGTAATCGACCTCATGCGCCGGAGCCGCCATGGTCCTCCGCAACGAACGGCCTCTCGGCCGCCAGATGCAGGAGAGAACCATGACCGCCTATGCCATCGCCCATCTCCAGGATGTCCGCCTCGGCGCCGAGATCATCGACTACATCGCGCGCATCGACGGGACGCTCGCACCCTATGACGGGCACTTCCTGATCCATGGCGCGACGCCGGAGATCGTCGAGGGGCCGTGGCCGGGCGATCTCGTGATCATCGCCTTTCCCGACATCGAACGGGCGCGCGCCTGGTACGATTCGCCGGCCTATCGCGCGATCCTGCCGCTGCGGACGGAAAATTCGCGCGGCGTGACGATGCTCGTGAAGGGCGTGGAGCCCGGTTATCGCGCCGCTGACTTCCTGACGAAGATCGGTGTTGCCTGAACCGGCTCAGGCGGCGAGTTCCGCCTCGACGAAGGCGCGCACCTCATCGGCCGCGACGCCCGGCGCGATGAAGCTCTTGCCGATGCCGCGGGCGAGGATGAAGGTCAGGACGCCGCGCTTGACCTTCTTGTCCTGCGCCATGGCGTTGACGATCTCCTCGGCGCTGCCGGCGCCGCCGGGCACCTGCTGCAACCGGCTGGGCAGGCCGACATGGTCGAGATGGCGCGAGACGCGGACGGCATCCTGCCCCGAGCACAGGCCGAGACGCTGCGAGAAGCGGAAAGCCAATGCCAGGCCGATGGCGACGGCCTCGCCATGGACGAGGCGCGCAGAATCGTAGTGCGTCAGACGCTCCAGCGCATGGGCGAAGGTGTGGCCGAGATTGAGCAAAGCGCGGTCGCCTTCCTCGCGTTCGTCGCGGGCGACGATGGCGGCCTTGGCGCGGCAGGAGACGGCGACGGCGTGATCGCGTTCCGGGCCGCCGGCGAGGACGCGGCTCCAGTTCGCCTCGCACCAGTCGAAGAAGGCGGGATCGTCGATCAACCCGTATTTCACCACCTCGGCATAGCCGGCCTTGAACTCGCGCTCGCTCAGCGTGTCCAGCAGGGCGGTATCGGCGATGACCAAAGCCGGCTGGTGGAAGGCGCCGATCAGGTTCTTGCCGTGCGGCGAGTTGATGCCGGTCTTGCCGCCGACCGAGGAATCGACCTGGGAGAGCAGGGTGGTGGGCACCTGCACGAAGCGCACGCCGCGCCGCAGAACCGCCGCGGCGAAGCCGGTGAGATCGCCGACGACGCCGCCGCCGAAGGCGATGACGAGGTCGTTGCGCTCGATCTTGGCGGCCAGCAGCGCATCGCAGAGCGCGACGAACTGGGGATAGGATTTCGACGCCTCTCCCGGCGGGATGGTGATGCGGGTCGCGGCGATGCCTTCCTGCTGCAGGCAGGTCTCGAAAGCCGCGCCATGCAGGGCGGCGACACTCTCGTCGGTGACGATGGCCGCCTTGGCGCCGGGCGCGAAAGCGGCGATCAGGGCGGCCGCCTCGCAGAGCTGGTGGCGGCCGATATGGATGTCGTAGCCGCGGCCCTCGAGCGCCACGGGGACGACGATGCGGGCGCCGGTCTTGTCGGAGATGCTGGCGTTCATGATGCTGTCGCTCCGGCTGCCGGCCCGAGATAGTCGCCCAATGCGGCGATGGTTTCGCCGACCACGACTTCGTGAGGCTCGTCGCTCGACAGGATGGTGATGTCGGCCAGCGCGTAGACCGGCTCGCGCTCGGCCAGCATCCGGCGCAAGGTCGCTTCCGGGTCGGCGGTCTGGAGCAAGGGCCGGTTCGAGCGCTTGCGGACGCGACGCATCAGCACGTCGGGCTCGGCCTTGAGCCAGACCGAGATGCCGAGCTCCTTCACGCGCTCGCGCGTCTCGGCATTCATGAAGGCACCGCCGCCGGTCGCCAGCACCAGCGGGGCGCGGGTCGTCAGGACGCGGCTGATGACCCGGCGCTCGCCTTCGCGGAACTCGGCCTCGCCGCGTTGCGCGAAGATCTCGGGAATCGTCATATGCGCGGCCGTCTCGATCTCGGTATCGGCATCGACGAAGGGCAGACCGAGGCGCGCCGCCAGCCGGCGGCCGACGGAGCTCTTGCCGGACCCCATCATGCCGACGAGCACGATCGCCCGCGCGCCGAGAATGGCGCGGAGATCGGTCGTTTCGGGGGGCACGATGGAAGCGGCGGCGGTCATGATAGCTTTCAATCCTCGGCACGCCTGTAGCACCGGCCGGCCGCTGCGTCATGCCCCGGCGCGCTTCTTGTTCATCGCATATTCGCCGGCACGGATCTTCGGTTCCTCACGCGAGCCGGTGCCCATTTCACTCGAAAATGCTCCAGGCTGTGGCCCGCCAGCCCTTGCGCGGCGCGGTTGCGATCGGGGATAATCAAATCCGGTGCCGGGATCGCGCGCACCCCAAGCGATTGCGAGAGTCCGCCCGACGTGCCGACGCTGTTCCGTTTCCTGGCTTTCATCGCGATCATCGCCGGGTTGATCTTCGGGGGCATGGTCGCGCTCGTCACCTTCGTTCAGCCGGTTCAGCGTGAGATGATCGAGATCGTGCCGCCTTCAAAATTGCAGCCGAAATGAGCCGGCTGGGGCGCCAGCGGCTCAACGCCTTCCTCGACATGCTGGCGGCCGAGCGCGGCACGGCGCGCAACACGCTCGACGCCTATGAGCGCGACATTACCGATTATCTCGAATTCCTCGGCGGCAAGGCGCCAGGCGACGCCACGGCGGAGGATATCCGCGGCTGGCTTGCCGATCTTGCGGCACGCGACCTCAAGGCCTCCTCGGCGGCGAGACGGCTCTCGGCTGTGCGCCAGTTCCACCGCTTCCTCTATACGGAAGGGCTGGCGGGCACCGATCCTTCGGCCGCGATTTCCGGGCCGCGATTGGGCCGCCCTTTGCCCAAGGTGGTGACGGTCGGCGATGTCGACCGCCTGCTGGAAGCGGCGCGGGCCCAATGCGAGCAGGAGGGGATATCGAAGGCCGCGCGGCTCAAGGCCCTGCGCATGCGCTGCCTCGTCGAGATGCTCTACGCCACCGGCCTGCGCGTCTCCGAGCTGATCGCGCTGCCCTTATCGGCCGCGACGACGCGCGAGCGCTTCCTGATCGTGCGCGGCAAGGGCGACAAGGAGCGGCTGGTGCCGCTGAACGACGCCGCGCGACAGGCGGCGCGGGACTGGCTGGAGGCGCTGAAGGAGGCCGGAGAGGTGGAGGGGCGCTGGCTCTTCCCCTCGGACGGCGAGAGCGGGCATCTGACCCGTCAGGTCTTCGCCAGGGATCTCAAGTCGCTGGCGGGTGCGGCCGGGCTTTCGGCTGCGGCGTTGAGCCCGCATGTGCTGCGCCACGCCTTTGCCAGCCATCTGCTCCAGAACGGCGCCGATCTCAGGGTCGTGCAGGAATTGCTGGGGCATGCCGATATCGCGACGACGCAGATCTACACCCATGTCCTCGACGAGCGGCTTAAGAGCATGGTCCGCGATCTCCATCCGTTGTCGGATGGGGGGTAAGGCAGGATGTCATCCCGCAAGCGCTGCGGCACGCAGTGCTGCTGCGCAGACGCGGGATCGCATGACGAGAGGGCGCCCCTTCCGGAGCGCGGTCCCGTGTCTGCGCAGCAGCGTTTCACGCTGCGGCGCGCACGGGATGACGCGCTGAGTTCACGCCTCCGAACAGCGGATCTGCTGGACGCGCTTGGGCATTTCGCCGACTGCCGGGATGAACTGGCCGGTCGCGGGGTCGAGGATCATCAGCACGCCGGTCGCAACGGCGAAATAGGCGCCGTGCAGGTGCAATTTGCCCTTGCTCTCGAGAATCTGCACGCAAGGGAAGGTGCGCAGATTGGCGAGCGATTGCTGTACGGAGGCCAGCTCCAGCCGCTGCAGATAGTCGTCGAAGCTCTCATGGCGGCCACGTCCGCCGGTGCGCTCGGCCGCGGGGCCGATCAGGGTGATCCATTTGCCGATGAAGTCGCCGGGCGAAAGCGCCTGCTGGCTGTCGTCGGCGAAGGCGCGGATGCCGCCGCAGCGGCCATGGCCGAGCACGACGATGTGCTGCACCTTGAGCGCCTGAATGGCGTATTCGAGCGCCGCCGAGGTGCCGTGGAGCTGGTCGTCCGGCTGGAAGGGCGGGATCAGATTGGCGATGTTGCGCGCGACGAACATCTCGCCAGGGCGCGCATCGAAGATGACTTCCGGCGAAACGCGCGAGTCGCAGCAGCCGATGAGCATGATCTCCGGCGTCTGGCCGTGTTCGCCGAGCTCTTCATAGCGGCTCTGCTCGCGGATGAAACGATCGTCGAGGAAGGAGCGATAGCCTTCCGTCAGGCGCTGCGGGAATGGCTCTGCAGGCTTTTCCATGGACCCTGTCGAACAGGAAATGGACGGCTTCGTCAAGTATATGTTGCGGTGCGGTATCGCTCCTTCCACCTGCGGGCTCTTGCCCAACCGTATGTTGAGGGGCGGCCGGATCGCTTCTCGATCCACTCACGGGGAAGGGACGGCCATGCGCCGTCGGGACATGGACATCTCGGCCTCGTTGCCTAGTCTGAGCGAATTACCCGGCGCAGCACAGCGCTTGCGCGGGGGCGTGCGCAACGGAGTGACCTGCCTTGACCGAACCCTGCGATCTCAGCGCCGTTGCCGCGCGTGCCCTCATCGGCGCCAAGAAACTCTCGGCCCGCGAACTGCTCGAGAGCTGCATCCGCCGCATGGATGCGATCGACCCCGCCGTGAACGCGATGGTCGCGCGCGACGACGACAAGGCGCGCAAGGATGCGGGCGCGGCCGATGAGGCGACCGCGCGCGGCGATGCGCTTGGCCCGCTGCACGGCCTGCCGGTCGGCATCAAGGATCTGGAGAACGTCGCCGGTCTGCGCACTACCTATGGCAGCGCGCTTTATCGCGATTTCGTGCCGAAGGAAGACCAGCTCATCGTCGCCTCGGTGCGCAAGGCCGGCGCGATCATCGCCGGCAAGACCAACACCCCGGAATGGGGCGCCGGCGCCAATACTCGCAACGCCGTCTATGGCGCGACCGGCAACCCGTTCGATCCCTCGAAGAGCGCGGCCGGCTCCTCCGGCGGTTCCGGCGTCGTGCTGGCGACGAACATGGTACCGCTCGCGACCGGCTCCGATACGGGCGGCTCGCTGCGCAATCCGGCTGCCTTCAACGGCATCGTCGGCTTCCGCCCGACGCCCGGCCTCGTGCCGAGCGAGAAGCGCCAGCTCGGCTGGTCTCCGCTGCCGGTGCTCGGCCCGATGGCGCGCAACCTGCCGGATCTCTGCCTGCTGCTCTCGACCATGGTCTCGGATGCCGCTGCCGACCCGCTGGCGACGACGATCCATGGCAAGACCGTACGCCGGCCCGAGGATTTCGCCCGTCCCGATGCGATCGATCTCGCCTCGCTCAAGGTGGCTCTGACCCCGGATTTCGGTTTTGCGCCGACCGAACGCCTGATCCGCGATACCTTCTCCGACAAGACCAGGGCCTTCAGCCATCTCTTCCGTGCCGCCGAGGAAGCGACCCCGGATTGCGAGGGCACGGACGAGGTCTTCGAGATCCTGCGCGCGAGCAATTTCCTCGCGGCGCATCTCGACAAGGTCCGCGACACGCCGGACATGGTCGGGCCGAATGTGCGCGCCAATGTCGAGGAAGGACTCGGCTACTCCGCGCTCGACGTTACCCGCGCGATGAAGCAGCAGACGGTGATCTACCAGCGCTGGCAGCGCTTCTTCGAGGATTACGACGTCATCCTGTCGCCGGCGGTGACGCTGAGCCCGCGGCCCTGGACCGAGCTCTTCCCGTCCGAGATCGACGGCAAGCCGACCCGGACCTATTTCCACTGGCTGGCGGCGGCCTATGCCGTCACCATTGTCGGCCATCCCGCGATCTCGCTGCCGGTCGGGCTCGACCGCAACGGCATGCCCTTCGGCCTGCAGATCGTCGGGCCGCGCGGCGGTGACGCCATGGTGCTGGCGGTGGCGGCGGCGCTGGAAGCGGCGCTCGCGGGCGATCCGCTGACGGCGCGTCCGGTGCCGGACCTTGCGAAGCTCGCCAAGGCGCGGCCGCTCAGCGAGAGCCCGAACTTCATGGGCTTCGCCTAAGGCGGGATCTGCGTTCGATACCAATCATAATGGGGAGAGTACGGATGAAGCGTCGTGATTTTCTGATGGGGACGGCCGCGCTCGGCCTGGCCGGCCCGGCCCTGCCGCGACCGGCCTCGGCGCAGGCCAGCACAACGCTGATGAAGTTCGTGCCGCAGGCCAATCTTTCGGCGCTGGACCCGGTCTGGACGACCGCGACCGTCACCAACAACCACGGCTACTACGTTTTCGACATGCTCTACGGGGCGGACGAGAACCTGAAGCCGCAGCCGCAGATGGCGGAGGGGCATGAGGTCTCGGCCGACGGCAAGACCTGGCGGATCAAGCTGCGCGAAGGCCTGAGCTTCCATGACGGCACGCCGGTCAAGGCCGTCGACTGCGCCGCCAGCCTCAAGCGCTGGACGCAGCGCGACCCTTACGGCCAGCTGCTCGGCCGGGCGGTTGAGGAATGGGGTGCGCCCGACGATCGCACCGTCGAGATCAAGCTCAAGCGCCCGTTCCCGATGATGCTGGACTGCCTGTCGAAATCCGACCAGCCGCCGATCATCATGCCGGAGCGCCTGGCCAAGACCGATGCGAACACGCAGGTCACCGAGATGACGGGTTCTGGCCCCTACAAGTTCGTCGCATCGGGCTATGTCTCGGGCAGCAAGGTCGTCTACGAGAAATTCGAGGGCTACAAGCCGCGAGCCGAACCGCCGAGCCGCAACGCCGGCGGCAAGGTCGCGCATTTCAAGCGGATCGAGTGGAACATCCTGCCCGATCCCGCGACCTCCGCCGCGGCGCTGACCACCGGCGAGGTCGACTGGTGGGAGCGCCCGCTCACCGACCTCCAGCCGATGCTGGCCGGCAACAAGGACATCAAGCAGGAGATCATCGACAAGGCCGGGCGCGGCGCGATCATCCGCCTCAACCATCTGCAGGCCCCGTTCAACAATCCGAAGGTGCGCGCCGCCGTGCGCATGGCGGTGAAGCAGGAAGACTATATGCGCGCCGCCCAGGGCGACGACACCACGCTCTGGCAGACCTGCCGCAGCCTGTGGTGGCGCGGCACGCCCTATTACGACGGGGAGCAGGAAGACCTGATGCCGCAAAGCCTGGAGAAGGCGAAGGCGGCCCTCAAGGAATCCGGCTATAACGGCGAAAAGGTCGTGATCATCAACCCGACCGACTTCCCGGATATCGGGCCGCTCGGCGAGGTGACCTTCGAACTGCTCAAGCAGCTCGGCATGAATGTCGAGATGGCGGCGAGCGACTGGGGCACCGTCGTGCAGCGCCGCGGCAGCCGCGAATCGACCGAGAAGGGCGGCTGGAGCATCTTCCACACGACGGGATCGGCGACGAGCTGGGGCAATCCGGCGATGTCTTCGCTGGTGCGCGGTCAGGGCGAGAAGGGCTGGTTCGGCTGGTGGAAGAGCGACAAGGCCGAGGCCCTGGCCGAGGAATGGCTCTATGCCCCCGACGAAGCCGCGCAGAAGAAGAGTGCCAAGGCGCTGGCCCGCTTGGCGCTGGAGGAGGTCGCGACCATCCCGCTCGGGCAGTTCGTCAGCCGGACGGCCTATCGCAACGATATGACCGGGATGCTTGCCGGCTCGGCGCCCTATCCGTGGGGATTGAAGCGCGGCTGATCGCAGAGCGATACGGAGAAGGGCGGCCGGGAGGCCGCCCTTTTTTGTTTCAGCGCGTCGCAGCCACCGCGGCCGACCAAGGCGAGGCGGCGTCGCTCGATCCTTCCGCGCCGTCCTTGTCGACGCGGACGAAGTTCGGGCAGGCGAAGTTGATCGGCAGCACGCTGTGCTCGACGACCGCGGTCGGTCCCGCCGCTTCCAGCGCAGCGAGCGTCTCGGCCGGCAGTCGCAGGTCGGCGCTGGCCGAATCCGGGCCGGAGACATCGATGCGCGGCTGATGCGCGGTCGCCTCGGTGCCCATGCCGAAATCGAGCTGCCAGGCCAGCGTCTGGTAGATGCTGGCGAGGATGCGCCGTCCGCCGGAGGAACCCATCGCCTGGCGCGGCCAGCCGCCATCCTTCGGCGTGACCACGACCGGGCACATGTTGCAGAGCGGGCGGGCGCCCGGCGCGATCGCATTGGCGCTGCCGGGGCGCGGATCGAACCACATCATACCGTTATTCATCAGCACGCCGGTCGAGGGCAGCACGACACGGCTGCCCATCGAGGAGAGCAGCGTCGTGGTGACGGTGACGAGATTGCCCGCGCCATCGACCACGGTGAGATGGGTCGTGCAGGTGTCGCCCGGCTCCTTCGCCGTGACGGCAGCGCCGAGGCCTGCGAGCCGCTCCTGATAGGCCTGCCGCATCACCTGCGAGAGCTGTGCGAACCAGGCGGCGGAGGGGCCGTCGCCTGCGGTCGAGGCATCGGCCATGCCGGCGACGACGCGTTCCAGCGTCGGCGCAGCGGTGAGGCCGCCGGCGGTGTGGAGCAGATGGCTGCCGCGCCAGTCGATCGTCGGAGCCTCGCGCAAGTCGGCTTTGCAGTTCGCCAGGTCCTGCGCATCGACCACGCCGCCTGCCGCGGCGATATCCGCCACGAGTCGGGTCGCCACGTCGCCGCGATAGAAATCGTCGAGCCCCGCCTGCGCCAGCCGTTCGATCGTGTCGCCGAGTTGGCCCAGCTTCATGAAGCCCGGAATGCCCTGATAGGGCGGCACCGGCGGCAGGCCGCCCGGCAGGTAAATGCGGGCGCTTTCCGCGTAGAGCCTGAGGACCGAGGCCGAGGAGGCGATCTTCAGCGTCGTGTACCAGTCGGCCGGCAGGCCGCGCTTCGCGAGCGCGATGGCCGGCGCGAGGATGTCGGCGAGCGGGAGCTTCGAGCCGAAGGTCTCCTTGAGTTTCGTATAGCCCGCGACGGAGGAAGGCGTGACGAAGGAGAGGGGGCCGTGGATATTGCGGTCGTCCACCACCTCCGGCCAGGTGAAGAGGTCCTTCTTCATCTCGCCGGTCAGGGGATAGTCGGCCGGGTCGGCGCGGCGCGGTGCGACCGGCCCGAAATCGACGACCTGCGCGCGGCTCTCGCCGGCCTTGAGCACGACGGCGAAGCCGATGCCGCCGAGCCCGCTGTTCCAGGGTTCGACTGCGGCCAGCGCAAAGCAGGCGGCGACGGCGGCATCAGCGGCATTGCCGCCCTGTTCGAGGATCGCGGTTCCGGCTTCTGCGGCCTCTCGGCTCTGCGAGACGACGATGCCATGCCTGCCGCGCGCGGCGGGTTTGGTCAGAGCCCAGTTCTGGCTGCGATAGGGAAGGGCGGCAGCGGCCATGCGGAAACCTCGAAGTGTTGGCGAGGCGGCCATACTGCATGCCGGTCGCCACGACGTCGAATGCGTCGTGGCGGATTGCGAGCCGCGCCCGGCGCAGGACGCGAATGGATCACCGTGCGCCCTATAGCGCGCAACGCGGCGATCCATCCCTTGGCTTGGGCATCGGATCTTTCCGAAAAGTGCATTCCACTTTTCGGTCCGATGCCAGGATCAGAACACGTTGGGGTAGATGTAGCGGGTGATCACGCTCTGGATGAAATAGATGATCAGCAGCAGGATGATCGGCGAGATGTCGAGCCCGCCGAGATTAGGCAGGCGCTCGCGAATCGGCCGCAGCACAGGTTCCGTGATGCGATAGAGCATGTCCCAGACCGTGGAGACGAACTGGTTGCGGGTGTTGATGACGTTGAAGGCGATCAGCCAGCTGAGCACTGCCGAGGCGATCAGAACCCAGATATAGAGGTTCAGCGCGATCATGATCACGTCGAGAACGGCACGCATCGGGCTTCCTTTTAGGCCTGTCCGGAAAGGTGACGTGGAATCTCTCGACCCGCGCCAAAATCAGATGGCGGAAGTGATTGACATCCACGCGACGCACAGCCTAGAAGGCCAGCGCCTTGGGGCTGTAGCTCAGATGGGAGAGCGCTGCAATCGCACTGCAGAGGTCAGGGGTTCGAATCCCCTCAGCTCCACCAAGGTTTTCGCGTAAGCAATTGTAATTGCGCCTTTAAATCCCTATTGCTAAGGTTGGGCCCTATTGTCGGCCCTAGTCGAGATCTCGGTTTCTGACGGAGTTGTGCGTTCGGCTACGGACGAAATGCCGCGCAATACGCTATTAGAGTCATTGCCGCTTTGCATTTGTGAAAGGCGGCGCTCAAACCGCGCTTGCCGTCGCCAGCGCATGGCCCGTGAAAAGACTTTCCGTTCAGGCAGCGGAGCTTAGCTACGCCGGCTGGAATTTTTTATGCCCAAGCCGAGAGAATTGAGCGAACTTGCTCGGTGCGGCCGTTCGCGAACCGCGTCCCAGAGCTTGTTATGACAAAGGTCGTTCCGCTGGAATCAAGACGCCAGCTCTTCCGCGGCTCGAGAGTGAAGCGCAGTGTTCGGGTGGAACACGGCCGCTCATTCGGCGGTTAAGTCAGTTGGCAATCATAAGCGAGTGATCGCCGTGAATGGCACACCAAAGCTGCACGCTGATTGGCCGCTGCAATCCAACATGACACTCGGGTCTCCCGTCCGAGCCAAAGGCATTGAACGTGAGCTCCGACGCAAACTGCCGTGGATGCTAAGGAAGTTCCTCAAAGTCGAAGCCGGGAAAGTCATCTTACATATGCACGAGGCGTCTCCCGATGAATTTCAGAATGCATCCGAGGCGATTAGCGTAGCCGTCGATGGACTGGCATCGCTGTCCGTGCTTCCGAGCGAAGCGGAGGACATCCTCTCGATCTCTTCTCGAGAGCGGCACAAGTGGATGAGCGATGGCCGCCTCCAGAGCGCAGGAACTCGGACCGTCAAGCTGCGCGGACGATCGAAAGCTGTCACCTTTCACGTCTTCGAACCGGCTCAAATCGAGCACATACTCGATAGCGACCTGACTGAAATCTGGCGCTGCGAGGATGCGGTGGCGCTTGCCGAGAAGCGCCGCCGCGCGGCCGGCAAGGCGGCGTTGACCCGAGCAGGCAAGCGAGCAGTCGAGCGAAAGGCAGCTTTGCACTCTTCAGAAGAGCTGCAGGAAGCTCAGTTGGAGGGTTGGGAGAAGTTCGCTGCCGAAGGGTTTTTGCGCTGAACGAGAACGCAGGCATTCCAACGACAGCGCTTATAGATTGGGCTTTGACGCAAAACGCCAAGAACAGCGCTACTTCCCAAAGCCACTACTGGTGGAATGTCTGATTCTACTCCCAGCCGTCCACGTCATCGTGGCGGGCCTCCCACTTCTCGATAGCCTCGATAAGGCCGATCAGCTCCATCTCCTCGGGAGTACCTGCTTTTGGGCTCCCGAGCTCGAGGACTCGCTGCGTCGCTCGCTCATAGTCATCGACGCATCGAACGATTCTGCCGCCGCTCCCCGGCAGCAGTCGAGCACCCGCCGAGAACTCTATCGCGAGCGATGCCAGGACGACGACGGCAACCGCTTCGTCGATATCGTCTGGCAGAACAAGCCCGGCCTCTCGACCGTTTCGTATTCGTTCGAAGACGGCACCCCGGTCCACTACGAGGACGAATGCTATTGCACGATGCCGTCGGGAAAGATGCTGACGCGGTGCCCGGAGTGAAAGTTCAGGTCTGCCAGTAGAGTGGCGTCGACGAGCCGTTCAAATCTGCGAACGAGCCAGACTGGATACCCAGTCTGAAAACTTGTCATTGGCCGAGCGACTTTGCCAATCCGAGAAGGAGTAAGCTCTGGAGGCTGCTGCATCCTTGTCGAAAAGCGCTGTTTGAGCCCGGGCGAAATCCTGATCGAATAGATTGACATTGGCCTCATCGTTTAGCCGCAGGGCCCGGTCATCGATGTTCGTGGACCCAACTGAGGTCCAGATATCGTCGACGATAACCAGCTTGCAGTGGAAAAAAGTCGGCTGGTATTCGCTGATCTTCACGCCTGCCTTGAGCAGGTCTCCCCACAGATGCCGCGACGCTTTCCTGACAATGCGGGCATCGGTCTGCGAACCGGGGACGACGATCTGAATGTCGACGCCACGTTTGCGGGCCTCGAGAAGCTGCTGCCGTGTCAAGTCGTCTGGGACGAAGTAGGGCGTCGCGATCCGTATGTTCTTTTGCGCGGCGGCAAGGGCCGTCATAAGCATGAGGTGCATGACGTTGCGCTGATGCGTCGAGCTGACTACTACCTGTGCACTCCGCTTCCCCACCGGAGCGATTTCCGGAAAGAAGCGATCGCCGAGCAGCAATTCTCCGGTCGCCTCAAGCCAGTGTTCGGCGAAAGCCGCCTGGAACTCTGCCACTGCAGGCCCCTCCACGCGGTAGTGATTATCGCGCCATTCGTTGGGTGATTGAGCATCGCCATTCCATTCGTCCGCGATGCCGACGCCGCCCGTGAAGCCAATGCGACCATCGACCACCAGAAGCTTTCGGTGGGTACGGTTGTTCACGCGGTCGATCGTGTACCAGGTAACCGGTCGGAACCGCACGACCTCAACGCCCGCGTCCTGCATTCGCTTAATCAGTTGCTCATCCATCGGAAGGCTGCCGACCCAGTCGAGCAGGACCTTGACGCGCAGCCCCTCCCGAGCCTTGACCGAGAGCGCATCGGCAAATTCCTGAGCGATGGCGCCGCGCCAATAGATGTAAGTCTCGAAGCTGACCGACTGCCGCGCCTCACGAATGGCACGCAGCATCGCCGGAAAGATCTGGACCCCGTTGATCAGGGCATCGACCTTATTGCCCGGAATGTAGCTCGACCCGAAAAGAGCCCCCATCGATAACTTGAGCTGCTGATCTGACGAGGCCAAATGATGCGGAAGCGGCTCTCGCAATTCCTGCGGCTCAGGCAGCAGATTGAATGCAAGCAAGCATCCAACCGCTCCAAGCGCCGCCGATACCAAAGCAACCCCAAAAGGGCATTTTTGCAGTTTCACCAAAACCTCGGGCATCAAGGGTGGCGTAGCTCGCGAACAATGCCCGCCGACCTAACGTAATTTGACGAACTGAAGTCAGGGGTCCGCATGCTCGGGCATCGCCTTGAGCCGGTCCTTCGTCCAGTTCGTGACGGCGTGCACGTGGCCATCCTCATCGCGCATGAACTCAAGCTCGGAGATAGGTACGGATACGGGCTTGGCACCGATGCCCAGGAACCCGCCCACATCAATGATAACCTGGGATCCATGCAGGTGGGAAACAGAGCCGACCTTTTCATCGCCGGGGCCGTAGATCGTGGCACCCTCCAGAATCTCGGGTGTCAATTCGGGAGTCGCGAGACGCATATGCTTTGAATGATCCATGTCATTCTCCTGAAGTTGCATGAAGGGAGAACGTGGACGAAAGCGAACGCGTTCCATTGCATTATCGGTCAGGGCTGCTGGGCGCCCGAAACGAGAATGGCCGGGCATCGCCTGCTCGTGAGGGCGATCCCCCCGAGCGTCCTTCCAGCCTTGAAGCCGAAAATTTCAGATGATCAACATATCGCGCAAAACGAAAAAATGGCCCCGCCAGCGGGAGTTGGAACGCTGGTGGCGGCCTTGGAGTTCCTTCCCTGGAACTGCCGTCCAGATCAGGCGCCCAGCGGAATGAGGCTCATGAAAAGATGATCGAATCCCAGGCTGAGTATCAAACGCCGCTTAGGTTCATCGCCAATCCAGCAACAGCATCGGTAATTGTGCCTGAACAGCGCGCGCCCATCCAACTCGCATTGAATGTCGAAATCTGGTGGGCGACGCATGGGCGCTGATGACGGCACAAACATCGGGTCAGGTGATTTGGAGCCGACGGAGATTGGGTTGGTGGAGCGTCTGCTCGAAATCATCTCCGCCGAAGGACTTGTAAAACCCGAGCTGCTCGAACCTCATGCCAAAGTTGACGATATCGGCTTCACAATCGACGACCTCACGCTTATCGGCAACGCGATCGAACGAGAGTACGATTGCGACATGATGCCGGACGAAGCGATGCAACGATGCAAAACTGTTCGCGAACTCGTCGAGCTTATCGGGCGACGCATCCAAAACGCTGGAAATCGAGAATAGCTCGAATTTGCGGAACTCTACGACTTCCGGCCGATTGATCCTTCGTCAGGAGGTTCGCATGCAAGACGACGAGAGAAGGCAGGAGCCGCTGGATCGTTCGCGGATCCATCTCAGCAAAGACCAGAACCAATATTGGACGAATTAGCCGGGTATACCAAGGCGCAGTTGGAGGCCGTTGTCCGTTAAGTCGGCTCTTCCGCGGATGCTGTGGAGGCACAGCTTCGTCGCATGGCACTCGATGGCGGAGCGAAGATGTGAGCGCGACGCTCACCATTCGCCGCGAAGGCGATGATTGGTTCGTCGAAGACGGCGCAGTCCGCGTTCACATCACCAAACCCAGCTGCGGCATCATGGAGCAGTTCGTCGCCAATTGGGATGCAAAGGGAGTGAGGCCCATGGCAAGTGCTTCCACGGCCGCACACGAGGCGGCTAAAGCAAGAATTTACCAGCTCGCTGATGCTGAAAGGCTCGACCGAAGCAGACGAATGGCTGGGCTCCTCACAACAGTCAAAAATTGGAAGATCGCCAGCTGACCGGTGCGGCGTCTGCACCTGGACATTTCGACACGCGGCGTAGACCGGAACCAGGCGAAGAGGGTTCAACCCCGTGTCACTTCATGCGACCCATCTCCTTATGAGGCCAATGATCCGGCGGATTCAGCTGGGGTCGCGACCCGCCCCAGTGGGAATATCAGAAGGATCTGACGCGACGAATCTGCCGACTGCGAGAGATGATAAAACTCCCTATCCGCAACTTCGAAGACCTCGCCGGAGCACTAAGGCGGTTCGAAGAACTGTTTGGCGCGCCAGAAGGTTCGGCGGAAGCGTGTGAACTCCGCGATATCTCGAATGGCCTTCGGGCGTTTGAGGACGAGGTGGCTGCAAGGATTTCAGCGCGGGGATTCGCTGCGGGCAGTTTGCTCAAGGCCGTGCCACGCACCGGCAATAGTGAGCTGAAGGGCAGAAGATCCTGAGCGCCCACTCCCTTTCGCCGGCGGATGCATGCAGATGAACCTTCCTCGAGCGCACGCGTTGGTCGTTGTGTCCGTCGAATCGGGAGGTTTCCAATGTTTCACTCTATACCCGATCATGGCGTGCTGGTCCGGCAATGGCGCTCTCGTCCCCCCACCGGGCGGCAGATGAACAAGGCGCTGTCCAAATTGATGCCGTCCGACGAGGTGGAAGCCAACCTCGCTCACGCAGCCAACCGGTCACTGACATATGTGAGATGGTGCTTGGACAGCGACGCTATCGTCCCAGCGAGCTTATTGGTCGCAGCCCTGCGAGTTGGCCCGGATTTTCTGCCGCCATTGGAATGCTACGAGCCCGCTTCGACGCGAGCTGGCTAGATCACACCCTCGATGAGGCCGAGATTTTTGGCCTCGTTGGCTTCGATGTACCAGTTCTCTGGTGCGAGTTTGAGGACCTGCTCCATCGTCACCGACGATCCAGCGATGAGGTTCTGAAACCCTTCGTTCTGAATCTGGATGGAGTGTTCGATTTCATTCAGCTTCGCCTTGAGATTGGCGATGCACATCGTCAACGGGCCATCCAGAATGATATTCGCCTGGATTTTGCGCTCATGCACCATCAGCCGCGTGCCGCGCGTGAGATAGCGGTTCGGGCGGGCAAAGAAGCTCATGAAGGTGGCGCCGGCGGAGTAGATCGCGGTCTTGCCCAGAAAGACGAACCGCCGTGCCGGCTCCTGCTCGCTATGGAAGCGAATATCCTCTCCCATCATGCGCGCGACCTCAGGATCACCCCCAAGTGTGCTCAGTTCGATGACGACGATTCCCTCGCGGGGCGCCGTCATGAGCCTATCCCGGAAAAACCCATACATCATATTGTCGACGACCCCCGCTAGCAGAATCGGCGGGTTTAGGAAATCGATGGCTTGCAGGGGACGAAACAGGTCGTTCGGGGCGTCATTGGCCGCGAGTAAGTGCGAGTTCATGCTTGGTCCAGCAATGGAAGAAGGGTGTTCGCCGCTGAACGCAGGCTATCGGCCATGGTTCCCTGTCGAGCGGCCTATTGGCGCGCCCGATACTGTCGCAGTGCGCGATCGACCAGGTCCTCTTCATCCAGCGCTAGCATCACCAGAGATGCCACGATGTATGAAAGGCGCGTACGCTCTCGTGCACGATCTCCCTCATCGATCATTGGTTTAACCTGCGTCAAGGCGTCATCAAGCGCAGCATGGGCACGGGCGAGATCAATGGGTTCTGGAGCGGTGAGAAGGGCATGAAAGTAAACCTACTAGGTTCATCAATGCATGCGCCGTCATATGACAGCTGTCCGGTTCGAAAGTGGCCCCGTCAGCAAAGCTGACGAGGCCATAACCGTGAATGTGTCGGGCTACTGTCACACGACAGGCGGGCGATAGGGGCCCGCGGTCTCGTCGAACCGCTCCCAACCGCTGGCGCGATACTCGGCTTCGCGCGTCGCCCGATCAATCGGCGTGGCCCCGTCGAGGATGGCCTGAACCGCGGCTTCATGCTCCGGCTCGGTACGGACCGAAACAACAGAACCGCCGCGGCGAACCGTCTCGGCATAGTAATCCGCTTCTTCCTTGTCGTGACCTTCCTTCACGAAGGAGCCTACAAGGCCGCCGGCTGCGGCGCCCGCGACGGCGCCGGCTGCTGTAGATGCGAGCCAGCCGGCCGCGACGACCGGGCCGACCCCGGGGATAGCGAGCATGCCGATGCCGGCAAGGAGGCCGGCAGCGCCACCGATGCCAGCGCCGATGCTGGCGCCCTCCGTAGCATTCGTCTCGTCCGAGGTACCGGCGCGGCCAACAACACTGATGTCTTTGCTGGAAACGCCTGCGGCCTCCAGCTGCTCGACCACCGAGCGGGCCGTTTCGTAGTTGTCATAGGTGCGGGTCAGGGTGCGGGTCATTTTTGGCTCCAAGAGTTGGGCTTAAGGGTCGAGATCAATTGCGGGTGATGTTGCCGCGATAGTCGACGGAGACATTGACCTGCGCGCCAGCATGCGTGGCCGTGCCCTTCCAGACGCCGTTGTCGTCCTTCTTCAGAGCGCCGACGCTGGAATAGCCGTTGGCTTCGAGGCGGCTCTTGGCCTGGCCTTCAGTGAAGCTGTTGGCGCCCGGCAGCGGGGCGTTCTTGTCGGCGTCAGCCTTCGGTGCCGGCATGGGAGACGTGGTGCTCGTCTGAGCGATCGCACCAAACGAAATCGTAGCCGCGACGAGCGAAACGAAGATTGTTGTTTTCATTGTCCGACACTCCTGATGGGGAACGGCTCGAGGCCGCTGAATGTGGATCGAACGGTCCGCAGTGCGATTCTGTTCCACGCTCGCTGACGCTTCCCGGGCCTGCAGGCGATGAAAATGATGTGGCTGGATTGTTGGAGATATGGAGGCTGAGACTGGCCGGTGAAGCGGCTCAGATGCGGGCGGAACATTCGAAGCTCGAAGATGTTCACGGAGTCTGCTGTTGGGGCCGCGAACACACATATTGAGAGGCGACCATGGCGCCGCCAGGAAAGGCGTCCTCAAGGTCGCTGAAGTCACTTGCCCGGTGGCGCTCTACACCGCTGCCTCGACCAGTGAGCGCATCTCCTTTCACAGAGCCCCTCCTGCTGTTGAGCGAAAGTGAGGGCGAAACGGACGGCGCTATAGATAGGTTACTGTGACAGGCTCTGCGGAACGTTTGATGGAGTTTGTCGGCCCCGGAAAATCGCGCCGGCACTTGTTGGACCTTCGCTTCTTGCAAGTGGACGTGTCGACTTCGCCCAAGGTCGAAGAGCTTGCATGAACAATCCGAGCGCTGTGCCGATTACGGCGCGAAGCTATGAACTCCACGCTCTCGCGATTGCATTGACGATGGCCGAGGGACTATAGGGCTTGGAAACGACGACCTCGCCGTTGACGTCGATCTCCGAGGTGTCACCCGTCGCGAACACAACGCAAAGCGAGCTGTTGTGCTCTCTCGCCATCTGCACGAGTTCGATACCCGAGGCCCCAGGAAGCTTCACATCGGTGACGAGGACATCTATCGGGTGAACCTGCAAGATCGGCATGGCCTCCTCAGCGCTACCTGCCTCGATGATGGAAAAACCGGCATCCTCGAGGATATCGCAGGTATTCATGCGGATTAGAGCGTCGTCTTCGACAATCAGGACGGTGGCAGGTTTTGGCGCAACGGGTTCAGAGCCGTTGTCTTCCGTCCATGTCTGCTCCGCCTTCCGAGGGGAGCGCGCCTTCTGCGTGGCGAGCACCAGCCGAATCTTTCGAGCCAGGGCTTCCCGCGTATAGGGCTTGGACAGGAGCTCGACGCCCGCATCCAGGCGGCCGCCATGGACGATGGAATTTTCCGTGTAGCCCGAGGTGAACAGCACGGCGAGATGTGGCAGGCGCTCACGCGCGATCCGGGCAAGCTCGGGGCTCTTCAACTGTCCGGGCATCACCACGTCGGTGAACAGCAGATCGATGGCGACGCCGCTTTCGACGACATGGAGCGCGCTTGTCGCGTCGCTGGCCCGCAGAACGCGATAGCCGAGATCGGTCAGAAGCTCGATCACCGTGCCACGGACCTGCTCGTCGTCCTCTACGACCAGGATCGTTTCGGTCCCACCCGCGATCGGGCTGTTGTCGACGGCCGTCTCAACAGCCTCCTTCTGGAAGGAGCGAGGCAGATAAAGCCTCGCCGTCGTACCGTGATCGAGCTCCGAGTAGATCTTGACGTGACCGCCTGACTGTTTGACGAAACCGTAGACCATCGACAGGCCAAGCCCGCTGCCCTTTCCCTCGGGCTTCGTGGAGAAGAACGGGTCAAAGGCCTTAGCCAGCACCTCGGGCGGCATTCCCGAGCCGGTGTCGCTGACTGCAAGCATGACATACTGCCCCGCCGCGACATCGTTGTGCCTGGCGGCATAGCTATCGTCGAGATGGGCATTGGCTAGGTCGATCGTCAGCTTGCCCGACCCGTTCATGGCATCGCGCGCGTTGATCGCCAGATTGAGCAGCGCATTCTCGACCTGCGTCGGGTCGATCAGGGAATTCCAGAGCCCACCACCCACAACCGTCTCGATCTCGATGCCCTCGCCGAGAGTGCGGCTAAGCATGTCATCCATGCCACGAACCAGGCGGCCGAGATTGACGACCTTCGGCTCCAGCGGCTGCCGCCGGCCGAAGGCGAGCAGTTGCGAAGCGAGCTTCGAGCCGCGGGCGACGCCGGTCATGGCATTGGCGATGCGGCGCTCGGCCTTCTCGTCCCCGGCGACATCCTTGGCCAGGAGCTGCAGATTGCCCGAGATCACCTGCAGCAGGTTGTTGAAGTCATGCGCGACCCCGCCGGTCAATTGGCCGATCGCCTCCATCTTCTGGCTATGGCGCAGGGCCTCTTCAGCGGCGAGCAGCTTCTGCGTGCGTTCCGCCACGATCTGTTCGAGCGTCTCGTTCAGCTTGGCGAGAGCGAGCTCGGCCTGCCGGCGTGCCGTGATGTCCTGAAACAGGACCGCGACCTGACGCCGGCTCGGCGGCTCGATCCGAATGGCAGCCAACTCCAGGAAGCGGCCGGTGGCGACGAGTTCCTGCTGGAAGCGAATGGGCGTGCCGGTGCGCAGGACAGCGCCATAGCGCTCCACCCATGAATCGGCTTCAGCACCGACCATTTCGCGAAGCTTCTGCCCGACGACATTCGGAATCCCGGCATGCCGGGCGTAGGCTGCATTGGCCTCGATATGAATATAGTCACTGTCGAGGCCGTGCGGCCCGTCGAAGAATTCGATGATGCAGAAGCCTTCGTCGATCGCGTCGAAGAGCCCTTTGTAGAGAGCGGTGCTATCGGACAGGCGCCGTTCGGCCAGGCTGCGCTCGGTAGCGTCGCTTCCCTGAACGAAGATGCCGGTCACGCTGCCCTGCGGATCGATGAGCGGTTGGTAGACGAAATCAAGGAAACGCTCGGAGATTGGACCTTCGGGCTGCCGCTGTATGGCAAACCGCGCGCCCGACGCCGTGTAGGCTTTGCCGGACTGGTAAACTTCATCGAGAATCCGGACAAAGCCTTGCGCATCCGCTTCGGGAAGCGCTTCAGCGACTGTCTTTCCAATGACGTTGCGGCCATCGACCAGTTCCAGATAGCTCGGATTCGCCAGCTGGAAGCGATGCTCCGGGCCTTGCAAAAGCGCCATGAAAGTTGGCGCCTGGTCGAACATCTCGGAGAGGATCGAGGCGATATTAACGTCGCTGGCGGGCAAGGCCGTTTTCCTGAGAACGCAGAGTGGTTGGTCGGTCGTAAGGTATCCACGAGCCACGGCAAAGCGGCTCAGGTCTCACCAAGATGGCTTAGTGCCGGAACACCCGTTGCTGCACACGCGCGAGATCGGCGACGAAGCGGGCGTACTCGCGAGACCGCGCCTCTTCATCCGGCAGGCGAAGCAGGAAGGAGGGGTGGACTGTGGCCAGTAGCGGCGAGCCATCTGCAAGCGCCAGCTCACGATCCCGCACATTAGCCAACGAGCCGGCATGCCCCGTCAGCGATCTCAGGGCGCTGGCGCCGAGGGCAACGACAAGCCGGGGTTTCACGAATTGCAATTCGAGATCGACCCAGAAGCGGCACGCCTTGATCTCCCCGACATTGGGCTTCTCGTGGATGCGGCGCTTGCCGCGCAGCTGAAATTTGAAGTGCTTCACCGCATTGGTGACATAGGCGCGCGCCCGATCGAGACCGGCCTCCCTCATCGCCCGATCGAAAACCTGCCCTGCCGGTCCGACGAACGGCCGGCCTGCCAGGTCCTCATAGTCTCCTGGCTGCTCGCCGACGAACAGGACAGGTGCATCCAGCGGGCCTTCTCCGAAGACCGTTTGCGTGGCGTGGCAATGAAGCTCGCAGCGCCGGCAGCGTTGCGCCGCAGCGGCGGCATCTTGCCAGGACGTGATCGCGGGATCATCGGCAGGCGCCTCGGGCCGATGCCGAAGCTGGCTGATATGTCGTTCGGGTGGCTGCGTCGGGGCGCGCATCACCATGTCCTCTGCTCGCCGGGCGGCGCTTGCGATCAGAGGCACAATCAATTCGGCCTCGGGTAGGTTCCGCCAGTATTTCACCGGCATTTCACTTTTCATCGCCTGCGGCTTCAGGCGGGCCGGATTGAAGATATTGGCGTAGTAGGTGAGCCAGTAGGCTTCCATGGCATCGCTGTCCGGCGCATCGGTCTTGCTGGCGGCCGGGCCGAACTGGAGGGCCGAGCCGTCCCAGTGCAGCGATCCCTGCGGTGTCATGATCGACCAGATCATCCCGGCGAAGCGTCCTGTGAAAAAGCCCGCGACCCGTTCAAGGATGAAATGCTCTGGTTCGAACCAGGCGATGAAGGGGCCGTCCTCTCCCGCGCCCGACACAGCCCGGAAGCGGACGAAAGCGGTCATCTTGTGGAGGTCGCGTCGTACCGAGCGGGCCATCGCCTCGGCGCGCGCGATATCGGCGTCGGCTGCATTGTTGAGCAAACGTGGCTCGTCCTGCAAACGCAGCAGCAGGCGGTGCAGCAGGACGAAACGGCCGGCATCCCGATGACAGACGACGTTTTCGGCAAGCTCGATGAAACGGCGAGACACGGTCAGTGCGGGGCTTCCGCCCTCGACCGCGGCGGCATTCTCCATCGTGAATAATCCGGCATCGTCCTGGCTCGTCAGCCAGGCGACGGCCTCGGGCTGGACGCCGGCAAGCGCCAGACGGCGTGCCTCGCGGCGCCAGCCGGCAAAATCAGCTGGCCCGTTCAGCCGGGCCGCAATCACGGGAACAGCGTCAATTGCCGCGGGTTCGGCATCAGCCGGGCCCGTAGGTTCTGGGCATCAAGCCCACTGGCGGGGCGCCATCCCTCTGCCAGGATGAAATGCCGGATCGTCGCGAGTGAGCGTGTCAATCGACCGACATCTTCCAGCCTGAGCCGACGGAACCGCCGCGAAGCCAGGATGCGATCGACACTGCGCGTACCGAGACCCGGAACCCGCAGCAGGGTCTCGCGATCGGCGCGGTTTACATCGACGGGAAAGCGCCCGCGCTCGCGCAAAGCCCAGGCGAGCTTGGGGTCGATATCAAGATCGAGCATCTCGCCATGCCCGAGGATTTCCTCCGTCTCGAAACCATAGAAGCGCGTCAGCCAATCGGCCTGGTAAAGCCGGTGCTCGCGCATCAGCGGCGGCGGCTGGAGCGGCAACTGGTGCGAGGCATCCGGAATCGGACTGAACGCCGAGTAATAGACGCGCTTCAGGCCGAAGCTTCCATAAAGCCAGGCGCTGCGCTTCAGGATGGCGGAATCGCTCGCGCCATCGGCACCGACGATCATCTGCGTGCTCTGTCCCGCGGGCGAGAAGGCGGGCGCCTTCGTGCTCTTCTCCCGTTCCTCGTGCGCGGCCTCGATCTTCAGCTTGAGGCCCCCCATCGCGCTTTTGATCTCGCCTGCCTGCTTCTCAGGAGCGAAGCGCGCGAGCGCCGCCTCGCTCGGCAATTCGACATTGATCGATACCCGGTCCGCGAAAAGCCCGGCGCGCTCGATCAGATCGCGGCTCGCGCCGGGGATGAGCTTGAGGTGGATATAGCCGCGGAACCCATGTTGCCGGCGCAGCGTTTCGGCGACGCGAACGAGTTCCGCCATCGTGTAATCGGCCGAGCGGATGATGCCCGAGGAAAGAAAAAGGCCTTCGATATAATTGCGGCGGTAGAAATTCAGGGTCAGCGCGACGACTTCCTCGACCGAGAAACGGGCGCGGCGGACATTGCTCGACGAGCGGTTGATGCAGAAGACGCAGTCGAAGTTGCAGAAATTCGTGAGCAGGATCTTGAGCAGCGAGATGCAGCGGCCGTCGGGCGCATAGGAATGGCAGATGCCGGCGCCCGTGGTGGAGCCCAGACCTTTTCCATCACGCGAATCCCGCTTCGTGGTGCTGCTCGACGCGCAGGAGGCGTCGTATTTCGCAGCGTCGCTGAGGATTTCGAGCTTCTCCAGGACCGAGAGCTGTGCCATCACCCTTCCTTTTGTTCACTATATGTTCTTAAGGCGATCTTGGCTCTGTTTCAAGCCAATCCCTTGGATAAGAATGCTGGGCGGACCGGGGCGACAGGAAAATCCGCAATGAAAACAGCGCCGTTTCCGTCGATATCAGGTTATAGCAATGCTGATGCGGAACGATTCTGGAAGCCGACGCAATGATTGAGATCAGAAGTTTCCTGCGCGACGAGACGAGCGAGCTTCATCGAGAACTGGATGCCATCGTCGGAGTTTTTTCGAACCGCATCGCGTATGCCAGCTTCCTGCAGGGGACGTACCGCCATCGCGCGCCGGTCGAGGCCGCGTTGCTGAATGCCACGGTTGTGGGGGCTTCGTCCTGGCAGCCGCGCCAACTCCTGCCGGAACTGGAGGCAGACCTCGCCGATCTGGCGCTCCCGCTTCCCGCGGCCGAGCCTTTCCATCTGTCAAATGACATGGCTGCGTTTCTGGGCACTGCCTATGTTCTCGAAGGCTCTGCCCTGGGGGCTCGCGTGCTGGAGAAAGAAGTGGCCGCCCTGGGTTTTGGATCTGGATGCGGAGCACGCTACCTCTCCGCGCAAGCAGGCTCCCTCGAGAGCTGGCGCACATTGCTGGCCGCACTGGAGGGGCTCGACCGGCAGGCGTGGCAAGCGGCGGCGCAAGCGGCCAGGGCCGTCTTCCTGCATGCCATCCAGGCCTTCACCTCGGAAGAACTCTCTCCTGCATGACGACCGTTGATCTGACGAACTGTGATCGCGAGCCGATCCATATCCCCGGCAGTGTCCAGCCCCATGGCTGCATGATCGTGTGCGATGCCGAGGTGGTGACGATCAGGCGCCATTCCAGCAATGCCAGCGCCTTCCTCGGCCTGAAGGAGTTCGAGCTCGTCGGCCGCAGGCTTGAGGAAGTCCTTGGCGGACCGGTCGTGCACGAGATGCGCAACGCGCTTGCACGTTCGGGCGCGCCCTCGCGCGCGGGGTTGATGCCGCGCTGTCGCTTGGCCGTGCTGGATCGCGAATTCGACATTTCGATCCATGCCTTCAAGGGCAACGCCATCATCGAGTTCGAGGAAAGCGTTTCGGCCGGGCCGAGCTCGCCGCTCGAATTCGCCCGGACCCTGGTCGGCAGGCTCTCGGACGTCACGACACCGGCGCAGCTCATCAAGAACGCGGCGCGCCTGCTCAGGGCTGTGCTCCAGTACGACCGTGTGATGATCTACCAGTTCGCGCCCGATGGCTCAGGCAAGGTCGTGAGCGAAGCCAAACGCCCGGACCTCGAAAGCTTCATGGGGCAGCATTTTCCGGCGAGCGACATCCCCCAGCAGGCGCGGCAGCTCTATCTCCTCAACCCGATCCGCGTCGTCTCCGACGCGAGCGGCGAGCGCTTCCCGATCACGCCCGTGCTCGATGCGTCCGGAGAGCCACTCGACCTGTCCTATGCCCATCTGCGCAGCGTCTCGCCGATCCATTGCGAATATCTGCGCAACATGGGCGTCTCGGCCTCGATGTCGGTCTCGATCATCGTCGATGGTGCACTCTGGGGGCTGATCGCCTGCCACCATTACAGCCCGCGCTCGCTCTCGATGAATCGCCGGATCGCGGCGGAGATATTCGGCGAGTTCTTCGCACTCCAGCTTGGTGCGCTCACGCAAAAGCAGATGCTGATCGCGGCCGAAAGGGCGCGGGATTTCCTCAATGGCCTGCTTTCGTCCACCGCGCATGTGACCGATGCCTCAAGCTTCCTCGGCCAGCACCTCGGCGAGTTCCGCGACCTCGTCGAAAGTGACGGCGTCGGCGTCTGGGTGAATGGCGAGTGGCGGGCGGAGGGCAGCGCACCACCGGCCGAATTCGCGGAAGAGCTGGCCGCCTTCGCCGGCGAGGTCTGCGAAGGGCGGATCTGGGCGACGACGGCGCTGGCCGAGGCGTTGCCGTCGGCACGCGCCCATGCCGATCAGTTCGCCGGGATGCTGGCCATCCCACTCTCCCAGATTCCGCGCGACTACCTGTTCTTCTTCCGCAAGGAACTGGTCCATACGATCGACTGGGGCGGCGACCCGAACAAGACCTATACGAGCGGTCCCCATGGCGACCGTCTTACGCCACGGCAGAGCTTCGCCGTCTGGAAGGAGACCGTAGCGGGCCATTCCAAGATCTGGACGCCGGTCGAGCGGGAACTTGCGGAATCTGCACGCCGGACGCTCATCGAGGTCGTGCTGCGTCAGAGCGAGCTTCTAGCCGACGAGCGCAACAAGGCCGAAATCCGCCAGAAGATGCTCAATCAGGAGCTCAACCACCGGGTCAAGAACATCCTCGCCCTGATCAAGTCGATCGTTGCCCATCCGCTTGCGGAAGGCGCCACGATCGAGGCCTATGTCACGTCGCTGAAGGGGCGGATCGAGGCACTGGCCATCGCTCACGATCAGGCTATGCGGGCGAGCGGTGGCGGGTTGCTGCCCGATCTCGTCAAGGCGGAGGCCTCGCCCTATCGGACGAGCGGCGGCACGATCACGGTTCGCGGGCCGTCAGTCTCGCTCGATGCGCGCGCCTTCTCGGTCGTCGCCCTGGTGATCCATGAATTGATCACCAACGCCGCCAAGTACGGAGCGCTATCCGTCAAGACCGGCGAACTCACGGTCGACTGGTCCACCAATACCGGCGGGGATTGCGAGATCGTCTGGCAGGAGCGGGGCGGACCGCCGGTCAAGCCGCCGTCGCGGCAGGGTTTCGGCAGCATCCTGATCGATCGCAGCATCCCCTACGATCTCGGCGGGCGAAGCGATCTGACCTTCGAGCCCGAGGGCATCACGGCGAAGCTCTGCATCCCCGCCAAATTCGTCCGCTGGACCGAAGATGCGGCGTCTCCCGAGGAGACCCCTGCGCCGACGAGGGGCAAGCCGGGCCGGCCGCTCGAAGGGCGGCGCGTGCTGCTCGTCGAGGACCAGTTCATCATCGCGATGGATTGCGAGGACATGCTGGCGACCTTGGGCGCGAGCCAGGTCGAGGTCTGCGCGAATGTCTCCGAAGCCCTGTCGTTTTTGAGCCGGGCGGCGCCGGACCTTGCGGTCCTCGACGTCAACCTTAGCTCCGAAACCTCCGAGCCGATCGGCAACCGCCTCCGCGAGCTTGGCGTGCCCTTCCTCTTCGCGACGGGTTACGACGATCTTGCGATCCTCGGAGTCGCCGAGGCCGCGACCCTGCGCAAGCCTTACAATCTCGCTTCGCTCGAGGCCGCGCTCCGCAGGCTTCCAGGCGTCGCGTAGCTGATCAGCGCCCGACGCGGTTCAGGCCGCTTCGGACGCCAGCGGTGCCAGGCTGGCGAGGGACAGCTCCATGACGGCGTGCGTGCCGCGTCCGCCCGTATCCGCATAGCGCAATTCGGTGGCGAGGCTCTTCGCCATCGCGCGCACGATCTTGCTGCCGAGACCGGTGCCCTTGATCGCGCCCGTCCCGGTCCAGCCGATCCCGTCGTCAACGACTTTGAGCGTGACAATGTCGCCTTCGCGGAAGAGGTTGACCCGGACCTCGCCCTGACCGTTCGGATAGGCGTATTTCAGCGCGTTGGTGACCAGCTCCGTCGCGATCAGCCCGATCGAGATCGCCTTGTCTGTTTTCGCCAGCACAGAATCCGCTTCGAAGCGGACGATGGGCATCTGGCCGGACCCAGTGAGGGATTGGGCGAACTCGTCCAGCAGCGAGCCGAGATAACCGGCGAGATCGACGGTACGGACATCGTCGGAGGTGTAGAGGCTGCGATGCAGGTTGCCGATCGCCGTGATGCGTGCCTGCGTCTCGGCGAGCGCCGCCTTGGCGCCGGGGTCCTCAACCGAATTGGCCTGCATCCGGACGAGCGATCCGACCAGCGACAGGCTGTTGGCGACCCGGTGATTGACCTCGGCCAGCAGCGTCACGGCCCGGTCGCGCGCGGCCCGCACTTCCTGCTCGGCCTGCTCGCGAGCACGGGTCAAGCGCGTCTTGACGACGGCATGCTCCAGAGCCGCCCGGAGCAGCACCTCGAAATCCTCGCCGACCGTCTTGACGACATAGTCCATCGCGCCGGCTTTCAGCGCGGTTACGGCGATCGACAGCTCCGACGAGGCGGTCACGTAGATGACCGCTGGAGAAGCGGCGTCCGTGGAAAGCGCCGCGAGAACATCGAGCCCTGAAGCTGTCCCGAGATCATGGTCGAGGATGATCACGTCGCTCCCGCCAGCGGCAGCGCGCGCGAGGCCGGCCTCGGCGGTCTCGACATGCTCCACGACATAGTTGTGGCGCGCGAGCATGCGCTGCACGAGGCGCCCGAGCGTAGCGTCGTCGTCGATATAGAGGACGTTGATCGGCCGGTTCGGCATCAACGGCGACCGCGCAAGCCGGTCATGGCGTTTCCGGAACCTGTATGACGGAGAAGAACAGCCCGAGCTGGCGGATCGCGTTGGCGAAGCCGTCATAGTCCACGGGCTTGGTGATGTAGACATTGGCGCCGAGATCGTAGCAGCGCTGGATCTCGCGGCTGTCATCGGTCGTGGTGAGCACGACAACCGGTGAGCGCTTGGTATGCACGTTCGCCTTCACCTTCTCGAGAATGTCGACGCCGCCCATGTCGGGCAGGTTGAGATCGAGCAGGATGAGCAGCTGGCGGCCGGCGCTGATCGCTCCGGAGCCGTCGGGGCCGAACAGGTAGTTCAGCGCATCCGTGCCGTTGGCGAAGGGGATGATCTCGTTGCTGACCCCGGCACGGCGAATGTTCTTCTCGATGAGGCGGGCATGGCCTTCATCGTCCTCGATCATGATGATCGAGACGGGCTTTCCATTGGTCACGCTTCGGCACTCCGTCTGTAGGCCGCGAGGTCGGGGGGCAGGGTCACGGTAAAGGTCGTGCCCTTTCCAAGTTCTGAGCGCACGGCGATGTCGCCGCCGAGATTGCGCACCATCGTCCGGACATGGGCGAGGCCGATGCCTTCACCCGCCGTGTTCTGCGAGCCGGCGCGCCGGAACAATTCGAAGATGCGCTCGTGATCGGTCGCCGCGATGCCGCGGCCATTGTCCTCGATCTCGATCTTCACCCAGCCGCGGCGCTCCCGGCGCGTGCGGACAGCGATCCGGATCGGACGCTCGGGCGCCCGGTACTTGATTGCGTTGTCGAGGAGATTGCCCATCACTTGGTCGAGCGACAGGCGATCGCTTGTGATGCGGGGAACTTGCGAGTCGAGTTCGATCCCGCCGCCTTCCTCCGCGCTGGCCTGATGGTGGACGGCCGCTGCGGCCGTCTCGATCAATGCGGCGAGATCGACGCTTTCGGCCCGCAACTCGCGCCGGCCCTCGCGGGAAATCTTGAGGATGGCGTTGATGAGCGCGTCCATCTTGCGCGTCGACGAGCGGATGAAGCCGATCGCCTCGTCGACATCGACGCGCAGCGCCTCTTCCGCCGCGGCCTTCTGCTCCGGGGTGGCATCCGCCCCCGCGCCGACATAGGCGTCGATCGGCTTGAACATCGCCTCCAGCTCGCTGGTGAAGCCCATGATATTCACCAGCGGCGCGCGAAGGTCATGCGTCACGATATAGGCGAAGCGCTGGACCTCCTCGTTCGCCTTGACGAGCGCATCCGTGCGCTCGCGCACGCGCTCTTCGAGCCCGACATTGAGCGTTTCGACCTCGCGCCGCGCCGCGACCAGTTCGCGGGTGTAGCTCATGATCGTCCAGCTCGCGGCGCCGGCCATGGCGAGGATCAGAATCGCGCCGATGACCGTGGTCCAGCGCAGCCTCGCCGAGGCCGTAACCTGGGCGTCGATCGCGTCCCGCAGCTCTTTTTCCGAGATCGCGAGAATAGCGCTCAGGTCGGCGCGCAATTCGTCCATCAGGCGTTTGCCAGCCCCGCTGCGGACGAGGTTCAGCGCGGTCTCGGTGTCGCCCTTGCGCGTGGCTTCGACGGTCGCCGCGAGCTCGCCCATCTTCTGGTCGAGCTCGCTATTGACCCGCTGCAGGATGGGCGTGACCTCGGGCAGCCTTGCTGCGGCACGTTCAAGCCGAAGGCGTTGGTCGGGAAGCCGGGAGGCCGCTGCGCTGTAGGGAGCAAGATAGCTTTCGTCCCGTGTCAGCAGGTAGCCGCGCTGGCCCGTCTCGGCGTCCTGCACGAGAGACAGCAAGTCAGCGGTTGCGCTTCGCACGGCGCGAGCTGCAGTAACTTCGCCGAAATAGCGCTCGCTTGCCGTTGTCAGCCAGAGAGATGTGGCGACGATGATGACCAGTACGGCGATACCGATGGCCAGAAGCAGGGCGTTCGAGCGTTGAAAGAACGCCTGAGAGATAGGCATGCGGAGAACCAGCCGGTGAGGGTTCTCTCTTTGCGCCGATCAAAGCTTGCAGAGCAACAGCAAATGACATTGCAGCGAATGCATCCGCGTGCAACGCGCGCGCAGACCCATCCGCTGACGGTCATGAACTGGCGCTGGCCGAGCGGAGCTGCGCGCAGGTGACGACCTAACCCTTCTTGGCGGGCTTCGACGGCGGCAGGCCATCCAGGCGCAAACTGGCTATGTAGATTTCTGCCCCTTCGGCGTTCTGTACGGTGACAGAAAGCGACATGTGGTCGCCATTGGGCAGCTTCTCGCGGTTCAACGCGGAGAGCAATTCCTTGGCGGCATTTCGCGCGCTTTGGTCATCGGGCAAATCTGTGCCTTCCTCGTCAAATTCGAGCATGTCTCCGTCGCGGGTATGGAAGAAATAGCTGGGCATATCCGCCTAATGCAGCTAGCGCCTAGCTGTTCCTCCAGCACTCCCGATTTTGGCGACACCAGGCTGGAGATGCAGGTAGTCAGGATCAAAATCCGCTAACTTGCAGAGCCCTCTCCAATCCAAAACCGTCAGACGATTGGCACGGAGCCGAATGAGCTGGGCCTCGCGGATCTCCCTGAGCTTCTTGTTCATGTGAACCGTGGAGAGGCCCAGCGCATCGGCGATCTCCGGCTGCGTTAACGGCAGATTGCAAGTTATGCCGTCCGACAAGCCGATGGCCGTCATTTTGGTGAGGAATTCGCAGAACAGATGAGCGATGCGGCTCGGTGCCGAGCGGCGCCCGATACCCACCATCCATTCACGGTATATCGCGGCTTCGATCAGCGTCTCGCGCCACAATCCTTCGGATATCCGATAGGACGTTCGCGTGAGCGCTCGGACCGCATCATGTGGGATCAGACCGACTACGGCAGGCGTCAGCGCGCCCAGGCAATGATCCATACGCTCGATGAGCAGCGAATGTATATCCGGAATATCGCCGGGAAGATGAAGAGAAAGAATCTGCCGCGCGCCATCGCCGACGATCTTGTAGCGGCAAACCAGCCCTTCGGCCACGAGGCAGCATTGCTTGGTGAGATCGCCCTCGCGAACGATGTCCTGGCCGGCTTCGACGTGCTTCAAGGTGAGCGGCAAATTGAGCAGCTTCTCCCGCTCAGCTGAGGGTAGAGGAACATGGGTTTCGAGCTTTAGAACGAGGCGCTCAAGATAAAGCTGCTTATCCATTCGCTCCCTGTCATTCAGGTGGCGCGACCCGAGACACATCACTCAGTGCCATGCGCATTTCAAATGCGATGCCTCGCACAACGCAACCCTACGCTTCCGTCCCATCTCCACATCGCGACCATAAGGACCATGGGTGAGGTAGGCCCAAGGCCGTTCTCTCCCAGCCGGGAGACTTTTAGCGCGAAGTCCAAGTTGCGCTCCGTGCCGTTTTCCTGACATGGGGCGCAGCGTGAGATCCTCTGGCACCAAAATTCGACGAACTTGCCAGTTCACTCTGTCAAATGACATCTCTTGCCGAGGTTGAGCCGACTACGAAGGCGTAATGACTGCGCCTTCGACCGCTTTGCTGAACCTCTGTCCTTCTGTGCCGCTGTCGAACGCCGACACGATGACATTGGATGTGCATTGATGCGGCCTTTGTCGCAACTCGATGCGTTGGTCAGGAAGTTGGAAACGCGATCAAGGCTTTCCGCAGATGACACCAAAATCCTCCTTAGCCTGCCTATCTCGATAAGGCGCTACGAAGCGCGTCGAGACATCATTCTCGAAGGCCGCCATAACAATCAGTGTTGCATCGTTCTCGAAGGCTTGCTGTGCCGCTACAAGGTCGTTCGAGACGGCGGAAGGCAAATTCTCTCGCTGCATATGCCAGGCGATATCCCTGACCTTCAGTCGATCCATATCGATACGATGGATCACACCGTCGGGACGCTATCGCCAGCACTGGTCGGCTTCATCCCTCATGTTGCGATCAAGCATACGCTCCAGAAATCCTATGCAATTTCAAAGGCATTCTGGCTGGAAGTTCTGGTCGAGGCATCAATTCTAAGAGGCTGGACAGTCAGTATCGGGAAGCGGAGCGCTCCAGCGCGAATCGCGCATTTCCTCTGCGAATTCGTGACGCGAATGAAGGCCATCGGGCTTTCGGATGGGGTGACATGCAGCTTGCCGCTCAACCAACCTGAAATGGGTGATGTGCTGGGGTTATCGACCGTTCATACCAACAAGAAACTGCGCGAGCTCAAGCGGGAAAGGCTGGTGGAAGTACGCGCGAATATAATCCGTATTCTGGATTGGGACGGTCTGTGTCAGCGCGCTGATTTCGATCCGAACTATCTGCATTTGAAGCACCACGACGAGTGATGCAAATTTCAAGCTCGACAAGGAACCCGAGCAGGCGAGCGGCATTCTGCTGAGATGGCACGGTTTTACTTTGATACCGACGACGGTTCTGCCCCTGATACGGATGACGAAGGGGTGGATTTTCCTGACCGCGAAGCAGCGAAGCATGCCGCAAAGTTGATCCTGGCGGCTATGATCGGCGAGAAGCTGCCGACCTCTGATCATATTGGCCTGCGTGTCGTCGTTCGGAACGAATCCGGTGTTGCCATCTATGTCGCGAGCCTGTCCCTCGAAGGGACCGAGGCTGAAGCTTCAAGCTAGACTGCCAGTGCATGCGAGTAGGGGACGACGCAACGAGGACAGCCCTCTCGCTCGACGCCATTCGCCCAACCACACGGATGAGCTTGGATATCGCCAAGCTAACGTGAGCCGCGTTACTGCGGGACACGGTTCTTGCTGCCGAAGAGCAGACTCTGAGGGTCTCGGTTCACGCTCTCCAGGGTCCGGATAAACCCGGAGAGGCTATCCTGCCCGCTGATGTAAAGCTTTCGACGCTTTTCAACCCCACGCCTGTCAACCTGACAATTTCAACAGTGGCCGCGGCCGAGCTGCGGTCCCGCAACGCCCAATCTGATTTCTGCTTGCGATAGCGGTGCTCGATCTGCGGCTCCAAAACCTGATGTCGCGGCCCGACGTCAGCGAAGAAAAAGGCCGCAGCTGATGCGTGCCGAAAGGAACGATTGGAATGATGCCCGGTTGGCGTCGCAGGTGCGGATAGCAAATGCGTGCGGCTAATCCGATCACCAAAGTAGCGTCGGCAGCAGGTAACCGAGGAATGCAAAGGCCGAGAGTGCTGCGAACAGGGTAAAGGCGGCTCTTAGGCGACTTAGCGTTGAGCGAGACCCGTCTGCCTGGACAAGAAGCTTCAGCAATCCCCGAAGAGGGGCAAACCGCGGTCCGACGAGAGAAGAGCTTTCGACAATTTCACCGCTGGCCGAGCTTTTGACGTTTTCAACGGCAGCCATCTGTATCGTCCTGTCCATGATTTCGCAGCGGCCAACGGATCCGGGATTTTCCGTTACCTGGCCTACATTAACCGTCCTCGCATCCTTCCAGTTCCAGCCCGCCTTGGTAGAGCTGCTACGTCGCTCGCCAAATGATAAGCCCGCCGCTCGGGAAGCGACGGGCCTCTGACTTCTGTCAGGACTAGGCGGTTCCGGCCATCGCCGGGAAACTGGCTTTGCCCTCCTGTCGGGTGCGGCCGGTACATCCGCGGCAACGCATCGACTGGAGAGCATGTAAGCATCGGGGGATGCCGCGCGAAAAACACGTAAGCTCGGATTTGGTTCCAGCAAGAGGCGGAAGCGGAACTCTCAGCCTGAAAGAAGCGTTGCCCGCTCGTGAAGAAATCTGGGCCGGGGCCGATGGACCACGACACAGTTCTTGGGCCTGCTCATAATCCGGCTGGAAGAAAGAGCTAGGCGGTCGACTTGTGCGCCGAATTTCACTTCCAATAGCTCAGGCCGATCGCGCAATTACCCGACGCGTTCGCTTGAACTCGCGGAGCGCGGATTTGGCTCTAGCGCTCGGATGGCTATGCGATGCGCGCACGCTACTTGGAGCCGGTGCGATTTGGTTCCTAGCGACGCCTCGCGGAAGCGAAGCCCGTAGAGTTGCCAGTCGATTTGTTGTGACCATCGCATCGACAACCGCCTTCCACCATGTCGTTAAGCGAGTGGTTGATCAGAAGCGGCCTGACCGATTGATGGGCGATGGGCGTATCAAAACCGGCCGATCATCAGACGCGATGCCCTCTGGCCACGCGATGCATGCCGGAGCGGTGGCAGCCTTTTTTTCTCGATCAGTGAGAGGGCCGGCAGGACTCTGGTCCGCTTCCGCAGTTCTGGCTGCAGCACGCGTTGCCATTCTCGCGCACTGGCCATCGGGCGTGGCGGTTGGCTTCGTTGGCGGCGTTGCTATCGAGTGCTGCACCCGACTGATCAGCCGCTTTCTCCTTCGGAGGCCATGATCGGAGGGCTACGGAAACCCATACACGATAAATCGTGTAATTCTAGAGGGTTGGCGGCTCGCTGCGGGCAGAGGCGGCCCGCAGCGGACATATGTTCGGTGGACCTCAGCTCCACCGAGGCCTTCCGTTCAAGCGTCGAAATAGCCGGGCCTTCGCCAGCAGTGGCGCGGCCGCGCGATGCTGGACGTGTATCGTGCCGCCCGCTGCTTCGAAGGCCGCACCAACCCATCACGTCCTTCGCGAACGGCATGCCGTTGCCCGCAACAATCGCCGATTCTTCGGCGTAAAATTCAGCCGTTCTGTCGCCGGCCTTGTAGTAGCCTCGCCTGGTTGGGGCCGCCGACCGCCGAACCGTTGCGATGATGGCGGCCTTCAGCGGACCATGTGGGCGCCATGCATCGCGGGAGAAGGCAGTGCAGAATACCGACAAGATTTGGACGATCGTCGATGCAAAGCAGGCTGATTACATCGAACTGAGCGATCGCGTCTTCGAAATCCCCGAGCTCAACTATCGTGAGGTCAAGTCGGCCGCGGCCCATGCCGAGCAGCTTCGGCGCGAGGGGTTTCGCGTGGAGACGGGCATTGCCGGATTGCCGACCGCCGTCATGGGCGAGGCGGGAGAGGACGGCCCGGTGATCGCCATCCTCGGCGAATACGATGCGCTGCCGGAGCTGTCCCAGGCGCCGGGCGTATCCGACCACCAGCCGCTTCCGAACCAGCCGGCTGGCCATGGCTGCGGCCACAACCTGCTCGGCGCCGGCGCCATGCTGGCGGCTGCCGCGGTCAAGGATTTCCTGGCGGAACGCGGGCTCAAGGGCCGCGTGCGCTATTATGGCTGCCCGGCCGAGGAAGGCGGCGCCGGCAAGGCGTTCATGGTCAAGGAAGGCGCCTTCAAGGATGTCGATATCGCGATTTCCTGGCATCCGGCGGATTTCGCGGCGGTGACGGCAGCTATCTCGCTCGCCAACACGACGATCGATTTCGAGTTCACCGGCCGCGCCTCGCATGCTGCCGCGGCGCCACATCTCGGTCGGTCGGCGCTCGATGCAGCCGAGCTGATGAATGTCGGCGTCAACTACATGCGCGAGCACATGCCGAGCGATGCGCGTATCCATTACGCTTATCTCGATGCCGGCGGCATCGCGCCGAACGTCGTGCAGGCCAAGGCCAGGCTGCGCTATGTCGTGCGGGCGACGGTGGTCTCCCAGGTCCACGAACTCCTCGCCCGGGTCCGGAAAATCGCCGAGGGCGCAGCCTTGATGACGGAGACCACCGTCACCAGCGAAGTCGTCAGCGCGATGAGCAACCTGCTGGCGAATGCGCCGCTGGAAGACGCGATGCAGCGCAATTTCGATCGGCTCGGGCCGCCGCCCTTCGATGCGGACGACGTCGCCTTCGCCAGGCGCATGCAGAAGACCGTGACGCCCGCGCATATCGAAAGCGCCTTTCGCCGTTCGGGATTGCCGGCGACGGATTTCCCGCTGTGCAACGCGATCGCCCCCAAGGAGGCGCCGGGACCGCGGATGATGGGCTCGACCGATGTCGGCGATGTCTCCTGGGCCGTGCCGACGGTCCAGGCGCGCGGCGCCACCTATACGATCGGCACGCCCGGCCATTCCTGGCAATTGACGGCTCACGGGCAGTCGCCGCTGGCGCATAAGGGCATGGTTCATGTCGCCAAGATCATGGCGGGCGTCGCCGCCGACGTGCTCGTCGAGCCGGGCTTGCTGGAACAGGCCAAGGCCGATTTCGCGGAACGCCTGACCCGGACGCCCTACAAGCCCCTCCTGCCCGACGACGCCAAGCCGCCTTTCCACATGTTCTGACAGGGCGAAGACCGATGGCCCGGCCGAGCGATCGGCCGGGCCATCCTGATGCTGGGCCGGGCCTGACCCGTCAGATTTCGGCGGCCTGCTCCGGCAGCCGCGAGATCACGCCGACGATCGGACGCAGGTGCTGCTCCAGAATCGCCTGCGCCTTCTCCTCATCCCATTCGGAGAGGGCGGCGATCAGAGCGTGATGCTCCCTGCTGATGCGCGCGACGCGGGTCGGGTCGGTGCTGATCGCCGTCATTGCGACGCGCTGCTGGCGGGCGCCCAGCGACTGGTAAAGGTCCGACAGAACGACATTGCCGAGCGCGGCGATCATGACGAAGTGGAATTCGCGGTTCAGCTCGACGCGGTTGAAATAGTCGCCCTGCGGCAGGTGCTCCAGCTCGGCGAGGATCGCGTGCATGTCGGCAGGGAGCGGCAATTCCTCGCGGCAGATGCGGCGGATGGCATGGCTCTCGATCATGCGCCTTGCCTCGTAGAGGTCGAGCAGTTCCTGTGCCGTCACCTGCCGGACGAGCGCGCCGCGACGCGGCAGCAGGTCGATGAAGCGTTCGGCTTCGAGACGATGGAAGGCCTCGCGGACGGGCGTTCGCGAAACGCCGAGCGCCGAGGAGATTTCCTCCTCCTCGATGAAGCAGCCGCCGAGAAAGCGGCCGCGCAGGATCTGCTCGCGCACATAGAGATAGACCCGTTCCCGGGTCGGCTTGCCGCGCAAGGCAGCCATCTCGTTCTGTTCGATCATGGCCATCGACAACGCGCCCCCTTCGGTCTTTCCTAGGGCTGTCGAGAGTAGACAGCAAAAAATCCGCCACGTATACATGACGCATCAAGAGCGCGGCTCGCCTATTCGTCTATAGCGAAGCCGTGCCGGGGAACCGCATGACCGTGCACGCCACCTTCGCGACAGGAAGCTGCAGACCGGACCGATCGGCCCGGCACAGGCGGCCTTGTCGGATCGCTGGCGCGGTTATTGCTCGCATCAGCCCGGCTCCGCCCTTCCCGCCATCGACGGGAGCCGACAGGGTTTAAGCCCGCGGACAGCCGGACCCAGCAGCAGAGGATCAGCCCATGACCATCTCTCGCCGTTCCGTCCTTGGTGCCGGCCTTGCCGGCCCGCTGCTGGCCTCGCCTTTCCTGATCCGCCCCGCGAGCGCGCAGCGCGCCGCCGGCATCATCCGCTACGGCCTGTCGGCCTTTCCGCCGAACCTCCAGCCCTGGGTCTCGACGGGGGCGTCGGCCGGCACCGTCAAGATGCTGATCAACCGCAGCCTCGTCTCCTACGATTCCAAGGGTGAATTGCGCGGCGAACTCGCCGAGTCCTGGTCGCGCGATCCCGAGGGCGCCTGGGTCTTCAAGCTGCGCAAGGGCTGCGTCTTCCACAATGGCGAGCCGGTCACCGCCGACGACGTGAAATGGTCGATCGAGCAGATCGCCGGCGAGAAATCGACCGCCTATATGCGGACGCAGTTCCAGTTGATCGAGAAGGTCGAGATTCCTGATCCGCAGACTGTCCGCCTGGTCACCAAGGGGCCGCAGGCGACGCTGCCGAGCTGGTTTGCCAACTACAATACCTTCGTCATCTGGCGGAAATCGACCCCGAACGAGCCGATCGGCGCAGGCCCCTTCCGCCTCGTCGGGCAGGAGCGCGGCACCTCGGTGGAGCTCGCCGCCTTCGACAAGTTCTACAAGCCGGGCATTCCGAAGGCGAAGGGCATCAAGTTCATCGTCTATGCCGACGAGAACCTGCGCAACGCGGCGCTGATCTCCGGCGATGTCGACATGATCGAATATGTGCCCTGGCAGTCGATGGCGACGGTCGAGGCCGACCCGCGCCTCAAGCTCGACAACCAGGAGGGGCCGTTCATGGACGTGCTCTTCAACGGCACGAAACCCCCGTTCAACGATCCGCGCGTGCGCCGGGCCGTCGCGCATGCGGTGAAGCGCGAGGACATCGTCAAGGTCGCCTTCTTCGGGCGCGGCAAGCCGCTCGAAGGCGTGCCGATCGTCGAGGGCACGCCGTGGTACGACAAGGAGCTGGCGCATGGCTGGAACTACGATCCGGCCCGGGCCAAGGCGCTGCTGGCGGAAGCTGGCCATGCCAACGGTTTCCAGACGACGCTGCTCGCCACCGCCCAGTTCGGCATGCACAAGGACACCGCCGAGATCGTCCAGCAATATCTCGCGGCGATCGGCATCCAGGCGGAGCTGCAATTGCCGGACTGGTCGACGCGGGTGAGCCGCGGCTCGCGCGGCCAGTACGACATGGCGATCCACGGGGTGTCTTCGGACAACAACGATCCGGACGGATTGACCGTGGTGCTCGACACCTCGCTCTCGCCGACGCATGGCCGCTCCTTCAAGGTCGATGCGCCGCGCACCATCGCCGCGCTCGCCAAGGGGCGCGCCGAGTTCGACCAGGCCAAGCGCGTCGAGATCTACAAGGAGATGCAGCGCGCCGCGCTCGAGGAGGTGCCGCTTGTCGGCCTGGCCTGGCGCCAGCAGGGCTACGGCATGGACAAGGGCATCCAGGGCTTCACCAACCTGCCCGGCGCGCTCTCGACATCCTCCGGCAACCAGCTCGAGGAGACGTATTTCGGATGAGCGCGGCCTGGCTCGGACGGCGGCTGGCTTTGACCCTGGCGATGGCCTGGGTCGTGGCGACGATCGTGTTCCTGGCGCTGCACATGGTGCCCGGAGACCCGGCCGAGCTGCTCCTGTCGACCGCGGGCGCCATGCCCGATCCGGCCACGGTGCAGGAATTGCGCGAGAAGCTCGGGCTCGATCGGCCGCTCCTGGTCCAGTACGGCCATTTCCTGGCGGGGCTGGCGCGAGGCGATCTCGGCACGTCACTGATCGACGACTATCCCGTCATCCAGGAGATCGCGCTCAGGCTGCCGCGCACGCTGGAGCTGATCCTGACGGGAACCCTGATCGCGCTCATGATTGGCGTGCCCTCGGGCGTCTACGCCGCGGTCCATCGCGGCGGTACCTTCGACCGCGTCGCCTCCTGGATCACCGCGCTGTTGCTGGCGGTGCCGGTCTTCGTCGTCGGCACCCTGCTGGTGCTGCTGCTGGCGCAGACGCTGCGATTGATGCCGGCGGGCGGCTTCGTTCCGCTCACGCAGGACCCGGTCCAGCATTTCAAGCTCCTGACGCTGCCGGCAGTGGCGATCGCCAAGGGGCTGGCGGCCGTGCTGTTCCGGATGACGCGAGCGGCGACGCTCGACGCGCTCGCCCATGATTATGTCCGGACCGCGCAGGCCAAGGGGCTTTCGCCGCGACGGGTCCTCGTCGTGCATGTGCTGCGCAACGCGCTGAACCCGGTCGTCACCGTGCTGGGTCTCCAGATGGGAACCTTGCTCGGCGGGACCGTGCTGGTCGAATACGTCTTCAACTGGCCGGGCCTGTCGACGCCGTTGCTGCGTGCCGTCGAGGGGCGCGACTACCCGATGGTGGTCGGCATCATCCTGACGATCTCGGTGCTGTTCCTGCTGATCAATCTCCTCGTCGAATTGCTGCACGCGGCGATCGACCCACGGGTGCAGCACGCATGAGGCGGCGCAGGTTCACACGGCTTCTGGTGCCCGGCGGCGTGGTCGCCGTGATCCTGCTGATGGCCCTGACGGCGCCCCTGCTGCCGCTGCCCGATCCCGTCAAGCAGGACGTGGCGCAGCGCCTGGCCGGACCGATGGCGGGGTCCTGGCTCGGGCGCGACGAGTTCGGCCGCGACGTGCTCTCGCGACTGGTCTGGGGCGCACGCACCAGCTTGTCCGTCGCCTTCGTCTCGGCGCTGTGTGCCGGGCTCGTCGGCATCACGCTCGGGCTGATCGGCGGCTGGGCGCGGAGCTGGGGCGCGTTTCTCACGGTGCGCAGCGTCGAGATCATCATGTGCTTCCCGCCGGTGCTGCTGGCGCTGCTGGTCGTGACGCTGCTCGGCCCCGGCGCCGGGACGCTCATCCTCGTGCTCTCGGTGCTCTACCTGCCCGGTTTTGCGCGCGTGACCTATGCCGAGGTGATCGCGGTCAAGGGGCGCGACTATGTCGAGGCGACGCGGGCGCTCGGCGCCACGCCGTCGCATCTGCTGTTCCGCACCGTTCTGCCCAACATCGCGGGGCCGCTGCTGGTGCAGTTCTCGCTGGCGGTCGCCGCCGCGGTGGTGATCGAGAGCGGGCTGTCCTTCCTGGGGCTGGGCGTCGTGCCGCCGGCACCGTCCTGGGGGCTGATGATCCGCGGGGCGCGCTCGACCATGGAGCAGGCGCCGCTGCTGCTGCTCTGGCCCTGTGCCGTGCTGACCCTGACGATCCTCGCCATGAACCTGCTCTGCGACGCGCTGCGCGACATCCTCGACCCGCGCACCAGCGAGCGCTGACGAACCGAGTATTTCCCAAGGAAGGACCACGCCATGGCTACCAAGACCGATCCTCTCGTCCATATGGGCACCATCACGGGCGGCGAGGCGCGCGAGCTTCTCGCGTCCAACCCGGTGATCCTGCTGCCGATGGGCAGCCATGAGGACCAGGGCCCGCATGCGCCGATGGGCGACTATCTGCTGGCCGAGAAGATCGCGGAGCTTGCCGCGCTGCAGGCGAGCAAGGCCGGCACGCGCACGCTGGTCGCCCCGGTTCTGCCCTATGGCGGGGCGGACTGGTTCGGCCCGATGATCGGCGGCATCGCCATCTCGCAGAGCACGCTGACGGCGGTGATCGCCGAGATGGTCGACTCGCTGCATCGCAACGGCCTGACCCGGATCATCGTGATCAACGGCCATGGCGGCAATGTCGGGCCGATCTCCGAGGTCGCGCGCGAGCTCTACCAGCGCGAGCGCATCGTGCTGCCGAGTCTCTATCTCTGGCGCATCGCCTACGGCATGCTGCCGGGCATCGTCGGCGCCGAGACGTCGGCGAAGGTTTCCGGCCACGGCGCCGATCCGCTGACCAGCCTCGGGCTGCACCTCTTCCCCGAGCTGATCCGCAAGGACCTCATCCCGGCCGGCAAGCCGATGAAGCGCGATCCCATCCTCGACCTGCCCTTCACGGGCCTGGGCACCGCGAGCTTCGACGGCGCCGAAGTGGGGGTGCCGCACGAATACGACGAGGTCTATCATGACGGCGTCGGCAAGGGCGATCCGACGCTCTGCTCGGCCGAGACGGGGGCGAAGCTGGCGGAGAAGCTGAGCGATGTCGTCGCGCGCTTCGTGGCCCATTTCGCCGCCAAGATCCCGGCCTGAGCTGACAGCTCGCGAACCAGCCGCCCGAGGCGGCGTCACAGCAGGAGTCATCCCATGCTCACCCGCCGCCTCGTCATCCAGTCCGGTCTCGCCACGATCGCGATGCCGGCCGTTCTCCGGGCGCAGACGCTCTCGGGGCAGATCACGCTGATGTCCTATGCGGGTATCTTCCAGGACAACTACACCAAGGCGGTGATCGAGCCGTTCCAGCAGGCGCATCCGGGCGTGAAGGTGAACTTCGTGCCCGGCGGCTCCTCGGCCCAGATGGTCGGCAGCGTCCGGGCGCAGAAGGCTGATCCGCAGACCGACGTGGTGATCATGGACGTCACCACCTCCAGCATCGGCAACCTCGAGGGGCTGTTCGAGAAGCTGACGCCCGCCGAATTCCCGGTGCTGAACGAACTCCTGCCGGAGGCACGCGCGGCCGGCGGTGAATTCGGCCCGGCCGTCACCTTCGACCATCTCGTCATCGTCCAGGACGCGGCGCTCTCCCCCCAGATCGCCAAGCTCGCCGATCTCTGGCGCCCGGACCTCAAGGGCCATATCGCGCTCGCCGCACCGCCGAATATCCAGGGCCTGGCGCTGACGGCGATGACCGAGAAGATGGAAGGCGGCGACTACCGCAAGTCGATCGACGCCGCGATGAAGAAGCTGAAGGAGCTCGCGCCGGGCGTGAAGACCTTCGACCCCAACCCGGATGGCTATTCGCTGATCCTCAACGGCGTGGCCAAGGTCGCGACCGGCTGGAACGCCCGTGCCCAGCTCTATTCGGACCAGACCGGCGGCAAGATCAATGCGCTGCTGCCGCCCGAGGGCTCGGTCTTCCAGGTCAACACCATCAACCTCACCGCCGGCTCGAAGAACCGCGCCGCAGCCGCCGCCTTCGTGGCGCATGCGCTGTCGCAGGGCCCGCAGAAGGCCTTCACCGAGCGGATGTTCTATGCGCCGACCAACGGCAAGGCGCAGATCGACGCCAAGGCGCTGGCGCGCACGGCGGCCTCGCCCGAGAACCTTGCACGCATGATCCCGGTCGACTGGAACGAGGTCCTGAAGGTGCGCGACCAGTGGAACAACCGCTGGCGGCGCGAGGTCATCGCGGCGGCACGCTGAGCGGCAGGCAATGAGCTATCTCGAACTCGCCGGGCTGCAGAAGCGCTACGGCAATGCGGTCGCGGTCGACGACGTCTCGCTCTCGGTGGAGCAGGGCGAATCCGTCGCGCTGCTCGGCCCCTCAGGCTGCGGCAAGACCACGACCTTGCGCATGCTCGCCGGGTTGATCGAACCGAACCGCGGCACGATGACGCTCGACGGCAGCGAGATCACCCGGCTGCCGGCCCATAAGCGCAATATGGGCTATGTCTTCCAGTCCTATGCGCTGTTCCCGCATCTTTCTGTCGGCCGCAACATCGCCTTCGGGCTGGAGGAGCGCGGCGCCTCCCGCGCCGAGATCGACAAGCGTGTTCAGGAAGGGCTGGCGCTGGTGCGGCTCGGCGGCCTGGAGCAGCGTCGTCCAAAGGAACTCTCGGGCGGCCAGCAACAGCGCGTGGCCCTGGCTCGCGCGCTGGTGATCCAGCCTTCCGTTCTGCTGCTCGACGAATCCCTGTCCAATCTCGATGCCAAGCTGCGCGACGCGATGCGCCACGAGATCCGCTCGATCCAGCGCACGCTCGGCATCACCACGCTCTTCGTCACGCATGATCAGGTCGAGGCGCTGACGATGTGCGACCGGATCGCGGTGATGCATCGCGGCCGCATCGCCCAGATCGGCAGCGCCGAAGATATCTACGACCGGCCCGCGACGCGCTTTGTGGCCGAGTTCGTCGGGCGCGCCAATGTGCTGCCGTTGGCGCGCGACGCGCAGGGCCGCGCGACCGTCTGGGAGCAACCCGTGCCGGTCGAGCCCGCAGAGAATGCCGATCTCTTCGTCCGGCCTCAGCGCATGCGCATCGTGCCCCTCTCCGAGCCGGCCAGCGGCGATGCGGCGCGCCTGACTGGCCGCGTGCTGCGCAGCGTCTTCGTCGGCGACCATGTCGAGGTGCTGGTCGAGGGTGCAGGCGGCCAGCTCACGGTCGAGATGCCATCGGGTTCGGCTGCGCCGATTGAGGGCAGCGAGGTCGCGATCGTCTGGCCGCGGGCCGAGAGCCGCGTCTTCGCGCGCGAGGCGGCATGACCGCCTCGCGCCGCCTGCCGCTGCTGCTGATCCCGGCGATGCTGTTCCTGCTCGTCATCTATGTCTGGCCGTCGCTCGGGCTGTTCCGCAATGCCTTCAACGAGGTCGGGCCGACCGGCGCGATGGTCGAGGCCTGGTCGCTGGATACCGCACGCGCGACCTTCCATGACAGCTTCACGTTCGAACTGACGCTGAATTCGCTCTGGCTCTCGACGGTCTCGACGCTGATCGCGCTCTGCCTCGCCTATCCCGTCTCGCTCTTCCTGTTCCGCACCGAGTCCCGCTTCCGCAGTCTGCTTGCGGTCGTCGCGATCATGCCGATGCTGGTCTCCGGCGTGGTGCGCGTCTTCGGTTGGCTCGCCATTCTGGGCGATCGCGGGCTGGTGAACACGACGCTGCAATCGCTCGGCCTGATCTCGACGCCGCTGAAGCTCGTCTTCAACTGGACCGGCGTCACCATCGGCCTCGCCGAAAGCATCATGCCCTATATGATCCTGGCGCTGCTCGCCGGCTTCGGCCGGCTCGACCGCACGCTGGAGGAGGCGGCGCGCTCGCTGGGCGCCTCGCCGTTCCGGACCTTCCGGCGCGTCACGCTGCCGCTCAGCCTGCCGGCGATCGCGCTCGCGGCCGGCCTCGGCTTCGTGCTCTCGATGTCGGCCTATATCACGCCCAAGCTCTTGGGCGGCGGGCGCGTCTTCGTCCTGGCGACCGAAATCTTCGAGCAGGCGACGACCAATACCAACTGGCCGGTCGCGGCGGTGCTGGCGATCTACACGCTCGTCCTGCTGCTCGCCCTGCTCGTGGTCTCCAACCTGGTGGCGCGGAGGCTGCAGCGATGACCGGGGCGGGGCGGGTTCTCTCCAGCTTCGCGACGCTGGTCTATGTGCTGATCCTGGCGCCGATCGTCGTCGTGGTCATGCTGGCCTTCTCGGCTGATAATTTCATCCTGTTTCCGCCGTCCGGTTATTCGCTGCGCTGGTTCAACCAGCTCGCCAGTAACGGGCCGCTGCTGACGGCGCTCTGGCTTAGCGTTCGGATCGCGGCCGTGGTGACGCTGCTGTCGCTGGCGGTCGGCGTGCCCGCTGCGCTCGCGCTGGCGAAAGGCCAGTTCCCGGGCAAGGCGGCACTGACCGGCTTCTTCCTGGCGCCGCTGCTGTTGCCGACGCTGATCATCGGTCTCGCGCTGCTGCTGTTCTTCTCGCCGCTGAGGCTGACGGCGACGCTGCCCGGCCTCGTTCTCGGCCATATGACGGTGACCGTGCCCTTCGTGATCCGGATGATGGCGACGGCGCTGGCCAACCTGCCGGATGATATCGAGGCTGCTGCCGCCACGCTCGGCGCCACGCCCTGGCGGGTGGTGCGGCGGGTGACGCTGCCCCTGGCGACGCCGGGCCTGATCGCCTGCGCCTGCCTGTCCTTCCTGCTCTCCTTCGACGAGACGGTGATCTCGCTGTTCATCGCCGGCCCGCGCGCATCGACCCTGCCGGTCGAGATGGTGCGCTATGTCGAAGGGCGCACCGATCCGCTCATCGCGGCCTTGTCCGTGGTGCTCATCGTCGCGACGCTCGCCGTCGTTCTCGTGGTCGAACGTCTCGTCGGCGTCGCCCGTGCCGTAGGGAAATAGGAGAGAGAAATGCCCGATTATCGCATCGAAGCCATGCCCGAGCAGCTCCCGGCGGCGCTGGTCGAGAAGCTGCAGAAGGTCGAGACCGCAACCATCGGCCATTCCCAGCACTGGGGTTTCATGGATCGCGGCATCCAGCCGCTGCTGCGCGGCAAGCGCATCGCCGCGGCGGCGGTGACGCTGGCGATCCCCGGCCAGGATTCGACCCTGCTGCATCACACGCTCGGCCTGCTGCGTCCGGGCGATATCCTCGTCGTCGACCGGCTCGGCGACGACAAGCATGCCTGCTGGGGCGGCGGCGTGACCGTCGCGGCGAAGGCTGCCGGCGCGGTCGGCGGCATCGTCGACGGGCCCTGCACAGACCTCGCTGAAATCGAGGATTCCGATTTTCCGATGTGGTGCCGCGGCATGTCGCCGATCACGACCCGGCTCTACAATCTCGGCGGCACGCTGAACCTGCCGATCTCCTGCGGCAATGTCCCGGTCAAGGCCGGCGACGTCATCCTCGCGGACGAATCCGGCGTGCTGGTGCTGCCCCGCGCCGAGGCCGAGGCGCTTGCCGACGCCGCCATCGCCCGGCAGGAGCGCGGCGAGCGCAGCCAGGCTCGGGTGAAGGCGGGCGAGAAGCTCGGGGACATCTCCGGCGCGACCAAGATGGTGCTCGACGCCATCGCCGCGGCGAAAGGCTGACGAGGCCGCTATGAACGCTCCCGTTCCCGCCCCGCGCATCGCCGATTTCACCTGCGAGAAGAAGCCGGCGAGTGGCTCGCGCGGCATGGTCGTCACCAACCATCCGCTCGCCTCGGCGGCCGGCGCGCAGATCCTGCTCGCCGGCGGCAATGCCATCGATGCGGCCGTCGCTTCGCTTTTCGCGCTGACGGTGGCCGAGCCGATGATGGTCGGCATCCTCGGCGGGGGCTTGAGCCATATCCGGCTCGCCGACGGCCGCCATGTCGTGATCGATAATCTCTCGACCGCGCCGGGCAAGGCGACGGCCGACATGTACGAATGCCTGTCCGACGAGATCGGCAAGCAGCGCGACACGCGCGACCGCGAGAACGTGGTCGGCGCCAAGGCGGTCGCGGTTTCCGGCGCGCTCAAGGGCTGGTGCGAGGCGCTCGCCCGTTTCGGCACGCTGACGCTGGCCGATGTTCTCCAGCCGGCGATCGGGCTGGCGGAGCGCGGCTTCGTGGTGACGCCTTATCTCTCGAACTGCATCACCGACAATGCCGCCGATCTCGCGCGTGATCCGGGCCTCGCGGCGATGCTGCTGCCGGGCGGCAAGCCCCTTCAGCCGGGCATGCGGCTTGTCCAGACCGAGTATGCCGCGAGCCTGAAATTGATCGCGGCGGAGGGGCCGGAGGCGCTCTACGGCGGCAAGCTCGGCCGGGCGCTGACCGATTACATGGCGAAAAATGGCGGGCTGATCGATCAGGCCGATCTCGCGAACTACCGCATCGAACTGCGCGAACCGATCCGGGGCTCCTATCGCGGCTACGAGATCATCGGCCCGCCGCCGCCCTCGTCCTCAGGCGTGCATATCGCGCAGATGCTCAACATCCTGGAAGGCTACGATATCGGCTCGCTCGGCTTCGGCTCGACCGATGCCGTGCATCTGCTGGCCGAGGCCCTGAAGATCGCCTTCGCCGATCGCGCCGTGGCGACGGCCGACCCGGCCTTCGTCAAGGTCCCGGTCGCCAAGCTGATCGACAAGGCCTATGCCGACGAGCGTCGCGCCCTGATCGCAATGGAGCAGGCGAAGAGCTGGACGGCCGGGCTCTCCGGCGGCGAATCCGCCGACACCACCCATGTCACCGTCGCGGATGCCATGGGCAATGTCGTCAGCGCCACGCAGACGATCAACGGGCTGTTCGGCGCCTGCGTGCAGATCCCCGGCACCGGCATGATCGCCAACAACTACATGTACAACTTCGACCCCCACCCCGGCCGCGCGCTCTCGATCGCGCCGGGCAAGCGGGTCTTCACCTCGATGGCGCCGATGATGGCGGTGAAGGATGGCCGGCTCGCCTTTGCGCTCGGCCTGCCCGGCGCGCTGCGCATCTTCCCGTCGGCGCTGCAGGCGATCGTCAACCTGATCGACCACCGCATGAGCCTGCAGGAGGCGGTCGAGGCGCCGCGCGTCTGGACCGAGGGCGGCGTGCTCGAACTCGAGGAAGCCATCCCCGAGGCGGTGGCGCAGGCGCTGATCGCGCGCGGCCACAAGGTGGTGCGCTCGCCCCGCGTCGCCGGCGGCATGAACGCCATTGCCTTCAATCCGGACGGTACCTTGACCGGTGCCGCCTGCTGGCGCGCCGACGGCACGCCCGTCGCCATCTCCGGCGGGCTCGCCCGCGCCGGCGCCCGCTTCACCATCTGACCCGATATCTTCACCGATCCTGCGACTGGACCATCCCATGCCCGAGACCATCTGCCTCCTCGACATGACCACGCCCGAGCGGGCCGACCGCCTGCGCGAATTCCTGCCTGAGGGCTTCGTGCTGACCCATGGCACCGCCCGCGGCGACGAGCACATGAAAGAGATCATCGCCCAGGCCGACTACGCGATCTCCGGCCAGGTGGGCGTTTCCGGCGACGTGCTGCGCGCCGCCAAGAAGCTGAAGCTGCTGCATAAATGGGGCGTCGGCTACGACAATATCGATATCGCCACCGCCAAGGAGCTCGGCATCAAGGTCGCGCGCACGACCGGCTCCAATGCGGTCGCCGTCTCTGAATTCGCGATCGGCCTGACGATCTCGACGCTGCGCCTGATCGCCTATGGCAATGCCGAGCTGAAGAAGGGCAACTGGCGCACGGGCCAGTTGCCGTCGGACACCTATACGCTCTCCGGCAAGACCGTCGGCATCGTCGGCCTGGGCGCGATCGGCAAGAATGTCGCCAAGCTCTTGAAGGGCTTCGGCTGCACGATCCTCTACAGCAAGCGCACGCCGCTCGATGCCGCCGAGGAGGCGGCGCTCGGCGTGAAGCATGCCTCGATCGAGGAGATCCTGACGCAGGCCGATGTCGTCTCGCTGCATTGCCCGCTGACGCCCGAGACCAAGGACCTGATCGACCTCGCGGCGCTCAGGAAGATGAAGAAGACGGCCGTGCTGATCAATGTCGCGCGCGGCGGCGTCGTCAACGAGACCGATCTCGTGACGGCGCTGCGGGCAAAGGAGATCGCGGGCGCGGCGATGGATGTCTACGAGATCGAGCCGCTGCCGGCCGACAGCCCGTTGCTGACCCTCGACAACCTCGTGACCACGCCGCATCTCGCTGCCATGGCATCCGACAATTTCGCGCCGGTGGTGAAGCGCATGTTCGCCAACATGCAGCACGTCTCGCGCGGCGAGCCGGTGCCGCCGCTCGATCTGGTGGTGTGAGGTTCACGCGTCGTCATTTTGCAAGGAAACACGCCGTCATCCCGGGCTTGACCCGGGATCCATGCCGGAGCGCTGCTGGTAGAGGTTCAGGAATGGATCCCGGCCCTACGCTTCGCTCCGGCCGGGATGACCCGCGTTTCTAGGGGTGGCACCCTCAGTGAAGCCCGCCGACGCCGATATGGCGTTCGAGCACGTCGGCATCCGCCCGCAGCGCGTCCGGCTTGCCCGACCAGACGATCCGGCCGCGTTCGAGGATGATGATGTCATCGGCGAAGGCGAGCGCGCTTTCCAGCCGCTGCTCGACGAAGAGGATCGTCATCGCGCCGCTGTTGGCAAGGCGGCCGAAAGCCTCCATCAGCATGTCGCAGATGACCGGCGCCAAGCCCTCCAGCGGCTCGTCGAGCAGCAGCACTGAAGGCTGGCCGAGTATGGTGCGCGCGGTCGCCAGCATCTGCTGCTCGCCGCCGGAGAGCTGGGAGCCGAGATTGCGGCGCCGCTCCCCAAGGCGCGGGAAGAGCGCATAGGCCTCTTCGATCGCCGTTCGCGGGCGGCCCTTGAGCCCAGCGAAGAGGTTCTCCTCCACCGTCAGGCCCTTGAAGATCTCGCGGGTCTGCGGGACGAGGCCGATGCCGCCATGGGCGCGGGCCGCCGTGCCGAGCGCAGTGACATCCTGCCCACCGAGGCTGATGCTGCCAGCATAGCGGCGGGTCAGCCCCATCAGACTCGCCATCAGCGTGGTCTTGCCCATGCCGTTGCGTCCGAGAATGGAGAGGCGCCCGCCGGCCGGTACCGCGAAGGAGACATCCTCCAACACATGGGTCTGGCCGTAGCCGGCGCTCAGGTTACGGACGTCGAGCTCAGCTGCCGGCATGGGCATAGCTCCCGAGATAGGCTTCGCGGACCTTGGGGTCTCTCGCGACCTCGGCCGGCAGGCCCTGGAAGATCAGCTCGCCCGCAGCCAGCACGACGACCCGCCTGGCGAAGCGGAAAACGAGATCCATGTCGTGCTCGATCATCAGCACGGCCAGCGAGGCAGGCAGCCTCGCCAGCGCCTCCTCGATGCGCGGTGTGTCGCTGGAGGGCACGCCGGCGGCGGGTTCGTCGAGCAGCAGCACCTTGGGGCGTTGCGCCAGCGCGATCGCGATCTCCAGCAGGCGCTGCTGGCCATAGGCGATCGTCGCGACCTTGCGGCGGGCGACCTCGGTCAGGCCGAGCGTGGCGAGGATTTCGGCGGCTTCGTCTGTCGCTTCTGAATCGCCATGGAAGCGGGCGAGGATGCGCGTCGCCCGGCCGAGCCGCTGCAGGATGGTCATCACGACATGCTCTTCCGGCGTCATGTCGGGGAAGAGGCGCGTGACCTGGAAGGTGCGAACCAGGCCGCGCCTGACGCGCTTGACGGCGCCGAGAGCGGTGATGTCCTCGCCCGCAAGATGGACGCTGCCCGCGCTCGGCGGGATGCGGCCGGTGACGAGATTGACGAAGGTGGTCTTGCCGGCGCCGTTCGGGCCGATCAGGGCGAGGCGCTCGCCCTCGTTCATTGCCAGCGAGATGTCGCTGTTGACCTTCAGCCCGCCGAACGCCTTGGAGAGGCCAGAGACTTCGAAGACCGCGCTCATCGGCCGGCCCCCCAGCGGTCGCGCGTCAGCAGGCGGGCAATCTCGTCCAATGTCCCGGAAAGTCCGCGCGGGGCGAAGAGCACGATGGCGATCAGCACGGCGCCGACCAGCGTCATCCAGTGGAAGGGGTTGATCGCGGCGACGACATGCTCGAGCGTCATGAAGATCACCGTGCCGATCAGCGCGCCGTAGAGATGACCGATGCCGCCGAGCACCAGCATGACGAGCGCATTGGCAGAAACCTCGAAGCTCACGCTGTCGAGCCCGACGACCTGCGTCGCGATGGCCGCGAGCGCGCCGCCCATGCCGGCGACGGTGCCGGAGATGACGAACATCTTGAGCAGGACGGGGAAGGCGTAGATGCCGAGTGCGCTGATCCTGAGCGGGTCTTCCTTCAGGCCGCGGCAGACCATGCCGAAGGGCGAGCGGGTGACGAAGCGCAGCACGGCGAAGACGATCAGGAGCAGGCCGAGGCCGAAGAGATAGGCGCTGCGGCCCCAGAGATCGAACTCGAACAGGCCGAAGAGCGGGGCAGGGCTCATGCCGGACAAGCCGTCGCTGCCGCCGGTGATCGAGGAGGCCTTGTTGGCGGCCTCGTGCAGGAGCTGGACGATGGCGATCGAGAGCACGAGCTGCGGCAGGCCATGGGCACGCAGCATGATCGCACCCATCAGGAGTCCCATAACGGCACCTGCCGCCGCGCCGATCAGGATGAGCAGGACGGGGTCGGTGATGCCGTGGACGCAGGCGATGCCGGCAGCATAAGCCCCGGCGCCATAGAGCGCGCCCTGGCCGAGCGAGGCGACGCCGCAATAGCCGACGATCAGGTCGAGCGAGAGGACGAGCAGCGCGACCGAGATCACGCGGGTCAGGAAGGCGAGATTGTCGGGAAACAGCCAATAGCCGGCCAGGCCCACGAGCGCGATCACGGCGAGGCCGAGGAGGTCGCGGCCGAGCGTGCGGCTTGCGGAGGGGGTAGCGGGCATGGTCGTCGCGGTTGCCATGCTACTGCGCCCGTCCCATCAGGCCGCGCGGGAAGGCGCAGACCACCAGGATCACCGCGAGATAGAAGAAGAAATTGCCGAAATCCGGCACGAGGTAGCGCGCGGTGACGTCGATGGCGCCGAGCAGCAGGCTGGCCGCCAGCGCGCCCGGAATCGAACCCGCGCCGCCGACCGAGACGACGACGAGGAAGGTCACCATGTAGCGCAGCGCGTAATAGGGCTCGATCGGCAGGAACTCGGCGCCGACCACGCCGCCGAAGGCCGCAAGCCCGATCGCCAGCGCGAAGCTCGCGGCATAGATGATCTCGGTACGGATGCCGAGCGTCCGCGCCATCGGCGCGTTCTCGACGGCGGCACGCAGATGGATGCCGAAGCCGGTGCGCTCGATCAGGAACCACAGGCCGCCGGCCACGACGAGGCCGCTCGCGATGACGAAGAGGCGATGGCCGGCGATGCTGCGGAAGCCGAGATCGACCGAGCGGGCGAGCTCTGCCGGCAGGGGAATGGTCTTCAGTGTCGGACCGAAGAAATAGTTGGTGATGCCGATGACGCAGAAGGTGATGCCGATCGTCATCAGCACCTGGGAAAGCTCGCTGCGGTCATAGATGCGGCGATAGAGCAGGCGCTCGAGGGGCACGGCGATGATGATCGTGCCGATCACGGCCAGCGCGATGCCGAAGCCGTAGCCGAGACCGAGATCGCGGGCGGCATAGGAGGCGATATAGCCGCCGATCATGGCGAAGGCGCCATGGGCGAGGTTCACCACCCGCATCAGGCCCATGGTCAGCGACAGGCCGATGCAGATGATGAACAGCGCCATGCCATAGGCCAGCGCGTCCATGGCGATGCTCAGCGCGGTCTGCATGCTGCGGGCCTCGTCGAACGGGAGCGGAAGGCGGGAGCTTGCGCGCTCCCGCCGCGTTTCAGGCTTGGGGCCGTTACTTCGTCAGGCCGGAATCCTTCTGCTCCGGCACGCTGGCGATCTCCTTGTTGATCCAGCGGCCCTGCGCATCCTTCGCGACTTCGCGCAGATAGATCGTCTGCGTGATGTGGCGGGTCTCCGGATCGATCTTGACCGGGCCGCGCGGGCTCTCCCAGCCAAGCCCCTTCACCGCCTCGACGGCCTTTTCGGCATCCTGCTTGCCGGCGGTGGCCGCGATCATCTTGGAGATTACGAACATCCCGTCATAGGCGCCGACAGCGGGGAAGGAGAGCAGATCGGGCGCGCCGATCGCCTTCTCGGCGGCAGCGACGAAGCGCTTGTTGATCTCGGAATCATGCGAGACCGCGTAGTGGAACGAGGTGATCAGGCCGGCGGCCGCCTCGCCAAGGGCCGGCAGGTCCGATTCCTGGGTCAGGTCGCCCGGCGCGAACAGCTTGACGCCCGCCTTCTTCAGGCCGGTGTCGCTGAAGGCCTTGACGAAGCCGAGCGTCGGCGGGCCCGACGGCAGGAAGGCGAAGACGCCCTCAGCCCCGGCATCGCGGATACGCTGCATGATCGGGCTGAACTCGGTGGTGTTGAGGGGGATGCGGATCGCTTCCTTGACCTCGCCGCCGGCCGCTTCGATCGCCTTCTTGAAGGCGGTTTCGGCATCGACGCCCGGGCCGTAATCGCTGACGATCGAGACGAATTTCTTGACGCCGCGCTCCACCGCCGCCTTTCCGAGCGGTGTCGTGGTCTGGGACAGGGTGAAGGAGGTGCGCACCACCAGCGGCGAGGAATTCATGATCGCCGAGGTCGCGGCATTGAAGATCACCAGCGGGACATTGCCCTGCTTCAGCAGCGGGGTGATCGCCATCGCGTCCGGCGTGAAATAGACGCCGCCGAGATACTGCACCTTGTCGCGCACGATCAGCTCCTGCGCCAGCGCGCGGGCCTGCTGCGGATTGGCGGTCGGCAGGTCGCGATAGACCAGCTCGATATCGTGGCCGGCGACGCTCTTGCCGTTCTGGGCCAGCCAGGCCTCGGCACCGGCCTGGAAGTTCTTGCCCTGCAGGGCGAAGGGGCCGGAAAACGGCCCGATGATGCCGACCTTGATCGTGTCCGCCATGGCGGAGGCACCGAGCGTGAGCGCTCCGGCCAGCGCCAGCGCGCCGGCTGGCAGCAACCTGTTCAGGAAACCCTTGGTCATTCCATCTCCTCCCGATCCTGCCTGCGATCCCGCAAATGCCTTGCGTGGGTCGAAGCTCTAGCTGCTCGGGCCGGTCGCCGCCATGGCGCCGTGCCTCTTGTTGTCACCAACGCAATTTTCTGCCGCGAGGGCAATGCCCTCAATAAGGCAGGCCGACATAGTTCTCGGCAACGGCGGTGGCCGCGGCGCGCGAATGGACGAGATAGTCGAATTCCGCCTGCTGGATGCGCTGGTCGAAGCCGTCACGCTCCGGGAAGCGATGCAGCAGGTTGGTCATCCACCACGAAAAGCGTTCGGCCTTCCAGACGCGGGCGAGCGCGCGGGTCGAGTAGTCGTCGAGCGCGGCATTCGAGCCGTCGCGATAATGCTCGCGGAAGGCGTCGAAGAGGTAGCGGACATCGCTGGCGGCGAGATTGAGCCCCTTGGCGCCGGTCGGCGGCACGATATGGGCGGCGTCTCCCGCCAGGAAAAGCCGGCCGAAGCGCATGGGCTCGGCGACGAACGAGCGCAGCGGTGCGATGCTTTTCTCCAGCGAGGGGCCGGTTTGCACGGCATCGGCGACCTCCGCCGGCAGGCGGCGGCGCAATTCGTCGAAGAAGGCGTCGTCGGACCAGTTCCCGGCCTTCTCCTCCAGCGGGACCTGGACATAGTAGCGGCTGCGCTCGGCCGAGCGCATCGAGCAGAGCGCGAAGCCGCGCTCGTGATTGGCATAGACCAGCTCATGCGCGGCCGGTGGCCGGTCGACCAGCAGGCCGAGCCAGCCGAAGGGGTAGACCCGCTCGAAGGTCTGCACTGATTTCGCCGGGACGGAGGCGCGCGAGACGCCGTGATAGCCGTCGCAGCCGGCGATGAAATCGCAGTGCAGCTCCTGCTCCTGCCCGTCGGCCCGGAAGGTCAGGCGCGGCGTGGCGCCGTCGAAATCGTGGAGCGCGACGTTCTCGGCCTCGTAGATCGCCGGCCGCCCGAGCGCCTGGCGGGCTTCGATCAGATCGCGTGTGACCTCGGTCTGGCCGTAGACGGTGACCGTCTTGCCGCCGCTGAGTTCCTTGAGGTCGAGACGGTGGAGCGCGCCTTGGAAGGCAAGGGAGAAGCCGTCATGGACGAGGCCCTCGTGGTCGAGCCGCTCGCCGACGCCGGCCTCGTGCAGGAGATCGACCATGCCCTGTTCGAGCACGCCGGCGCGGATGCGCGACAGCACGTAATCGGCGCTGCGCCGTTCGAGGATGACGTTGTCGATGCCGGCGCGCGACAGGAGCTGCCCGAGCAGCAACCCGGCGGGTCCGGCGCCGACGATGGCGACCTGCGTCCGCATCGTTCTTCTTTGCCTCCCGCGAAACGGCGGTTTGCACCGTTCGATCCGCAGGCAGAGGCTAACGCTTTCGCTGCCGTTGACGAAATGGAGGATTCGCGCATTGTCTTGGACAAATCGATCGTGAGTGCGACATGTCCAGCCGAAGCGTCCCCGCCTACTGGCTCTATGGCGAGCGTCTGACGGAGCGCTTTCCCGACGCGCTGCATATCGAGCCGATCGTGGCTCGCAGTTCCCTGCATGGCTGGACGATCCAGCCGCATATGCATCACGACCTGTTCCAGTTCTTTCTCGTCACGGCGGGGGGAGGGCGCACGCGCGTCGATGGCCGAGAGCATGCCCTTTCGCCGGGCTCGGTGCTGCTGCTGCCGCCATCGACCATCCATGAGTTCGCCTTCCTCGACGATACCGACGGCTTCGTCGCCAGCGCGGCGGCGACCTCATTGAAGCGCCTGTTCGGCAACGAGCCGGAGGCACGCGCGCTGCTGGGCGGCGCGGCGGTGCTGCATGTGCCGGTCGGCGGGGTGCAATATGCCGGGCTCGATGCCACGCTCAGGCTGGCGATGGGCGAATTCGCCGCCAACCGGCCGGTGCGGGAATTCTCGCTCGGCGCCTATGCCGATCTGATCGCGGCCTGGTTCGTGCGGGCGATGCGCGGGGCGCGGGCGGTCGCGGAACCGGCGCGGGATGCACGGGCGGGGCTCGTCCGCCGCTTCGTCGAGCAGGTCGAGACGCGCTTCCAGCATCACGATGCGCTGACGGATTATGCGCGCGTGCTCGGCACCTCGGTGCCGCACCTCTCGCGCTCCTGCCGGGAGTTGCTTGGCCGCTCGGCCGCGCGCGTCATCCAGGACCGATTGATGATCGAGGCGCGGCGCGATCTGGTCTACACGTCGATGTCGATCTCGCGGATATCGTTCCGGTTGGGCTTTTCCGATCCCGCCTATTTCTCGCGTTTCTTCGCCAAGCGGGCGGGCGTGTCGCCCTCGGACTATCGGTCCAAGGCCTGAGGCGGCTTACCCAGCCGCCTCGATGTCCTTGATGACCGCGGCGGCTTCGGCAAAGGCGGTGTTGCCGGCGGGGACGCCGGCATAGATCGCCGTCTGCATCAGCACCTCCTTGAGGTCGTCCTGCGTGAAGCCGCCGCGCGTCAGGCCGGCGCGGACATGCAGGCGGAATTCCTCCCAACGGCCGAGGCTCGCGGTGATCGCCAGCACGAGCAGCCGGCGCGTGCGGTCGTCGAGGCCGGGCCGGCTCCAGATTTCCTGCCAGGCGATGCGGGTGATCATCGCCTGGAATTCGGCGTTGAAGGGCGTGCGGTTGGCGAGCGAACGATCGACCCAGACATCGCCGAGCACGCGGCGGCGGTTCTCGAGGCCCGCTTCGAACAAGGTTTCCGCTGCATCTGCGGTATCCGGACCGGGCAAAAGGAAGGCGCGCAAGACGCCGGCCAGCGCCGCAGGTGCTTCGAGCGGGGCAAGATGGCCGCAATCGAGCTGCTTCAGTGCGGCGCCGGGGATCGCGGCGACGAGATTCTCGCCATGGCCGGCGAAGGGGGTGGAGGCGTCACGCCCGCCGACGATCACGAGCGTCGGGCAGGCGAGGGCGGGAATGCGCCCGATCAGCTCCATGTCGCGGATCGCGGCGCCGGCTCCGGCATAGCCTTCGCTATTCATGGCGACGAGGTTGCGTCGGACGCTCTCGGCGATAGCCGGCTGCCCCGCGGAGAAAGCAGGTGACAGGAAACGCTGCATGGCGAGATCGGCGATCGCCGCCGTGCCCCCGGTGCGAACCTTCTCGACGCGATCCTGCCAGGCCGCCTTGTCCATGGTCGCGGAGGTGCAGATCAGCGCCAGTGCAGAGACGCGCTCGGGCTTGGAGAGCGCCAGTTCCATCGCGATCATGCCGCCGAGCGAGACGCCGGCGATCGCGGCCTGCGGGATGCCGGCTGTGTCCATGACCGCGGCCACATCGTCGGCCAGAAGGGCGAGGGAATAGTCGCCCCCCGGCGCATCGGAGGCGCCATGGCCTCGCGTGTCGAACCGCAGCACCCGGAAGGCGGTGAGCAGGGCGGGCATCGCCGCATCCCAGAGCCCGAGATCGGTGCCGATCGAGTTGAGCAGGACGAGCGTCGGCTTGTCCTCGCTGCCCTCCAGCTTCCAGTAGATGCGGGCGCCGCTGCTCGTCGCGAAAGGCATCGTAGGTTCCTCAATCGTCCTGCGCGAGCAGAGCGGCGACCAGGCCTGCGCTCTCGCCGATATCGTTGCCGAGCCCGGCCACCGCGAGATTGCGGGCGATGGCGGCCTCGTCGATCTCCAGACCTTCCGCGACCGCCGCCATGGCATCGGCCGCGCCGGCGGCGAGCAGGAAGAGATCGGCGAGCGCCGGGCCTTCCGCCTGCCAGCCGCCGAGGCCGCGTTCCTGCTCCGCGGGCAAGCCGGCAAGGATGCCGGCGACGAGGCCGGGTGCGCGCAAGGCTGCCGAAAGCACGATCTGGCAGCCGGTCGGGTTGCGCTTATGCGCCATGGCGGAAGAGCCGCCGCGGCCGGGGATCGCCGGCTCGCGGGCTTCCGCGATGCCGTTCTGGGCGAGAAGCGAGACGTCGCGCGCCATCTTGCCGAGCGCGCCGATGGCGATGGCGAGCGCCGTCGCGATGCCGGCGATGCCGCCGCGACGAGCATGCCAGGGCGGCGCATCGGGTAGCCCAAGCGCCGCGGCGAGGCGGGCGGAGACAGCCGCACCCTTGCCACCAAGCCCGGCACGGGAGCCGGCGGCGCCGCCGAATTGCAGGGCGGCACCCGTTTCGACCTCGCGGCGGAGACGAGTCGCGGCTTCCGCAACGCCGGCTTGCCACTGCGCAATGCGCAGGCCAAAGCCGATCGGCAAGGCGTCCTGCAATAGCGTTCGGCCGATGGCGGGGGTCCCGGCATGGCGTCGTGCGAGGCCGGCAAGCGCTGTCGTGATGCGTGTCAGGTCGTGGTCGAGCAGGTCGCTCGCAGCGTGGATCTGGCAGGCCAATACGGTATCGGCGACATCCTGGCTGGTCGCGCCCTTGTGGAGGGCTTTGGCCGCCTCGCCGCTCAGGGCGGCGCGCAGGCGCGCGACCAGCGGGATCGCCAGCGTGCCGGCGAGCGCCGCTTCTTCCGCCAGTTCGGCAGGATCGATCGCGATCGTCGCGCAGAGCGCCGCGATGGCTTCGGCCGCCTCCGCGCCGATCAGGCCCTCTGCTGCTTCGGCGCGCGCGAGCTCGGCCTCGAAGGCGAGCGCAGAACGCAACGTGGCCGCGTCCGAGAACGCGGCCAGCATGGCCTCAGTCGTCGCCGGCCGTGCGCGGAGGAACCCGCTCACGCGGCCTTTGCGAGGCTTGGCGCGACGGTGAAGGGTGCGCCGGTCTTGGCCTTGACCTCGTCGAGCGTGACGCCCGGCGCGAGCTCGACCAGGGTCAGGCCGCCGCCGTTTTCCTTGGCGCAGCTCATCACGCACAGATCGGTGACGATCAGGTCGACCACGCCCGCGCCGGTCAGCGGCAGGGTGCAGCGCTCCAGCACCTTGGATTCGCCCGCCTTGTTGGCGTGCTCCATCACGACGATGACCTTCTTGACGCCGGCGACGAGATCCATCGCGCCGCCCATGCCCTTCACCATCTTGCCGGGGATGGTCCAGTTGGCGATGTCGCCATTCGCCGCCACTTCCATGGCGCCAAGGATGGTCAGGTCGATATGGCCGCCGCGGATCATCGCGAACGAGTCGGCCGAGGAGAAGAAGCTCGAGCTCGGCAGGATCGTGATGGTCTGCTTGCCGGCATTGATCAGGTCGGGATCGGCTTCGCCCTCATAGGGGAAGGGGCCGATGCCGAGCAGGCCGTTCTCGGACTGCAAGGTGACGTTGACGCCGTCGGGAATGTAGTTCGCCACCAGCGTCGGGATACCGATGCCGAGATTGACGTAGAAGCCGTCCTTCAATTCCTTGGCGGCGCGGGCTGCGATCTCTTCGCGGGTCCAGGACATCAGGCGGCCTCCCTCTTGCGCTCGGTCAGCTTCTCGATCTTCTTCTCGTTGATCGTGCTCTTGATGACGCGGTCGATATAGATGCCGGGCGTGTGGATCGCCTCGGGATCGAGCGAGCCGATCGGCACGATCTCCTCGACCTCGGCCACCGTCACCTTGCCGGCGGTCGCCATGTTCGGATTGAAGTTCCGCGCGGTCTTCCGATAGACGAGATTGCCGGCGGTATCGGCCTTCCAGGCCTTGACGATGGCGAGGTCGGCGCGCAGCCAGGTTTCGCGGACATAGAGCTGCCCTTCGAATTCCTCGACCGGCTTGCCCTCGGCGACGACGGTGCCGACGCCGGTCCGGGTATAGAAAGCCGGGATCCCGGCGCCGCCGGCGCGGATGCGCTCGGCCAGCGTGCCCTGCGGGTTCAGCTCCAGCTCCAGCTCGCCGGCGAGATATTGCTGCTCGAACAGCTTGTTCTCGCCGACATAGGACGCGATCATCTTCTTGATCTGGCGGGTCTGCAGCAGCATCCACAGGCCGAAGCCGTCGGCGCCGGCATTGTTCGAGATCACGGTGATGTTCTTGACGCCGGAATCGCGGATCTGCGGGATCAGGCTCTCGGGATTGCCCGACAGGCCGAAGCCCCCGGACATGATCGTCATGCCATCGAAAAGCAGCCCTTCGAGCGCAGCGCCCGGGCCATCATAAATCTTACCTGTCATCGCTTCTCCCCGGCGCGGCCTGATGCCGCGTCACGCAATCCCGGCCGGGACGGAGCAGGCCGTCCCGATGGTTCCGCTTCGATCAAAATACGATCGCCGGCGAATGTCCATGGCTGCCGTGGCATAGGCTGCCGGCATGCAGAGGGGAAACCGGAGACTTTCGCCGGTCAGAGCGGCAAAGCGGCTCAGGCTGCGGCCATTTGCGGCACCGTGGGGATCGGGAAGACCCGGTCATAGGCCAGATTGAAGAGGAAGGCGTAGACCACGTAGAAAACCACGATGGCGAGGTCCATCACGAAGGTCTGCCACAGGCCCATGCCCAGATACCAGGCCATCGGCGGCAGCAGCAGGACCAGCAGGCCGCCTTCGAACAGCAGCGCATGCAGCACGCGCAACGCCAGGCTCTTGCGGGTGTGGCCGATGAGGCGAAGCATCGCGTGGTCGAAGCCGAGATTGTAGACGAAGTTCCAGAGCGTCGCGACGGTCGCCGAGCCCACACCGATCACGCCCATATGGGTCGCCGGCAGGTTGAAGAGCATGGCGCCGCCGGGGATCACCAGCGCAAGCCCGAGCACCTCGAACAGCACCGTATGGCGAACCCGGTCGGGAAAAGAACGCATCGACATCCAAAACACCTGTTGTTCTCGTTGACGTGCTGCCTTCTATCGTCAAATCTGGCTTTCTCAAGTTAGGTTATATCTGATTGCCAGATAGATGAATGTCTCCTTCGAGCAGCTGGAAGCCTTCGTCGCGGCGGCCGAGCAGGGTTCCTTCTCGGCAGCGGGGCGGGCTTTGCGCAAGGCGCAGTCGGCGGTGAGCACGCAGGTCGCCAATCTGGAAGAGGATCTCGGCGTCGCGCTGTTCAGTCGGGCCGGGCGCAATCCCGTGCTGACCGCGGCGGGCGAGCGGCTCCTGCGCGAGGCGAAGGTCATCCTGGATCGCCGCGAACACCTGATCGGCGTCGCCAGCAGCTTCGAGAGCCATGTCGAGACGCGGCTCGTCGTCGCCATCGACGAGCTTTATCCGGAGCATCTGCTGGGCGCGCTCTTTGCCGATTTCGCCCGGCAGTTCCCGCATGTCGAGCTGGAGCTGCTGTTCCCGCTGATGGAGGATGTCAGCCAGCTCGTCCTGGCCGGCCAGGCCGATATCGGCGTGATGTGGCGCCAGGAGGTGCTGCCGCCTGAGCTCGGCTTCCAGACGGTCGGCTGGGTGCCGATCAAGCTCGTCTGTGGCAAGGGGCATCCGCTGGCCGGCACGCGCGTCGACTGGGAGGAGCTGAAGCGGCATCGCCAGATCCTCGTCGCGGCGCGTGGCGACGGGCCGGAAAAGCAGCGCCTGCGCGTCGCGGCCGAGGTCTGGTGGGTCGAAAGCCATTGGGTGATCCTGCAACTGGTCAAGCAGGGCATCGGCTGGGCCTTCGTCTCCAGCTATGTCATCGAGAATTCGCCGGTGACGGCCGATCTCGTCACACCCGATCTTCAGTTCGACAATTTCGACCTGCCGGTCGCACTGGAAATGGTCTGGCACAAGCAGCGCCCTTGCGGACCGGCAGCGCGCTGGCTGCGCGAGCGCTTCGCGGCAGCGCGCGTCGGAGCGGCCTGAGCCTGCTGCCCGCTACTGGTGGAACGTCCAGAGCAGATTTTCGCTCAGCTCCTTCAGGGCTTCGACCGCGTCCGGGCGCTCGCGCGCGATGGCGGCGATGAGCGCATCCACCAATGCGAAGACCGCGGTCGGCGAATTCGGCAGCAGCCGGCTGCGGGCCGGTGCGAACAGGGTCACGTCCGCGACGGGAGCGAGCGGCGAGGTCGGGCTGTCGGTCAGGGCCAGCAGCGCCGCGCCGCGTTTCTTGGCGAAGGTCGCGAGATCGAGCGTGGCGCGCGAATAGCGCGGCACCGCGATCGCGACGACGAGGTCATCCGGGCGCGCCGACATCATGTGCCGGATGGCGCGCTCCGGCCCGGTGCGCGAGGAGGCGAAGGTCACGTCGGCATCGAGATAGAGTGCGAGCCCGTCCTCCAGGAAGGAGGCGACATGGTGGCTCGCGCCCGAGGCGGCGATGAAGACGCGCGGCGCCTTCAGCAACAGCTCGACGGCCTTGGTCACGGACGCCTCGTCGAGCCCGTCGCGGGCGGCCTGGAGATTGGCGTTCTGGTCGGCGAGCGCGGCGGTGAAGGTTGCGAAGATCGAGCCGGCGGCGGAGCGGGCGCCGGCGAAATTGTCGACCGGGTCATGGGCGAATTTCAGAGCAGACGAGAGCGCGCCGCGGAACTCGCCATAGCCGCCATAGCCGAGCGCCCGGACGAAGCGCGTCACGGTCGCGTTGGAGGTGCCGCTGCCCTCGGCCAGCCCCTCGATCGTCATGGTCGCGACGTCGAGCGGATGCTGCAGCACGAAATCCGCGGCACGGCGGTGGCCGTTGCTCAGCGAGGGGTAGATCCGGGCGATCCGGTTCGAGAGATCGGTCGTCGGCTTCAGGCCCTGAGACATGCGCGGCTACCCGATTGACGTTCGAAAATTTTCATGTTTGCTACTGGACGAAAATAAAGCTGTCAAAAGCGGTTCTCAACCGGGAGCGGACCACACCATGCGTAAACCCCTTTTCCTCGCGGCTTTCGCGGCCGCCTGCCTCGCCGGTACGGCGGTCTCGGCGCAGACACTGCGCATCGCGTTGTCGTCGGAGCCGACGGCGGTCGATCCGCACTACCATGACCTCTCTCCCAACAATGCGCTGGCCCAGCACATCTTCGATTCGCTGGTGCGCCAGGACGAGCAGCAGAAGCTGCATCCGAACCTCGCGACCTCCTGGCAGAACGACGGCAAGAACCGCTGGACCTTCAAGCTGCGCGACGGCGTGAAGTTCACCAACGGCAAGCCCTTCACCGCTGAGGACGTGGTTTTCACTTTCTGCCGCACGCTGAAGAACGAGACCAAGGTCTCGGATTCCTTCGCCGATACCACCGGCAATTTCGCCTCGGTCGAAATGCCCGACGCGCAGACGCTGGTGATCAACACGAAGGAGCCCGAGCCGCTGCTGCCGAACCTGCTTTCGGGTCTCAGCATCCTCTCGGCCTCGATCGTCGAGCACGGCCCGATCAGCTACGATGTCGCCAAGAATTGCGGCGTCACCGGCCCCTGGCCGACCGTGACCGGCTTCAACGACGGCACGCTCGCCATCGGCACCGGCCCCTACAAGCTCAAATCCTATGTGCGCGGTTCCGCGATCGAGCTCGAGCGCAACCCGAGCTATTGGGGCAAGGCCGAGCCTTGGGCGACCGTGCGCTTCCTGCCGGTGACCAATGCCGGCCCGCGTCTCGCCGGGCTGCTCGCCGGCGACTACGACGTGATCGAGAACCCGGCGGCGCGCGATCTCGGCCGGATCAAGGACGACAAGCGCTTCAGCCATGTCATCACGCCCTCGACCCGCGTGGTCTATTTCCAGCTCGACGTCGCCCGCGACCAGAGCCCCTTCGTCAAGTCCGAGGACGGCAAGAATCCGCTGAAGGACCTGCGCGTCCGCAAGGCGATGTCGCTCGCCATCGACCGCGACGCCATCGTCAAGCGCATCATGGACGGTGCGGCGGAGCCGGCCTACCAGTACCTGCCGACCGGCATGTCCGGCACGCGGCCGAACCCGCCGAAGCTGGCCTATGACCCGGCGCAGGCGAAGAAGCTGCTCGCCGAGGCCGGCTACGCCAAGGGCTTCCAGCTCACGCTCTCGACCACCAATGACCGCTACATCAACGACAGCCAGATCACCCAGGCCGTCGCGCAGTACCTGACCCAGATCGGCATCAAGACCGAGGTCGACGCGATGACGCGCGCGATCTACTTCCCGCGCCGCGCCAAGAAGGAATTCTCCGTCGCGATCGGCGGCTGGGGTTCCGGCACCGGCGAGGCGGCCTCCTTCCTGCGCCAGTGGCCGCCGACCCCGAACGAGGCCAAGACGATCGGCGGATCGAACTATGGCGGCTACAAGAACGACCAGTTCGACAAGCTGATCCGCGAGGCGATCTCGACGCTCGACGACGACAAGCGCTCGCAGCTCCTGCAGGAGGCCGGCAAGATCGTCGTCGACGACTACGCCTTCATCCCGCTGCACTTCGAGAGCGGCATCTGGGCCTTCAAGTCCGACCTCACCCTGGCGGGCCGCGCCGACCAGTATACGCTGGCGATGTCGGTCCGCCCGAAAGCCAAGTAAGCCGCCGGCCGACAGGCCATCGACAAGCCGGGTCGCCCGCCGAGGGCGGCCCGTGAGCCATTCAGTGGAGCCGGTCGAGCGTCATGACCGCCTATGTCCTGCAGCGATTGATCCAGAGCGTGCTTGTGCTGCTCGCGGTTTCGGTCGTGGTGTTCTTCGCCGTCTACGGCATCGGCGACCCCGTCGAACTGCTGGTCTCGCCCTCGGCGAGCGCCGCCGAGCGCGAGGCGCTGGTCCGGCGTCTCGGCCTCGACCTGCCGGTCTGGCAGCAATATTTCGTCTTCATGGGCAATGCGCTGAAGGGCGATCTCGGACGCTCCTTCGTGCATGGCGTGCCGGCGATCGAGCTCATCCTCGGGCGCCTGCCGGCGACCTTCGAGCTCGTCCTGCTCTCGATGACGCTCGCCATCGTCACCGGCGTGCCGATCGGCCTCTATGCCGGGCTCGATCCGGACAGCCGGCCCTCGCGCATCATCATGGGCGGTACGGTGCTGGGCTTCTCGCTGCCGAGCTTCTGGAAGGGCATGATGCTGATCCTGCTCTTCGCGGTGGTGCTCGGCTGGCTGCCGACGGCAGGCCGTGGTGAGACGGTGTCGGTTCTGGGCATCCAGACCAGCCTCCTGACCCGGGACGGGCTCACTCATCTCGCGCTGCCGGCGATCAACCTCGCCATACCCCAGATCGCGCTGATGATCCGCCTCGTCGCCGCCGGCACGACCGAGGCGATGACGCAGGATTACGTCAAATATGCCCGCGCCAAGGGCGTCAAGCCGCGCCGCGTCGTCGGCCGGCATGTGCTGCGCAACATCCTGATCCCGGTCGTTACCGTGGTTGGCATCGAGTTCGGCAGCCTGGTTGCCTTCTCGACGATCACCGAAACGGTTTTCGCCTGGCCGGGCATGGGCAAGCTTTTGATCGACTCGGTCTATCAGCTCGATCGGCCCGTCGTCGTCGCCTATGTCCTGCTGGCGACGCTGCTCTTTGTCACGGTGAACTTCCTCGTCGACATCCTCTATGCCGCGCTCGATCCGCGGGTGAAGCTGACGGGAGAGATGGCATGAGCGCTGAAGCCAAAGCGCCGGCCATCCCTGATTATGCCGACACGCCGCTCCGCGAAAAGGTGCTGCGCCGCATCCGCAACCGGCCGACGACGCGCGGCGCCGCGATCCTGCTCGGCATCATGGTCGCGCTGGCCTTGCTCGCTCCCGTCATAGCGCCGCAGAACCCGCATGATCTCGCTTCGCTCAGCGTGATGGATAACCGCCTGCCGCCGGGCGAGACCGGCATGAACGGCCTGACCTACTGGCTCGGCACGGATTCGCAAGGGCGCGACATGCTGAGCGCGATCCTCTACGGCCTGCGCACCAGCCTGATGGTCGGGCTCACCGCGACGCTGGGCGCGCTCTTCATCGGCATCTCGGCCGGGCTCGTCGCGGCGCAGTTCGGTGGCGTGGTCGATGCCGTGATCATGCGCGTCGTCGATTTCATGCTCGGCTTCCCCTCGATCCTGATAGCGCTCGTGCTGCTGGCCTCGATCGGGCGCGGGGTCGACAAGGTCATCCTCGCCATCGTCTTGGTGCAATGGGCGCAATATGCCCGGTTGATGCGCGCGTCAGCGTTGGTCGAGCGGCGCAAGGAATATATCGAGGCAGCGCTCAATTTCGGCCTGCCGACCCGGCACATCATGATCGCGCATCTCTTGCCGAACTCAGTCGGCTCGGTGCTGGTCGTGGCCTCGATCAGCATTGCCGGCGCGATCACGCTGGAGGCGACGCTGTCCTTCCTCGGCGTCGGCGTGCCGGTGACGCAGCCCTCGCTCGGCCTGCTGATCGCCAACGGCTTCGAGTTCCTGCTCTCCGGCGAATACTGGATCGCGGTCTTCCCCGGCATCGCGCTGGTGCTGCTGATCGGCTCGCTCAACCTCGTCGGCGACCGGCTGCGCCGCAGCTTCAACGTGCGCTCATGAGTGATCTCGCGACCGATCCCTTGCTTGAGGTTCGTGGCCTCCGAACCGTCTTCCATGCGCTCGACGGCGCCTGGCCCGCCGTCGACGGCGTCGATCTCAGCGTCTCGCGCGGCGAGGTCCTGGGTCTTGTCGGCGAGTCCGGTTCCGGCAAGTCGGTGACCGGCTTCTCGCTGGTGCGCCTGATCGATCCGCCGGGCGAGATCGTCGCCGGCACGGTGAGCTTTGGCGGGGAAGACCTGCGCGCGGCGACCGAAGAACGCCTGCGCGACCTGCGCGGTGATCGCATCGCCATGATCTTCCAGGACCCGCTGATGACACTGAATCCGGTGCTCAGCATCGGCGAGCAGATGAGCGAGGCGATCCTGGAACATCGCGACTGCAGCCGGCAGGAGGCGCTCAGCGAAGCCGCCAAGGCGCTGGCCCGCGTCGGCATTTCTTCGCCGGAAGCCCGCCTCAAGCAGTTCCCGCACGAGTTCTCCGGCGGCATGCGCCAGCGCGTCGCGATCGCGACGGCTTTGCTCAACGCGCCCGACCTGATCATCGCCGACGAGCCGACGACGGCGCTCGACGTCACCATCCAGAGCCAGATCCTGTTCGAGGTGCAGAAGCTCGCCCGCGAGACTGGGACGGCCGTGCTCTGGATCACGCATGATCTCGCGGTGGTGGCCGAGCTCGCCGACCGGGTGGCGGTGATGTATGCCGGCCGCGTCGTCGAGATCGGGCCGGTCGACGCGGTGCTCGATCAGCCGCGCCATCCCTATACGCTCGGCCTGCTCAACTCCTCGGCCGCCAATGTCGCGCCGGGCGAACGCCTGAACCAGATCGATGGCGTCGCCCCGCGCATCGACGCGCGCCCGAGCGGCTGCCCGTTCCGGCCGCGCTGCCCGCGCGTCCAGCCGGTCTGCGCGGAACGGGACCCCGAAACGACGGGCGAGGGCGACCGCAGCTTCCGCTGCCATAATCCGGTGCCGGTGGGAGAAGCGGCATGAGTGCTTCGACCAGCGCCCCGATCATCGAGCTCAAGGGCATCACCAAGCATTTCCGCCGTAAGCCGACGCTGGCGGAACGCATCCTGATGGCGACCGGGCGGGGCAAGGCGCCGCCGGTGCTGCGCGCCGTCGACGGCATCGATCTCAGCGTGAAGCGCGGCGAAGTGCTCGGCCTCGTCGGCGAATCCGGCTGCGGCAAGTCCACGCTGGCGCGTGTCGTCACCGGCATCCTGAAGCCGACGACCGGTGAGGTGGTCTACGAGCAGCAGCGTGTGGCGGGTCTGAAGGGCAAGGAGCGGCTCGATTTCCTGCTGAAGGTCCAGATGATCTTCCAGGACCCCTACGCCTCGCTAGATCCGCGCATGAAGGTGAGCCGCATCGTCGGCGAGGCCTTGAGCGTCCACAAGCTCCTGCCCAAGGCCGAGATCGATGGGGCGGTCGACCAGGCACTGAGCGAGGTCGGGCTCGATCTCGCCTATCGCGAGCGCTATCCGCACCAGTTCTCGGGCGGGCAGCGCCAGCGCATCGGCATCGCGCGGGCGCTCGCCGTGAAGCCGGATTTCCTGGTCTGCGACGAGCCGGTCTCGGCGCTCGACGTCTCGATCCAGGCGCAGGTCATCAACCTGTTCATGGATGTGCGCGCGCGCCACGGCCTGACCTATCTCTTCGTCAGTCACGATCTCGGCCTCGTCCGCCATATCAGCGACCGCGTCGCGATCATGTATCTCGGCCGCATCGTCGAAGTCGGCTCGGCGACCGAGATCTTCGCCGAGCCGGCGCATCCCTATAGCGCGGCGCTGATCGCCGCGATTCCGTCGGCGGCACGACGCAAGCGCGCCTTCCAGCCGCTCAAGGGCGAGTTGCCCTCTCCATTGGCGCCGCCGCCGGGCTGCCCTTTCCATCCGCGCTGCGAGCAGGCCATGCCGGTCTGCCGCGAGGTCCGGCCGGTTCTCACCGAGATCGCGCCCGGCCGCAGCGCCGCCTGCCATCTGCACACCAGCATCGGGCCGAAAAGTGGAAGCCACTTTTCGGAAAAATCCGATGCGGTTCCAATAGAATAGATCATCGTTATCGCGTCCGATCGGACGCGCGATGATCTAGGCTCCGGAGGCCGCATGACACCCAAGACCCTGAATCCGCCGGTCGGGCGCAGCACGCTGCCCTTCATCGACGTCAGCCATCCGGACAAGCCGCTGGAGGTCAATTTCTATCGGCCGGCGCGGCATCAGCCGAACGATCCGGTGATCGTCGTGCAGCACGGCATGCTGCGCAATGGCGACGATTATCGCGACTTCTGGATCGATGCGGCCGAGAAGCACAACCTGCTGATTGTCGCACCGACCTTCCCGAACGAGCCTTTCCCCAAGGCCGAGGGCTATAATAATGGCCTTGTGGTCACGACGGATGGTGCCGTGGCCCCGCGTGCCGAATGGCTTTACGCCGTGCCGGGGCGCGTGCTCGACGCGCTGCGCGCGGCGGGCGTGATCAACAAGCCGGTCACCCGCATTTTCGGTCACTCGGCCGGCGGCCAGTTCGTGCACCGCATGCTGGCGACGGAAGGCGGCGCGCTGTTCGAAGCCGCGATGGCCTCCAATCCCGGCTGGTACACCCTGCCGACGCCGGAGCGGAACTTCCCGGAAGGGCTCGGCGGGCTCGGGCTCGATCGGGCGGCGCTGACGCGCTGGCTCGCCTATCCGATGATCCTGTTCGCGGGCGACCGCGATATCGCGACGGACGATCCGAACCTGCCGGCGCAGCCCGAGGCGCTGGCGCAGGGGCCGCACCGCTATGGCCGCGCCCATAACATGCTGGCGTTCGGCCAGGCCGAGGCAGCGCGCCTCGGCATGCCCTGCAACTGGCAATTGATCACGGTCGCCGGCATCGGCCATGACGGGGCGGCGATGTCCCGTGCAGCCGCGTCCTACTGGTTCGAGGGCGGCCGGATTCCGCCGGCCGAAGAGCTCGGCAAGCAGGCGGCGCCGGTTCTCTGACAGCCTGCTATCCAGCCTCGCCCGTCGCGGGCAGAAGGTTCGGCCAGGCCAATGCGGCAGCGGCCGATTCGACGGGGGCTTCATGACGGTCGCGGCGCTGCTGCAGCCTTTCAGCACGGGGCAGGTTTGCGCCTGCATCCTCGTCGTCTTCCTGACGGCGATCATGCGCGGCTATACCGGCTTCGGCTTCGCGCTCGTGGCGGTGCCGCTGCTCGCCCTGATCGCCGATCCCGTCACCGCCGTGCCGATGGTGCTGCTGCTTGAAGTGGTCGGCAGCCTGCAATTGCTGCCCGGCCTGTGGCGCGCGGCGCATCTGCGCTCGGTCATGCTGCTGGTCGGCGGCGCGCTGCTGGCGACGCCGATCGGCCTCTACGGACTCGCGGCGCTCCCGGCCGACGTGATGCGCCTGGTCATCGCGCTGGTCGTGCTCGCGACGACCTGCGCGCTCGCCGCCGGCCTGAAGGCGAGCCGCGAGCCGGGGGCGCCCGCGACCTTCGGCGTCGGCATCCTCTCCGGCCTGCTCAACGGCGCGGCCGCAATGAGCGGCCCGCCCGTGGTGCTGTTCTATCTGAACGCCAAGACCGCGATGCATGTCGGGCGTGCCTCGATCGTCCTGTATTTCCTGCTCTCGGACACGGTCGCGATCGGTTTCGCGGGAGCTTCCGGGTTAATGGGATCCTCGACGGCCATGCTGGCGGCCGTGACCATCCCCGCGCTCTTCGTCGGGCAGGTGATCGGGACGCGGCTGTTCCGCTCCGCCTTGCAGCGCCATTACCGCATCGTTGCGATCGTCATCCTGCTCGCGGTCAGCGGCTTTGCCATCGTGCAATCCGTCCATGCGCTGTGGGGCGGCGGTTAAAGCGCTTCTTCCGGCCCGCTTGCATTTGGCGCCGGGCGGCTATCATACGCGCGTAGCCGGGGCTTGCTTCCAAAACCCGGCACGTCTGGCACGGACATGCGATGAGCCCTTCCGCTCCCGATACCGACACTCTGACGCCGCGCCAGCGGCAGATCCTCGATCTCGTACAGGAGCTCGGCTTCACCACGATCGAGACATTGGCCGAGCGCTTCGGCGTCTCGGCGCAGACGGTCCGGCGCGAGATCATCCGCCTGCAGGCCGGCAATTTCCTGCAGCGCTTCCATGGTGGGGCGGGACTCGCCTCCGGCGGCATCCGCTCGGCCTATGCCCAGAAGCTCACCGTCTCGCCGCGCGGCAAGGAGCGGATAGGCGCTGCGGTGGCGCGGATCGTGCCGCCGGGAGCCTCGGTCTTCCTCGATGTCGGCACCACCGTTGAGGCTGCGGCCCGTGCTCTCATCAACAAGCCCGGCCTGCGGGTTGTGACGGCGAGCGTCTCCGTCGCCCAGATCTTCTGCAGCCACGGCGTCTTCGATGTGGTCGTGACCGGCGGCACGACGCGCGGGGCCAACGGCTCGCTCGTCGGGCAGGCGGCGATCGCCAGCATCATGGGCTTCCGCTTCGACTATGCCGTCATCGGCCTCGGCGGCTTCGACGATGACGGCGCGCCGATGGATTTCGACCTTGAGAAGATCGCCGTGCGCCAGGCCGCGATGGGTCGCGCCCGGCAGAGCCTGGCACTGGCCGACCATACCAAGTTCGAGCAGATCGGCACGGCCCGCGTCGCGCCGGCAGAGGCGCTGAGCCTCATCGTCGTCGATGCCGAGCCCGGCCCCCGCCTGCGGGCGAGCTGGGAGCGCAGCGGTGCGCGCTGGCTCGTGGCCTGAAACCGCTTTTCGCCTTCAATTCTTAGCCGGCACTCTTGCGTCCGTGATCGCTTTTGATCAGGATGGAAGAAATCTTACACGAGCGCCGTCAGGGCGCCGCCGCTTCCAGGGAGGTTGCCATGCTGCGCGCCAAGATCGCGTCCCTTTGCCTGCTTGCTTTCGGGATCGGGCTTGCCGGCCCGGCCGGGGCACAGGACTGCGCCAATCGCGGGACGCTCGATGCCCGCTATTGCGACGCCAATCGCGACCTGCTGGCGGATACGCCGACCGAGGCGGCGAAGCAGAAGGACCCGGACACGCTGATCTTCTCCTATACGCCGGTGGAGGACCCTTCGGTCTACGAGAACGTCTTCGCCGATTTCCTCGCTCATCTCAGCAAGGTCACCGGCAAGAAGATCAAGTGGTTCGGCGCTGAATCCTATGCCGCGCAGGTCGAGGCGATGCGCTCCGGCCGCCTCCATATCGCCGGCGTCGCCAGCGGCCCGACGCCGTTCGCAGTCAATCTCGCCGGCTTCGTGCCGATCGTTGCGATGGCCAAGAAGGACAACTCGATCGGCTATACGTTGCAATTGATCGTGCCGAAGGACTCGCCGATCAAGACCATCGCCGATCTCAAGGGCAAGCGCGTTGCCCATGTCGCTCCGTCCTCGAACTCGGGCGATACCGCGCCGCGCATCCTGTTCAAGGAGAAGGGCGTCGTGCCCGGCAAGGACTACGAAATCCTCTATTCCGGCAAGCACGACAATTCGATCATGGGCGTGGTCAACAAGGACTATGACGCCGCGCCCGTCGCCTCCAGCGTGGTCGAACGCATGGCTGATCGCGGCATGTTCAAGCGCGACGACATCCGCATCGTCTATGAATCGAGCCCGTTCCCGCGCACGGCTTTCGGTCTCGCGCATGACCTCAAGCCCGAGCTGCAGGCCAAGATCAAGCAGGCCTTCCTGAGCTTCGACTTCCTGAATTCGGCGCTGGCCAAGGAGTTCAAGGACACCAAGGGCTTCAAGGAGCTGAGCTACAAGGATGCCTGGGGCGACATCATCCTGATCCAGCGCGATAGCGGCATCACCTATACCCAGGACGGCCTCTCGAAGCTGAAGGGCGATTGATGTCTGTTGCTACGGGGGCTTCGGCCAGCGGTGCTCCGCTGCTGGCCGTCGCGGGACTGGCCAAGGTCTATCCGACCGGCAAGAAGGCGCTGGGCGGCGTCGATGTCGTCATCGACCGGCCGCAGCTCGTGGCGGTGATCGGCTCGTCCGGCGCCGGCAAGAGCACCTTCATCCGCTGCATCAACCGGCTGGTCGAGCCGACCGCCGGCAGCGTCAGGCTCAACGGCGAGGAGATCGTCGCGCTCGACCGAAAGGGCCTGCGCGCGGCGCGGCGGCGGATCGGCATGATCTTCCAGGAATACAACCTGGTCGAGCGGCTCAGCGTCATGCAGAACGTGCTCTCAGGGCGGCTCGGCTATACCGGGCTCCTGGCCTCGCTGCGCTACCGCTTCCCGCCCGAGGATATTCAGGCGGCCTTCGCGCTGCTCGACCGCGTCGGGCTCGACGGCTACCACAACCAGCGGGCGGATGCGCTCTCCGGCGGCCAGCGCCAGCGCGTCGGCATCGCGCGCGCCCTGATGCAGCGGCCCGACCTGCTGCTGCTCGACGAGCCGACCGCGAGCCTCGATCCCAAGACCTCGCGCCAGATCATGCGCCTCGTGCGCGAGCTCGTGGCCGAGCGCCAGACGCCGGCGATCATCAATATCCACGACGTCGCGCTCGCCCGCGCCCATGCCGACCGCATCATCGGCATGAAGGACGGGCTGATCGTCTTCGACGCCGAGGCTTCCGCGCTGACCGATGCAGCGCTGACCCGGATCTATGGCGAGGAGGACTGGTCGACCCCGCATGACGAGGACGACGAGGCTCCGGCTCCGGCAGCAACGATGGCGCCGGTCGGCGCGCTGTCATGACCACGGCTGCCGCCTCCTATCCCAGTCGCTGGCGCGCACCGAGCATCTTCGGCAGCCCCGGCCGGCGGCTCGCTTTCTGGGCGCTGGTTGCCGCCTATCTGGTCTGGTCGCTCTCGACGCTGAACATCGACACCGCCCGCATCCTCGCCGGGCTGCCGCGGGCCTGGACCATTCTCGAACGGATGATGCCGCCCGATTTCAGCCGCTGGGAGCTGTTGCTGACCGGCATGGTCGAGAGCGTGCAGATCGCCATCGCCGCGACGATCATCGGCGCGGTGCTGTCGATCCCGATCGGCATCGCGGCTGCAGCCAATCTCTCGCCGCGCCCGCTCTATCTGCTGGCGCGCACCTTCATCGTCACCGGCCGGACCTTCCACGAGGTCATCATCGCGATCTTCTTCGTGAAGCTGTTCGGCTTCGGGCCGGTCGCGGGCTTGCTGACGCTCGCCTTCTCCTCGGCGATCTTCCTCGGCAAGATGCTGGCCGAGGATATCGAGAACATGAAGCCCGGTCCGGTCGAGGCGATCCGTGCGACGGGCGCGAGCTTCGGCCAGACCTTCTTCTACGCGGTCGTGCCGCAGGTTCTGGTCAAGACGCTGGGCGTGCTGATCTACCGGCTCGATTCCAATCTGCGCCATTCGACCGTGATCGGCATCGTCGGCGCCGGCGGCATCGGCCAGACGCTCTCGGCCTCGTTCTCGCGCTACGATTTCGACTTCGCCAGCGCGATCCTGCTAACGATCGCGGCGATGGTCGCCTTCGGCGAATGGTTCAGCGACTGGGCCCGGCGGAGGCTGAGATGACCGCGCATCAGCTCCCGCAGGACCGCGCGCCGATGCGCCGTTATCCCGACCAGTGGGAACGCTATTCGCTGCGCGAGCGCATCGTGCACTGGATCTGGCTCGGCGGCATCGCGGTCGCCGCGGCCTGGTCGGTCTCGGCGCTCGACATCGAATGGGCCTTCTTCGCCGATGCCCACGAACAGGCGGCCGACCTGATCGAGCGGATGTGGCCGCCGCGCTGGTCCTATCTGCCGCGCATCGTCCAGCCGCTGATCGAGACGCTGCATATCGCGACGCTCGGCACGATGATCGCCATCGTCTTCGCGCTGCCGGTTGCCTTCCTCGCGGCGCGCAACACCACCTACAACCAGGCGACCTGGCTGATCGGCCGGGCCATGCTGGTGCTGTCGCGCTCGATCAACACGGTGATCTGGGGTCTCGTCTTCGTCGCGATCTTCGGGCCGGGGCCGGTCGCCGGCATCTGTGCGGTCGCGGCGCGCTCGATCGGCTTCATCGCCAAGCTCGTCGCCGAGGCGATCGAGGAGGTCGATGCCGGCCAGATCGAGGCGGTGGAATCGACCGGGGCGAGCACCTTCCAGGTCTATGGCGTCGCGATCCTGCCGCAGATCCTGCCAGTGCTGATCGGCACCTCGATCTACCGCTGGGACATCAATGTGCGGGAGTCGAGCGTGCTCGGCTTCGTCGGCGCCGGCGGCATCGGGCTCCTGCTCTACGCCTCGATCAACCAGTTCGCCTGGTCGCAGGCGATCGTGATCCTGATCGCCATCCTCGGCATCGTCATCATCAGCGAGGCGCTTTCGGCTTATGTCCGCTCCCGCATTGTCTGAACCACAGGCGCAGACCGCTTTTCCCGGCGGTCTGTCAGCACTGGTTGACCGCTATGACGGCTTCCTGCTCGACCAGTGGGGCGTGCTGCATGACGGCACGCGGCCCTATCCCGAGGCGGTCGCCTGCCTCGAACGCCTGCGGGCCGCCGGCAAGGCCGTGATCATCCTGTCCAATTCGGGCCGGAGCGGGCGCGACAACGAAGGCGTGCTCGCCAGCATGGGCTTCGCCCGCGATCTCTACGACCGGGTGGCCTCGGCGGGGGACGACGCGCGCGAGGCGCTGCTGGAACGCTCCGAGCCAGCCTATCGCGATCTCGGCTCGCGCTGCCTGCTGCTGGCGCGACCGGGCGAGGATCGCTTGGCGAGCGGACTGGGCCTGACGCTGGTGGAAACGCCGGAGGCGGCCGATTTCCTGTTCGTGATGAGCATGGATCCGGACAGCCAGTCGGTTGCCGGCTGGAAACCTGTTCTCGAGCAGGCCCTGCGGCGCGGCCTGCCGATGGTCTGCGGCAACCCTGATCGTTACCGGGTCCATGCCGACGGCACCTTGCACGAGGCGCCTGGGCTCGCCGCGCTCGTCTATGAGGAGATGGGCGGCACGGTGCATTATCACGGCAAGCCGCATCCGCGAATCTACCGGAGCTGCCTGCACTATCTCGATCGTCCGGCTGAACGCCTGCTCGCCATCGGGGATTCGCTGGAGCACGACGTCGCGGGCGCGGCGCAGGCCGGGATCGACGCCGCCTTCATCGCGGGCGGCATCCATCGCGGCGACCTGGACTGGAGCGAGGACGGCAAGGTCGATCCCGAAAGCTGCCGGCAGCTATTTGCCCGCGAAGGCCTTCAGCCACGCTACGGGCTGTCCTGGTTCACCTGGGGCTGATTCAAGCGGGACCCTTTCCGGGGGCAATGTGATGAGATCATCCGATCGGTCGAATCGATCCGTTTCGACTTGATATGCAGTTTCGGGGGAGCGGTGCCGATGCGGTCACGCAGGCCGGCGAATGCTCTTGGGCAAAGCGCCCTCTTGTAAAATTTCACAACATGTTTACGCTCCTCCCCAACAGGCGCCGACCAAGAGCGCCCTCGCGGAGGAAACCCGGGAATGGCGCGCAGCGCGATCCAACCCCGACAGGCAGAAGATGCGCCTGCGCCCAAGCGGCGCAACCGCGTCAACCTGTTCGAGCTCGCCTACGAGCGCCTCGAGGCGATGCTGATCACCTGCGAGCTTCCGCCGGGGCGTTTCCTGTCGCTCCAGGATCTGCAGGATATGACCGGCTATGGCCGCACGCCGGTCCATCATGCCGTCAACCGGCTGGCGGCGGATACGCTGATCGTCATCCGCCCACGTCACGGCCTCCAGATCGCGCCGATCGATCTGGCGCGGGAGCGCGTGCTGCTGCGCCTGCGCCGCGATCTCGAACGCTTCGTCATCGGGCTGGCGGCCGAGAGGGCCGGCCCGTCCCATCGCAACCAGCTCCTGCATATCGAGCGCCTGCTGCGCGAGCGCCGGGACCGCTTCAGCCTGGCGGAGTTCAACGCGTTGGATCGCCGCATCGACGAGACGGTGCTGTCGGCCGCCGCGGAGCCGTTTCTCGAACATACCCTGCGCCCGCTGCACACGATCTTCCGGCGCATCGGTTTCATCTATCACAGCGCGATGCCGCAGCGGGTCGGCCTCGCGGTCTCGGTCGACCATCACATCGCGGTGCTGAACGCCATCGCGGCGCGCCGGGCGGATGAGGCCGTTGCCGCCTCGGATGCGCTGATCGGCTTCGTGGACGGCATGTTCGACGAGATGGAAGCAGCGATCGACCCGTCCCTGCTGGATTGCAGGGTCGAGCCGCTGCTGAAGACCTGACGGAAGGGATTACCGGACCATGCGCATTGTCTTCCATGGCGAGAACGCCGCCTCCTTCAGCCATGGCTTTGCCGGGCTGGTCGGCGACAAGGCCGAGATCCGGCTCCTGCCCGACCATCTCGAAGCGGGTGCCGACCAGAAAGCCTATGCCGAGGCCGAGGTCATCGTCGGTGTGAAGTTCGATGCCGGCCTGCCGCAGCCTGCCGGGCTCAAGCTGTTCCATGTGCCGGGTGCCGGCTACGACATGGTCGATCTTGGCGCGTTGCCGGCATCGGCCGCCGTCTGCAACTGCTTCGGCCATGAGCAGGCCATCGCCGAATACGTGATGGCGGCGCTGCTGGCGCGCAATATCCCGCTCGCCGATGCCGACCGGCGCTTGCGCCAGGGCGATTGGGCCTATTGGGCCGGCGCGCCGGAGCGCGTCCATGGCGAGATCGCCGGCCAGACCATCGGTCTCCTCGGTTTCGGCCATATCGGCAAGGCGATCGCGGCGCGGGCCAAGGCCTTCGAGATGCAGGTCCATGTCGCCAATCGCAGCGCCGTGCCGGCCTCGGCCCTGGTCGATCGTTCTTTCACGCTCGATGCGCTCGCCGAATTCTGCGGCTCGGTCGATGTCGTCGTGGTCTCGGTGCCGTTCACCGAGGAGACCAGGGGCATCGTCGGCGCCGCCGCCCTTGCCGCGATGCGGCCGGGCGCCGTCGTCATCAATGTCGGGCGCGGCCCGACCATCGACGAGCAGGCACTGTTCGACGCCCTGAAAGGCGGCCGGATCGGCGGGGCGATCATCGATACCTGGTACCGCTATCCCAGCGCTGGGGACAGCACGCCGCTGCCTGCAAATCTGCCTTTCCATGAGCTTTCAAACGTTTTAATGACGCCGCACATGTCCGGATGGACGAGCGGCACCATCAGCCGCAGGCAGGGGATTATCGCCGACAACATCAGGCGTCGCTTCGCCGGCGAGCCGCTCGTCAACGTCGTGCGCGCCAGCGCCTGACGCTCCGGCATCGAACCGAAAGGTGGCCGCACTTTTCGGGGGAATTCGATGCGCCGAAACAAGTTCTTCCACAGCCGGCCGCCAGAAGCCGGGCCAAGACAAGCGGCGCCGCCGCAGCAGAGGAGACACCACGTGAAAATGCTCAAGCATCTCAAGATTGCCGGCCTGGCTCTCGCTCTCGGCGCCGGCATGCTCGCCGCCAGCCAGGCCTCGGCCCAGACGATCACCGACATCATCAAGCGCGGCTCGGTGAAGGTCGGCGTGCTGATCGGCGCCCCGCCCTACGGCTCGGTCGATTCCCAGGGCAACGCCATCGGCTACGATGCGGACGTCATCGCGCTGATCGGCAAATATCTCGGCGTGAAGGTCGAGATGGTTCAGCTCACCCCGCCGGCCCGTATCCCGGCGCTGGAAGCCAACAAGGTCGACTTCCTCGTCGCGACGCTGGCGCCGACGCCGGAGCGCGCCAAGGCGGTGATGTTCTCGATCCCCTACAGCGCCTTCCAGACCGGCATCTATGCCAAGAAGGGCGTCGCCATCAAAACCTGGGCCGATCTCAAGGGGAAGAAGGTCGGGGTCAACCGCGGTTCCAGCGTCGAGCGTGAATTCACCAGCCGCGAGAAGGAGCTGAACCTCACCATCCTGCGCTTCGAGGACGACGCCACCACCATGCAGGCGCTGTTCTCCGGCCAGGTCGAGGCCATTGCCGGGCCGGACGCCCAGGCCAACGCGGCGATGAAGGCGCGCGGCGAGACCGAGACCGAGCTCAAGTTCGTCTTCGGCGTGCAGCCGAACTCGATGACCATGCGCAAGGACGCCTGGGAGCTGCGCCAGTGGCTCAACAACTTCATCTACTACGTCAAGCAGAACGGCGAGCTCGACGCGATCGCGCAGAAGTGGGTCGGTAGCCCGCTGCCGCCGCTGCCGACCTTCTGATCCGACGTCCTGATCGGATTCCCGATCGGATACACCAATGTCCCGGCGCGTCCACGACGCGCCGGCGACCACCATCGACCTTCCCGGACGAAGGAGCGCGCCGTTGCTCTTCCAAGACGTCTTTTCCAAATGGCCGATGATCCTCCACGGGGTCTGGCTCACGATCGCGCTGTCCTTCGTCGCGATCACGCTGGGCCTCGTGCTGGCGACGGCGATGACCGCGCTGCGCAGCCTCGCGGGGAGCTGGGCCGGCTATATCGTGGACGCCTATGTCGAGCTGATGCGCAACACGCCGTTCCTGGTGCAGCTCTTCATGATCTTCTTCGGGCTCCCGCAGATCGGCATCCGTCTCGACGGCCTGGAAGCCTCCGTCCTGGCGATGACGCTCAACCTGGCCGCCTACGCCACCGAGATCATCCGCGCCGGCGTCGACTCGATCCACAAGTCGCAGATCGAGGCGGGCCTGGCCCTGGCGATGAGCAAATGGCAGGTGCTGAAGCATGTCGTGCTGCAGCCCGCCTTCGCCCGTGTATGGCCGGCCTTGTCGAGCCAGTTCGTGCTGATGATGCTGGCGTCCAGCATCTGCTCCTTCGTCTCGGTGCAGGAATTGTCGGGTACGGCGGCGATCATCGAGCAGGACACGTTCCGCTCGTTCGAGACCTATATCGTCGTCACCGTGATCTATCTCGTGCTGGCGCTCTCGCTGAAGCTGTTCCTCAACTGGCTCGGCCGGAGGCTCTTCCCGCAGGTGTCGGGCCTTGCTCGCCTCACCGAAGCGCATGGGGAGGCCGCCTGATGCAGACCTTCGGTTGGCCGGAAATCCTCTTCATCCTGCGCTCCGCCGGCTGGACGCTGGCGCTCACCGTCATCGCTTTCTTCATCGGGAGCATCATCGGCGGCGCCTTCGCGCTCATGCGTCTGTCGCGCATCCGCTGGCTGCGACGCTTCGCGGGCGGCTACATCCTGGTGATCCAGTCGATCCCGGTGCTTATGGTGCTGTTCATGAGCTATTACGGGCTCTCGGCTCTCGGCATCGAATTGCCGCCCTTCCTTGCGGCCTCGGCCTCGCTGTCGATCTACGTCTCGGCCTATCTCGCCGAGATCTGGCGCGGCTCGATCGAATCCGTTCCGCGCCAGCAATGGGAGGCCTCGATGTCGCTGGCGCATTCGCCGGCGCAGACCTACCGCCACGTGATCCTGCCGCAAGCGATCCGCATTTCACTGCCGCCGACGGTCGGCTTCCTCGTGCAGCTCGTGAAGAACACCTCGATCGTGCAGGTCGTCGGCTTCGTCGACCTGATGCGCGCCGGCATGCTGGTCAACAACGCGACCTATCAGGCCTTTCAGATCTTCACCGTGGTCGCAGCGATCTATTTCGCGATCTGCTTCCCGCTCTCCCGGCTCAGCCGCCATCTCGAAAAGGTGATGAATGCCAGCCGTTCTCATTGAAGACATCCATAAGCGCTTCGGTTCGCTGGAGGTGCTGAAAGGCGTCTCGCTCAGTGTCGATGCCGGACAGGTGGTCGCGATCATCGGCCGCTCGGGCTCGGGCAAGTCGACGCTCCTGCGTTGCATCAACGGCCTTGAGACCTTCCACGCCGGCAAGATCGAGGTCGCCGGCCACACGATGACGCAGGACCCGACGAAGCTGCGCGAATTGCGCAAGGATGTCGGCATCGTGTTCCAGAGCTACAACCTGTTCCCGCATCTGACGGTGGGGCAGAACATCATGCTCTCGCCGCGCATCACCAAGAACGTGCCGCAGGCGCAGGCCCTGGCGCTGGCCAAGGACGTGCTGGCGCAGGTCGGGCTCTCCGAGAAATTCGACAGCTATCCGGACAATCTCTCGGGCGGCCAGCAGCAGCGCGTCGCGATCGCCCGCTCGCTGGCGATGCAGCCCAAGGTGATGCTGTTCGACGAGGTCACCTCGGCGCTCGATCCGGAGCTGACCGGCGAGGTGCTGATCGTCATGGAGAAGCTCGCCAAGGGCGGCATGACCATGCTGCTGGTGACGCACGAGATGAATTTCGCGCGCACCGTCGCGGATACCACCGTCTTCATGCACCAGGGGCTGATCTGGGAGAGCGGGCCGTCGAAGGAGCTCTTTGCCAATCCGCAGACGCCGGAACTCGCCAATTTCGTCAAGGCGGGGGCGCACTGAGCGCCCGCGGATAGAGGCCCAAACCGGCTCAGTAGACGGCCGTCGCCTCGACCTCGACCAGGAATTCGGGGCGGCTGAAGCCGGAAACGATCACCAGGGTCGAGGCCGGCTTCACCGGGCAGTCCGCCAAGGCCTCGTCGCGCGCCTTCATATAGGCCGGCATATGCTTGCGGTCGGTGACGAAGGCGTTGAGGCGCACGATATTTGCCATCGAGAGCCCGCCCTCGCGCAGGATCGCGGCGATGCTCTCGAAGCAGATGCGGGCCTGCGCGCCGGCATCCTCCGGGACGCTGCCGTCGCTGTTGATGCCGAGCTGGCCGGAGGTCAGCAGGACGCCCTGCGCGTCGGCCTTCATGCCATGGGAATACTGCCCGAACGGCGGGGCGAGCGAAGCGGGCGTGAGCGGCTGTTTCATGGGCTGCTATCCAAGGCGTGAGGCCGCATCAGCTCTAGAGCAAGCCGCGTTTCGACGGAACCTTGTCTGACGCCGGCCGGGTCTCAAAGCGTCTGCGTGACCTTGCGCAGGTGAGGCGGACGATCGGGATCGAGCCCGCGCGCCTTGGCCAGCGCGGCAATACCGCCATAGAAGGCACGCGCTTGCAGGAGTGGCATCAGCACGGCAGGCGTCTCCACCGGCACGGGCAGGGCGATTCCCGGTGCCGTCTCGATACCGGCATAGGCGATCTCCGCACCGAGCCCTGCGAAGCTGCGAGCGACCGAAAGCGTGCTGTCGCTGCCTTCATCGGCGGGATCAAGCACCAAAGCCGGAAAGCCCGGCCCGACCAGCGCCATTGGCCCGTGCAGAACCTCGGCCGCGCTGAAGGCTTCGGCGTGGATGCGGCAGGTTTCCTTGAATTTCAGCGCCATTTCCTGGGCGATGCCGAGGCTGAGCCCGCGGCCGATGACATAAAGGCTGGTCGCATTCCTCAAGCGATCGAAGAAGGGCGACCAATCGCAGAGGCCAGCCTGCCGGAGCAGTTCGGGTGACCTGACCAGCGCGTCCGACAGGCTGCGTTCGCAGCTCCAGGCCGCAGCGAGATGCAGGAGGGCGATGCCGGTGGCGAGGAAGCTCTTGGTCGCGGCGACGCTGGTCTCGCGGCCGGCGCCGAGGGGCAAGGCGACGTCCACCAGTCCGGCGAGCGGCGATTCCATGTCGTTGATCAGCCCGACCGTCAGCGCGCCGCCGCGCCTGGCGGTCTCGGTCAACTGGAGCGTGTCCGGGCTGCGGCCGGATTGCGAGGCGGCGATGAAGACTGCGCCGGAGAGATCGAGTTCTTCGCGATAGACCGAGGCGAGGCTGGGGCCGAGCGAGGCGACGGGCAGGCCCAGCGTCCGCTCCAGCAGGTATTTGCCATAGGTCATGGCATGGTCGGAGGAGCCGCGCGCGCAGGTCGCGACGAAGGCGGGCCTGCGCCGGCGCAAGCGTTCGCCGAGCTCAACCATCGCGTCGGCATTGGCCGAGATCTGGCGGGCGGCGACGTCGGCCGCTTCCGCCGCCTCGCGGGTGAGAAGGGCTTCAGGCATCGATCCGGTCATGGCAGCGCAGCAGGTTTCGGCTTATCGCGTCGACATCGGCAGGGTTCAGCCGCGTTCCGGCTCCACCGATGGCGCGGACGGACAGGGTGCCGCAGGCGATGCCCTCCGCCAGCGCCTGTTCGGGCGGGCGTCCGCCGAGCCAGGCGGCAAGGAAGCCCGCATTGAAGGCGTCGCCCGCTCCCGTCGTGTCGAGGACCAGCCCGCCTTCGGGCGCCGGCAAGGCGAAGACGGTGTCACGCTGAAAGAGGCGGGCGCCGTTGGCACCGTCCTTGACGATCACGACCGGGAAATGGCGGGCGAGGCGGCTTCCGGCCTGATCGAGATCCTCGCAATCTGCGATCGCGCGTGCTTCCGCGGCATTGGGCAGGAAGATGTCGGCGCCCGCGGCGCGCTCGATCAGGTCTGGCCGGCGGATCCAGTCATCGTCCCAGCTTGGATCGAGCGAGACGGTGAGGCCAGCGCGTTTCGCCCTGTCGATCAGGTCGGGGATTTCGGCGAGCGTCGCGAATTCGGCGATGTGGAGATGTCTGGCGGCCGGGTCGGCAAGCGCCGCGTCCAGTGTGGCCGGGCGGGCGCTGCCGGCGCGCCGGGACAGGAAGGCGCGCTCGCCGTCCTGAACCATGACGACGGTCGGCTGCGGACCGGCCTCGGAGCTGCGCTCAAGCCAGTGGAGATCGACGCCACTTTCGGCGAGTGCCGGTGCAAGCGTGCCGGAGAGCGGGTCTGTACCGATGCGGGCGAGCAACCCTGCATGCGTCCCGAGCGCGGCGAGATGGGCAGCCGTGATGAAGCCGCCGCCGCCCGGCACGATCGCGACCGTCTCGGCGAAACGTTCCTCGCCGAGGCGCGGCAGCGCTTTGAGTCCGCGAAAGACGACATCGCAGTAGAGCCGGCCGATGCTGAGGACGAGGTCGCGCCCAGTGCTCATAGGGCGCGCTCGGTCGCCGCGTCGAACAGGCGCAGAGAATCGATGCCGGCGCCGAGCCGGACGTCGTGGCCGACGACCGGCGGCGCCTTGGCCGAGGCCGAGGCGAGGATCAGGTCATCGCCATGCTCGACATGGACGAAGGTCTCGGAGCCGAGCGGCTCGACCACCGCGACCTTGCCGGTGAGCACGAGATCGGCGCTGTCGCCGGGGGCAAGCACGCGCAATTCCTGCGGGCGGACGCCGACCAGCACCGCGGCGGCGAGCGGAGCCGGGCGGGACGGCAGCGCGACGGCATTGCCTACGATTTCCAGCTTCTGCTTGCCATCGGCAGTGGTCGTCCTGGCCGGAAGGATGTTCATCGTCGGCGAGCCGATGAAGCGGGCGGTGAAGACGTCGGCCGGCTTCTCGTAGAGCTCCATCGGCGCGCCGACCTGGAGGATGCGGCCGTCGCGCATCACCACGATCCGGTCGGCCAGCGTCATCGCCTCGACCTGGTCGTGGGTGACGAAGACGATGGTGCGGCCGAGCCGCTGGTGCAGGCGCTTGATCTCCAGGCGCATCTGGGCGCGCAATTGCGCATCGAGATTGGAGAGCGGCTCGTCGAACAGGAAGGCTGAGGGGTCGCGCACCATGGCGCGGCCGATGGCGACGCGCTGACGCTGGCCGCCCGACAGCGCCGAGGGCTTGCGCTCCAGCAGCGGTTCGAGGCCGAGGATGCGGGCGGTCTCCTCGATCCGGCGGCGCTTCTCGGCCTTGTCGAGCTTCGCCGTATAGAGGCCGAAGCCGATATTCTCAGCGACGCTCATATGCGGGTAGATCGCGTAATTCTGGAACACCATGGCGATGTTCCGTTCCTTCGGCTCCAGCCGGTTCACGGGCCTGTCGCCGATCGTGATGATGCCATCGTCGATCTCTTCGAGACCGGCGATCATGCGCAGCGTCGTCGACTTGCCGCAGCCGGAGGGGCCGACGAAGACGACGAACTCGCCGTCCTCGATCGCAAGGTCGATGCCGTGGACGACCTGCGTCTTGCCGTAGCGCTTGACCAGCCCTTGAAGCTCGATACCGGCCATCAGGCTGCTCCCATCAGATCCGCGAAGGCGGCGTCGAGTTCATGGCGCGCGGAAGCCTCGCGGGCGGCGGTCGCGGTCGCGGCGAGACCGGCCGCCACCAGGACGCCGCGATAGCCGGCGAAGGCGGCGCCGAGTGCCTGCGGCCCCGGCCCGCCGAAGCGCTCGCGCACCGCGACGAAATGTTCGGGTGAGACGGCCTCGGCGAAGGCGGCTTCGTTCAATTGCGGCTCGCGGCCCGCATGTTCACGGAAAGCCTTGCGGAAGGGCGCATAGCCGTCGCGCGGCAGGTCGCCATCGGCCGCGACCACGGCCCGGGCGACATCGGCCGCGATCTCATGAGCGGTGCGGAAGGAGAGGCCTTCCGACCGCACCAGCGTATCGGCAAGCTCGGTGATGGTGATGCAGGAGCGACGAATGTTCTCGGCAACGCGGCGCCCGTCGACCTGGAGCGCCGGCAGCAGCGCGGCGAGCAGGCTCAGCACGCGCTCAGCCGTCGCGAAGGCCTGATAGCCAGCTTCGTTGGTTTCGCCCTCGGCGTCGTTCATGTCGGTGAAAGGCGTGTTGTGGACGATGTCCCTGACCATCCGGGCGCGCGCCACGGTCTGCGACGCCAGATGGCGCAGATGCTCGATCGGCACCGGATTGCGCTTCTGCGGCATGATCGAGGAGATCTGCACGAAGGCGTTGGGCACATAGAGCTGGCCGACTTCGAAGGCGGTCCAGACCTGCAGGTCCTGGATCAGGCGGCCAAGATGCAGGAAGACGAGTTCGACCGCGCTATAGGTCGCGGTCAGGTAGTCGATCGCGGCGATGCAGCCATAGGAGTTCTGCAGCGGGGCCGCAAAGCCGAGCAGATGCGCGACGCGGGCGCGATCCAATGGGAAGCCGGAGGTCGTGATCGCGGCAGCGCCCATCGGCGAGAGATCGAGCAGCGCACGCGCCTGCACCAGCCGCTCATGATCGCGCAGCATCACCTCGATGGCAGCCGAAAGGTAGTGGCCGAAGGTGGTCGGCTGGGCCGGCTGGCCATGGGTATAGGCGACGATCAGCGTCGCCTTCTCGCGCTCGGCGAGATCGAGGGTCGCGGTGATCAGCGCGCGCAGCAGGCCGGCCATATGGTCGAGCCGCGGCTTGAGCGCGAGCTTGAACAGGGTGTGGTCGATATCGTTGCGCGAGCGGCCGGTATGGAGGCGCCCGGCATCGTCGGCCGGCAGGCGCTTCTTCAGCTCGGTCTCGATCAGGAAGAAATAGTCCTCGACCGTGCCGTCATAGCTCAGCGTGGCCGGGTCGATCTCGGCATCGATGGCGTCGAGCGCGCGAGCGATGCGGCCGGCTGTAGCGCGCGGCAGGATACCCGTCTCGGCCAGCATGACGAGATGGGCGCGGTCGATGGCACGGAAGCTCTGGACATGATGCGTCTTCGCGCCGTCGAAGAGCGGGCGCAGCACCGTCTCCTTGTAGACCGGATCGGGAAAGACGGAGGTATCGCTCGCGCGAGGATCGGTTTTCGTCATGGCAATCAGCCCTTGAGACCGGCGAGGACCACGCCGCGCACGATATAGCGCTGGAGCAGCAGGAAGACGGTCAGCGTCGGCAGGGTGGCGAGCGCGGCGCCCGTCATGATCAATTCCCACTGGACCTGCGATTCCACGGCGAAGCTCGTGAGGCCGACCGGCAAGGTGTAGAGTTCCTTCGATGTCGTCACGATCAACGGCCAGATGAAGGCCGTCCAGTTGCTGAGGAAGGTGAAGATCGCCAACGCCGAGAGCGCCGGTGTCACCAGCGGCATGGCGATGCGCCAGAAGATGGCGAACTCGTTGAGGCCGTCGATGCGGGCGGCTTCGAGGAAGTCGTTCGGCACGGTCTCGAAGAACTGCTTCATCAGGAAGGTGCCGAAGGCCGTCATCATGCCGGGGAACATGATGCCCCAGTAGCTGTCGAGCCAGCCGAAGTTCTTGGCCATGACGTACCAGGGGATGACCAGCATCTCGGTCGGGATCATCAGCGTCGAGAGGATGGCGATGAAGACGAGATAGCGGCCGCGGAACTGGAATTTCGCGAGGGTGTAGCCGACGAGGCTGTCGAAGAAGACGTTCGAGAGGGTCACCGCAACCGCGATGCCGAAGGAATTGGCGAACCAGCGCAGGAAGCGGCCGTCCGAGAGCACGGTCACGTAGTTGTCGAGCGTCGGATGGGCCGGGAAGAAGGCGAGATCGTAGATCTCGGAGGAATCCTTCAGCGAGGTCGCGAACATGAAGACGAGCGGCGTCACCATCAGCAGGCCGCCGCCGAAGAGCAAAAGCCAGGCGAGGATGCGGCCGGGTTCGATGCGCAGGGCCAGGGGGGAGGCGGCGGCGCTCATCAGCGATCCCTTAGCAGCCGGAGCTGCAGCAGCGAGACCACGAGCAGCACGAGGAAGAGAACGACGGTCTGCGCCGCGGCATAGCCCATGTCGAAGGAGGAGAAGGCCGTCTGGTAGATCATCAGCACGAGCGGCTTGGTGGCGTTCAAGGGCCCGCCGGGATCGCTGCTCGTCTGGCTGGTCATGTTGTAGACCTGATCGAAGATCCGCAGGAACCCGATCGAGGAGAAGACGACGAGAAAGACGATCGTCGGCTTGAGCAGCGGCAGGGTGATCCTCCGCAGGATCGTAAAGTTCGAGACTCCGTCGATGCGGGCGGCCTCGTAATAGGTCGTCGGGATCGCGCGCAGGCCGGCCATGAAGATCACGACCTGGAAGCCCAGTCCGGCCCAGATCGCCGGCGCCAGCACGGCCGGCAGCGATTGCGTGGTCGAGCGCAGGAAGGGCTGTTGGGCGATGCCGATGCCGGCGAGCAGGTTGTTGAACAGGCCGATCGGCACCGGCTGGTAGAACCAGCGCCAGACCCAGGCCATCGCCGCGGCCGTCGTCAGGAAGGGCAGGAAGTACAAAGCCCGGATGAAGCCGTGCAGGAAGCGCACGCGATCGAGATGATAGGCGATGGTGAAGGCGAGCAGCAGGCTGATCGGCGTACCCAGCAAGAGGTACAGCGCGGTGTTGCCGAAGACCTTCCAGAATACGGGGTCGGCGAGGAGGCGCTTGAAGTTGGCGAGCCCGACAAAGGAGGGCTCGGTCAGCAGGTTCCAGTTGGTGGTGGAGATCCAGAAGGCTTCCAGCGTCGGGTAGAAGCGCACCACCGCATAAAACAGGATCGGCACCGCCAGGAAGGACCAGGCCCAGAGGACCTGCTTCTGGCGCATGCCGAGGCCCGAGGAGAGACGGGTGCCGGACCGTGCATCGACACGAGACGAAGAAGCGTTCATCGCGACAATCCGATCCGGTGCCCGGTCCGCATCACTTCTTGTAGAAGCGGTCGAGGATGGCCTGCTCGGCCTTGGCGGCCTCGGCGAGCGCGGCCTTGGCGTCCTGGTTCTGCAAGAGCACGCGGTTGATCATGTCGAGCGCGACCTGGCGCTGGGCCAATTCGTCGACGAAGACCGTGGCGTGCGAGTAGTTGAGCGCCTTCAGGAACGGCCCGTAGACCGGGTGGTTCAGGTTCTTCTCGGTCTCGGCCGCCGCCTTGCGTGCCGGCAACTCGCCGACGGTCTCGAGCCAGAGCTGCATTGCCTCGGGCGTGGTGACGAAGGCGAGGAACTTCTTGGCCGCTTCGAGCTTCGGGCCGGTCGGCTTGGTGGTGATGGCGTTGACCCAGTAGCTGGCGAAATTCGCCTTCTTGCCGTCGGCCGAGGCCGGGAGTTCGGCAACGCCCCATTCGAAGGCCTTGATGCCGCCGAAGGCGCCGAGGCGGAAGGAGCCGTCGATGGTCATCGCGGCACGGCCGGCGCGGAAGGCCGCCTGACCCTCGTCCATGAAGCCGACCTGGCCGACCTTGTGGGTGCGCTGGAGATCGGCATACCAGTTCAGCGATTTTGCGCCGGCCTCGCTGTTATAGGTCACGGTCTTGTTGTCGTCGCTATAGGGCGCGCCGCCATTCTGGCGCAGCAGCGTCTCGCGCCACCAGTGATAATCCTGGCCGGGGAAATCGAGCGTGATGCCGGCGGAGAGCATGTTGCCGGCGCCGTCGCGCTTGGTCGTCTTCTTGGCGAAGTCGAGCAGCTCTTCGACGGTCTTGGGCGGCGTGTTCGGGTCGAGCCCGGCCTCCTGGAAGAGCTTCTTGTTATAGAACAGCGCAAGCGAGCGTACCGCTGTCGGCAGGGCGTAATACTCGCCGTCCCGCTTCATCGCCGAGACGATCGGGTAGAATTCCTTCTCGATCATCGCGGGCGGGAAGGCGTCGCGCGGCAGCGGCTGGATGAACTTGGCGCCGACGAAATTGTCGAGCCAGCCATAGAAAAGCTGCACGACGTCCGGACCCTGGCCGGCCGGCATCGCCGCGGCGATCTTGGTCTGGTAGTCGGCATAGGGGAAGGTCGTCTGCTTGACCTTGATGTTCGGATTGGCGGCCTCGAAGCGCTTGATCAACTCGGTCATCGCCTTGACGCGTGCGTCGAAGACATACTGCCAGTATTCGATCTCGACGGTCTGCGCTTTCGCGCCGGCGACCGCGCCGACCGAGACCATCAGACCCAACAGCATCCCGCGTAAGCCGCGCATGACCCTCTCCCCTGATTTCATCATCCTCCGTCCCTGCCGGAAAACGGCATTCGGGAGGCTCGTCGATATCGTCATCTCGCCGGCCCGAGACTGTCAATCAATTAATTCACTTGAGTTGGATTAATTACCGGAGCAGGCTGCCCGCCCGTTCCCTCGCGACCGCCTATGCCGAACCGTCCCGTTCCCCCCTCCCGCAGCGTCGCCGTCGGCACCAATCCCGAGCGGACGCGCAGCCATAACCGCCGGGTCGTGCTGGAAACCGTGCGTCAGCACGGGCAGCTCGGCCGTTCCGACATCGCTGTCTTGACCAGGCTCACGGCCCAGGCGGTATCGAACATCGTCGCCGAGCTGGTCGAGGAGGGCTTTCTGACCGAGCTCGGCCGGCGCCGGACGGCGCGCGGGCAGCCGCCGGTGGAATTCGCCGTCAATCCCGAAGGCGGAATGACGGCGGGGATGGAGATCGCGTCCGATCACGTCACCACCGTCCTCGTCGATCTCGCCGGGCGGATCAGGGCGCAGCGTATCGCGCCCCTCGCGGACACGACCGTTGTGGGCGTGCAGAAGACGGCGGCAGTGGAGCTGGCCACGGTGCGGCGCGAGGCTGGGTTGCCCGAGCGCCTGCTTGGCTGTGGCGTGGTGATGCCCGGCCCCTTCGAGATCGAGGGCATGAACTCGGTCGGCACCTCGCCCCTGCCGGGCTGGGCCGGGCAGGATGCGGCGCAGCTTCTGCAGGACGCCCTGAACACGCCGGTGGTGATCGAGAACGACGCCAATGCGGCGGCGGTCGGCGAGCACCTCCACGGGCTCGGCCGCAACCTGCGCCATTTCTGCCAGATCTATTTCGGTGCCGGCCTCGGGCTCGGCGTCATCGTCGGCGGGCAGCCCTATCGCGGTGCCTTCGGCAATGCCGGCGAGATCGGCCATATCCCGGTCGTGCGCTATGGGCGCGCCTGCGCCTGCGGCGGTTATGGCTGCCTCGAACGCTATGCCTCCGTCCATGCGCTGGCGGAGACTTTGCGGGAGGCCGGCATCTCGGGCGCCGGGCCGGAGGAGATCGCGCGCCTGCATGCGCAAGGGCATCCCGTCCTGTCCGGCTGGATCGTGGAGGCGGCCGGGCTGCTCGCGCCGGTCGTGACGATGCTGGAGAATCTGTTCGATCCGGAGACCGTGATCCTCGGCGGCGAAATGCCGGATACGGTGATCGATGCGCTGATCGTGGCGATGTCGCCCTTGGCCGTTTCGGTGGCGAACCGTTCGGGGCGGACGATCCCGCGCGTTCAGCGCGGCGCGACCGGGCGATTGACGGCAGCGCTCGGAGCCGCCGCTCTGCCTCTGCTCGACACGATGACGCCGAAGCTCGACCGCGTCAGCCTGGCGCCCGAAGCGCCAGCCTCGGCCTGAGGCCCTCAGGCCTTCGGTCAGTAGGAGCGCGGCATGCCCAGCACATGCTCGGCGAGATAGGACAGGATCAAGTTCGTCGAAATCGGCGCGACCTGATAGAGCCGTGTCTCCCGGAACTTGCGCTCGACATCGTATTCCTCGGCGAAGCCGAAGCCGCCATGTGTCTGCACGCAGGCATTGGCCGCCTCGAAGGAGGCATCCGCCGCCAGCATCTTCGCCATGTTCGCCTCGGCGCCGGGATTGGCGCCGGCCTCGTAGAGGCGGATCGCCTCGCGTACCATCAGTTCGGCCGCCCGCATGTTGGCGTAGGCCTTGGCGATCGGGAACTGGATGCCCTGGTTCTGGCCGATCGGCCGGCCGAAGACATGGCGTTCCTTGGCGTAGGTCGACGCCTTGTCGATGAACCATTTGGCGTCGCCGACGCATTCGGCCGCGATCAGGATGCGCTCGGCATTCATGCCGGAGAGGATGTAGCGGAAGCCCTTGCCCTCCTCGCCGACGAGGTTCTCGGCCGGGACCTTCACATTGTCGAAGAAGACCTCGGTCGTCGCGTGATTCATCATCGTGCGGATCGGCCGGATGGTGAGGCCGTCCTTCAGCGCCTCGCGCATGTCGAGGATGAAGACCGAGAGCCCGTCGGTGCGCTTGGCGACCTGGTCGCGCGGCGTGGTGCGGGCGAGCAGCAGCATCAGGTCGGACTGCGCGGCTCGGCTGGTCCAGATCTTCTGGCCGTTGACGATGTAGTGGTCGCCCTCGCGGCGGGCGGTGGTGCGCAGGGCGGTGGTGTCGGTGCCGCTGGTCGGCTCGGTGACGCCGAAGGCCTGGAGGCGCAGTTCGCCGGAGGCGATCTTGGGCAGGTAGCGCTGCTTCTGATCCTCTGTGCCGTGGCGCAGTACGGTGCCCATCACATACATCTGGGCGTGGCAGGCGGCGCCGTTGGAGCCCTGGCGCTGGATTTCCTCCATGATGACGGCCGCGGCCGAGAGCATGAGGCCGGCGCCGCCGTATTCCTCGGGGATCAGCGCCGAGAGGAAGCCGCTTTCCGTGAGCGCGGTCACAAACTCCGTCGGATAGGCCATCTCGCGGTCGAGCTTGCGCCAGTATTCGCCGGGAAAGCCCGCGCAGAGCTTCGCGACGGCATCGCGGATGTCGGAATGGTCGGAAGCGTGCTGCATGCTGGTCTCGAGGCTGTCGTCAGATGGAGACCGTATGCCAGCGTCGGGAGGTTGGGCACCCCTGTTTGCGCTTTCCGAAGATGGTCGGCAGGCGCAACACCGCGCCTGCCACCCTGTCTACCGTCGCCGCGGATCAGCGCGAGGCGGTGACCACGATCTCGATCAGCGGGCCGCCGAGATCGGCGACACCGACGGTCGCGCGAGTCGGCATGTCTTCGCCGAAGAAGCCGGTCCAGACCGCGTCCATCTCCTTCTTCAGCTTGAGATCGGTGACGAAGATCTGGGCGGCGACGATCGCCTTGCGATCGAGCCCGACCTCGCCGAGATAGCTCTCGATCTTGCCGAGGATGTTCTGGGTCTGCGGGCCCATGCCCTGCTTGGTGTCGTCGGCGACGACGCCGCCGACGAAAGCGAGGTTTCCGGTCTCGACGACGCGGTTCTGGATGGGCGTGCGGATGGAGCGCTTGATGGCCATGGGTCTTCTCCTTCGGTTGAAGCTCAGTGGGTGGCGGTGAAACGGGCGATGTCGAGGCCGTCGATCGGCACGTTCGATTGGCCGGTCGCGATGATCTCGGCCATCACCGCGCCGGCGCCGGGGCCAAGCTGGAAGCCATGGGCCGAGAAGCCGAACTGGTGGTAGACGCCGTCATGCCTGGCGCTCTTGCCGAAGACCGGCAGGTCGTCCGGCATGCGCGCCTCGATGCCGGCCCAGGCGCGCACGACCGGCGCGCCGCGCATGATCGGGAAGAGGTCCCAGACCGTGCCGGCGCTGATCGCGAGCTTGCGCCAGTCGAGCAGCGTGACGTTCTGGTCGCGCAAGGGGGTGCCGAGATGGCCGCCGCCGATCAGCACCGTGCCGTTGTCGAACTGCTTGAAGGAGAGTTTTCGCCCGCGCAGGATCACCACGGGCTTGATGAAGGCCGGCAATGGCGCGGTGATCATCAGCATCGGCGCGATGACTTCGAGCGGCACGGGCTCGCCGAGATCGCTGGCGATGCGGTCGGCCCAGGCGCCGGCAGCGTTGACGATGCGGGGCGCGAGGAAGTCGCCGGAATCGGTGACGACGCGCCAGTTCTCACCGTCCTGCTCGACCTTGGTGACACGCACGCCTTCGCGGATGGAGACGCCGAGGCTCTCGGCCTTGCGCTTGAAGGCCTGCGTCGCGCGCAAGGGGATCGCGGCACCGTCGCGGCGCGAGATCACGCCGCCCGGGCAGGTCTCGGAGACGGCCGGGACGATCGAACGCAATTCCTTCGCGTCGACCATCTCCTCATGATGGAAACCGCGAAGCGTCAGGTCGGCGACGCGGGCGCGGCAGCCTTCGAGATCGGCCTCGTCCTCGGCGACCAGAACCTGCCCATCGCTGGTGAAGCCGCAATCGTCGTCGACCAATTCGGCGATGTTGTGCCAGAGCGCCATCGAGGCGTTGGAGAGCGGGATCTCCGCGACATGGCGGGCGAGCTGACGCACGCCGCCGGCATTGACGCCGGAAGCGTGGCGGCCGGCATGGTCCTTCTCGATCAGGATGACCGTGAGCCCGCGCATCGCGCAATGCATCGCGGTCGAGCAGCCATGGATGCCGCCACCGATGACGATGACATCGGCATTGCGACGATCCTTTGTCATCGCACGACCGCCTTCACCGAGGCCTCGGTCTGCGGCAGGGCCGCGAGTTCGGCCAGCGTCACCGGCTTGATCGGCGGGCGCAGGCGGTAATAGCCGGTCTCGGCCGGGGTCGTGCCGCGCGTTTCGGCGATCAGTTCGACGACGGTCGGGCCGCAGAGGCGGCCCTGGCAGGGGCCCATGCCGCAGCGCAGGAAGGCCTTCATCTGATTGGGGCCGGTGACGCCGAGTCGTCCCGCGGCATCGCGGACCTGGCCGGCGGTGACCTCCTCGCAGCGGCAGACGATGGTCTCGTCCTTGGGCGGCGCCAGGAATTGCGGCGCCGGCTTGTAGAGCAGGTCGAGGAAGCGCCGGCCGCGCAGCTTCTTTTCCAGTTCGGCCCGGATCGGGGCGGCCTGCCGGTCGCGCTCGGCCTCGTTGAGCTTGCCGAGCCGCGATGCCGCGCCGAAAGCGGCGATCTCGCCGCGCAGGGCCGCGCTTTCTGCGCCGCCGATGCCGGCGCCGTCGCCGGCGATGGCGATGCCGGGCACGGTCGAGGCGAACCAGGCATCGACGCGCGGCACCCAGGCGTGCTGCTCGGTGTCGAAATCATGGGCGCAGCCGGCGGCGTTGGAGAAGTTGACGCTCGGGATCACGCCCTGATGCAGCAGGAGCGTATCGCAGGCGATGGTGCCGGTGCGGCCGCCTTGCTCGAACTGGACCGAGCCGAGCTTTCCGCTGCCGGTTGCTGTCAGGCTGGTGACGCCAGAGACGAAGCGCAGCTTGCGTCGCGCAGCTGCCATAAGCCTGAGGCCCTTGGCGAGATAGGGCGAGCGCAGGAAGTCCGGGATCGCGCCGAGCGCCTTCGACCAGTTGTCTTTCGGCGTCGTGTCGAGCACCGCGGCGATCTGGCAGCCGGCGGCCGCAAGCTGGCCCGCCAGCAGGTAGAGCAGGGGGCCGCAGCCGGCGATGACGGTGCGCCCCGACGGAATGGCGCCTGCGGATTTGAGCGCGATCTGGGCGGCGCCCGCCGTCATCACGCCGGGCAAGGTCCAGCCGGGAATCGGGAAGGGACGCTCCTGCGCGCCGGTCGCGAGAATGACCTGCCGCGCGCCGATGATGCGGGCCTTGCCGTCCAGCGAGAGGCCAAGCTCGAATGTGCCGGGCGCGGTTTCGTCCGGGCCGATCGACCAGACGGTGCAGCGCGGGGCGTAAACGGCATTCGAGCGCTCGAAGCGGGCGACGATGTCGGCGCCGCGCCAATAGTCCTCACCGAGGATGGCGCGGTTCTTGACCGGCGTCGTGGTCACCGCGCGGTAGATCTGGCCGCCCGGCGCCGGGTTCTCGTCGGCGAGCAGGACCGAGAGGCCGAGTTCGGCGGCGCGAACGGCGGCGGAGAGACCGGCCGGACCGGCGCCGACGACGAGGAGGTCATAGCTCTCGGCGAGCTGTTCGATGCTGGCGATCGGGGTCATTCCGCGGCCTCCGTGAGATGGCGGCGGCCATGCTGGGTCTCGATGCGCATGCCCTCGACGAGCGGGACGAGGCAGCCCTGCCGGTTGCCGATGCCGTCGATGACGACGAGGCAGTCGAAGCAGGCACCCATCAGGCAATAGGGCGCGCGCGGCGTATCCGAGACCGGGGTCTCGCGGCAGGCGGTGATGCCGTTGGTGAGCAAGGCGGCGGCGACGGTGTCGCCCGCGCGCGCCGTCATCGGCCGGCCGTCGAAGGTGAAGCTGAGCTCTCCGCTCGCGGCAAGGTCAGCTATGGGCCGGAACATGGAACCTCCGTGCGGTGAAGCTCGCGACGCTCTCGGGCAAGGTGCCGGCGAGAATCGCGGGAGCGAGCGTCAGAACATGGTTGGCGGCGAGCGTCACGCCGGAATGGCAGGTGACGACGAAGGCGCCGGGATGGCTTTCGGACTGGTCGTAGATCGGGAAGCCGTCGGGGCTCATGACGCGCAGCGCCGACCAGGTGCGGACGACGTTGAGGCCGGCGAGGCGCGGGAACATCTTCACGGCCCGCTCCGCCATGGTCGAGAGGATCGGCTGGCCAACGACGGTGTCGAAGCCGCGATCCTCCTGACTGTCGCCGATCATCACGCCGCCCTCGTCGGTCTGACGCACCGTGACCATCGGGTTGTGCAGGAAGGGTTCGGTCTTCTCGGTGACGATGATCTGGCCCTTGCTCGGCTTCACCGGCGCGTCGAGCCCGACCATCGGCGCCAGCCGCGCATTGCCGAGCCCGGCGCAGAGCACGACCTTCCCGGCGCGCATCTCGCCCCAGGGGCCGGTGATGGCGAAGCCGCCATCCTTCGGGACAATGCTCTCGACCGGGCTGTTCGGGCGGTAGTCGACGCCGCGCCGCACCGTCGCCTCGCGCAAGGCCCGGAAGAGCTTCAGCGAATTCACATGGCCGTCGAGCGGGGAATAGAGCGATCCGACCACATCCTTGCCGATGGCGGGCAGGCGCCGCTTCGTCTCGGCATGGTCGAGCACCTCATAAGGGAAATCGGTGAGTGGCCGGCTGTTATGGAGGCGGCGCATCGCGTCGATACGCTTGTCGAGCTCGGCCTGCGAGAGGCAGAGCATGAAGCCGCCGGGCTGGCTATGGGCGACGTCGATTCCGGTCTCGCCGGCAAGCGAGGCGGCCAACTCGTGCCAGCTATCGGCGGAGCGGCGCGACCAGAGCGCATAATCGGGCATGCCGAAACCCTTGGACTGCACCCAGACCAGCGCGAAATTGCCGCGCGAGGCCCGGAAGGCCGTGTCGCCTTCGTCGAGGATCGCGACCTTGGCGCCGCTACGGGCGAGGCCGAGTGCGATGGCGCCGCCGACCACGCCGCCGCCGATCACAGCGACATCGGGCTCTGTGGAAATAGTGGACACGGGTTCAGCCTTTTCCGGTTCCGACGAACAGCCGGTCGAGCCCGAAGAGCCTGTCCAGCGCCAGCAGCAGGATGGCGGTCAGGGCGATCAGGCAGGCGGAGACGGCTGCGATGAGCGGGTCGATATTGTCCTGGATGTAGAGGAACATCCGGACAGGGAGCGTGGTGGTGGCGGGCGAGGCGATGAAAACGGTCATCGTCACCTCGTCGAAGGAATTGATCGCGGCGAGCAGCCAGCCGGAGACGACGCCGGGCAGGATCAGCGGCAGCGTCACACGCCGGAAGACCACGGCCGGGCTCGCGCCGAGCGAGATCGCGGCATGCTCGATGCGCCGGTCGATGCCGTAGGAGGCGGCGAGAACGAGGCGCAGCGCAAAGGGAATGATCACGATGATATGGCTCAGCACCAGCCCGAGGAAAGTCCCGGAGAGGCCGATCTGCGTGAAGAAGCGCAGGAAGGCGATGCCCAGCACGACATGGGGGACCATCAATGGCGACATGAACAGGGCCGTCATCGCCTCGCGGCCGGGGAAGCGGTAGCGGGCAATGGCAAGCGCGGCCGGCACGGCAAGCCCGATCGCGACGGTGGAGGAAAGCGCGGCCAGCCAGAGCGAGTCGCGGAAGGCGCGCAGGAACTCGGGATAATCCAGGATCGCCCTGAACCAGCGCAGGCTCCAGACCCGGCCGGGCAGCGAGAGATAGCCCTCCGGCGTGAAGGCGACGAGGCAGACCACCACCAGCGGCGCCAGCATGAAGACGACGAAGAGCGTGTGGAACAGGATGGCGAAGGGACCGTTGCGGCTCATTCGAACACCTGTGAATAGCGGCGCTCGACCAATCGGTTGGTGCCGACGGTGAGGATGACCAGCGCGGCGAGCAGCAGCACGGCGACAGCGGCGCCGAGCGGCCAGTTCAGCGTGTTCAGGAACTCGTCATAGGCGAGCGTCGCCGCGACCTTGAGCCGCCTGCCGCCGATGATCGCCGGCGAAGCGAAGGCGCTCGCCGCCAGCGCGAAGACGATGATCGAGCCCGAGAGGATGCCTGGCACGATCTGCGGCAGGATCACGCGGCGCCAGATGGTGAGGCGGGAGGCGCCGAGCGAGAGGGCGGCGTTCTCGATCTGCGGATCGAGCCGTTGCAGCGAGGCCCAGACGGCGAGGATCATGAAGGGGATCAGGACATGGACGAGCGCGATCACCACGCCGGTCTCGGTGAACATGAATTCGAGCGGCTGGTCGATCAGCCCGAGTGCCATCAGCCCGCGGTTGACGAGGCCGGTCGAGCCGAGCAGCAGCGCCCAGCCGAGCGTGCGCGCCACGACCGAGACCAGAAGCGGCCCGAGGATCGCGAGCAGGCAGATGCCGCGCCAGGCCGGCGACATGCGGTTGAGGATATAGGCCTCGGGCACGCCGACCAGGATGGCGAAGAGCGTCACCAGCACGGCGATGCGCAAGGTGCGCAGGAAGACTTCGAGGAAATAGCTGTCGCTGAAGATCTCGCGGAAATTCTTCAGCGTGAACTCGGCGACGATGCCCTTGTACTGGCCCCAGTCGTGGAAGGCGAGCAGCACGGTCATGCCGAGCGGGATGATGACGAGGCCAAGGAAGACAGCGAGCGCGGGGCCGGTCAGCCAATAGGGCGTCGCGCGGGCGGAGGCGTCCGGGCTCATGTGCCTGCGCCCTCCGCCAGCAAAGCGGCATCGCCGGAGCCGAAGGTCAGCGTCACGCTCTCGCCTTCGCCGGGGACGGGCGCGCCGTCATTGTGCCGGATCAGGGTGACCGTGCCGGCGGCGCTCTCGGCGCTCAGCAGCCAATGCGCGCCCTGAAAGATGCGCGAGGTGATGCGGGCCGTAAAGCCCGGGGCGCCCTCGGCCGCGAAGCCGAGGCGCTCCGGGCGGACCGCGATGCGCAGGGAACCGGAGCGAGCATCAGGGAGCGGTACGGAGAGGCCCTCGATCGTGACATGGCCGCGGCCGTCGCCGGTCGCCTTCAGCACGTTGGTCTTGCCGAGGAAGTTCGCGACGAAGGCGCTGTCGGGTGCGCCATAGACGGCATCGGGCGCGCCGATCTGCTCGACGCGGCCGCGATTCATCACGACGATCCGGTCGGAGAGCGCCATCGCTTCGTGCTGGTCATGGGTGACGAGGATCGTGGTCGTGCCGATCGAGCGCTGGATCTGGCGCAGCTCCCCTTGCATCTCCTCGCGCAATTTGGCGTCGAGATTGGAGAGGGGTTCGTCGAGCAGGAGCAGCGAGGGCCTGATCACCAGCGCACGGGCCAGCGCGACGCGCTGCTGCTGTCCGCCCGACATGCGGCGGGGATAACGATCCTCGAAGCCCTTCAGCCCGACCAGCGCCATCGCCTCCAGCGTGCGCTTTTCGCGCTCCGCCTTCTCGATTCCGCGCATTTCCAAACCGAAGGCGATGTTCTGCGCCACGGTCATATGGGGAAAGAGCGCATAGCTCTGAAAGACGATGCCGAGGCCGCGTTTGTTGGGCGGGACCGCGCCGAGATCCTGGCCGTCGAGCAGGATGCGGCCGCGGTCGACCAGCACGAAGCCGGCGATCATCTGCAGCGTCGTGGTCTTGCCGCAGCCGGAGGGGCCGAGCAGCGAAATGAACTCGCCGCGCGCGACCGTGAGGCCGAGCCCCTCGACCGCGACCGCGCTGCCATAGGATTTGCCGAGGCCTTCGAGAACGAGATGGGACATGGGTTAATTTCTGGCCTCGTTTGAGGGCGCGGAAACTCCTCCGTCATCCGGGCTTGACCCGGGATCCATCGAAGGGCCTCGCGCTCTGCGATGGATCCCGGATCTTCGCTTCGCTACGTCCGGGATGACGGCGAGGTTCGAAAGCGGACTATGTTACCGTTCGACCTCGCGGTTCCAGCGCTTGGTCCATTCCTCGCGCTTGGCGTTGGCGACGTCCCAGTCGACCGCCTTGAGCGTCTTCACCTCCTCGCCATAGGGCAAGCCCTTGCGCTCGTCCGGCGTCAGCGTCACCGTCATGTTGGCGGGGCCGAAGCCAGCGCCCGTCGCCATGATCTTCTGGATCGCGGGCGAGAGCATGAACTGGATGAAGGCATTGGCCTCGGCCGCGTTCTTGGAGCCCTCGATCGGGCAGGCGGCGGAGCCCAGCGCGTAGCCGCCCTCCTTCGGGTAGACGAACGCGACCGGGAAGCCAGTATCGGCGAAGGCCTTGACCCGGCCCGAGCCCCAGACGCCGAGCACGGCCTGGCCGTTCTGGAACAGCTCGGTCATCTTCGCCGGCGAGGGCTCGTAGGCGACGATGTTCGAGTTGATGTCCTTCTTGAAGGCCTCGAAGCCCGGCTCGATGTTGTTCTCGCCGCCGCCAGCCATCTGCGCGAAGGCGATCAGGGCGTGCAGGCCGTAGGTGTTGTTGATCGGCGGCACGACGATCTTCTTGCCATAGGTCTTCGATTTCAGGTCGTTCCACGAGGTCGGGGCCGGCCATTTGTTCTCGTCGAACACCTTCTTGTCATAGAACAGGCCGGTGCCGACGAGGCCGAGGCCGACGCCCTTGTTCGATTTGAACTTCATCACCGGCGCGACGTCCTTGTAGACGGCGCCGTCGGTCAGCGTGCCGCAGAAGCCGAGCGCCACCGCCTGATAGGCCGGGCCGTCATCGACGATCGCGACGTCGATCTGCTGGTTGCCCTTCTGTGCCTGCAATTTGGCGAGCGTGTCGGTCGAATTGCCGGCGACGTATTCGATCTTGACGTTAGCCTGCTTCTCGAAGGCCGGGATGACCTCCTTGCGCATGGTCTGCTCGTAGGAGCCACCATAGCCGGCGACATAAAGCGTCTTCTGCTGGGCGAAGGCGGCGGAGCCGGCGAGCGCGGTTCCGGCGACAAGAGCGAATGTGATGGCGAGCTTCACGGTATCCCCTCCTCGTTTTCGAGTGATGCCGTCAGGTTCGGGGCTGATCTCGAACTGGTCAAATCGAATGTTTCGTGCAAGCCATGCCGAAATGTTATGCGCTGCGCGAGGGCTCCATTATGCTGAATCCGCGTCAGATCGAGGCTTTTCGCACGGTGATCGTGACCGGCGGTGTTACCGCCGCAGCGCAGGCGCTCAATGTGACGCAGCCAGCGGTGACGCGCCTGATCCAGGACCTGCAATATGCGCTCGGGCTGCCGCTCTTCGTGAAGCGCGGTGCGCGACTGGTGCCGACAAACGAGGCGCTGTCGCTCTACCGCGAGGTCGAGCGCCAGTTCGTCGGGCTGGAGCGCATCGAGAACGCCGCCCGCAACCTGCGCGACGGGCGGGCGGGTTCGTTGCGGGTCGCGGCGCTGCCGGCCTTCAATGTCGGCTTCCTGCCGCGGGTCGTCGGCGGCTATCTCAAGCAGAAGCCGGACCTGGAGATCGCGCTCTATGGCAGCATCTCCTCGCAGGTCGTGGACTGGGTCACCTCGGGCTTCTGCGAGCTGGGTTTCGCTCAGCTTCCGCTGGATTTCCCGGGGATCGACATCGAGATCCTGCCGGCGATGGCGCCCGTCGCCGTGCTGCCGACGGGGCACAGGCTCGCGGTCAAGGCCGAACTGACGCCGGAGGATTTCGTCGACGAGCCCTTCATCTCGCTCGAGCAGTCGACGCAGCTGCGCTATCGCATCGATGCCCTGTTCTCGGCCCATCGCGTCGCGCGCCAGACCCGTGTCGAGACGCCGCTGTCGATGATCGCCTGCGGGCTCGTCGCGGCGGGTGCGGGGCTCTCGGTGGTCGATCCCTTCACGGCGGCGGAGTATCGCGGCAGAGGCGTCGAGGTGCGTCCGCTCAAGCCGGCAGTGACCTACGACATCGCCATCATCTGGGGCGCCGGCCGCTTCCGCTCGGCCGTGGCGCTCGATTTCGCGGAAACGGTCCGGAAGGCGGCTCTTGATTTCGCCGGGACCGTTGAGGCGTGACGAGGTAGGCCAGGATCGGTGCCGGCATCTAAGCCAGCGGTTTTCAGCCGCGGTCTTTGTCATTCAGGGGCGCGCCGCAGGCGCGAACCCGGAACCCACGACGGGGTGGGACGCGGCGTGTTCGGTTGCCGTTAGCTCGCCCGGTCGTGGATTCCGGGTTCTTCGCTGCGCGAAGCCCCGGAATGACAAAGGGGCTGCCATCACGGACGATCCAGCAATCGCCGTCCTGCCTAAGCCCCGAACTGATGGATCCAGCCGGTCTGGCGGGCGATGCAGCGCTCTCGCTCGTAACCGGCGAGGACGGTTTCCCGCGCGGCGCGGCGCAATGGTCGCATCAGCGCCGGGCTCGACAGTGCTTCCTCGATCCGCTCCGCCAGCGCTTGGGCATCATGGAAGGGGGACAGCAGGCCGTTGACGCCGTCGCGGATCACTTCCCTGACCGGCTCGGTATCGGAACCGATAACGAGGCAGCCGCAGGCCATCGCTTCGAGCAGCGACCAGGACAGGACGAAGGGGACGGTGAGATAGACATGGACGGCCGAGACCTGGAACAGCCGGATCAGGTTCTCATAGGGCAGCCAGGAGATATGGATGATCCTGTCGCCCAGTCCGGTCTCGGCGCACATCGCCTCGCGCCAGCTGTTGCCGTCGGAGCGTGGACGGCCATAGCCCGAGCCGTCGCCGCCAACCACGACGAAAAGCGCGTCGGGATGACGGGCCGCGAGGGTCGCAGCCGCGCGCATGAATTCGGGATAGCCGCGATAGGGATCGAGATCGCGGGCGACGAAGGTCACGACCGGCATGGCGGGCGTCAGCACGCGGCCGTCGGGCAGGACGAAGGAGGCCTGCGAATCGGGCCGGCAGGTCTGCGTGTCGATGCCGTCATGGCAGACGGCGATGCCCTGGCGATAGGCGGCCGGATATTGCCGGCGCTGCCATTGCGTCGGGGCATAGGCGGCATCGAGCGTGTCGAGCGCGAGAAGCTGGGCTGCGTTGCGCATGCGCACGCGCTGGCGGTCGGCCGCGGGAACCGGCTCGCCGATACCGAAATCGAGGTCCGAGCCGGTGCTGCGGTAATAATATTCGCAATAGCCGATCAGCGCCGCATCAGGCAGCGTATCGCGGGCGAAGAGCATGCCGCCCCAGCCGATATGGCCGAGCACGACATCGGGCGGGTCGCTGCGGTTCAGGCGTTCCATCAGCCGCGCCACCGCCTCGCCCGTGCGCAGGTGATATTCGGTGGCTGCGAGCGCCGGATGCTGGGTCGCGGTCTCGTCGACGGAATAGACGAGCTGGCGCACGCCCGGCGCCTCCTGCGCCGGACGTTCGGTGATCAGCGTAATCTCGACGCCCTCGGCGACGAGGCTGCCGATCAAAGCAGCGAATTGACCAGATCCTGTGCGATGAACGAATAGGACATGCATGATGCGAGCAGCACTCCGCTGTAGCGGAGCGCATCGTTCCACCACTGTTCGAGTTGGCGCAGGGTCTCGTGGGTCGTGTTCAGGTCGGTCTCGCGGTTGCTTTCGAGCCGCTGGCCGACCTGGCTGGCCTCGTCGAGCAAGCGCAGCCGCTCGCACAGCATCTGCCCCTTCAGCGAGAGGGAGATGCGGGCCTGGCGGCGATCGCGCGGCGAGGCGCCGCGGTCGAGATAGCCGTTCTCGACCAGTTGCTTGAGATTATAGGAGGCGTTCGAGCCGCCATAATGGCCGCGATCCAAGAGATCGCGAACCGCGATCTCGCCTTGTCCGATCGTCATCAGGACCATCACTTGCGATGGCGAGATGTCGTCGACGCCGAGCTTGGACAGTTCGAGCCTGAGGTAGTCGAGAAAGCGCCGGCTGACACGTTCGATCACCCGTGCCAGGTCAAAAGGAGAAATTCGGCGATCAGGGACCTCTTCGAGGGCCCCGGAACCATTCGCTGGATGGTGGCCGTTCAAGGAACCGCCTGTGAATTGCTCGCCGCCGTGCAATTTGAAGTGCATCCCTTACCCCACCTGATCAAAAACTAAATAGACCATCCGTTTTGCCTCCACGCGTCTCAACAAGCCTAATAGCAAAGCACATGCCATCTAGGTGAGCCAATAAATAAGATTGTAATCACCTTCAGATGTGCCGAAACTGTTTCGAAATTCAAAATTTCTCACGTTTCAGCCTTATTTGCTTCGCTCTGAGTCGGTGAGCTACGCTTCTAATCTGTCATAATCTTGACACTCCCTCCATGTCTCGTTGCTCGGACCGATGACGGGTTTTTCCCGCAGCTTTCTCGGATCCACACACCCTCACTCTCGGAGCCATGCATGAAGGCGATGAAGCCTGCGCCGGACGCACTGATCCGGAATCTCCAGCGCTCGTTCGTCGGTGGCCTGAGCTACGCGGCTTTCCTCAGCCTCTGCGTGAACCTGCTGCTGCTGACCGTCCCGCTGTTCATGATGCAGGTCCAGGACCGGGTGACCGTGAGCCGCAGCTACGACACGCTGACCATGCTCCTGGTCATCGCCGTCGGGGCGCTGGCGCTCTACGGCACGATCGAGTTCATCCGCTCGCTGACCTTCCAGGCGATGGCGAGCATCTTCGCGCGCAAGCTCAATCTGCCGGCTTTGCAAGCGGCGGTGAGCTCCTCGCTCGAACAGGGCTCGGGGCAGGCGACGCAGGCGATTCGCGATCTCAACGACATCCGCTTCTTCATCGCGAGCTCGGCGATCGCCACGCCTCTGGAGGCCATCTGGTCGCCGGTCTTCCTCGCCGTGCTCTTCGCGCTGCATCCGGTCTACGGGCTCGTCGGTCTGGCGTCGCTGATCATTCTGCTATTGCTCGGCGTGCTCTCGGACATGCTGACCCGCCGCATTCTCAAGGAGGCCAACGAAGCCGGCGTCGCCAGCATCAACGAGGTCGGCGCCAGCCTGCGCCATGCCGAGACGATCGAGGCGATGGGCATGCTGCCGGCGCTCGCCCGGCGCTGGCGCGGCCAGCAGCTGGCGATGATCGAGCAACTCGACATGGGCACAAGGCGTGGCAAATTCATCGCGGCCGTGACGCGCTCCTCACGGATGACGATGCAGCTCGCGGTCTATGCGACCGGCGCCATCCTGATCATCCGCAACGAGGTCACCGCAGGCACGCTGATGGCGGCGAGCATCCTGCTCGGCCGCTTGCTGGCGCCGTTCGATTCGATGATCGTCGACTGGCGGCAATGGGTTCTCGCCGCCGCTGCCTGGAAGCGCGTGCGCGAGCTCGTGCTGAGCCGCAGCTCGCAGCGCCAGACCGTGCCGACGCCGCCCTGCCAGGGCGATCTCGTGATCGACCGCGTGATCTATGCGCCGCCCGGCCAGGAGCAGACGGTAATCAAGAGCGTCTCCTTTACCCTGGAGCCGGGCGAGGTTCTCGGCGTGGTCGGGCCTTCCGGCGCCGGCAAGTCGACGCTGGCGCGGCTGCTCGTCGGCGTGCTCCGGCCCAATGTCGGCGGCGTCTATCTCGACGGGCACAGCACCTATCTGTGGGAGCGTGGCTCGTTCGGCGCGATGGTCGGCTATCTCCCGCAATCGGTCTCGCTCCTGAACGGCACGATCGCCGAGAACATCGCCCGGATGCGCGACCCCGATCCGCATGCGATCCTGGAGGCGGCGCGCGTCGCCGGTGTGCACGAGCTCATCGGCCGCCTGCCGCTCGGCTACGACACCAATGTCGCCGACAGCGATTTCAATCTCTCCGGCGGCCAGCGCCAGCGCATCGGCCTGGCCCGGGCGCTCTACGGTTCGCCGCGCCTGATCGTGCTCGACGAGCCCAACGCCAATCTCGACGCGGAAGGCGAGCAGAGCCTGATCCGTGCCATCGCGGCGGCGCGCGAGAGCGGCGCCATCGTCGTGCTGATCGCGCATCGGCCCTCGGTGATGCAGGTCGTCGACAAGCTGCTCGTTCTGCGCGAGGGCCGCGTCCAGCAATTCGGCCCGCGCGGCGAGATTGCCGGCATGATCACGCCCAGTGGCCGGGTCGAGGTCGATCCTGCCGTCAAGGCTCCGGCCGCTCCCCCACAGGTTCGCGAGGTGAAGGCATGACCGGACGGTCCCTGATCAAGCGCCCCGAGCATTCGCTCACCCTCCAGATCGAGGCGGAGGTCCATGAGGAGCGCACGCCGAGCCTGCGCAATCTCGTGCTGGCCGGCGTCGCCGCGATCGGCGTCGGGTTCGGCGGTTTCGGCGCCTGGGCGGTGACGGCGCGGCTCGACAATGCCGCCGTCGCCACCGGCATCGTCGCGGTCGACAGCAAGCGCAAGACCGTCAGCCATCTCGAAGGCGGCATCCTCAAGACCCTGCTCAAGGCAGAGGGCGAGCGCGTCACGCGGGGCGAGCCGCTGCTGCGGCTGGAGGATGCGCGCCAACGCGCCGAATTGCAGCAATTGCAGGCCAAGCGCATCGGGCTGGAGGCCAAGCTCGCGCGCTTGCGGGCCGAACAGACCGGCGCAACCGAGATCGTCTTTCCCGAGGATCTCACCCAGATGGATTCGCCAATCGCGCGCGAGGTTCTGCGGGCCGAGCAGGGCCTGTTCAAATCCCGCGCCCAGGTCCAGGGCGGTAAGATCCATATCCAGCAGCGCGTCATCGAACAGCATCAGGCCGAGGCCGATGCGTTGAAGGCCCAGATCGACGCCACCACGCAGCAGCGCTCGCTGATCGACGAGGAGGTCAGGATCATGGCCGAGCTCTACGAGAAGCGTTACGCCAAGCGCAGCCAGCTCGTCGAGTTGCAGACCAAGCAGAGCGAGCTTTCCGGCAAGGCCGGCGAATACGCCGCCCGCAAGGCCAAGGCCGAGCAGGCGGTCGCCGGCGCCAATCTCGAAATCCTTTCGATCAGCCTCGAGCAGCAGAACGATATCGGCGGCGAGATCCAGGAATCCCAGCTGATGCTCTCCGAGGTGACGGAACGCATCATCCAGGCCGAGGACGTGCTGCGCCGGCTGGTGGTGACCTCGCCGCAGGAGGGCATCGTCGCCAATATCCGGATGCGCACCGCCGGCAGCGCGATCGCGGCAGGCGAGGCGATCCTCGACATCGTGCCGGAGAACGAACCGCTGATCGTCGAGGCTAAGGTCGATCCGCGCGATATCGATTCGGTGCGCATCGGGTCCACGACCCGCGTGCGCCTGACGGCGTTCAACTCGCGCCTGCTGCCGCCATTGGAGGCCAAGGTCAGCTATGTCGCGCCAGACCAGCTCGTCGACGAGAAGACGGGCATTCCCTATTTCGTCGTCAGGGCCGAGATCGATCCCGAGAGCCTGCGGGACCACAAGATCGCGCTGCATGCCGGCATGACCGCGGAGGTGATGATCGTCAACGGCGCGCGCCGGGCGATCGACTATCTGCTCTCCCCGGTCACCGACAGCTTCAACCGGGCCTTCCGCGAGGATTGAGAGGCGCCATCGATGTGGCGGTCAGTGATATCCGCTGGTTTCGCTTATATTTCGATTTTGAAAGTATATTCTCGTCGTTATAGGTAGAATATCGGTTGTAAAATAAAGACCAAATTATGTTGCGTCGCAAAATGATCATAATAAAACTCTTGCTGCGCCGCAGCTATTGAGCAATCTTCCCCCGGTCGAATGATGGCCTGATCTATCGGAAGGCTGTCGTACCCATTCCTGGTCTTTTCGTTCCGCGGTGCGGCCGTCGAACGTTCCAGGTTCATCAGATCGCTGAGGAGGTGCCGTATGGCAACGATCGAAGGAAGTGCATTCGACGACTTTTTGATTGGGAGTCGTTTCAGCGACGTGATCCTCGCCGGCGCCGGCGATGACATCGTCAAGGGTGGGGATCAGGTCGATTCCCTGTTCGGCGAAGAGGGCGATGACACGCTGTTCGGCGACGGCGGCAACGATGCCCTGTTCGGCGGCGAGGGTAATGACACCCTGTTCGGCGGGCTCGGCGACGATGTCCTGTCCGGCGACGAAGGCAATGACGCCCTGTTCGGCGGCGAGGGCAATGATACGCTCATCGGTGGCGCCGGTGACGACATCCTGCGCGGCAATGCCGGCGACGATGTCCTGGTCGGGGGTGAAGGCAACGACATCCTGCAGGGCGGACCCGGCGACGACATCCTCCAGGGTGGCGCCGGAAACGACGTCCTTCAGGGCGGTGAGGGTGCCGATATCCTCAATGGCGGCGTCGGTGACGACATCCTGCAGGGTGGCGCGGGCGACGACATGCTGTTCGGCGGTGCCGGCAACGACATGCTGCATGGCGGCGCGGGCGCAGACACCTTCGTGTTCGCCGGCGGCGGCGGCAACGATGTCGTCCTCGATTTCGAGGCGGGCTCGGACATGCTGCAGATCGCCTCGGACATCAACGGCACGGGCGTGTCTTCGGCCGAGGACGTGGCCGCGCGTGCGACCACCGTTGGCGGCAACACGGTCGTCGACCTCGGCAATGGCGACACGCTGACCCTGGTCGGCGTCTCCGCCGACGACGTTCAGGCCGACCCGAACTCCTACTTCACGGTCGCCTGATCCTGATGCGATCCCTCGTCCGCCGCATGGCCGGGCGAGGGATCCGCAGCCCCGGAGCGCGCATGTCCCCGGAAAGTGTCCCCCCGCTTTCCGCAAGCGCTCCGGGATTCTCCGTGCCGCAGGAACGCCCCAATGCTTTCACTTGCGCCTGTCGCGATGGCGACGACACCGCCGGCCCAGCTCGAACTCCACCGCCTCGGCGGTTCGGTCTTCCTGCTCTGCTGGACGCTCGAGGCCTCGCCTTTCGGTAAGCCTGCGATCGCGCTCACCGCCAGCGGCCGGCGCCTGCCTGCGGCCTCGATCTCGCTCGGCCTGCGCGATGGACGCGAGCGGCTCGTCGTCGCCTTCCGCTCGTCTGGCCATGACAATGTCGTCGCGACCCTCAGCGATCACGGGCCGCAGGGGGATGTGACGGCCGGTTTCGACCCGACGCTGGTTCATGGCCTCGCCGACCCGACCGAGCTTCTGAAGGAGCTTGCCCCTCAGGCGCGCCTGACGCTCGCCAATGCGCTGGTCCGGTCCTGGCCGCCGCTGTTCGGTCTCGCTGCGATTCCGAACTACCTGTCCTTTCTGCGCCAGCTTCTGCTGACCCTGTTTCCCAAGCCGGCGGCAATGCAGCCGACCGCGGCCCTGGTCGAAGGCCAGTGGCTGTTCGAGACGGCCGTGCCGGCCGATTTTGGTGCCTTGCAGGGCGTCGCGCGCCTCGATGGCACCGGGCTTTCGCGCCTCGATCTCAAGGCAAGGCTGGGTGCCACCGATCGCGGCGGCAAGCGCGAGCTTCATCTCGTTCTCGACGCGCCGCCCAGCCGGGGCGGCGGGCTCCTGATTCTGCAGGGCGAGCGCTCGCTCGTGCTGCGCGCCTTGCCCGGCCGGCAGGCGGCGGCTTCGCTCGGCCGTTGGTGGGCGGGCAAGGCAGCCAGCCGGGACGGGTTGCGCAACTGGGTCGTCGAGCAGCTTGCGGGGTTGTCCGAACAGGGCCGTCTGCTCGCCATCGAGATGCAGCGGCGCGTGCCGCTCGCCGTCCAGCATGTTCGCCGCAGCGACGATCTGCCCGCCGCCGAGCTCGATCTCGCGGTCTGCAACCGGGCGGGGCTCCTGATCGGTGGCTGGCTGCGCGATCCCGACGATCTGCTGGAGGAAGTGCTGCTGCATCGCGGCAATGGCGAGCCGATCGCGATGCTCGCGCATTTGCAACGCTTCCCTGTCCGCCTGCCGGCCGGGGCGGATGGCGAGACGCGCGCCGCCACGGGCTTTGCCGGTTTCGCCTCGGATTACGCCACCGGGGCGCCGGTGCTGCAGCCGCGCTGCGAGATCAAGCTGAAATCCGGCACGACGCTGACGCTGCGCCCGCCGGTGCAGCCGGCCGATGCCGTGACGATCCGGGCGAGGGCGCTCGCGGCAATCCCGCCGCAGTACCTGACGGCCGATATGCTGGAGACGACGCTCGCGCCGGTGCTCGCCGCCTGCCAGGAGGATTTGCGCGACAGCCGGCCCGAACCGACCGCCAGGATGTTCGGCCAGCCGCTGGCGCGGCCGAAGGCCTCGGTCGTGATCCCGCTTTACCGCGTCTACGATTTCCTGCGCGTGCAGGTCGCGGCCTTCGCCGGCGACCGCTGGTTCGCCGAGAATGCCGAGCTGATCTATGTGCTCGATTCACCCGAGCACGAGGCTGAGGTCGGCCACCTCCTCGGCGGATTGCATCTCGCCTACGGCCTGCCGATGCAGCTCGTGGCGATGCGGCGCAATGGCGGGTTCTCGGCCGCCTGCAATGCGGGCGCGAACCAGGCGCGCGGCGAGGTTCTTGCTCTCGTCAACTCCGACGTGATCCCCACCGCCAACGACTGGCTGCCAACGCTGATCGCCAAGCTCGATCGCGGGGCGCGGGTCGGCGCCGTCGGCCCGAAGCTGCTCTACGATGACGGCTCGCTGCAACATGCGGGATTGTTCTTCAAGCGCGACAGCAAAGGCACCTGGCTCAACCATCATTACTTCAAGGGCATGCCCGGCAGCTACGCGCCGGCCAATGTCGAGCGACCGGTGCCCGGCGTCACCGGGGCCTGCATCGTCATGGCGCGCGATCTCTACGAGGAGCTCGGCGGCTTCGACGAGAGCTATGTGATCGGTGATTACGAGGACAGCGACCTCTGCCTCAAGATCCGCCGCGCCGGCTTCGGCATCCTCTACGTGCCGGATGTCGCGCTCTACCATCTCGAACGGCAATCGATCGCGCGCAGCACCGACTACACGCGCGGCGCCGCCTCCCAGCACAATGCCTGGCTGCAAAGCCAGCGCTGGGGCGCGCAGATCGATGCGCTGATGCAGGCCTTCGAGACATCCGCCCCGGAGCTCGCCTTGCCGGCGCCCGTTGCTCCCAGCGAACCCGACCTTGTTCCCCGCTTCGGCTTCAGGAGAGCGACCGCAGCATGACCGCCCTGAGACAGATCGCACCAGAGCCGGCTCCCGCGGAAGTTTCCGCCGGGCCCGAGCTCGACTGGCTGATGGCGTCGCTGCAGAGCAACCGCTTCATGCCGCATCCGCCCCCGGATTCGATCTTCGTCGGCGATGGCGATTATCGCGCGATCGGTGCCGAGTTCCTCGGCCATTTCATCCGCATCGGTCGCCTCCGGCCGCATGAGCGCGTCTTCGATATTGGCTGCGGCATCGGCCGCATGGCGGTGCCATTGACGCAATATCTCGATCCCGAGCGCGGCAGCTATGATGGCGTCGATCCGGTGATGGAGGGCATCCTCTGGTGCGCCCAGACGATCACCCCGGCCTATCCGCGCTTCCGCTTCCAGCGGCTCGATATCGCTCACCCGCTCTACAACCCGCAAGGATCCCTGCCTGGCCTGGAGGTCCGCTTCGGCTTTGCCAATGGCAGCTTCGATTTCGTGACGATGACCTCGGTCGCGACGCATCTGCCGCCCGAGGAACTGGTGGTCTACCTGCAGGAGGCCGCGCGCTTGCTGGCACCGGGCGGGCGCCTCTTCCTGACCGCCTTCGCGATCGACGGCACCTCGACGGGGCAGGAGCGCCTCTCCTTCAAGCGCTGGCAGGATGGGCCGGGCTGGTACGCCATCGACGAGGCGCCGCTCGCGGCCGCCGGCATCGACAGCCGCTTCCTGCTGGAGCAGGCGACGCAGGCCGGGCTTACCGTCGAGGCGCTCAGGCCCGGCCATTGGCGCGGCATCAGCGCGGCGCATTACCAGGATCTGCTGATCGCCACGAAGCCGGGGGGCAAGGGACCGGGGGGCATGGCATGAGCCGGCGCATCCTCGTCGTCGCGCATAACCATCCGGCGTTGCATCCGGGCGGCACCGAGATCTTCGCGCATGATCTGTCGCAGGCCTATCGCGAGCAGGGCTGCGAGGTGCTGTTCCTCGGCGCGACCAATGCGATGCATCGCGAGCCCCATCCCGGCACGGCGCTGCAGGCGATCGGCGAGGACGTGGTGCTGTGGAGCGCGCATTACGACCGCTTCCACATGAGCCAGATCGACCATTACGGCACGTTGCAGGATCTCGCGACGCTGCTTGAGGAGTTCCGGCCGGACGTGATCCACGTCCATCATCTCGTGCTGATCGGCGCGGAGTTCCTGACACTGGCCCGCCGGCTGCTGCCGCAGGCGGCGATCGTGATGACGCTGCACGACTATTATCCGATCTGCCATCATGACGGATTGATGGTGCGGCCGGGCGACCGCCAGCGCTGCAACGGCTCCTCGCCCTCCGCCTGCCATGGCTGCTTCCCCGAGATCGGCTCCGATCGTTTCCTGCTGCGCGAGCGCTTCATCAAGACGCATCTGGCGGCGGTCGACCGTTTCGTCGCGCCGAGCCGCTTCCTGCGCCAGCGCTATGTCGATTGGGGTCTGCCCGGCGAGCGGATCGAGGTCATCGCCAATGCCCGCCCGGCGCAGGAGGCCGCGCCGCACCGGCAGGCCACCGGCCGACGCACCAGCTTCGGCTATTTCGGCAATCTCAACCCCTGGAAGGGCGTGCTGCCGCTGCTGCAGGCGGCGCAATTGCTGCGCGCTTCCGGCGAAACCGAATTCTCGCTGCGCATCCACGGTGGCGCGCCGTTCCAGAGCGAGGCTTTCACGACGGCGCTCGACGCGGCGCTTGCAGGCGCAGAGGGCGTCGTCTCCCATTGCGGGCCCTATTCCCGTGACGAGGTGCCGGGCCTGATGGCGGAGGTCGACTGGGTGGTGATGCCCTCGATCTGGTGGGAGAACGCACCGCTCGTCATCCAGGAAGCCTTCCAGCACCGCCGCCCACCGATCGTCAGCTCGATCGGCGGCATGGCCGAGATGGTGCGCGACGAGATCGACGGGCTGCACGTCCGGCCGGGCGACCCGGCCGCACTGGCCCGTACCCTTCGCCGGGCGATGGAGGAGGCCGGCCTCTGGCAGCGCCTCGTCCACGGCATCGCCGAGCAGCCTTCGCTAGCAAGCTGCGTCGGCCGCCACCTCGCCCTCTTCGATGATCTCAAGCTCGCGGAGGCCGCATGACAACGGCTCAGTATCAGGACCAGGAGGTCCGCCGTCCCGATCAGGACAACGAGGTCCGCCTTCCCAACGTCAACCCTGCCCGCCTGAATGGACGGGTCGATGCCCTCGACGGCAGCCGCCTGCATGGCTGGATCTGGGACGAGGCTCGTCCCGACGAGGCGATCACCGTCAGGATTTCCCTGGATGGCAAGGTCGTCGCAGAGACCAAGGCCGACCAGAGCCGCATCGATCTGCGCCGCAATGGCATCGGCGACGGCAAGCACGCCTTCTCGATCGATCTCGACGAGGCGCTGGTCGCGGCGCGTGCGCGTCTGACGATCGTCGGTGTCTCCGCGGCCACGGGCGTCGAACTCGAATTGCGCCTGCCGGCGGCGGACGAACTGGCGGCGGAGGCTGCGATCGCGGTGCCGCTGGCGCGCTTCTTCGACAAGGTCGAGATGCTGATCGTGCTCAACCGGCGCGCCCAGCTTGCCCAGAAGGAGCTCAACGAGAAGCTCGACCGCATCGCGGCGCGGCTGGAGGAGAACCATGCGCTGGCCGAGGCGACCAAGGCCGAGACCGAGAGCCAGAGCGAGATCGTGCGCAGGCTCGGGGAGCTCGACGTCTTCCAGCTCCGTTTCGACGGCACCTTGCGCGGCTTCGACGAGCGACTCGACGCGATCCGCAAGGAGGCGCGGGCGCCGCTCCGGCAGGTCACTGTCATCCTCGGCTTCCTCTCGACGCTCGCGGCGGTGATGTCCTTCGTCACGCTCGCCGTCACGCTTTGGGGAGGGTGAGGGATGAGCGAGGTCATCGTTCCCGAGAGGACCGCGATCGCGCAGGCGCCGACCGTGGCCTGGACGCCGCTCGGCGAGAACGCGATCCTCGTCCGCAGCCATTGCGATGCCATTCCAGCGAAGGTGCCGGTCGCGGTCGACGGCAACCCGCGCAACCGCGCCCAGACCATGGTGTTGAGCTGGCGCCGGCCCGGTGCCGAGCCGTCTGCCGCCACCGGTTTCCTGTGTCTCGCGCCGGCGCCTAGCGTCGACAACAGCGGCACCGGCGCGTTGCTGATCGGCAGGCCCGGCCGGCCGCTGCGCCTGATCCTGGCGCCGAAGCCGCAGCCCCTGCAGGCTTTCCTCTCCGAACTCGCGGATGATGCCGGGCAGGCTTTCCCGAGCGTGGTCGACGGATTGCTCGAAGTGCTGCTGACCGGGGCGCCCAATCCGCGGCGCCTCAGGGCCGTGGCGATGCTGCTGCAGACGGTGGCGCGGCCAGGCGGCTTCGTCGAAGTGATGGGCAAGCTCGACGATATCGCGGGGGCGGAACGCAGCATCTTCCTGCAGGGCTGGACCTCCCATTTCGCCGCCGGGCGCGTGAAGCTCCTGATCTCGCATGGCGGCCTGTCGCCGGCCCATCTCGAAACCGGGACCTTCGAGCGCGACGATCTCGGCGAGGGTGCGCGCGGCTTCTTCGGCCTGCTGGAGGATTGCCACGTCCAGCATCCCGGCGAGATCGAACGGCTTTATTTCCGCGGCAATGACGGCTGGCGCGCGCTCGAGGTCTATGAGCGCTATGTCCTGCTCGAACCGATCACCGTGCCCGGCCATCTGCGCGACGGCCTACAGCGCGGTACGGCCCCGCAGGCGACGGCCGACAAGCTCAAGCGCGCCTCGCAGCGCTTCGACGGCCGCGACACGGTCTGCCTGCTGGAGGAGCCGGTACGCGCCGGCATCGACTCGGTGACCGTGGTCGAAGGCACCGGCGTGCTCATCATCGGCTGGCTGTTCGATCCCGAGCGCCGTGTCGACGGCGTCTCGCTGCGCAGCGGCAGCCAGTCCTGCGCTGTCGATCGCCTGTGGACCCGGGTGCAGCGCGCCGACGTGACGGCAGCCTTCATGGAAGACCCGCGCTTCGGCCCTGCGCTCGCGTCGCGCCGTAACAATCACGGTTTCATCGTCTTCGCACCGAAACTCCTGCCGGAGGCCGGCCAGCCGCTGCATCTCGCTTTCGAGGTGCAGGGCACGGGCCCCGCCTTCCTGCCGCTCGAACCCAACCGTGCCCCGGCACGGCGGGCGCTCGAGCGTGTGCTCGGTCTGCTCGATGCCCGTTCCTCGACGGCCAATGCCGTGGTCGAACGGCAGATCGCGCCGGCTTTGCAGGCGGCCGAGATCGCGCCGCCGCGCGCCGCGGAAACGCTCGATGTCGGTGCTTTCGATCCGGAAGCCGCGCTTGGCCTCGTGATCGGACTCGATCACCGCCATCGCGAATTGTCGGCGCTCTTCGCCTTGCTCGCGATGGACCCGGAAGCGCGGCCCTTGCCGATCGTGCTCGCGGCGCCCTCCGAGAGCTTCGACCGCGTCGGCGCGGAAGCGCGCCGGCTCGCGCGCTTCTATGGGTTGTCGATGCGCCTCGTCGCAGTGGAAGGCGTCGAGGATGCCTGCGACGCGCTGGAGGCAGGCGTGCGTGCCTGTCGTTTCCAGACGGTGGCTCTGCTTTCCGGCGCCGCGCAGATCCGCATGCCCGGCTGGCTCGGCCGGCTGGAGCGGGCCTATCGGGCGCGGGGCGGCCAATGCGTCGCCAGCCCCACGCTTCTGTTCGAGGACGATTCGATCCGCTGGGCCGGCGCCTGGCTGGAAGGCGAGGGGGCAAGCCGGCGGATCGCCAACCGTTTCGTCGGCTATCCGCTGGAAGCTGTCGGCAATCTCGGCCCGATGGAGGTCGCTGCCGGGGCGAGCGAGTGCTGCGTGCTGTCGCGCGCCGCCTTTATCGAGGTCGGCGGCTTCGCGCGCAACTATTTCACCACGGCGGAGAAGGGGCTCGATCTCTGCCTCAAGCTCCGGATGGCGGGCTCGCCCTCGCTCTGGGTGCCGGATGTCGAGGTCTATGCGGTCGACGATGGCGAAACCGCGGCGCCCCATGCCGGCGCGCTCGCCCAGCTTGCCGACCGCACCAGCTTCGACCGGCGCTGGGCGCTCGCCATCTCCAACATGAAAGGCTGAGGATGCGGGTTCTCGTGATATCGCACGGCCATCCTTCGATGTCCCTGGGTGGCGCGGAGGTGGCTTCCTACAATCTCCACAAGGGCTTGCAGGCGGGCGAGGGCGTCGATTCCCATTTCCTCGCCCGCGTCGGTGCGCCGACGCCGCGCCATGCCGGCACGGCGCTGATGAGCCTGCGCCAGCGCGGCGGCGAATTGCTCTACTATGCCGAGGATTACGACCACTTCCTGATCTCGAATCGGGCGACGGAGGAGATCGAGCGCGATTTCGTGCGCGTGCTGAACGACCTGAAGCCCGACGTGGTGCATTTCCACCATTTCATCGGGCTCGGCCTCGAATGCCTGTTCGCGGTGCGCGACGCGCTGCCGGACGCGCTGATCGTGGTGACCTTCCACGAATATCTCTCGATCTGTCACCATCACGGCCAGATGGTGAAGACCGGCCAATTCAAGCTCTGCTACCGGGCCTCGCCGACCGACTGCAACGCCTGCTTCCCGGACATCTCGCCCGCCCGCTTCCTCGCTCGCGAGACCTTCATCAAGGGCATGCTGGGACTGGCCGACCATTTCGTCTCGCCGAGCCGCTTCCTCGTCGATCGCTATGTCGACTGGGGCCTCGCTGAAGACCGTTTCTCGGTGATCGAGAACGGCATCGATGTCGCCGGCGCCGCCCCGCCACGCCCCCTGCCGGAGGGCAAGGGGCGGCGTTCGCGCTTTGCCTATTTCGGCCAGCTCACGCCCTACAAGGGCGCCGATGTGCTGATCGATGCGGTGACCCGCATTCCGGAAGATGTCTGGGGCGAGGATTCGATCCTGCTGGTCTATGGCGGCAACCTTGAGAGGCAGCCGCAGGCCTATCAGGACAAGTTCGCCAAGCTCGTGGAAGCGGCCGGGCGCCGCGTGCGCTTCTGCGGCGCCTTCCAGAACCGCGAGATGCCGAACCTGATGCGTTCGGTCGACTGGATGGTGATGCCCTCGGTCTGGTGGGAAAACTCGCCGATCGTGATCCAGGAGGCGTTCTTCCACGGCCGCCCGATCCTGGCGAGCAATCTCGGCGGCATGGCCGAGAAGATCACCGACGAGGTCGACGGCCTGCATTTCCGGCCTGGCAGCCCGGAAGACCTTGTCGACTGCATGACGCGCGCGCTGACCGAGCCCGGCCTCTGGGATCGTCTGCGCGGCGGCATCAAGCGGCCGATGAGCCATGTCGAATGCGCCGGGACGCATCTCGATCTCTACCGCCGCCTGCTGGCGGAACGCAGCAAGCCTGCGCCCGTGCGGCAGGACCCTCCCGCGATGATCGCCTGAAACCATAACGAAACAACAGGGGAGACCCGACCATGGCCCGCATCCTCGTCATCAGCCCCTCCGGGGAGGTCTATGACCACGACAATGTCCGCTGGTATCGCCATGCCGATCTGCAGAGCCATATCGAGCACTACCACAATATCGGCGACGCCTTCGTCTTCGATTCCTCGCTGAAGCTGCTCAATTTCGAGAAGCTCGACGAGCTGCCGATCGATCGCGTCGATCCCGCGATGATCGACCGGCTCAATGCCGAATACGACTACGTCTTCCTGCGCGGCTCGAACTATGTCCATGCGCAGATGAACTGGGCGCAGGCGGCGGACGTGCTGCGCCGGCTGAAGATCCCGGTCATCGCCTTCGGCATCGGCGCGCAGGCGCCGGTCAGCGGCAAGCTGGAACTGAGCGAGGACACGAAGACGGTCCTCAAGCTCATTTCGGATTCCACCGCCTCGCTCGGCGTGCGCGGCACCTATTCCGCCGAGGTGCTGAACGATCTCGGCATCAGGAATGTCCGCATTATCGGCTGCCCGACGGCGTTCCGGAACAACGATCCCAACCTCGCCATCCGGCTGCCGCCGCTGGAGCAGATCAAGACCGCCGGCGTGACGCTCAGGCGCGAGGTCTCGAAGACCTATGCGCAGGACATCAAGCGCTACCTCACCTTCCACCGCTCCCTGGTGAAGGCGATGGCGGATCGTTTCGAGGTCACGCTGATGTCGCAGGGCGAGGTCGAGGAGAAGAAGCTCGCGCTGGGCACCATCGACCAGCAGGCGCAGGCGATGACGGCGCTGCGCGCCAATGAATGGGCCAATAGCTGGTATCTCGACGAGCAGGTCGAGCGGCTCTACCAGACCCGGATGTTCTATTCCGACGTGGTCGCGGAATACGAGCGATTGGTGCGTGGGCTCGACCTCGTGCTCGGCTACCGTCTGCACGGCAACCTGATGGCGCTCGCCAACGGTACGCCCTCGATCTACTTCACCTATGACAGCCGCACCGTCGAATTCGCGGATACGTTCAAGATCCCGAGCGTCGACGTCTTCTCCGGCCAGGATTTCAGGCTGGAAGACTATTGGGAGCAGGCGCGCTTCGACCGATTCAACGCAGCCTATGGGCAGGTCTACCGCGCGATGAGCGCGTTCCTCAGCGAGAACAAGGTCGACCACAAGATGGTCAAGCCGGCTGCGGCTGCCCAAGAGGCGCCCGCGCCGGAAAGGAAGGTGGCATGAGGGGCGCCCCCGCCCTGCAGGCGGCCCTGTCGGCCGCATGCCTGCTGCTGGCGCTGCCCGCGGTCGCGCAGGGCTATCGGCTCGAGCTCGCACCCGGCGCGCAGGAGGAGACGGTGGTCTCCTGGGCGCGCGAGCGCTGCGAGGAATGGGACCTGCCGGATGCGCCGCTGCGCGCCTTCCGCGACGACAAGGGCGAGGTCGTCGCCTTCGCCAGCCATTACCGCAGCCGTCCGCTGATCGGCCGTGACCTCACCTCGATCCGCAAGAGCTGCGCGGTGTCCTTCCAGGCGAAGAACAGCGCCGATCCGAGCCAATTCAGCGACAAGAGCTGGATCGCCGCGACCTGGACCGATGACGGCCGCCATGTCCAGGCGCTGATCCATGCCGAATACCATGCCGACAAGCATCCCGGCGCCTGCCGCTTCAAGGCGGCGATGAGCTGCTGGTACAATGTCGTCACTGCCGCTCGCTCGAACGATGGCGGTCGCAGCTTCAGGACCGACGAGCCGCGTCCCTTGGTGGCGGCGCCGCCCTACAAGCAGGAGGTCGGGCAGGGTCGGCATCGCGGCTTCTTCAACCCTTCGAACATCGTCGAGACGGACGGCGCCTGGTATGCGCTGATCGCGACGACGGGCGGCGAGGGCCAGAAGAACGGCGTCTGCCTGTTCCGCTCGACGGATATCAAGGACGCGACGGCGTGGCGCGCCTTCGACGGGCAGGATTTCACGATCTCCGCCGTCGATCCCTATCGCGGCGACCTGAGCCAGGCCCGGCCATGCCAACCGCTCAGGCACCTGCCCACCACGGTCGGCTCGGTCACCCGGCACGAGGCGAGCGGGCAATGGCTCGCGCTGTTCCATCTCGGCCCCGATCCCAAGCTGGGCATTGCCGGCGGGCGTGTCGCCTATAGCTGGTCGAAGGACCTCGTGAGCTGGTCGCCGCTGCAGACGCTCGTCACGCATCCGACGATGTGGAGCAAGGATTGCGGCGATCGCGACCGCTATGGCTACGGCGCCATCGCAGACCCTGCCTCGCCCTCGCGCAATTTCGAGACCACGGGCAACGAGCCCTTTCTGTTCATGACCAAGATGCATGTCGCCGACTGCAAGCTCGGCCCCCAGCGCGATCTCGTCCGCATCAAAATCCGCATCGTGAAGGACAATCCATGAATGCGCCCGCCCATCCGCTCCCGGCCAGCCAGGTCGTGCAGAGCATGAAGATCCTGCGCGCGACCACGCAGGAGGTCGTCGTGCTCGTCGCGCGCGAGCCCGGCGGGAGCTGGCCGTCGCTGCGCCTGCTCATCGACGGGCAGGACTACGCCACTATCAACCCGGGCGCGCTCGTCACCGGCGATGCGACCATGGCCGAGATCGCCATCCCGCTGCCGGCCCTGCCGGAGACGCGTCTGCGCTCCATCGCGGTCGCCGATGCCCGCACCGGCGCGCTCGCGCCCGGCTCGGAATTGCGCCCGGTCTCGAAGACGAAGGCGTTGCGGGCACTGGTGATCTACCCGGCCGGCGAGGTCTACGACCATGACAAGGTGCGCTGGTATCGCGCGCCGATGGAGAAGCTGCTCAGCGACTATTTCAATATCGGCGACATGATCGTCTACGACTCGACGCTGAAGCTCCTCGATTACGCGCATCTGGAGCCGATGAAGATCATGTCGCCGACGGATGCCGACATCGCGCGCTATGCCAGCGAGTTCGATTTCGTCTTCGTGCGCGGCTCGAACTTCATCCATGAGAGCATGGAGTGGTTCCGCGCCGTCGAGGTGCTGGAGAAGGTCAAGCTGCCGGTCTACGCCATCGGCGTCGGCGCGCAGGCGAGCCAGAACCGCCGGATCGAATTGTCCGAGGGCTCGAAGCGCTTCTGGTCGATCGTGGCCGAGCGTTCGGCCGCCATCGGCGTGCGCGGCGCCTTCAGCGCCGAGACGCTCAGGCAGAACGGTATCCGCAATGTCGAGGTCGTCGGCTGTCCCTCGATCTTCCGCACCCGCAATCGCGACCTCCAGATCCGCGTCCCCGATCAGCGCGAGATCCGCAAGGTCGCGTTCAGCCTGCGTCGCGAGGCCGACAAGAGCTACACCGCCGATCCGGAAGCCTATCTGCGCAACCAGAAGGCTGCCTTGCTCAAGGTCGACAGCCAAAGCGAGATGGTGATGTCCTCGCATGGCGAGCAGGAGGAGAAGGCCTTCTTCCTGCGCGATCCCGCGGCCAAGGAGAAGGCTGTCGCGGAATTCATCCGCACCGGCTGGTGGAACGGGGCGGACGATGCCGCGATGCGTCGAATCTACGAGAAACAGCTCTTCTCGTTCTTCGATGTCGAGCACTACGACGCCTTCGCCCGCTCGCAGGACCTCGCGGTCGGCTATCGCGTCCATGGCGTGCTGCCGGCCGTCGCGCATGGCGTGCCCGGCGTGCTCGTCGCCTATGATACGCGCAGCCAGGAACTGGCGGAGACGCTGAAGATTCCGGTCGTGCCGGAGGCGGCGCTGGCTGAGGGCGGCTGGCGCGCGGTCTATCAGGAGGCGGCGCTGAACGGCCTCGCGAAGAGCTATGCCGGCTCCTACGACCGGATGCGCGGCTTCCTCGACCGGAACGGCATTCCCCACCGGATGTGAAGGCCGATCCGGGGGCATGAACGGCTTCGCCAAGCCTGGCGGGGCGCGAAGGCTCTCCGGCTATCGGCTTCCACGAACCAGGAGACGATCATGAAGATCGAATACGATGCAGGCACGGCCCTTTCGATCATGCGCGGAAACCCCGTGCGCGGCTGGACCTCGGGCAAGCCCGAGAAAATGGCCAGGGAGCGCCTGACGACGGGTGACTATCTCGCCGTGGCGCATAAGCCGAAATTCAGGATCGACCCGTCCTGGCCGATCTTCACCATGGGCTCCTGCTTCGCGCGCGAGGTCGAGAACATCCTGATGCTGCGCGGCCTGCCGCTGCTGCTCGCAGGCCATGGCGTGCCGGCCGAGCATTTCGAGAGCTGGAGCGAGGAAACCGGCCGCGGCGGCGGGGCCGATCGCGGCCAGCTCAGCCGGGGCGCGCTCAACAAATATTCGGTGCGCTCCATGACGCATGAGCTCAAGCGCGTGCTGCTCGGTGAAAGCTATCCCGACGAGGGGCTGATCGAGCTCGCGCCGGGGCAATGGTTCGACCCGCAGGCCAGCGGATTGCGATTGCTGGATCGCGAGAGCGCCTTCGCCAATCGCAGGCGCCTCACCGAGGCGACGGCGCAGATCAGGCAGGCGCGCATCTGCTTCTTCACGCTCGGCCTGACCGAGACCTGGCAGGATGCCGAGACAGGCATCGCCATGAACGCCCATCCCGGCCCGACCTGGCTGCAGCGGATGCCGGAGCGCTTCCGTTTCGTGGATTACGGCTACGATGCGACGCTCGCCGACATGGAGGAGATCATCGGGCTGATCCGCGAGCATTGCCACCCGGAGATGCGCTTCGTCGTCACGGTCTCGCCGGTGCCGTTCGGCGCGACCTTCAAGGACGCCGATGTCATCGTCGCCAACAGCGCCTCGAAATCGCTGCTGCGGGCGGTGGCGGAGGAGCTGTTCCGGCGCCACGACTTCGTCGACTACTTCCCGAGCTACGAGATCGTGTTGAACTCGCCCCGCGCGCTCGCCTTCCAGGACGATCAGCTCCACATTGCCCGCGACATGGTCGCGCATGTGATGTCGACCTTCCAGAGCGCCTATCTGGCGCCGGCGGAGCAGCCCCAGGCCGCCTGACGGATCGATGCGGTTTCACGCTTGTTCTGAAAAGTGGGGGGCGTCATCCGTATGGACGACGCCCCCCGTGCGGTATGGGATGACAGAACATCATGAGGATCGTCACCGCATCGGCCCTGAGCTTCCTGCTCTGGCAACCCGTTCAGGCTGAAACCCTGTTCGTCACTTGCGACAACGGCCTGCGTTGCTTCCGGGCGCCATGCCCGGCCCGCGACGTCCTGCTCCTGCCCTCCAACCGGCGCCTGCCGCGCACCGAAGCGTCGCTGACGCAATTGACGGAAGCCGAGCGCAAGCGCGTGGCGGAGGTCAGCGGCACCTATTACGGCACGATCGTCTTCGCCGGCGAGATCGATGAGAGCCGGAAGCCGCCGGTCGTCGCCACGCGCATCGTCCGCGAGGCGACGAAGGCCGAAGCCGCGCTCTGCCGGAAGCGGCCCTGAAGCGCGCGCGGGTGAATTCCCGTCCTTGAGGCGGATGACGCGGTGTCACCGCTTTCTGTACCGCCAGGGCCGCGACAGAGAATGCCTCAGCCGTAGCGCCCTTCCAGCCGCCGGTCGATCCACAGGGCCGCCAGCGTGCAGAGCGCGCCGGAGAGCAGGTAGAGGCCGACCCAGGCGAGACCGAAGCTGCTCGACAGGGTCAGCGCGACCAGCGGGGCGAAGCCGGCGCCGATCAGCCAGGCGAAGTCGGAGGTCAGTGCCGCGCCGGTATAGCGGTATTGCGCCTTGAAGCTGGAAGCGACCGCGCCGGCCGTCTGGCCATAGGCGAGGCCGAGCAGGCCGAAGCCGATGATCACGTAGATCGTCTGGCCGGCAAGGCTGTCGCCGAAGAGCAGGGGCGCGACGATGCTCGACAGGCTGAACAGCGCGATCATCCCGCCCGAAAGCAGCAGCGTGTTGCGGCGCCCGATCTGGTCGGCGATCAGGCCGGAGGTGACGATCGCGCCTGCGCCGACCACGCCGCCGGCGGCCTGCACCAGCAGGAACTCGGAAACCGAGCGGTCGGTGAAGAGATTGATCCAGCTCACCGGGAAGATGGTGACGAGGTGGAAGAGCGCGAAGCTCGCCAGCGGCACGAAGGCGCCGACGATGAGGGTGCGGCCGTGGACGCGGATGAGCTCGACGACCGGGACCGGCATCAGCTCACGGGTTTCCATCAGCTGGGCGAATTCCTGGGTCGCGACCATGCGCAGCCGGGCGAAAAGCGCGACGACGTTGATCGTCAGCGCGACGAAGAAGGGATAGCGCCAGCCCCAGCCGAGGAAATCCTGCTTCGAGAGCGCACCCTCGAAATAGGCGAAGAGCCCGGCCGCCAGGATGAAGCCGAAGGGCGCTCCGAGCTGCGGCAGCATCGCATACCAGCCGCGGCGGTTGGGCGGGGCATTGAGCGCAAGCAGGGAGGACAGCCCGTCCCAGGCGCCGCCGAGCGCGATGCCCTGCAGCAGGCGAAAGCCCGCGAGGATGACGATCGACCAGATGCCGAGCGTCGCATAGCCCGGCAGGAAGGCGACACCCGCCGTCGAGCCTCCAAGCAGGAAGAGGGCGGCGGTGAGCTTGGTGGCGCGGCCGTAACGGCGGTCGATCGCGAAGAACAGCACCGAGCCGATCGGGCGGGTGACGAAAGCCAGCGCGAAGATGCCGAAGGCATAGATCGTGCCTGTCAGGCGGTCGGCGAAGGGAAAGACCAGCTCGGGGAAAACCAGCACGCAGCCGAGGCCGAAGACGAAGAAATCGAAATATTCCGAGGTCCGGCCGATGATGACGCCGAGCGCGATATCGGCCGGCGACACGTGGTCGCGGCCATGCTCGTCCGCCGGATGCCTCGTTGAATGGTTCGCTGCGTCAGCGCTCATGACCGCGAATTCCTCGTTGGCGGGCCTGCCGGCCGAACCGGACTTGCCCGCACCTGATACAAATGGATACGGTGGATAGAAGCCACCCGTCAAACCATCGCAATGAGACAGATTGTCTTATGTGCGGTGCGAAAGAATGGGAATAGAGAACGGCAGTCCCGGATGAGGGAGGTCTCGAGTCTCTTGCGGATCTTTCGTTTTTTAGCGGTTCTACCGCTCTTCGCGCTGCTCGGCGGCTGCCAGATGGTGCTGCTCGGCCCGTCCGGCGATGTTGCGCTGCAACAACGCAACCTGTTGCTCGCCTCGACCGGGCTGATGCTGCTGATCATCGTGCCGGTGATGGCGCTGACGATCTTCTTCGCCTGGCGCTACCGCGCCTCGGCCAAGGCCAGCTACGATCCGGAGTGGAACCATTCGCTGCCGCTGGAGGTGGTGATCTGGTCGGTGCCGCTGCTGATCATCATCGTGATCGGCGCCATGACCTGGATGGGCACGCATCTGCTCGACCCCTATCGCCCGCTCAACCGCATCAGTGCCGGCAAGCCGGTGGTCGAGGCTAAGGCCGGTGGCAACGGCGTCCGCAAGGAGCCGCTCGTCATCGAGGTCGTCGCGCTCGACTGGAAATGGCTGTTCCTCTACCCGGCGCAGGGCATCGCCTCGCTCAACGAGGTGGTGGCGCCGGTCGACCAGCCGATCGAGTTCCGCATCACCTCGTCCTCGGTGATGAATTCGCTCTTCATTCCGGCGCTGGCCGGCCAGATCTACGCGATGCCGGGCATGCAGACCAAACTCAACGCCGTGATCAACCATGCCGGCGAGTTCGAAGGCTTCTCGGCCAATTACAGTGGTGCCGGCTTCTCCGACATGCGCTTCCGCTTCCGTGGCGTCGACGACAAGGCTTTCGGCGACTGGGTGCAGGGTGCGATCCGCACCGGCAGCCCGCTGGGGCGCGAGGAGTATCTCGTGCTGGAGAAGCCGAGCGAGCGCGAGCAGGTCCGCTATTTCCGCGACATCCCGTCCGATCTCTTCAGCGCCATCCTCAACATGTGCGTCGACCGGGCGAAGATGTGCACGCGCGACATGATGGCGCTGGACGCGAAGGGTGGCGGCGGCAAGGAAGGCATCCATATCGTCGCGCAGCTCGAATACGACAAGAGCGTGCGCCGGGGCGGGCAGCCGATGCCGCCGCGTCCGTTCGTGACGGCGATCTGCACGCCGACCGATGTCTACGGCACCGCGGGCGTCACCGCCCGTGTCGCCAACTGAGGCGAGTGAGCGATGACCTATCCCGACTGGTGGAAGCTGATCTTCGGGCGCTTCACCTTTGAGGCGATCCCCTATCACGAGCCGATCCTGATCGGGACCTTCGCCGCGGTCGCGCTCGGAGGCCTCGCGCTCATCGCGCTGGTCACTCGGCTCAGGCTCTGGGGCTATCTCTGGCATGAGTGGTTCACCAGCGTGGACCACAAGAAGATCGGGATCATGTACATGATCCTCGGCGTGATCATGCTGCTGCGCGGCTTCGCCGATGCGCTGATGATGCGTGGCCAGCAGGCGATCGCTTTCGGCGCCAACGAGGGCTATCTGCCGCCGCATCATTACGACCAGATCTTCACGGCGCATGGCGTGATCATGATCTTCTTCGTGGCGATGCCCTTCGTCACCGGCCTGATGAACTATGTCGTGCCGCTGCAGATCGGCGCGCGCGACGTCGCCTTCCCCTTCCTCAACAATTTCTCGTTCTGGATGACGGTGAGCGGCGCCGTCCTGGTGATGATGTCGCTGTTCGTCGGCGAATTCGCCAAGGTCGGCTGGCTCGCCTATCCGCCGCTTTCGGGGGCCGCCTACTCGCCCGGGGTGGGCATGGACTACTACCTATGGGCCCTGCAGATCGCAGGCGTGGGCACGACATTGTCCGGCGTCAACCTGATCGCGACCATCGTCAAGATGCGGGCGCCCGGCATGGAGATGATGCGGATGCCGGTCTTCACCTGGACCGCGCTCTGCACCAACGTCCTGATCGTCGCGACCTTCCCGATCCTGGCGGCGACACTCGCGCTGCTGACGCTCGACCGCTATGTCGGCACCAATTTCTTCACGAACGATCTCGGCGGCAACCCGATGATGTACGTGAATCTGATCTGGATCTGGGGCCATCCCGAGGTCTACATCCTGATCCTGCCGATCTTCGGGGTGTATTCCGAGGTGGCCTCGACCTTCTGCGGCAAGCGCCTCTTCGGCTATGCCTCGATGGTCTATGCGACGGTGGTCATCACCATCCTGTCCTATCTCGTCTGGCTGCATCATTTCTTCACGATGGGCTCGGGCGCCAGCGTGAACTCGTTCTTCGGGATCACGACGATGATCATCTCGATCCCGACGGGGGCGAAGATCTTCAACTGGCTGTTCACGATGTATCGTGGCCGCATCCGCTTCGAGCTGCCGATGATGTGGCTCCTCGCCTTCATGATCACCTTCGTCATCGGCGGCATGACCGGCGTGATGCTGGCGGTGCCTCCGGCCGATTTCATCCTGCATAACAGCCTGTTCCTGATCGCCCATTTCCACAACGTCATCATCGGCGGCGTGGTCTTCGGCGTCTTCGCCGGCATCGCTTACTGGTTCCCCAAGGCCTTCGGCTTCAAGCTCGACCGATTCTGGGGCCTGCTCTCGTTCTGGTTCTGGGTGATCGGCTTCTACGTCGCCTTCATGCCGCTCTATGTGCTCGGCCTGATGGGCGTGACGCGGCGGCTCAGCCGCTTCGAGGACCCGTCGCTGCAGATCTGGTTCGTGGTCGCGGCGATGGGCGCGGTGCTGATCGCGCTCGGCATCCTCTGCTTCATCATCCAGATCGGCGTCAGCATCCTCCGCCGCGAGCAATTGCGCGACGTGACCGGCGATCCCTGGGACGGGCGCACGCTGGAATGGTCGACCTCCTCGCCGCCGCCGGCCTACAATTTCGCGTTCACGCCGATCGTGCATGACCTCGATGCCTGGGCCGACATGAAGAAGCGCGGCTACAGCCGCCCGCTCGGCGGCTTCAAGCCGATCCACATGCCACGGAACACCGGTGCGGGCGTGATCATCGCCGGGCTCGCCACGGTCTGCGGTTTCGCGCTGATCTGGTATATCTGGTGGCTGGCGGCGCTCACCTTCGTCGGCGTGGTCGCGACCGCGATCATCCATAGCTTCAACTACGACCGCGATTTCCACATCCCCGCAGGCGACGTCGTGCGGGAAGAGGAAGCGCGCAGCCGACAGCTCGGACGGGCCTGAGGGGCGATGATGGCCAAGGCGAAAGCACAGGCTCAAGCCGCGAGCGTGCCGGCATTCTACGTCACCGGGGACGATCACGCCCATTCCGGCGGCTCGACCATGCTCGGCTTCTGGCTCTACCTGATGAGCGACTGCCTGATCTTCGCAGTGCTCTTCGCGACCTATGGCGTGCTCGGGCGCAATTATGCAGCGGGGCCCTCTGGCGCCGACCTGTTCGATCTCAGGCTGGTCGCGGTCAACACCGCCATGCTGCTGTTCTCATCGATCACCTATGGCTTCGCCATGCTGGCGATGGACAAGGGCAAGCAGGCGCTGATGCAGCGCTGGCTCGTCGTCACCGGGCTGTTCGGCCTCGCCTTCCTGGCGATCGAGCTCTACGAGTTCGCGCATCTCATCCGCGAGGGCGCGACGCCGATGCGCAGTGCCTTCCTGTCCTCGTTCTTCACGCTGGTGGGCACGCACGGCCTGCACGTCACCTTCGGCCTGATCTGGTTGACGGTGCTGATGGTGCAGGTCTCGAAGCGCGGGCTGATCGAGGCGAACCGCCGGCGCCTGTTGTGCCTCTCGATGTTCTGGCACTTCCTCGACGTCATCTGGATCGGCGTCTTCACCTTCGTCTACCTGATGGGCGTGCTGAAATGAGCGGTAGCCACGACCAAGCCGAACCGCATGGCGCCCATGGCGACGACCATGCCCCGCATGGCAGCCTGCGCGGCTATGTCACCGGCTTCTTGCTTTCGGTCGTCCTGACCGCGATCCCGTTCTGGCTGGTCATGAACGACATGCTGGGGAATGCGACGCTGACGGCGATCGTGATCATGGCTTTCGCGGCCGCGCAGATCGTCGTCCACATGGTCTACTTCCTCCATATGAACGGCCGCTCGGAGGGCGGCTGGAACATGATGGGGCTGATCTTCACCCTCGTTATCGTGGCGATCGTGCTCGCCGGCTCGCTCTGGGTGATGTTCCACCTCAACAGCAACATGATGCCGGACATGCACAGAATGTAAGGCAGGGCCGATGTCGGTGGATGCGGGCGGGCACGCGCGCGGTGGGTTTGCCCGATTCGCCTTTGCCGCGGCGCTCTGTCTCTTCACGCTGGTCTTCGTCGGGCTCGGCATCTGGCAGGTCGAGCGCCGGAGCTGGAAGCTTGACCTGATCGCCCGCGTCGAGGCGCGGATTCATGCTGCTCCGAGCACAGCACCGGGGCCGGATGAGTGGAGCGGCGTTGGTGCAGCCGCCGACGAATACCGACGCATCGCCATGCAGGGCCGCTATCTCGATGCGCCGGAGACGCTGACCATGGCCGTCACCGGGCGCGGACCCGGCTTCTGGGTCATGGCGCCGTTCCGCAGCGATGCCGGCTTCACTGTTCTGGTCAATCGCGGTTTCGTGCCGGAGGATCGGCGCGGGGTGGATGAGCGCCGCGCGGCGGAACCCGGAGAGACGCGGGTCGTGGGGCTGCTGCGCCTGAACGAGCCTGGCGGCGGCTTCCTGCGCAATAACGATCCCGCTGCAGGGCGCTGGTATTCGCGCGACGTTGCCGCGATCGCTGCCGCGCGAGGTCTGGGTGCGGTCGCGCCCTATTTCGTCGATGCCGATGCCGCCGCCGAACCGGGCCCGTTGCCACAGGGCGGCATGACCCAGGTCAGCTTCCGCAACACGCACCTGATCTATGCGCTGACCTGGTTCTGCCTGGCACTGATGAGCAGCGGGGCCGTGGTCTTTCTGTTGCGTCGCGGAGCGGACGAGCGATCCGCAAGCTGAAGCGGCCTCAGGCGACGACGAAGCCGTGGGCGAAGGGGTCGCGATCGTCGATGAAGATGGTGTTGTAGCCGGTCATCCGGGCCCAGCCGGCGATCGAGGGAATGATCGCCGGGCGGTTCGCGACGGTCGTTGCGGCCTCGACGCGGCCCTTGAACAGTGAGCCGATGATCGATTCATGCACGAACTCGTCGCCGACGGCGAGCTTACCCTTGGCGGCGAGCTGGGCCATGCGGGCGGAGGTTCCGGTGCCGCAGGGCGAGCGGTCGATCGCCTTGTCGCCGTAGAACACGGCGTTGCGAGCATGCGCCTCCGGCTTCGTCGCCTTGCCGGTCCACTGGATATGGCTGAGCCCCTGGATCTCAGGGTGTTCGGGGTGGACGAATTCGTATTTCTTGTTCAGCGCCGCGCGCAGCTTCGGCGACCAGCCGATCAGCTCGCCGGCGGTATGGTCGGCCATGTCCCGGAAATTCTTCTGCGGCTCGACGATCGCGTAGAAATTGCCGCCATAGGCGACGTCGACGACGATCTCGCCGAGACCCTCGACCTCGGCCGTCAGGCCCTCGGCATAGAGGAAGCCCGGCACATTGGTCAGGCGGACCTCCTCGACGAAGCGGCCCTCCTGGCGATAGCTGATATCGACCTTGCCGGCGGGCGCCTCGATCGAGAGCTTGCCCGGCTCGCGCGGGGTGATCAGCCCGTTCTCGATGCCCATGGTGATCGTGCCGATCGTGCCGTGGCCGCACATCGGCAGGCAGCCCGAGGTCTCGATGAAGAGCACGGCGACGTCGCAATCGGGGCGGGTCGGCGGATAGAGGATCGAGCCCGACATCATGTCGTGGCCACGCGGCTCGAACATCAGGCCGGTGCGGATCCAGTCGAACTCGCGCAGGAAATGCGCGCGCTTCTCCAGCATGTTCGCGCCTTCGAGGCGCGGGCCGCCGCCGGAGACGAGGCGCACCGGATTGCCGCAGGTGTGGCCGTCGATGCAGGAGAAGGTGTGGCTGGCCATGGTCCGACTCTCAGAAGCGCTGCGGTGAGAAGGAAGCGATGTCGATGGCGGGTGGCCGATCCGTCAAGAGGTCGGCGACGAGGCGGGCGGTGCCGGCCGATTGCGTCAGGCCGAGATGGCCGTGGCCGAAGGCATAGATCACGCGCGGGGTCGCGCGAGCACGGCCGATTGCCGGCAGGCTGTCGGGCAGTGACGGGCGAAAACCCATCCATTGCACGCCGTCATCGGGCTTGAGGCCGGGCAGGAAGGCGCGGGCCTTGGCCAGCATCGCCTCCGAGCGGCGGAAATTCGGGGGCAGGTCGAGCCCGCCGAGCTCGACCGCACCGCCGACGCGGATGCCGATCGACAGGCGGCTGACGACGAAGCCATGGCCGCCGAAGGTGACCTGGGTGCGCAGGTCGAAGGCATCGGGCGGTAGCGTGGTGTTGTAGCCGCGCTCGGTTTCGAGCGGGATGCGCTCGCCGAGGCTCTTGGCGATGCGATGGGAGAAGGCGCCGGCAGCCAACACGACCTGCGCGGCCTGCCGGGTCTCACCGCCGCGAGCGTGGATCGTGATGCCGCCGTCATGCGGAGCAAGGCGCTCGACCTCCAGCCGCTCGATCGTGCCGCCGCGGGCGCGAAAGTGGTCGGCGAGCGCGACCGTATAGCCCTTTGGGTCGGCGATCGAATACCAGCCGGGGGTGAAGGTGCCGTGGGTGAAGCGTGGTGCGAGGCCGGGCTGGATCTCGGCCATGCCGGCTGCGTCGAGATGCCGGAAGGCGATGCCGTGTTCCGCACGGGCCTGCCAGCCGGGCAGGGAGGCCCTCAGCTCAGCCTCGCTCTCATAGACCTGCAGATTGCCGTCCTTGCGCAGCATGGCGAAGGTGCCGGTCTCGTGCAGGAAGGGTTCCAGCTCCGCCTTCGACAGGTCCATCAGCGCGGTCTGCGCCGTGGTGGAATGGGCGACGCGATCAGGCGAGCAGGCCCGCCAGAAGCGATACATCCAGGGGGCGATCCGGAGCGCATAGGCCGGCGGCACCGAGAGCGGCCCGAGCGGATCGAGCAGCCATTTCGGCGCCTTGCGCAGGATGCCGGGTGAAGCCAGCGGCAGGATGTCGGTGAAGGCGAAGGCGCCGGCATTGCCGGCGGAGGCGCCCGCGGCCGGCCCGGTCTTGTCCAGCACCACGACCGACAGGCCGCGCCCCTGCGCCGCGATCGCGGCTGAGAGGCCGACCACGCCGGCGCCTATGACGGTGACATCGGGATTGGCCATCAGCGGATGCGCTTCGCGAATGCGTCTTGCGGTTTTGATCCGGGCCAATAACCGGCCGGGGATATCAGCATGGAACTTGCCCCCGCGCGGCGGAAGGGCTTCCGCCGCGCGGGGCGCATGATCAGGCCGCCTGCTTATGGGCCACGTTCGCCTTCGACCAGTCGGCATACCAGGCGTCGAACAGCTTGAGCTGCGTCTCGGCATAGCCGCGTTGGCTGTCGCTCAGCGCATCGGTCTCGTTGAAGTGCAGCGTGTATTCCGCGTCGCCCTTCAGCACCATCATGTGCTTGAAGAACAGGACGAGGTCCGGGCCGGCATCGAAGGAGGAGAGCACGGCCAGAGCCTGCTCCAGCTCCTGAGCCTGGCGGCGCGCCGTGGCATCGCCGGCGGCCGCGGCCACCGAGAGCTGGCAGAGATGAAGCACTTCCTTCGGCAGGACATTGCCGATGCCGGTGATCGCGCCGGTCGCGCCGCAGTTCACGTAGCCATGGACGACGGTGGTGTCGATGCCGATCATCAGCGAGACGCCGTCATCGCGGCTGGTGATGTTCTCGGCCGCATAGCGCATATCGTCGGCACCGCCGAACTCCTTGAAGCCGACGAGGTTCGGGTGCTCGGCGCGCAGCGCGAAGAACAGGTCGGCGCGGGTGGCGAAGCCGTAATAGGGGCTGTTGTAGATCACTGCCGGCAGGCTCGGCGCGGCGGTCAGGATCGCCTTGAAATGCGCCTTCTGGGCGGCGATGACCGAGCCACGCGAGAGAACGCGCGGGATCACCATCAGGCCCTTGGCGCCGACCTTCTGGGCATGAGCGGCGTGCGCCACGGCCGAGGCGGTGTTGACCGCGCCGGTGCCGACGATGACCGGGATTCCGGCCTTCACCAGCCGCTCGACGCCTTCCATGCGCTGGGCGTCGGTAAGGAGCGGCCAGTCACCCATCGAGCCGCAATAGACAACCGCGGACATGCCGGCGGCGACCAGCTCCCTGGCCTTGCGCACCAGCCCGTCGAAATCGGGCGTGCGGTCCGCCTTGCAGGGAGTCATCAACGCGGGGATCACGCCGGAGAAAATCTGGGCCTTCATCTCGCTCTCCTTCTGGCTGTCGTTCTTGCGGAGAGCCCGACACCCCAGCGGCGCGCTCTTCTCGGGCTCATTATAGGGTTTTGCATATTCCTTGTCGACAACGATTACGCAAGAAACTCAAAGCGCGATGTCGAGCCTGTCCTCGCCGATCATGAGCTTCTGGATCTGCCGGACGATCTGTTCCGCATGAGCCTTCCCCAGGCGCTCTGCCAGTGCCGTGTCTCGGGCCAGGATCGCGGCGACGATGGTCTCGTGCTCGTCGACGAATTGCTGCGGCAGCCGGTCGTCATAGGATTGGTAATAGAGCCGCAGGAAGCGGCGACCCTCGTCGAGGAGGCGGCTGAACAGGCTGTTGAAGTAAGGGTTGCGCCCGGCTTCCGCGATCGCGGCATGGAAAGCGGCGTTGGTCGCGATCATCGCCAGTGCATCCTGCGCCTTCACCGCGGCGGCGAATTCCGCCTGCCGGGCGCGGATTGCTTCCAGGTCCTCCGGCCGGCGGTTCTGGGCGGCAAGCTGGGTCGTCACCCGGTACATCAGCGTCAGCGCGTCGAAGAAGGGCGCCATGTTCAGGAAGTCGAGATTGGCCACCATGGTCGAGCGGTTCGGCAAGGTGTCGATCAGCCCTTCACCGGCCAGCCGCACCAGTGCCTCGCGGATCGGCGTGCGCGACATCTGGAAGCGCTCGGCGAGCTGGACCTCGTCGATCGGGCTGCCGGGTTGGAGGACCAGATCGAGGATTTCATCGCGCAACAGGTCGTAGACGAATTTCACGCCCGAGCCGCGCTTGCGCTCCGGAACGGGGATTGTCTTGGTCTTGCTGGCGGTCATGGGAAATCCTCTTGTCGACAAGAGGAATACGGATTGTACGGCAATCGATCAATCGGAGCCCGGCACTTTCCCGGGGCCGCTCGCCACTCAATTCCGGTTGAACGGGGTGGCGTCGCGAAATTCCGTCACCTCGACAAGGCCGATGAGCTGTCGGTCTAGCTGCCGAGAGGCGGCTCGGCGACGGAGAGGCCGGTGATGCCATGCTTCGCGATCAGCCGCCCGACGAGCCCGCTCTCGATGGCGGCGATGACGAAGCTGCTGAGATAGTCGAGGGCGATGCCGGAGGCCTTGGGCGTGCCCAGCGCCTGCTGGACCGCCATGAAGCGGTCGGGGAGCATGCGCGAACCCGGCAGGGTCTTCTCATCCTCGATCAACTTGGGACGCAGGCCCGCGAGGGCATCGAGCTTCCGGTCGACGAAATGCCGGTAGGCTCCGTCGAAGCCCTCTCCGGCGACGAGTTCGGCCGCCTGGATGTTGCGTTCGAGCCAGAGACCATAGGCCGTGCGGGCGGCGACCGCGATGCGCCGGCCCGGACGATCGACCTCCGCCACCGATTGCAGGTCCGAGCCCGCCGGCACCAGATAGGTCGCCTCGATCTCGGTATAGGCCGGGGTGAAGTCGATCACCGCGGCGCGCTGTGGCTCTGCGCCGACCAGGGCGACATCCCATTCGTCGCGCTCGGCCGCATCCGCGAGCGGGCCGGGCGATTCATAGGGGACGTACCGGAGCGGCAAGCCGAGGCATTCGGCCAGGATCGCCGCCATGTCCGGCGAGACGCCGGCCGGGCCGCCATCGGCCGTGCGGCTGGAAACCAGCAGGAAATTCGACAGATTGATGCCGGCGCGCAGCACGCCATGGCGCGAGAGCGCCCGGCGCACCGCTTCGGGTGGCGCCCCGATGATCGCGCCGATCCGTTTGGCTTCCTCGGTCATCGTCAGGCCGTCTGCAGGGGCTGCGCGCCGAGCGCGCTGAAGCGCATCGCGGTCTTGTGGCCGAAATCGGAGGGGCGCGATGTGGGGCGGGTCAGCACGGTGTCGATAGCCTTGTCGATCGCAGGAAAGCTTGCGCGATGGCGCGCAGCTTCCGCTTTTCGGCGCGCCACCGCAACAGCGCCGCCGAATCGAAAGGGGGAGAGAGGACAATGCTGCCGGTCGCTCCGCGTCAGCAGCCGATCACCTTGAACTCGACGCGGCGGTCGAGCGCGTCGCTGGCGTCGTCCTTGCCGGTGCCGACGAGGTTTTCCTTGAAGCCGCGGCCGGTCGCGATCAGGCGGCCGCGATTGTCGGGCGCGCCGGTCAGCAGGAGGTCCATGACGAACTGTGCCCTCAGCGCCGAGAGCCGGTCGTTCACCTGCGGCAGGCCGGTATGCGAGGTATGGCCGACGATCTCCAGGCAGGCACCTTTCTGGCGGGAACGCGTCGCAATCTGGCTCAGCCACATCGGATAGGGCTCGGTGATCTGGCGGTCGTCGATGAACTGCGTGGTGCCGGGCTTGAACAGCAGCTTCACCATCAATCGGTCGGTGCCGAGGCCGTAGTCGATCAGGTCGCCGAAGGCATCGACCATGTCCTCGCGCCGGTCGAGCTTGCTGGCGGCGAGATAGGTGCCGATCCTGACGCGGTGCTGCTCGCCGCCGGGCAGCCTGCGCGCCGTCCGGTAGAAGGCGAGCGCCTCGCGGAAATGCCGGGTCTCATAGGCGAGGATGCCGTCATTGATCAGCGCATTGGCGGTGAGCTTCTCGACATAGCCGGGATCGATCGGGTCCCCGAGCTTCGTGCCCTGGCAGGTCTTGATATAGGCGTCCGTCGCCTGATCCTTGGCCCAGAGTGGCGAGTCCCGGTAATAGGGCGTCGGCGTCGTGTCGACGCCTTCGGTGCGGGCGCGGGTGACGCCCTTGGAGACGATGCTGTTGGATTTCAGGTCGGCCAGCGTCAGGCAGATCCGGTAGGCGTCGCGCGGACCGTCCGCCACGCCCTGGTTGTTCACGGCGGTGAAGGTGCCGACCAGCACCACCGGCTTGCCGGCGAGCGCCTCGCTGTCGAAGGGCAGGACGGTGAAGCGCGGATAGTGCGACCGGACGATCTCCATCAGCGTGGCCTGCATCGAGCGCGTCGCGGTCGATTGCGCGCCAGAGGCCGCGTCGATGAGCGGGTCGATCACCAGTTCGACCTTGTCGCCTGAAACCGACGCCTTGCCGAACAGGTCGTCGGCCGCCCTGCGGAGCGCGTCAGCGAACGGGGTCGGTGTCGGCGGTGCGGCTTGGGCGTGGGCCACGCCGGCTCCTGCCAGCAGCGCCAGGCCGATCACGGCGATCTTGAAGCGGACCAGGCCCGTCATGCCTCACCTCTCCGGCTTCGGCCGGGCTTTCCCGCCGCGGCCCCCTGCATCAGCGGCACTGCCGCAATTGTTCGCGCCCGGCCGGCGTGAGGTCGCCGAGCTGCGCGCGCATCAACAGTTCGGCGCATTCGCCGGAGGCTCGTCCGCGCGGTGCGGCTTCCGGCGGGCGCAGTGCGGCACCCGGCAGGGCGACGGGCTGCGTCGACCGGTTCGGCGACAGCGAGCCGGATACACCGAGCCGCGCTGCCATGGCCTGCTCGACAGCCAGGCGCTCTTCGGCAAGCCGTTGCTTTTCCGTCTCGATCGCCGCGAGCTCCGATTCCCGGCGGGCGAGTTCGTCGGCGAGGCGCGCGCGCTCCGCCTTGTCCTGGGCACGCGGCGGGGGCGGGGCAGGGGCGATAGCGACAGGCGCGGAGCCCGGAGCCGGCACGGGTGGCGGGACGCCGACCGCGTCGCCAATATCCTTGCGGGCGAGATCGTCTGCTGCCTGCCGCCGCCCCTGTTCCGCCCGTTCGAGACGCTCGAGCAAGGCACGTTCGCGCGCGGCGAATTCGCGTATGAGCTTGTCACGATCGCTCGATACGGCGGAGCGGCGTTCGAGCAGGTCGAGCCGCGTGCGGGCATCGATGACGAAGAAACTCTGCGGATAGCGCTGGATGAAGGCCTGCAAGGCGGTGGTGTCGTCGCTGGTGCGGATCCGGCGCCAGACATCGGCGTCGGTCTCCTCGCGGTTGAGATAGAAATCGCCAAGCAGGGAGAGCGAGAGTTCCGGCGTCTGCTTGCCGGCGGTCGAGTCGTAGACGCTCTTCTGGACGCGGCGGAACAGCGCCGCCACTTCCAGGCCGGGCTGGTCGATCTCGCGCACCAGAGCGGCGGTGAAGGGGCTGTTGCGGCCCGCACCATCGGCGGCGACGTCATTCGCCTGCGTGGCATAGGCGATGACCATGCCCTGCGCGCGCTGGACCGGGGCGAGGCCGGAGGCGACCGAGAAGCCGCGCGTCGCCTGCCGCTTGGCGAGCAAGCCGACGAACGGGTTGTTGCGACAGGCGTCGAGCACCATGATCTTGACGCCCTTTGCATAATTCAGCGCAGTGACGACATCGTTGAGCCGGGTCGTCTCGTACTGGACGCCGACCTCATCCTCGACCTTCGCCTCGACGGGTACGAGATAGTTCTCGCCGTTGAACTGGAAGCCGTGGCCGGCGAAATAGAACATCGCGGCGTCGGCATCCTGCGCCAGCCGGGCGAAGCGCGTCAGCGCCGCATCCATCCCGCGCTTGTCGAGATCGATACCGTCGACCACCTCGAAGCCGACCTTGCGCAGGGCCGTGACCATGTCGCGCGCGTCGTTGACGGTATTCGGCAGCGCCGGGGCGTTGCGATAGCTGGAATTGCCGATGACGAGCGCCACGCGGCGTTCGGGCGGCGTCTCGGCCAGCGCAAGGCCGGACCAGAGCATGAGGATCAGGCCGCAGAGTCTGACGACGAGGGTCATGGGCGCATCCTGGAGGCTGCGGGCAGCCTCTACGTCATGCTAATGCATGATCCCGGCTATCTCCAGAACAAAGCATAGTTCTCATCGAAACGGGATGGTGTTTTGCTTGAAGGCTGCAATCGTCGCTGATAGCCTTCCGCCTATCTTCTCGCGAAAGGAAGACGCTGATGCTTCGTCTCGCGCCGGGGCTTCTGCTGTTGGGGTTGGCCTTGGCGCTCCCATTCGCCGGGGTATCGGCGCAGGATCGTGCCCGGCAGCGCAGCCCGGCCCCCGCAGCCGCCCGTCTCTCCTTCGTCGGTCTCGCCGACAAGGCGCAGGTTCCCGCCAAGCTCACGGTGCGTTTCGCGATTTCCGGCATGGAGGTCGTTCCTGCCGGCCAGCCGATGCGCAATGGCGGGCATCACCACCTGCTGATCGATACCGAATTGCCACCGCTCGACCAGCCGATCCCCAGCGATTTCAACCATATCCATTTCGGCGGCGGCCAGACCGAGGCCGAGATCGCGCTGACGCCGGGCAAGCATACGCTGCAATTGCTCTTCGCCGATCACAACCATGTGCCGCATGATCCGCCAGTGGTGTCGGAGCGCATCACGGTCGAGGTTTCGGCGGCGCCTGAGAAGCCACGCTCGGCCGCCGCGCCCGGCGCCCGCGTCTTCTTCATCGATCTGCAGGACGGCGCGACGATCCCGAGCCGTGCCAAGATACGCTTCGGTGCGGAGGGTATCGCGGTGACGCCGGCCGGAACAACCAGCCAGAATGGCGGCCACCACCATCTGCTCGTCGATACCGAACTGCCGGCGCTCGACCGCGAGATTCCCAGCGACTTCAACCATCTGCATTTCGGGCGCGGCCAGACCGAGGTCGAGCTCTCGCTGCCGCCCGGCGAGCACACGTTGCAATTGCTGATGGGCGATCACGAGCATGTGCCACATGATCCGCCGGTGGTGTCCCCGCGCATCCGGGTCCGCGTCGTCGGCGACGCGCAGGCTTCGGTCGCTGCGCCTCCACCGCCGCATGCCCATGGCCCCGGCCGCGCCCGCACGGCGTCGCCCAACGATGCCGCGGTCTATTTCGTCTATCCCAGGGATGGCGACCGGATCTATCCGACCTCGACGATCCGCTTCGGCCTGCGCAACATGGGCGTGGCGCCGGCCGGCGTCGCCAAGCCGAATACCGGCCATCACCACCTGCTGGTCGATACCGGGCCGCCCTCCTTCGGCGAGCCGATCCCGGCCGATCTCAACCATATCCATCTCGGCGGCGGCCAGACCGAATACAAGCTGACGCTGCCGAACGGGCGGCACACGCTGCAGCTCCTGCTCGCCGACGAGAACCATGTGCCGCATGATCCGCCGGTGATTTCGGAGCGCATCACGGTCACGGTGGCGCCGGGTGGCCCGCATGCGAGGAGGCGCCGGTGATGTCGCAAGCCCGCATCGCAGCAGCCGGCCTTGTCGCGCTGATGGCCTGGCAGGCGTCTGCTCCGGAGGCCGCGGCGCAGACGCCGGCGCGCCAGCCGGCGCCTCCCGGCGCCCAGGTCTATTTCCACTACCCGATCGATGGCTTGAGCGTTCCCGAGCGCTTCACCGTGCGGATCGGCCTGCGCGGCATGGGCGTCGCGCCGGCAGGCGTCAATCACGCGCGGACGGGGCACCATCACCTGCTGATCGATACCGATCCCGGCCCGCCGGACCAGCCGATCCCGTCCGACTACAACAACATCCATCTCGGCAACGGGCAGACCGAAGTGGTGGTGACGCTGCCCAAGGGCCGGCACACGCTGCAATTGCTGCTCGGCGACCACAATCATACCCCGCATAATCCGCCCGTGATGTCACCGAAGATCACGGTCAATGTCCGCTAGCTGAAGGATATCGTCCGCCGATGGCTTGGTTGCGCGTTCTGGCCACTGCGATCGTGCTGCAGGGATTGTCGGGTCTGGCCGGCTTTGCCCAGCAGCCGGGCGAGCCTGCGCGTGTCGCCCTCGTCATTGCCAACGAAGCCTATCCGGAGGCGCCAATCGCCGGCACCGCCCAGCAAGGCCGCGCCGTCGCAGAGACCTTGAGCGCCGGCGGCTTCGATGTCGTCGCGGTCGAGAATGCCGACCGCAACGCCTTGCGGCAGGCGATCGCCGGTTTCGCGGGCAAGCTCCGGCGCGGCGCGCAGGTCGTGGTGTTCTACAGCGGCCATGCGATCCAGCAGCGCAACCGCAATTTCCTGATCTCGACGCAGAACGGCGCTGAGGGGGTGGTCGATCTCGACGAGATCATCGATCCGCTGATCGTCGCCCGGCCGGCGAGCGCCCTGGTGTTCCTGGATGCCGGCCGCGACAATCCCTGGCAGGCCAAGACGAAGGGGCTCCTGCCGTTGGAGCCGATGGAAGGTATCGCCGTGCTGTTCCCGACGGCGCCGGGCAAGACGCTGCCGGGCGGCCCCGACCGCGCGGTCGCCGCCTGGCTGAAGGCGATCCGGACGCCTGGGCTGGACATGACGCAGGCGCTGAAGCAGGTGCGGGACACGGTTTCGCGCGAAACCCGGCGCAGCCAGCAGGTCTGGCTCTCGGCGGAGCCGCCGAAGGGGCTCGTCGTCACGCCCGTCGCCCGGCCGGTTGCGGTGGCGCAAGGCAGCCGCGCCGTGATTCCGCCGCCGCAGACGCCGGGCGCGACCCAGGACGCCGCCTACGACCTCGCCTTCTGGGAATCGATCCGCAACAGCCGCAACGCGGCGGAGTACCGCGCCTATCTCGATGCCTATCCGAGCGGGCGTTTCGCTTCGCTGGCCCGCACGCGCGAGCAGGAATATCGCGCCGGCCCGGCCGCGCCTGCGCCCGCAGCCGCAACCTCCCAGCCTGCCGGTGCGCGGCAACGCGATTGCGCAGGCTGTCCCGAGCTGGTCGCGATCCCTGCCGGCAGCTTCCAGATGGGCTCGAACGATCTCTACGAATTCGAGAAGCCGGTGCATCCGGTGAGCGTGCGCGGCTTCCATCTCGGGGTGCGGGAGGTGACATTCGAGGAATGGGATCTCTGTATCGACCAGGGCGGCTGCAATTATCGGCCGGACGATCGCGGGCTCGGCCGCGGCAAGCGGCCGGTGACCGATATCCACTGGAACGATGCCAATGCCTATCTCGCCTGGCTCTCGGCCCGCACTGGCAAGTCCTATCGCCTGCCCACCGAGAGCGAATGGGAATATGCCGCGCGCGCCGGCACGGTGACGACCTATCCCTGGGGGCAGACCCTGGTGAAGGAGCGGGCCAACTGCCTTGGCTGCAACGACCAGAAGCGCGGTAGCGCGGTCGCGGCCGGCCAGTTCCCGGCCAATGCCTTCGGGCTCTACGACATGGCCGGCAATGCCGCGGAATGGGTCGCCGATTGCTGGAGCGAGAGCTATCGCAACGCGCCCCGCGACGGCAGCGCCTTTACGGTCGGGGGGTGCCGCGAGCGGGTGTTGCGCGGAGGCTCCTTCAACAACGATCCGCGCTATCTGCGCTCGGCCGCGCGCTTCAAATACGAGGCCGACGTGCGCTTCTACACCAATGGTTTTCGCGTCGCGCGGGACCGATAGACCCATCATTCCTCCCGGATTTGCAGGGGCGGCATGCGTGCCGCCTGCCTTGAAGCTTGCCTCTTCCCGCCGGCAATAAGGACCGGGAATCAATCAGGAAGGGGAGGCCCGCATGGCCAAGGAATTCACCGGCAAGCGCGTGATCGTGATGGGCGGCAGCCGCGGCATCGGCCGCTCGATCGCGCTCGGCTTCGCCGCGGGCGGGGCAGCGGTCTCGATCTGCGCGCGCGGCGCCGGCCCGCTGGAGGCGACGCGTAAGGAGATCGAAGCGTTGGGCGTCTCCGCGCATGCGGCGACCGTCGACCTCGCCGATGCCGGCCAGATCGAGGCCTATGTGCCGCAAGCCGTCAAGGCGCTCGGCGGCCTCGACATCCTCGTCAACAATGCCTCGGGCTTCGGCCAGAGCGATGACGAGGAGGGCTGGGCCGCCTCGCTCAGCGTCGACATGATGGCCGTGGTGCGCGGCAGCCATGCGGCGATCCCGCATCTCCAGCCGGGTTCGTCGATCGTGAACATCTCGTCGATCTCGGCTCTGCGGGCCTCGGCACGCTCGGCGCCCTATGGCGCGATCAAGGCGGCCGTGATGCATTACACGGGCAGCCAGGCCAAGATGCTGGCGCGCAAGGGCATCCGGGTGAACTGCGTCGCGCCGGGCTCGATCGAATTCCCTGGCGGCTCCTGGGAAAACCGGAAGACCTCCAATCCCGAGCTCTACAATGCAACCCTGGCGTCTATCGCTTTCGGGCGCATGGGGAAGCCCGAAGAAGTCGCCGAGGTCGTGCTCTTCCTCGCCTCGGCCAAGGCGAGCTGGGTCACCGGCCAGAGCATCGTCGTCGATGGCGGGCAGCTCGTCGGGCCCTGAGCCCGCTCAGAGCCGCAATCCGCCATCCACCGCGATTTCGGCTCCGTTGATATAGCTGCCTTCGGGCGAGCAGAGCAGCAGGGCGATCCCCGCACAATCCTCGGGGCTGCCGATCCGGCCCAGGGGGATACGGGCGAGCACCTGCTGCTCTCGGCCGGGCTGGGCCAGCACGGCGCGATTGCGGTCCGTCAGGATGGCGCCGGGCTTGACGATGTTGAAGGTGACGTCCGGAGCCTGCGTGGTGCGGGCGAGGTTCAGGATCATGCTGGTCTGCGCCGCCTTGGTGGCGGCGTAGTAGAAGTGGGTCGGATTGGGGCGCGCTTCCTGCACGCTGCCGATCGCGATCACCCGGCCGAAGCCGCGCGATAGCATCCCCGGCAGGAAAGCTTGCAGCAGCCGCACCGTGGCGTGGAGATTGATCTCCGTTTGGGCGGCCATCGCGGCTTCCGAGACCGCGTCCCAGGTCTCCAGCATCTCGACGGAGGCGCAGAGCACGAGGATATCGGGCTCGATGCCCTTTGCCATGAGCTGCGCCGCCATCGCAGCGGGCGCGCCCGGCTCGGCGAGATCGGCGATCAGGGCCGTGGCTGCACGGTTTTGCGCGCGCAGATCGGCCACCGCCGCGTCGGCGGCGCCGGCGTCCCGGTCATGGATGATCGCATGCGCGCCGGCTTCCGCGAGGCGTGTCGCGATCGCCCGCCCGATGCCGCGCGCCGCGCCGGTAACGAGGGCAACACGGCCCGAAAGCGGACCCGTCATCAGCCGAGCAGCGGTTTCACGCGCGCGGTGGCATCGTCCATCGCCTGCTGCGCCGGCTTGCGGCCGAGCACGGCGGCCTGCGTTTCCTCGATGAAGATGTCGTGGGCGCGGGCCTGCTCGTCGAAGGCGGGCAGGTGGATGCGCGAAGCCTTGAGCGCGGCAGCCTCGTCGGCGGCATAGGGCATCGCCGCCTTCAGCTTCTCGTCGGCATAGGTCGAGATGCGGACCGGGCCGTTGCCGTTCAGCGCCATGGCGGCGGTGCCGGCCTTCGAAGAGAGGGTGCGGATGAATTCCCAGCTCAGCGGTTTCTGCCTGGCGTTCTTCGGGATCATCAGCGCCCAGAATTCGGTCGTCGGCGCAAAGGCGACCTTGCCCACGAGATCGGCGGCCATCGGCGGCAGTAGCGATTTGAAGCGCCCGCCATACTTGCCCTTGGACGGGTCGTTATAGGTGACGAGCCGGGCGAAGGGGTTGATCGTCATCGCGGCCCGGCCCTGCTGCATCCAGGTCGTGATCTCCTCGTTGTTCACCGTCGCGAAATTCCGCGGCAGGACGCCGGCCTTGTAGAAATCGGCGAGCAGGGCGAGCGTCTTCACCATGGGCGGCTCGGCCGCGACGATCTTGCCGTCGGTCGTCATGTAGTCGCCGCCGAGGCAGCGGGCGAGCGTCAGGAAGTTCGAGGCGAAGACGGCGGTGAAGGCGAGGCCGTAGATCTGCGTGCCGTCCTCGCGTTTGAAGGTGAGCTTGCGGGCGAGCTCCGTCAGCTCCTCGAATGTCGTCGGCAATTTGGTGACGCCGCGCTCTTCCAGCAGGGCTTCGTTGTAGATCAATGCGTTGGTCGCGTGGCGCACCGGGATGCCATGCAGGGCATCGCCGACCTTGAGCGGGCCGAGCAGGCCCGGCGCGAAATCGTCGAAGGCCTCGATCGGCGCCTGTTTCATCAGCGCATCGAGCGGCTCGAAGAGCTGGAGATTGCGCGGCACGGCGCGGCCATTGACGAGATAGGCGACATCGATCGAGGTCTCCGAGAGCGAGGCCTCGCGCAGCAGCCGCTCATGCACGGCGTTGACATCGCCGAAGGTGACCCAGTTCACATTGGCGTCGTTCGCCTTGCGGAAGGCTTCGGTGGCATCGCCGCCGGGACCGGTCGTCGCGGCATTCTGGTGAACGCGGTGACCGAGCGCCGTCAGCGTCTTCGCCTGGGCAAAGGCGCCGCGCGGGAGAAGCGCCGAGGCGGCTGCGGCGCCGGCGAGCGCGCCGAACCGGCGGCGCGAGATGCGGGATGTCATCGATTGTCCTCCGGTGCTCGTTTTCTGGCGTGGTGCGCCGCTTTCTCGATCGTCAGGCCGGCAGCAGCGGCTGTACGCGCTTGACCAGCGAGGCCATCGCCTCTTCCGGCGTCTTCATGCCGAGCACGGCGGCTTCGGCTTCTTCCTTGAACAGATCGCCGGCGCGGGCAGCCTCGTCGAAGGCCGGCATCGGGACGCGCGCGACCTTGAGCACCTTCAATTCCTCGGCGGCGTAAGGCACGGACCCGGCGAAGCCCTGATCGGCATAGGTCGAGGCGCGGACCGGGCCGTTGCCATTGAGCGCGGCCTTCAGCGTCGCTTCCTTGGAGGTCATCGCCTTGATGAAGCTCCAGGCGAGGTCCTTGCGCTTGGCGTTCTTCGGGATGACCATGCCCCAGAACTCGACCTTGGCCGGGGCTGCTGCATATTTGCCAGCCAGCGTCTTCGAGGCTGGGACGGCGATCGTCTTGATCTTGCCGGGAAATTTCGACTTCTGCGGGTCGTTGTAGATGCGGTTTCGGCCCATGCTCTGCAGGCTCATCGCGGCGCGGCCCTGCTGCATCCAGACATTGACGTCCTCGGGCGAGAGCGTCGCGAAATTGCGCGGGAAGGCGTTGGCCTGGAAGAGCTCGCGCAAGGTGCGGATCGCGTTCAGCATCGGCGGCTGGTCGGCGACGCATTTGAAATCGGGCGTGATGAAATCGCCGTCCCAGGCGCGGGCGAGATCGATCACGTTGGGATAGGTCGCGCCCGGCGTGCACAACCCGACGACCTGCGTGCCGTCGGCGCGGCGATAGCTGCAGGCCTTGGCGATCTCGATCATCTCCTCGATCGTCGCGGGCGGCTTGGAGAAGCCCTTCTCGGCCAGGATCTCCTCATTGTAGTGCAGGCCGGAGGAGGCGTGGCGGAACGGGATCGCGAGCTGCTTGCCACCGACCTTCATGCCCTCGATCAGGCCGGGGAAGATATCGGCGATGTCCTCGACCGGGTCCTTCTTCAGATAGTCGTCGAGCGGCTCGAACAGGGTCGCAGCGCGCGGCACGACCTGGGTGTTGACGACGAAGCCGACATCGACGGAGGTCTCGCCGAGGCTCGCTTCGCGGAACAGGCGCTCCTGCAGCGGCCCGGTGTCGAAGGTCGTCCACTGGACGGTGACGCCGTTCTTCTGCGCCCAGTCCTTCGTGATGTCGCCGCCCTGCGCGCCGGTCGCGACCGTCTGCATGACGCGATGGGTGAAGACGTTGAAAGGCCCGCTCTGCGCCTGCGCCGTGTGACCCAGCCCGGCAAAGCTCAGCCCGAGGATACCGGCGCCGAACTGCCTACGGTCGAGTGTCGCCCCTTGACTCATGATGATCCTCCCTATGGCTCGCGAGTTCCGCGATGGCGGCTTCTGCCGCTTCGAAATGCTTGTTCATGGCGGCGGAAGCCGCGGCGGCATCGCCCGCGCGGATGGCGTCCACGACAAGGACATGGCGCTTGAACGTGCGCTGCCAGTCCTCGGGGCCGCGCGCCTCGCGCGAGTTGAAAATCTCCATCACCTCGCGGATGACGGGGCGCAGGCCGCGGAGCTGGAAATCGAGCAGGCGGTTGCCAGAGGAGGCTGCGACCGCTTCGTGGAAATCGAGATCGGCCTCGATCCAGAGCGGCACGTGACCCAGCGCATCCTCCATCCGGGCGAGGATGAGATCGAGCTTCTCGATATCCTCGTCCGTACGCCGTTCGGCGCTGTGCGCCGCGATCGGCGGCTCCAGGATGCGGCGCAGTTCGACGGCTTCGGTCAGGCCGTTGGCACGGCCGCGCACGGCGAAACGATAGAACCGGTCGAGCGGCGCGGCATCGAGCGCCTGCACCCGCGTCGGCTTGCCCTGCTGGATATGGACGACGCCCATGGCCGCGAGCTGGCGGATGGCCTCGCGTGCGATCGGCTTGCTGACGCCGAAGGAGGCGGCGATGCGCGCTTCCGAGGGCAGGAAATCGCCCGGCTTCAAACGCCCCTCATGGATCGCCTGCGTGATGCGCTGGATCACGGCATCGCCGAGACGCATCGGCACGACATCGCCGCCCGCGAACGGGTCGTCGGCATCCAGCACGGAACGGGCGATATCGCTCATCAATTTCCTCCGGCGGGGATCATTGACAGATGCCGCGTTCCTTGGCAACTGTTCAACCTATCAGATAAGCAAGTGTCGTTCAGCGACGCGCCTCGGGAGGGCCATGCCGCATGTCGGCCAGCCGCATCGCCAGAATCGACGTCCATCCGCTGCGGGCGACGCTGCCCAAGGTCCAGCGGACCTCGCAGGGCGACTATCCCGCGATCGAGATCGTCGTCGTCGAGGTCGAGACCGCGGACGGCACGATCGGCTTCGGCGAGGGATTGTGCCGGCGCGGCGCGGCCGGCTATGCGCGCTTCATCGAGGACGCATTTGTGCCGCGCCTGATCGGGCGCGATGCTGCCGACCGCCGCGCGCTGTGGAAGGCGATGCGCGCCGCGCTCTCGGGGCGTCCGGGCGGGCAGGTCGTCGAGGCCATCGCGGCCGTCGATATCGCGCTCTGGGATATCGCCGGCAAGCAGGCGGGGCAGCCGGTCCACAAGCTGCTCGGCGGCATGGGGCGCATGGAGGTCGCGGCCTATGCCTCCTCGATCAACTGGCTCGACGACGCCACGGTCGAGGCCGAGGTGGCGGCGGCGCTGGAGGCCGGCTTCCGCGAAATCAAGGTCAAGCTCGGCCATCCCCTGCGTGATGCCATCGCCCGCGCAAAGCTGATCCGCCGGCTCGCCGGCGACGAGATCGCGCTCTATGTCGATGCGAACTGGGCCTATGACGTCGACGACGCGATGATCGTCGGCCGCGCGCTGGCCGATCTCGGCTACGGCTTCTTCGAGGAGCCGATCGCGCCGCATGACCGTGAAGGCTATCGCCGCCTCGCCCAGCATCTGCCGATCCGGCTCGCGGCCGGCGAGAGCGATTTCGTCGCGGGCGAGGCGCTGACCATGCTGCAGGATCGCTCGCTCGGGCTGATCCAGCCGGACGTCACCCGCTCCGGCGGCATTACCGAAACCTGGCGCATCGCCGAGCTCGCCGCGACCTTCAACACGGCCTATGCGCCGCATGTCGGCTGGTCGGGCGCGATCTGCGTTGCCGCGAGCCTGCAGCTCGCCGCAGCGGCGGAGAGCTTCCGTACCTTCGAGTGCATGGTCTACGAGAACCCGCTGCGCGACGCCTTCACGCGCCCGCTCGTCGGCGAGGGCTCGCAGCTCGTCGACGGCAAGCTCGCGATCCCGCAGGGGCCGGGCTTGGGCATCGAGATCGACCGCGAGGCGCTGAAGCGCTTCAGGATCGCCTGATGAGCGCCCGTACGCCCCTCTCCGCGATCGCGCTGGTCACGCCGGTCCAGATGATGATCGGCGGCATCATCTTCCTGCCGGCGCTCTATGTCTTCTGGCTGAGCCTCAACCAGTCTTCCTTCGGACAGGCGGCAACGTTCGTCGGCCTTGCCAATTACGCCAAGGTACTGAGCGATCCGTATTTCTGGAAGGCGCTGCTCAATACGGTGATCGTCGTCGCCGTCGTGGTGCATGTCGAACTGCTGATCGGGCTCGGCATGGCCTTGTTCTTCGCCTCCGGCGTGCCGTTGCGCGCTCTGCTGCTCGCGATCGTGCTCGCGCCCTATGCTGTCAGCGAAGTCTCGGCGGTGGTGATGTGGCGCTACCTGTTCGAGCCCGATGTCGGGATGATGAGCCGGCTGCTGATGACGCTGGGCCTGCCGCCGATCGAATGGGCGGTGAACCCCAGCCATGGCCTCGCCATGGTCAGCTTGCTCTCGATCTGGCTGCACCTGCCGTTCTCGTTCATCATCCTCTACGCGGCACGGCTCTCGATCCCCAGCGACCTCTATGAGGCCGCCTCGATCGACGGCGCCTCGGCCTGGACGTCGTTCCGCCGCATCACGCTGCCGCTGCTGATGCCGGCGCTGCTGATCGCGGCCCTGTTCCGCTACATCTTCGCCTTCCGGCTGTTCTCGGAGGTCTGGCTGATGACCGGCGGCGGGCCGGCGCGCTCGACCGAGGTGATGGCGGTCTATCTCTATCTCGAGGCCTTCCGCTACAACGCCTTCGGCTCCGCCGCCGCCACCGGCTGGCTGCTGGTGCTCGCCTCGCTCCTGCTCGCGCTGTTCTACCTGCGCCGGCTCTACAAGGAGATGTTCGCGCGTGCCTAAGCTCTCCCTGTCCAAGCTCCTGCGCCATCTCCTGAAGCTCATCGGCGTTCTCGCGGTCGTCGCCTGGTCGCTGGTGCCGATCGGGTTGATCGCGATGTCCTCCTTCAAGGCCGACCGCGACATCTTCTCGACCACCGGCACATTCTCCTTCGCGCCGACGCTGGCGAACTACCAGGCGCTGTGGAGCCGCTGGGGCGATTTCTTCTTCGGCCTGTGGAACAGCTTCCTCGTCACGGTCGGTGCGACCGTGCTGGCCGTCGGTGTCTCCCTGCTCGCCGGCTTCGCCTATTCGCGCTTCGCCTCGAAGGGCCTGCAGGCCTCGGCCTTCTTCCTGATCTTCATCCGCCTGATCCCGCCGATCGTGATCACGCTGCCGCTCTTCCCGGTGGTGAACTGGCTTGGCCTCAACGACACGCATTTCGTGCTGATCGTGCTCTACGCCACCTTCTTCGTCTCGCTGGGCACGGTGGTGATGCGCACCTTCATCGACCAGATCCCGCGCGAACTCGACGAGGCCGCGATGATGGATGGCGCCTCGCAGTTCCAGATCATCATGCGCGTGATCCTGCCGATGGCGGCACAGGGCATGCTGGCGGTCTCGGTCTTCGTCATCGTCTACGCCTGGAACGAGTTCCTCTTCGCCTTCATCTTCACCACGACCAAGGCCAAGACCGCGCCGCTGGTGATCTCCGAGATGATCGGCGCCGTCGAGGGCGTCGAATGGGGCGTGCTCTTCGCGGCCTCCACCGTGCAGCTCGTGCCGGTGCTCGCCTTCGTCATCCTCATGCAGAAGCATCTCGTGGCGGGGCTCACCGCCGGCGCGGTGAAAGGGTAATCGCCATGACCCAACTCGACGACCTCAGACGCGCGATCCGCGAAAGCGACCCGCAACTCAGTCGCTTCGACCCGCTGCCGCGCATCATCTGCCTCGACGATTTCGACCGCGGCATGTGCGGCTGGACCCAGCTCGTCGGCAATTACGAGGACACGCTGGACGCGATGCTGCCGGGCTATGCCCAGCACAGCCATGCCATGCTCTCGACCCTGCCGAACTGGGATTTCGGCTCGCATGGCGGCGTCGACGGCTCCTATGCGCTGAAGATCGCGACCCGGCCGAGGAAGGGCGCGCAGAATGTCGCGATCAAGCGACTGACCTTCCGCAAGGCCGGGCCGATCCGGCTGGAGGCCTATTTCACCTTCAAGCCGGAGGCGACGGAGCTCGCGCTCTCGGAGACCGATATCCGCTCCTTCGGCTTCCTCTATGATCTCCAGATCGGCGATACCTCTGGGCCGGGCGATCGGGTGATGCCGCACCTGCGCTTCCTCAACGCGCAGGACGGGCAGCACATCCAGAAATGGCAGTTCAAGCGCAAGACGACGCCGATCAAGCCGATCGGCACCGCCGGCAAGACGATCACGCATTACCACCTCGCTCCCGATGACTGGGAGGATCTGCCGGGCGGCGAGCAGCGGCTTTGCTACAACGAGATCCCGACCAAGGTGAACTGGCATTATCTGCGCTTCGATTTCGACCTTGCCGCGATGCAGGCGACACGGTTTCAGGTCAATGACCGGGTCTTCGCCATGGATGGTTATGACTGCATCCGCATCCCCGCGATGAAGAACCTGTGGTGCATGCTGAACCTCGCCTTCTTCGCGGAGACGGATACCGACAAGCGCGCCTTCGCCTATCTCGACTCCGTTTGCCTGTCGGGGGATTTCTGATGCTGCCCGAGAACCTCACCGCCGTCGTCGCCCGCAACGAAAGCTGGACGGCTGAAAGCGCGACCGAGCCTTACGAGGCCGGTTGGGCGAAGGAGGCGATCGTCTTCGTGCGCGCGCTGAAGGCGCCGACCGGCCCGTTGCCGAAAGCGCGGATCGAGATCTCGGCCGATGGCCTGCACTGGTGCGCCGAAGGCTCGGAATTCGACCTGCCGGCCGCGAGGGACGCCGTCACCTTCCAGCGGGTGAGCCATTTCGGCAATTTCCTGCGCGTCGCCGCGTCGCTGCCCGATGGCGCCGAGATCACCGTGCTGGTGACGTTTCACCTGAAGGCGTGATCCGCCGATAGGGCCATGGCCGGACGCGGCCGTGGCCGATGCGCCGGATGCGCGAGAGCGCATGCCCGTTCCGCCGATCCGGCTCTTGCCGTTTCCGGGAAACCAGCCTCCCTTGCGGGCGGGAGGACTGGACGATGGATAGGAACCGCTTGGCCGCACGGCTGATCGACGAGCATGACCGCAACGAAAAATTCCGATCCTTCGCCGCGGCGAATGGCATCGCCTCGCTCGACGATTCCTATGCCGTGCAGGAGCGCTATGTCTCGCTGCTGAAGCCGCGCTGCGGCGCTGCCGTCGGCTACAAGATCGGCCTGACCTCGCAGCGCATGCAGGCGATGTGCGGCATTCCCCATCCGATCGCCGGCGTCGTGCTGGCCGACCGGCTGCACCATTCCGGCGCGCGCCTCGCCATTGCCGATTATGGCCGCATGGGCCTCGAATTCGAGATCGCGGTGCGCATGGCCAGTGACCTGCCCGTCGGCGGCCCGGCCTGGACCCCGGAGAACATCGCCGCCCATGTCGCCGGCGTCTGCGCCGCGATCGAGATCGTCGACGACCGGGCCGCCGATTATGCCGAGCTCGACGTGCTTTCGCTGGTCGCCGACAATTCCTGGAACGGCGGCGTGATCCTGTCGACATTCTGCAGCGACTGGCCGGCGCTGGACGCGGTCTCGGGAACGATCAGCCATAATGGGACGGAGATCGATCGCGGCTATGGCCGCGACGCGCTGGGCCATCCCTTTGCGCCGCTCGCCTGGCTCGCCAATGCGCTGGCCGCGAAGGGGCAGAGCCTGCGCGCCGGCGAGATCGTGATGACCGGCAGCCTCGTCACCACCCGCTTCCCGACCGAGAGCGAAACCTATCGCTTCGAACTCGAAGGCGTCGGCGCCGTCGAGCTCAACGTCACCGCCTGAGTGCCGGAGCGTACGATCATGACGTCTCGCCTCGCTGCCCGGATGGACCGGGTCAAGCCCTCCGCCATCCGCGAGCTCCTGCGTCTCGGTGCCGATCCCAGCGTGATCTCCTTCGGCGGCGGCTATCCCGACGCCTCGCTGTTTCCGATCGCGGGGCTGGACGAGGTCTTCCGCAAGACGCTCGCCGAAAACGGGCAGGAGGCGCTGCAATACACCGTCCCGAACGGCATGCCGCTGCTCCGCCGCCAGATCGCCGAGCGGATGACGCGCGACGGGGTGCCCTGCACGACGGACGAGGTGCTGATCCTCCAAGGTGGCCAGCAGGGGCTCGATCTCGTCGCCAAGATGCTGGTCGACAAGGACGACATCATCGTGGTCGAGGATCCGACCTTCCTCGGCGCGCTGATCGCCTTCAACCCCTGCGAACCGCGCTATGTCACGGTCGGCATGGACGAGGACGGCATGGATGTCGAGGCGCTCGACGCGGCCCTCAAGGCCAATCCTGGCGCGAAGTTCATCTATACCGTCCCGGATTTCCACAATCCGACCGGCGTCACCATGAGCCTGGAGCGGCGCAAGCGGCTGGTCGAGATCGCAAACGCCCGTGACATCATCATTCTCGAGGATTCGCCCTATCGCGAGATCCGCTTCGAAGGCGAGCGCATCCCGCCGATCAAGAGCTTCGATACCGAGGGCCGGGTGATCTATCTCGGCAGCTTCTCGAAGATCCTGGCGCCGGGGCTCCGGCTCGGCTGGGCTGTCGCCTCGGCCGAATTGATCGAGCAGCTCGGCTTGCTCAAACTCGCCGCCGATACGCAGACGAGCACGCTCAACATGGCGGTCGCCTCGCGCTTCCTCGCGGAATACGACATCGACGCGCATATCGCGACGATCCGCAGCGCCTACCGTCACAAGAAGAACCTGATGCTGGACACGATCCGGCGGAGCTTCCCGCAGGAGATCGCCTGCACCGATGCGAGCGGCGGGCTCTTCACCTGGCTGACCTTCCCGGAAGGCTTCGACGCGGCTGCGTTCATGCTCGACCATGCGCTGCCGGAGGCCCGCGTCGCCTATGTGCCCGGCGCGACCTTCTTCGCCCTCGACCAGCGGCCGAATCATGCCCGGATGAGCTACTCGACTCAGACGGACGAGCGGCTGGTCGCCGGCATCACAGCGCTCGGCAACGTCCTGAAAAGCCGTATGGGGTCGCGGATTCGCGGCTGACGCAAACCCTGCCGATCGACACAAGTGCGCCGTGCTGCGACCGATGAGGATCCGATCATGCCCGTGACCATCCACCCCGTTCCGAAAAGCGACCTGACACAGGCCGAGATCGAGCGCTGGCGGGCGATACCCGTCGCGGTCGCTGTCGATCTCGGCCGCAATCTCAATCAGATCGATCCTGCCATCCGTCCCCTGATGCCGCCCGGTCAGCAGCCGCGCCTGTTCGGGCGCGCGGTGACCGCGTTCTGCGAGGCGCCGGATTTCGGCTCGGTCGTGCGAGCGATGGACATCATCGGCCCCGGCGACGTCCTCGTCATCGCCGCGGCAGGACATGGCGAAAGTGCGATGATCGGGGAAATCCTGGGCGGGCATATCCGCCGCAAGGGCGCTGTCGGCATCGTCTGCGACGGGGCGATCCGTGATGTCGGAATGCTCGCGAGCTGGACCGATTTCTCGGTCTTCGCGCGTTCGGTGACGCCACGCGGCCCGTCCTCGGCCGAGCGCGGCGAGATCAACCGGCCGGTGACGATCGGCGGCGCGATCGTCTCGCCTGGAGACCTCCTGATCGGCGACGACGACGGGCTGGTCGCGCTGACGCCGGCAACGATCCGCGCCCGCATCGCCGATGCCGAAGCGCGGCTGGTGCTGGAGGCGAAATGGGAAGCGGCCCTGACGGCCGGGGAGACCGCCGAGGCCGTCTTCGGGTTGAAAGCGCCGTAGGGTCGGGCCGTCCGACAGGACGCGCGATGGCCCAGTGCTTGCTTGATTGTCCCGGAAGCGGGCCGTCATCCCGGACAAGCAAGCCCGGGATGACGGCGTGGTTTCGTATAAAATCAGCAGCCTCTAGGCGACGGCCGCGACCGCTGTTTCGTTGGCCTTGTCCTGCCCTTCGAAGCTCGCCATCGCCGCGGCGACGCCGCCGCTGCGATGCGGCACGCCGGCGGCCGAGAGGCCAAGCTCGACGCCCGACAGCGCGCCGAGCAGGCTGAGTTCGTTGCATTCGCCGAGATGGCCGATGCGGAAGACCTTGCCGGCGACCTTGCCGAGGCCGGAGCCGAGCGAGATGTTGTATTTCTCCAGCGCGATCTTGCGGAAGCGGTCGGCGTCATGGCTGGGTGGCATCAGCACGGCGGTCAGGACCGGCGAATATTCGTCCGGGTTCTGGCAGAGCACTTCGAGCCCCCATGCCTTGACGGCGGCGCGGCAGGCCGCGGCAAGGCGCTGGTGGCGGGTGAAGACGTTGGCGAGCCCTTCCTCCTGCAGCATCGCGAGCGCTTCCTTGAGGCCGTAGAGCAGGTTCGTCGCGGGCGTGTAGGGGAAGAATCCGCTGGCGTTGATCTTCACCATCTCCTGCCAGTCCCAGTAGGAACGTGGCAGCTTGTTGGTCTTCGATGCCGCGAGCGCCTTTTCGGAGACGGCGTTGAAGCCCAGGCCGGGCGGCAGCATCAGACCCTTCTGCGAGCCGGAGACGGTGACGTCGACCTGCCATTCGTCGTGTCGGTAATCGACCGAGGCGAGCGAGGAGATCGTGTCGACCATGAACAGGGCGGGGTGGCCGGCGGCGTCGATGGCCTTGCGGATTTCGGCGACACGACTGGTTGCGCCGGTCGAGGTCTCGTTATGGACGACCATCACCGCCTTGATCTTATGGGCCTTGTCCTCGGCGAGCCTGGCCTCGATCGCGGCGGGATCGGCGCCATGGCGCCAATCGCCGGGTATGAAGTCGACCTCGATGCCGAAGCGCGTGGCGATCTGCTTCCAAAGCGTGGCGAAATGCCCGGTCTCGGCCATCAGCACGGTATCGCCGGGGGAGAGCGTGTTGGTGATCGCGGCTTCCCAGGCGCCGGTGCCGGAGGAGGGGTAGATCACGACCGGCTGGCTGGTCTTGAAGACGGCCTTGGAGCCTTCGAGGACCTCCTTGCCGAGCGCACCGAACTCGGCGCTGCGGTGGTCGATGATCGGCATCGCGATCGCGCGCAGGATGCGGTCAGGGATCGGGCTCGGGCCGGGAATATGTAGGAAATGACGACCCTGCATGACGTTGTATCCTCCCTTCAGCGGATGTTGCGCCGCTGCTTGATCTCATTTTGCATTCATTTTTTGTAAGATCAAGCTTATCATGTAATTCAGATGGGCGAGGGGCGGGGCTCGACAGTCGATGTAAGCGAGCTTAGCTGGAGGCCATGAGCGAGATAAGCATGAATGCACATGAGGGGCGGAGTCGCGAGGCTGTGGAGGCTGCCAGGTCGTCGGGGACGCTTCACGGCGAGTTGCTGGCGGCGCTGCGCGATTTCATCGTCGAGGGGCATCTGGAGGATGGTGTGCGCATCCCCGAGCGCGCGCTGTGCGAGCGCTTCAGCATTTCGCGGACGCCGCTGCGCGAGGCGCTGAAGGTTCTTGCTGCGGAAGGGTTGATCGAGCTGCTTCCCAATCGCGGCGCGCGCGTGCGCGAGCTGAGCGCGGCTGATCTGCGCGAGCTTTTCGATGTCATGGGCGGCCTGGAATCCCTGGCCGGGCGCCTGGCCTGCGAGCGCATAACCGATGCTGAAATCGCCGAGATCGAGCGGGTTCACCATGAAATGTACCATTTCTACCTGCGCCGGGACGTGCACGGCTATTTCCGCTGCAACCAGGCCATCCACCAGATGATCGTGGCGGCTGCGGGCAACACGCTGCTGGCATCGACCTATGCGGGCTTGGCCGGCCGCATCCGGCGCGTCCGTTATGCCGCCAACCTGGCGAAGGACCGCGACAGGCTGAGCGAGGCGATGCGCGAGCATGAGGCGATCCTGGACGCGCTGCGTCGGCGCGCGGGCAGCGAGTTGAGCGACATCCTGTTTCTGCATCTCAGGAACAAGCTGAAGGCGGCCCAGCCTTCGGTCTGAGCGCAGGCTGTCTCCGATTTGATGGGCCTGCGATCGCAAGGCCGAGGGCAAGGCGGGGTGTTTCGTCCTCAATTCGACAGGTTTGATCTTTTAGATTGAATGCAAAATTTTTTGGTCTAGGGTCGCTCCCATGGCGCCGTCAGAGCGCGATGAAGGGAGAGAAAGACCATGAAGCAGCATTGGCTCGCCGCTACCCTGTCGCTCGGTGCCATCGCGCCAGCCGCCGCCTGGGAGCCGACGAAACCGATCGAGATCGTCGTGCCGTTCTCGGCAGGCGGCGCCTCCGACCAGATGGCGCGCACGATCCAGGGCATCATCCAGAAGCAGCAGTTCACCAAGCAGCCGATCATCGTCGTCAACAAGCCGGCGGCCGGCGGTGCCGAGGGCATGCTCGACATCCAGAAATCGGCCGGCGATCCCCACAAGCTGATCACCACCTCGAGCGGTATCTTCATGACGCCGATGGCGACCAAGCTTGCGCTGAACTGGACCGATTACACTCCGGTCGCCATGCTGGCGCAGGATTCCTTCCTGCTCTGGGTCAACGCCAAAGCGCCCTACAAGAACGCCGGCGACCTGATGGCGGCGGCCAAGAGCGCCAATCCAGCGATGAAGATCGGCGGGACCTCCTCCAAGCGTGAGGACAACCTTCTCGTCTTCGCCATGGAGAAGCAGGGCGGCACCAAGTTCGCCTACATCCCCTACACCTCCGGCGGCCAGGCCTCGACGCAGTTGTCGGGCGGGCATGTCGAGGCCACCACCAACAACCCGGCCGAGGATCTCGCCAACTGGCGCGGCGGCGCCACGCGGCCGCTCTGCGTCTTCGCCGAGCAGAAGATGACCTACACCGAGAAGGTCGCGGACGGACAGTCCTGGGCGGATATCCCGACCTGCGCCTCGCAGGGGCTGAATGTCAGCTACCAGATGCTGCGCGGCATGTTCATGCCCGGCAAGGTCAGCAAGGAGCAGCAAGCCTTCTATGTCGACCTGTTCAAGAAGGTCTCCGAGACATCGGAGTGGAAAGAGTATCTCGCCCGCAATGCGCTGGCGGCGGACTATCGCGACGGTGAAGCCTTCGTTTCCTTCCTGAAGGCGGACGAGGCGAAGCACGAGAAGCTGATGACCGAAGCCGGCTTCATGGCGAAGTGAACGGGTGACCGTTGCCGGGGTGCCTCGTCATCCCGGGCGAGCAAAGGGAGACCCGGGATCCATTCCGGAATGTTCAGGAATGGATCCCGGATCGGCGCCGCTAAGCCTGTCCCTGGGCCGACCGAAGGTCGGACCCGAGGGCGGCTTGTCCGGGATGACGCGCGAGGAACGGTGAATGACGCAGCCAGTTGAAGCTGAACCCCGGGAACCCGGCATCTCGCGTCGGCCGGTCGAAATCGCCACGGCGCTGCTGCTGATCGGCCTCGCCGGCATCGTGCTCTACGACTCGCATGGCCGTGGCGCCGGCTGGGATGGCGGCCCGCAGAACGGCTTCTTCCCGGCCCGCGTCGGCTGGATCTTTCTTGCCGCCTCGCTCTTCATCCTCTGGCAGTCCTTCCGCCGGCCGGATGCGGTCTTTGTCACCTATGAGCAACTGCGCCAGGTCGTCAGGGTGCTGGGACCGCTCGTTCTGTTCGTGGCACTGATCCAGCCGCTTGGAATCTATGTCGCCTCGGCTGTCTTCATCGTCGCCTTCATGGCGGTGGTCGGGACGTCGCGCTGGTGGTCGATCGGGCTGACGGCGCTCATCGTACCGATCGCCTGCTTCTGGATTTTCGAACTGCAGTTCCGCGTGCCCCTGCCAAAGGGTCCGCTGGAAGCCATGCTCGGCTATTGAAGGGTCACCGATGGACGATTTCTCCTCGCTCATCGCCGGCTTCCAGGTCGCGCTCTCCTGGCACAATATCGGTTTCATGGCGGTCGGCGTCATCCTCGGCATCATCGTCGGGGTGCTGCCTGGCCTCGGTGGACCGAACGGCGTGGCGATCCTCTTGCCGCTGACCTTCGGCATGGACCCGACCTCGGCGATCATCCTCTTGTCGTCGATCTACTGGGGCGCTCTGTTCGGTGGGGCGATCACCTCGATCCTGTTCAACATCCCCGGCGAGGCCTGGTCGGTCGCGACCACCTTCGACGGCTACCCGATGGCGGTGCAGGGCAAAGCGGCGGAAGCGCTGACGGCAGCCTTCACCGCCTCGTTCATCGGGGCGCTTTCCGGCGTGGTGCTGATCACCTTCGTCGCGCCGCTGGTGGCCCAGTTCGCGCTGAGATTCGGCCCGGCCGAGTTCTTCGCGGTCTTCCTTCTGACCTTCTGCTCGTTCATCGGCATGGGCCGGGAGAACCGCGCCAAGATCATCGCCTCGCTCTGCATCGGCTTCCTGCTGGCGGCGGTCGGCCTCGATTCGATCTCGGGCGACCTGCGCATGACCTTCGGCTCGACCGAACTGATGCGTGGCTTCGACTTCCTGATCGTCGTGATCGGCCTGTTCGGCGTCAGCGAGATCCTGCTGACGGTCGAGGACGGGCTGGTGTTCAAGGGCAAGCAGGCCAAGATCGACCTGATGGTGGTGCTGCGGACCTGGGCTGGCCTGCCACGCTACTGGGCGACGCTGCTGCGCTCCGCGGTCGTCGGCATGTGGATGGGCGTGACTCCGGGCGGCGCTATCGCGGCCTCCTTCATGGGCTATGGCCTGGCCAAGCGCTTCTCGAAGCGCGGCAAGAATTTCGGCAAGGGCGAGATCGAGGGCGTGCTCGCCCCCGAGACCGCCGCGCATGCCGCCGGTACCAGCGCGCTGCTGCCAATGCTGGCGCTCGGCATTCCCGGCTCGGCGACGGCTGCCGTCCTGCTCGGGGGCCTGCTGGTCTGGGGGTTGCAGCCCGGGCCGATGCTGTTCGTCGAGCAGAAGGACTTCGTCTGGGGCCTGATCGCCTCGATGTATCTCGGCAATATCGCCGGACTCGTCATCGTGCTCGCCACGGTGCCGCTCTTCGCCGCGATCATGCGGATTCCGTTTTCCTTCGTCGCGCCGGTGATCCTGATCGTCTGTGCCATCGGTGCCTACACGATCTCGAACTCGATCTTCGACATCTGGCTGATGCTGATCTTCGGCGTCGTCGGCTATCTCTTCAAGAAGCTCGACTATCCGCTCGCCCCGATGATCCTGGCACTGGTGCTGGGGGATCGCGCCGAGGACGCCTTCCGCCAGGCACTGCTCGGCTCGGGTGGCTCGCTCGGCATCTTCTGGGCGAACGGGCTGGTCACGACGCTCGTCATCCTCGCCTTGCTGCTGCTCTGCTGGGGTCCGGCCAGCGATGCCATCGCCGCACTGCGCGGCCGCGGCCGGACCGACCCTGAGACCGCCGAGGCCACACGATGACGCAGGCCGCGCTGTCGCGCCCGCATAGCCGCAATCTCGGCTTCGAACGTAAACTGTCGCAGGCGCTGGAAGGGGAGGTCCGCTTCGACGCCTTCACCCGCGGGCGTTACGCCACCGATGCCTCGATCTACCAGATCGTGCCGCAGGGCGTGGCCTTTCCGAAGAGCGAGGCCGATATCGCGGCGGCGCTGACGATCGCGGCCGAGCACGGTGTGCCGGTGATCGCGCGCGGCGGCGGCACCTCGCAGAACGGCCAGCCGATCGGTGATGCGCTGATCCTCGACATGAGCCGGCATTTTCGCGACATCAGGGACTACGACCCGGCGGCACGCACGATCTCGGTCGCGCCCGGCATCGTCCTGGAACGGCTCAACGCGCATGTGAAGAAGGACGGCCTGTTCTTCCCGGTGGAGCCCTCGACGGCGAGCCGCTGCACGATCGGCGGCATGACCGGCAACAACTCGTCGGGTGCGCGCTCGCTGCGCTACGGCAAGATGGTCGACAACGTGGTCGCGCTCAAGGCGCTGTTCCATGACGGCGAGCCATTCGCGCTGGGCGAGGGCGCCGTGCGCGACAACGCTTCGCCGCGGGCGCGCGACCTGATGACGGGGATGCTGGCGCTGGCCGGAGAGCATCGCGAGGCGATCGAGGCGATCTTCCCGAAGGTGCAGCGGCGGGTCGGCGGCTATAATCTCGACGAGCTGATCGCACCGCAGCCGAACCTGTCGCATCTGCTCGTGGGCTCGGAAGGCACGCTCGCCATCACCACGGAGGCGACGCTCAAGCTCTCAGCCCTGCCGCAGCACCGCGTCATGGGCGTCTGCCATTTCCCGAATTTCCGCGCCGCGATGGAGACGACGCAGCATATCGTCGCGCTCGGGCCGGTCGCGGTCGAGCTCGTCGACAACAATGTGCTGGTGCTCGGCGCCGACATCCCGCTCTTCGTCCGCACGCTCGCCGACATCACCAGGGGCCAGCCGAACTGCCTGCTGCTGGTCGAGTTCGCCGGCGACGATCTCGCCGATCTCAAGCGGGACCTGAAGCGGCTCGACCAGTGCATGGCCGATTTCGGCTTCCCCGATGCGGTGGTGGAGGTGGTCGAGCCGGCCCGGCAGAAGCCGGTCTGGGACGTGCGCGAAGCCTGCCTCAACATCATGATGTCGATGAAGGGCGACGGGAAACCGGTCTCCTTCATCGAGGATTGCGCGGTACCCCTCGAGCACCTCGCCGATTACACCGATGCGGTGACGGCCCTGTTCGAGAAGCACGGCACGCGCGGCACCTGGTATGCCCATGCCTCGGTCGGCTGCCTGCATGTGCGGCCGATCCTGAACATGAAGACGGAAACGGGCGTCAAGGCGATGCGCGGCATCGCCGAGGAGGCCTGCGAGCTCGTCCGCCGCTTCAAGGGCTCGTTCTCGGGCGAGCATGGCGACGGCATCTCGCGCTCGGATTTCGTCGAGCCGATGTTCGGGGCGCCGCTGACACGCGCCTTCGAGGCGGTCAAGGACGGGTTCGATCCCGACAACAGGCTGAACCCCGGCAAGATCGTCCGGCCCTATCATATGGATGACCGCAGCCTGATGCGCTTCGCGCCGGGCTATGCCACGCCGGTCCCCGCACAAACGGCGCTCGACTGGTCCGACTGGGGCGGGCTCGGCGGTGCGGTCGAGATGTGCAACAACAACGGCACCTGCCGGAAGATGACCGGCGGGACGATGTGCCCGTCCTGGCGCGCGACGCAGGATGAACAGCATGTCACCCGCGGCCGGGCCAACACGCTCCGGCTCGCGATCTCCGGCCAGCTCGGCCCGGATGCCTTCACCGCGCCGGAGATGAAGGAGACGCTCGATCTCTGCGTGTCCTGCAAGGGCTGCAAGCGCGACTGCCCGACCGGCGTCGACATGTCCCGGATGAAGGTCGAGTTCCTGCATCACTACCACGCGAAGCACGGCCTGCCGCTGAAGGAGCGCCTGATCGCCTTCCTGCCGCGCTATGCGCCTGTCGCTGCCGCGCTCGCGCCCTTGATGAACCTGCGCGACCGCATCCCGCTCCTGGCGAAGCTGAGCGAACGCTGGCTCGGCTTCTCGGCGCGGCGCTCGCTCCCGGTCTGGCGCAAGCCCTGGCGCGAGGCGGTTGCCGCAGCGGATGCCGCGGCGGTTCAGGGCGATGGCCGCGACATCGTGCTCTTCGGCGACACCTTCAACCGCTATTTCGAGCGCGAGAACCTGGAGGCGGCCGAGCGCGTGCTCAAGGCCGGCGGCTACCGCCTGCATCGCGTCGAAGCCGCCGGTGGCGGGCGGCCGCTCTGCTGCGGGCGCACCTTCCTCTCGGCCGGGCTGGTCGAGGAAGCCCGGGCCGAGGCAAGGCGGACGCTCGATGCGCTCGCGCCCTTCGTTGCGAAGGGCGCACGCATCGTCGGGCTCGAACCCTCCTGCCTGATGAGTTTTCGCGACGAGTTCGCGGCTCTCCTGCCCAAGGCCGAAGTCGCGCCGCTGGCGAAGGCCGCGCTGCTGATCGAGGAATTGCTGGCGGCCGACATGGCGGCGGGCAAGACGACGCTCCCGCTCGGCGATCAGGGCGGACGCATCGCGCATCTGCACGGACACTGCCACCAGAAGGCGTTCGACGCGATGGGGGCGGTCGAGAAGACGCTGCGGGCCGTGCCGGGCCTCGATGTGCGCCCGATCGAGTCGAGCTGCTGCGGCATGTCCGGCGCCTTCGGCTATGGCGCGGCGACGATCGACGTCTCGCTGGCGATGGGCGAGCTCTCGCTCCTGCCGGCGGTGCGCAAGGCCGGCGCCGACGATCTCGTGGTGGCCGACGGCACGAGCTGCCGCCACCAGATCCATGACGGCGCGCAGCGCGAGGCCGTGCATGTCGTGCGGGTGCTGGCCTCGGCGCTTCAGTCGCAGAGCGCGATGCGCTGAAGCCCGCCCTGTGGCCCGCCGATCAGCTTGAGCCGGCAGGCAGAGACCGTGCCGACCGGTTTCAGGCGGCGTTCTGCTTGTGCCAGTCTTCCAGATAGGCCAGCACGGTCTTGAGATCGGAGATGTCGACATAGCGGCGGCCGAGATCGCGAAGATTGTCGCGATGCGGCTGCTCCTCGATATCGCCGACGCAATCCTCGGGAACGATGGTCCGGTAGCGATAGCTGAAGCTGTCGATCGAGGTGGCGCGGATGCAGCCCGAGGTGTTGCAGCCGGTCACGATCACCGTGTCGACGCGCTCCTTGTTGAAGTAGTCGCTCACCCCGGTGTTGAAGAAGATCGAGGGTGCTTTCTTGCAGACCGTGAGATCGTAGGCGGGATCGTGGATGCGCGGGTCGAAGGCGGCGCTCGGATGGTCGTGCCGGAAGGTCTCGCGCACGGCGGTGATCTTCCAGTAGGGCATCTCGCGCTCGTTCATATAGGCCGTGTTGCAGTTCGCGACCGGCACGTTGTAGCGGCGCGCCACCTCCAGCAGTCTGGCGGTGTTTTCCACGGCGCGCATGACGAGCGGGGCTCCGCCGAGCGGATATTGGGCATCGGTGAAGCCTGTCTGGAAATCGACGACGACGATGCCGGGCTTCTTGCCGAAGCCGACCGGAATCTCGCCGTAGCTTCTGTTCTGATAGTCGTCCGTCATGGCTTCTTCCCTCCCTGCGCGCATTCGTGTCGCGATCCGGGCACGGTATTCTCTTGAAAAAATCAGGCAAGATTGTTTTTTATGGGATCGATGCGCCGGCCGGGTGAGGCAGCACAGAGGGGAGCGGACAGGTGGCGGCAGAGATGAAGCAGGCTTCGCGTTCCGAGCGCCAGCAGCAGGCGCGCAGCGTCGCGACTTATGAACGACTGATCGGGGCGACGCTCGATGTGATCCACGATGTCGGCTACCACGCGGCGACGACGCAGGAGATCGCCGAGCGGGCGCAAGTGTCCCGCGGGGCGCTGCTCTACCATTTCCCGGCTCGCGCTGACATCATCCTGGCGGCGATGGAGCGATTGCTCGACGACGGCACCGCGGAGATCCGCGCCGTCGCCCGGCGTGTCCAGAACGGCGAATTGTCGCTCGAAGGCTTCGTCGGCTTTCTCTGGGAGCTGTTCTCCGGCCGCTTCTTCTATCTCTCGCTGGAGATGATCACCGAGGCGCGCAACGATGCCGATCTGCGCGAACGGATGGTTCCCGTCGTCAAGCGCTTCCATGAGGCGCTCGATTCGACCTGGGTGGAGTTCTGCAATCCGGAGAAGCGCACGGCCCGCGAGGCTCGCATCATCCTCAACCTGACGGTCTGCCTGGTGCGCGGCATGGGCGTGCAGACCGTGCTGCGCCAGGACCCCGGCTATTTCGCCGATATGATCGCGGCCTGGAAAGCGCTGCTGCCGCAGATCGTCGAGGGCGGAGCCGGGGATGCGATGTTCGGCGGCCCGGCGTTTCGGAGACGCTGAAATCGGCCTGCGCGGCGAACGGAAGCGCTGGCTCAGGACATCTCCGCCAGCAGCCCGTGCCCGCCGGAGGCGCGCAGGAAATGCAGCAGGTCCGACAGTCCCTCGCCCAGCAGGGTCACATGCGAGCGCATCATCTGCGCAGCCTGGACGCCGTCGCCCCGCAGGATGGCATCCATCACGCGCTCGTGCTCGGGGATGGAGGAGTACATCCGCCCCGGCTGGTAGGTGATGGTGCGGCGATAGGGTGAGATCTTCAGCGTCAATCGCCGCAACTCGTCCTGCAGGATGCGGTTGTGGCTGGCGGCGGCGATCAGCTCGTGGAAAACGAGATTGGCCGCGTAGAAGGCTTCCGCATCCTCGGCCGCGGCGGCTTCGGCACAGGTGCGGTGCGCCGCCTGCAGAAGCGCCCGCTGCTCCGGCTGGATGCGGCGCGCGGCCTGGGAGGAGGCGAAGGCCTCCAGCTCGGCGACCACCCCGAACGCATCCAGGAGATCGGCGAGCGACATCTGCGCGACCTGCAATCCCTGACGGCCGCGCGATACCACGAGGCCGCTGGCGGCGAGGCGCTGCAACGCCTCGCGCACGGGCGTGCGCGACATGCCGAACTGCTCGGCGAGCTGGCGCTCGTCCAGTTTGTCGCCCGGCCTGCGGATTCCCTTGAGGATTTCCTCCTCGAGACGGGTGACCACTCCGGCCGAAAGCGATTCAGGCTCGTCTGGCGTCATCGATCCGTTCATTCGCGCCATCAGGTCAGCGCCTCACCGGCTGTCTGCCGAGTAAAATCTGTTCGCGACCATCTCCGCGAGCGCCACAAGCCCATAGAGGAGCAGGCCGCAGATGCAAAGCACCACGATGGCCGCCATCGACACCTCGGTATCGGCGCGGGCCGTCGCGAAGATGATGAGATAGCCGAGCCCGGCCTGCGCCGTGATGAACTCACCGATGATCACGCCGATGATCGCCAGCGTGATTGCGATCTTCATGCCGCTGAAGATATGGGGCAGCGCGGCCGGAAAGCGCACGCTGGTAAAGATCTGCCATTCCGTGGCCGTCAGCGAGCGGCACAGCCTCAGAATGCCGCGGTCGACGCTCAGGAAGCCGGCGGTGGTCGCGATGACCATCGGGAAGAAGGCGATGAATATCGAGAACGCGATGCGCGATTGCGAGCCGACCCCGAGCCAGATGATGAAGAGCGGGGCCAACGCGATCTTCGGGATGAGCTGGAAGAAGATCAGGTTCGGGTAAAGCGCCTCGCGCGCCATGTCCGAATAGGTGATGAGGACAGCGATCGCGACGCCGAGCAGGACCGCGAGCAGAAAGCCGACAGCGGATTCCAGTGTGGTCGGCACCGCATGCATCAGCAGGATGTCGTAGCGGGCAACGATGTAGCGCGCGATCGAGATCGGCGACGGCAGGATGACCGAGGGGACCTGGAAGATCGTGACGTAGAGCTGCCAGGCCGCCAGCACGAAAAAGGCCAGGCCGAGCGGCAGGACGATGCTGCTCAGGCCGGCGGAACCCCGGAAGCGGCCGGTATCGGACGCCGGAAGGACGGCGCCGGTCTCGGTGCCGATGGTGAGCTTTGCCATGCTGGACCTCACTCGATGACGCTGACGGCGGCGGGGCTCGAAGCGGGCCTGGGCGCATCCTGCGCATGGCCATCCTGCCCGTGCCCATGCGCGGCTTCGATGGTCAGGCGCAGCTCCCGGCAGACCTGGGCGAATTCCTGCGTTTCCTCGATCTCGAAGCGACGCGGCCGGGGGAACGGCATCTTCTTGTCCAGGATGATCGTCGAGGGCCGCCCGCCCATCACCACCACCCGATCGGACAGGAAGGCGGCTTCGCGGATCGAATGGGTCACGAAGATCACGGTCTTGCGGTAGGTCTCGAGGATCTCCGAGAGGGCGACATTCATCTGGTCGCGGGTGATGGCGTCGAGCGCGCTGAACGGCTCGTCCATCAGCAGGATTTCCGGATCGTGGATCAGCGCCCGGCAGATCGCGACGCGCTGGCGCATGCCGCCCGAGAGCTCGCCCGGCTTCTTGTGCTCGAAGCCGGCGAGGCCGACCATCTTGAGCAGGCCGTGGGCCCTGTCGCGATAGGTCTCCATCGGCAGCTTCAGGATGCGGATTGGGAAGAGCACGTTCTCCAGCGTGCTCTTCCATGGCAGCAGCGTCGCATCCTGGAAGATGATGCCGATGTCGCGGCGCGGCGATGCGACGGGCTCGCCCGCCAACGTGATCGTGCCCGATGTCGGCCGCTCCAGCCCGGCGATCATCATCAGCAGCGTCGACTTTCCGCAGCCCGATGGGCCGAGCAGCGAAACGAATTCGCCCCTCGCCACATCGACCGACGCGGAGGCGACCGCATGGATCGGCGACTGCCGCGTGAAATAGGTCTTCTGGACATCCGTGGCCGAGACGAGAGGTGCCTCGGCCGCGGGACGCTCCACCTTGGGTGCCAAACTCAGCATCAGGTTGTCGCCTCGTGCGATGGGCCGGTCAGGAGCCGACATATTTGCGGAACGGCGCGGCGCTCTTCTCCGCCGCCGCCAGCTCTTCCGGCGAGAGCTTGAGCTTGCCGATGAAGTCATTGGTGAACAGCGTGCCGACATCCGGCTTCACCGCTCCCTCGCCGGCTGCATATTTCATCACGAGATCGGCCATCATGGCGACCTTGGCCGGATCGGCCCAGCCAAAGCCGTTCTGCTTCACCTCCGGCACGAGATTGGTGAGGTTCGTCAGCCCGAGCCCGATCCGGGCATATTCCTTGCCCGTCGAGGAAATCGCGACCTCGCTATTGGCTTTCAGGAAGATGTCCACGGACTCGTCGAAATTCGTCATCGTGAACTTGATGGCGTCCATGGCCCCCTGGACGAAAGCCTCGCACAGCGCCTTGTCCTGTTTGAGCCGGGCCGGCTGGGTCGTCAGGGACTGGCCGTAGAATTCGATGCCGGCCGCGGAGAACAGCATGAACCGGACATCGGTGCCGAGCGGTGCCAGGGACGGCACCGTGCTGGTGGCGAAGGCCGAGACTGCATCGACCTGTTTCTCGACCAGCGTGCGCTCGCGCACCTTGCCGTCGATCTGCAGGATCTGGAGCTTCGAAAGGTCGAGGCCCACCTTCTCGGCATAGAGCGGCAGGAACGGATACTCGCCGGAGGTCACGCTGGCGCCGAGCTTCTTGCCTTCGAGGTCCTTGGGGCCCTTGATCGGCGAGCCCGACAGGACGCCGATGCCCATCAGCGCATCATAGTTGATCTGGCCGATGCAGGTGATCGGCAGCTTCTTCGCCGCCTGCACGATCACCGTCGGGGTGGCCGCCATGCCGAAATCGAAGGTGCCGGCGCTGACCGCTTGCGCCGCCGCCCCCGAACCTGAGCCGCGCGCCACCGAGACGTCGAGCCCATGGCGCTTCCAGAAACCCTTGTCGCGCGCGACATAGGCGAAAAGGTTCGGTCCTTCGGGAATCCAGGAGGTCGTGAACGAGACCTTCTTCAGCCCCTGCGCGAGCGCGGGCATGGCGATGGTGCTCGTCATGGCTGCCGCGGCTGCGGCACCGAAGCCCTTGAGAGCACTGCGACGTGAAACACGCATCCGGTATCTCCCCTTTTATTGTCGCCTGCCTGCCTGTGGCGACGCTGTCACCAGCATCACCGTGATCTCCGCTGGGCGCAAGTGTCATTATGCACAAAATCAATTCCTGCATAATTTTTTGCCGGCACGCCGCGTTTTTGGGCTGTTCGGTATGCGGATTTTGTGCAAACACTCCCAAAGATAGAGCTGTAAGCCGCCTTCATTATACCAAAATGGCGATACGCCGCGGAGATGTCATGAAAACCTTCGAGGTTCGCAATGCCCATTTCGACCGGCTGGTGAACACGACCGGCCTGCGCTGGATGGGGCAGAACACCAATCACGCGACACCGCATTCCGCCGTGCTAGCGGCGATGGAGAAATGCATCCGCGACGAGGAATTCCACATCTACGCGCCGCCGGCAGGGCTCGAGGAGCTGCGCCACGGCATCGTCGCCGATCTCGGCCTCGAGGGGCAGGCGGCGCTGGTTTCCGACGGGGCGGTCGCCTCGCTCTACCATGTCTGCCACAGCCTGCTCGGGCCGGGCGACGAGTTCATCACCACCGACCCGACCTGGAACTGGCCGATGGCCTTCGCGCGCGCCGTCGGCGCGACAGTCACGCAAATTCCGATCTATGGCGAGGAATATGGCTATCGCCTTGCGCCGGAGCGGCTGAAAGCGGCGATCACGCCGAAGACCAAGGTGATCTACATCGTCGATCCGAACAATCCGCTGGGCTCGGCCTGCACGGCGGACGAGATCGACGGCATCGTGGCAGCCGCGCGCGAGGTCGGGGCCTATCTGATCCACGACTGCACCTATCGCCATTTCGCGCATGAGCACACGCTGGCGGCGACGCGCTATCCCGAGCGGACGCTGACCATCTACAGCTTCTCGAAATGGCTCGGCCTGGCCGGCATGCGCGTCGGCGCGGTCGTCGCCCATCCCGACATCATCGAGAAGCTCTCGGCGGCGCCGCCGAACAATCTCGGCTCGAACATTCTGTCCCAGCGCGCGGCGCTCGCCGGCCTCGGCATCAAGGCGGAGTGGTTTCCCGGCGTCCTGTCGCAGCAGCGCGCCAACCAGAAACTGATCAAGGACGCTGCCGACAGGATTCCAGGCCTGTCCCTGCCGGTCTTCCCGTCGAACGGCAATTTCGTGGTGCTCGAATGCGAGCGCGCCGGGGTGAAGCCGGAGGCGCTGGTCGCAGCCTTTCAGAAGCACGACATCATGATCCGCCAGGGCGCCTATCACACGCCCAATTTCGGCGACCGGTTCGTCAAGATCAGCACCACGGTCCCGACCGCCTGGGTGGAGGAGTTCGTCGACCTGCTGCCGACCATGGTCGAGCAGGTTCGTGGCCAAAACGAAGACGTCAAACTGTTCTGAGCCGACCTGCCGCGCCGCAGCGCTCATCAAAGGGAGAAAGCGACAATGGATCTTAAGCTGAAGGGCAAGACGGTCCTGATCACCGGTGCGTCCCAGGGCATCGGCGAAGGGCTGGCGCGCTCATTCGCCGAGGAGGGCTGCAATCTCCATGTCGTGGCGCGCTCCGGCGACAGGCTCGAGGCGCTCAAGCGCGAGCTGGAGGCCGGTCATGGCGTGACGGTGACGGCGCACGCGGTCGATCTGACGGCGGCGGGCGCGGTGGAACGCCTCGTTGCGGCGGTCGGCGATATCGATATTCTCGTCAACAATGCCGGCGTCATCCCCAGCGGCACCTTGTGGGACGTCGATGAGGCGAAATGGCGCGCCGGCTGGGAACTCAAGGTTTTCGGCTACATCAACCTCACGCGCGCGCTCTATCCGCTGATGAAGGCGCGCGGCGGCGGCGTCATCATCAACAATATCGGCAATGGCGGCGAGGTCTTCGATCCCGCCTATGTCGCCGGCACGACCGGCAATGCCAGCCTCATGGCCTTCACCCGCGCCATCGGCGGCCACTCGCTCGACGACAATATCCGGGTGGTGGGCGTCAATCCGGGGCCGGTCGATACGGACCGCATCTACAACATGCTGAAGAAGCGCGCGGCCGACTGGCTCGGCGATGCCGGCCGTTACGAGGAGTTGCAGCAGCGTTATCCGCTGAAGCGCCCGGCCCATATCCACGAGGTCACCGACCTGATCGTGTTCCTCGCCTCCTACCGGTCCGGCTACACGTCCGGCGCGATCTTCACCGTCGATGGCGGCATCGCCTCGCGCCGTTCCGTGATCTGAGGGGAGGCGCGACATGGCCTTTGCCACGGCCAGCGATGGCGTGAAGCTGTTCTACGAGGAGGCCGGCACCGGCACGCCGATCATCTTCGTGCACGAGTTCGGCGGCAGCCACTGGAGCTGGGAGCCGCAGCTCAATTTCTTCGCGCGCCGGCACCGCTGCATAACCTTCGCGGCGCGCGGCTACCGGCCCTCCGACGTGCCGGAGAGCCCGGAAAGCTATTCCCAGGCGCGCGCGGCCGATGACATCGTCGATGTGCTGAGCGCGGCCGGAATCGAGAAGGCCCATGTCGTCGGGCTCTCGATGGGCGGCTTCGCCGCGCTGCATGCGGGGCTGCGCCATCCCGGCCGCGTGCTGTCGATCGTTGCCGCCGGGGCGGGCTACGGCGCCGAGAAAGCCCACGAGGACTATTTCAAGGGCATTTCCGAGCAGGTGGCCCGGAATTTCCAGGAGCGCGGCGCAAAAGACTTCGCGCCGACCTATGCCGAGGGCGCCTCGCGCGTGCAGTTCCAGGACAAGGACCCGCGCGGCTGGGCGCTGTTCGCGGAGCGGCTCGGCCAGCATGATTCGCTCGGCGCGGCGAACACCATGCGCGGCGTGCAGATGCGCCGGCCCTCGCTCTACGATCTCGAGGCCGGGTTCCGCGCCATGCAGGCGCCTCTGCTGGTCATGACCGGCGACGAGGATGATCATTGCATCGAGCCGGGGCTCTATCTGAAGCGGGTGGTGCCGCGCTGCGGCCTCGCCGTCTTCCCGAAATCCGGCCATACGCTGAATCTCGAGGAACCCGAACTCTTCAATCGCCTGCTCGCCGAGTTCATCGCGCAGGTCGAGGCCGGGCGCTGGGGCGTGCGCGACCCCCGCGCCAACCCGGCGCAGATCATGCGGGTCGATTGAGCATGGCGGCCCCGCAGCGCCTGTCCGATTTCGTCGATGGCGAGCGCCTCTGGGCTCGCCACATGGCGCTGGCCGCATTCGGCGCCCGCGCCGATGGCGGCGTCGATCGCCCGACCCTGTCGCCGCAGGAGGCACAGGCCCGCGCGCAGGTGATCGCCTGGGGCCGTGCGATCGGCCTGGAGCCCTTCACCGACAAGGCCGCGAACCTGTTCCTGCGTCTCGAGGGGCGCGATCCCTCGCTCGCCCCGGTGGTGGCGGGATCGCATATCGATTCGCAGCCGACCGGTGGCAAGTTCGATGGCGTTTTCGGCGTGCTCGCGGCGCTGGAAACCGCGGCGGCGATCGTCGCGCGCGGCGAGCGGCCGCTCCGCCCGTTCGAGATCGTGGCCTGGACCAACGAGGAAGGCTCGCGTTTCGCGCCGGGCATGACGGGCTCCGACCTCTTCACCGGAACCAAGGCTCTCGAGGCGGTTCTGCCCATCCGCGACGCGGACGGCATCAGCATTGGCGAAGCCGTGGCGTCGATCCTGGCTGCCGACGACAAGGTGCCGTTGCGGGCGTTCGGCCTGCCGATCGCCGCCTATGTCGAGCCCCATATCGAACAGGCCTCCGTGCTCGAACAGGCGGGCATCCCGATCGGCGTCGTGACGGGTATTCAGGGGACGCGGCGTTACCGGGTCCGCGTGATGGGCGAGGCCGCCCATGCCGGCACCGCCTTGCGCAAGGATCGGCGCGATGCGCTGATGGCGGCTATCCGCATGATCCGTGCCATCGACGAAGCCGCCATGGAACCGGCCGATACGCTGCTGACGGTCGGCATGTTGCAGGTGACGCCGAACGCCCCGTCCGTCGTGCCGGCTGAGGTCTTCTTCTCGATCGACCTTCGGCACCCGGACAATGCTGTGGTCGACCGGGTCGATGCCGCGATCCGCCGCATCGTCGAAGAGATGAAGGGAGAGTGCAGCGTCGAGCTGAAGCAGATCCAGCATTCGCCCTCGCTGAACTTCGCGCCCGCGATTCGCAGCGCCATTGCCGAAGCGGCTGCGGCGCGCGGCATTCCCGCCATGGATGTCTATTCGGCAGCCGGCCATGACGCGCGCCAACTGCACTATGTCTGCCCCGCCGGGATGATCTTCGTGCCATGCCGGGGCGGGGTGTCCCACAACCCCGACGAATGGGCTGAACCGGAGCACCTGACCGCGGGCGCGCAGGTCCTCGCAGACGTCGTCTGGCGCCTCGCGAACTCAGCCTGATCAGCGCGGCACGCTCCAGATCTCGCCGGCCTGTGTGACGCGCCCCTCCGCATGCAGTTTCTCGAGATGGGCTATCACATTGCGTTCGGCCGCCCGCCGAAGCCAGGGATCGGTCTTGGAATAGAGTCGATCCATCAGGTCCCAGGCGTCGGACGGCCGGGAGCGTAACGCTTCGAAAATCGCCTCCTCCCGCTCGACTCGCCGATTGAGCAGGTCTGCGACATAGGGTGCGGGATTGGGTAGCGGAGGGCCGTGGCCCGGCAGATAAAGACTGTCGCTGCGTGACAGCATCAGGCGAAGGCTTGCGCAGTAAGCGGCCATGTTGCCGTCGGGCGGGGAGACGATGCTGCTCGACCACGACATCACGTGATCGGCGCTGAAGACGACCCCGTCCCGGGCTGCGAAGCAGAGGTGGTCGCTGGCGTGTCCCGGTGTGTGGATCGCGAGCATTCCGGCCACCATGTCGCGGTCCTGGACGAGGACATCCGGCTCGAAGGATGGATCGGCCACCCGATGAAAGGCGAAGGTCGGCGCTCCCGTCCTGGCCTTGAGGGAAGAGGTGGCGCCAAGATGATCCGAATGGGTGTGGCTGAGGAGGATGGCGCAGACCTTGCCCCCCGTTGCCGCGATGATGTCGTCGAGGTGGCCGGCATCCTCCGGCCCGGGATCGAGCACGATGAAGCCCTCATCAGACTCGATCAGGTACGTGTTCGTGCCGTGATAGGTCATCAGGCTCGGGTTATTCGCGACGATACGCCTGATGCCTGGCAGAACGGGCAGGGCGACGCCCCGCTGAGGCTCAGGTTCCTCGAGAAAAGCCAATCTTCAGTCCCTCCGGGGCAAGTTCAGGGCTCCAGCCCGACACAACGCGCGGGACGGTCTTGTCGATCACGCTGATGATGTCGAGCCAACGGATCGGTCAAGAGCCGCTGTCAGCACGCCGCCGGGACGAATGCACGGATATAGCGAGGACCGTGTCCTGCGTTATCCACGGGCCTGGAAGCCTTGCTCGCGGATGAGGGCGAACTCCGAGCCGGCGAACAGTTCCAGTTGGGCTTCCATCTCCCGGCTGAGCGCCTGGCGGAGCAGGGCCGGCGCTGCTGCGTCGATCAGCTCCGATTGCTTCCGGAGCGCTGTCGGCGGCCGGCGCGCCAATCGGGCGGCCTTCTCGAATGCAGCATCGGCGAGCTCCGTGGTTTCGACGACCCATTCGACGAGATGCCAATCCGCAGCCTGTCGCGCATCCATGACATCGCCGCTCGCCAGGAGCCATTTTGCGCGGGCGGGACCCAGGAGCCGCGTCAGCAGCGCGGATGATCCCGTGTCGGAGACGACGCCAAATCCGACCTCGGGAAAGCTGTATTTCAGGTCGGCTCCGGCAATGCGATAATCGCATCCCAGCGCCAGCTCCGCCCCGGCGCCGATCGCGTGGCCGTGCAGGGCGCAGATCGAGGGCTTTCCCAGCCCGCATTGCAGCAGCCGCAGTTCCTGTGCCGCACGGATGAGCTCGCGATGCGAGGCATGCTCGCCTGTTTCGAGGAAGCCGTTGCGGTCCCGCCCGGAACAGAAGGACCGCCCGGCGCCCTGCAGCAGCACGGCGCGCACCGCGCCGTTATCCCGCGCCCAGATCAGCGCTTCCTTCAGCGCAGCGCGTGCGGCGTCGTTCAGGGCGTTGTGCACGCGGGGGCGGTTCAGGGTGATGATGCCGACGCCGTCCCGCAGGTCATGCAGGACCGGAGGCGCTTCACCTGCGGATATCGCGACTTTCCCTGACATGTCGGAACTCCTCCCGCCTTTCACCGCATCCGGAATTTCGGGTCGAACCAGTCCCGCAGGCTGTCGCCGACGAGGCTGAAGGCGAGCACGGTGACCGTGATCGAAAGCCCCGGGAAAACGATCATCCAGGGCGCCTCGCGATAGAAATCCGAGGTATTCCCCGACAGCATCAGCCCCCATGAGGGCTGGGGCTCGGTCACGCCGAGCCCCAGGAAGGAGAGGGCCGCCTCGAGCAGGATCGACTGCGCGATATAGGCGCTGACGAGGATCAGGAACGGCGCGGCGACATTGGGCGCGATATGGCGAAGGATGATCCGGGCACTGCGCAGCCCGGAGGCGCGGGCAGCCTCGACATAGGGCATCGTCACGATGGTGAGCGCCGATGAGCGGATCACGCGCGCGGCGTTCGGGATGATCGCGATAGCGATCGCGAGGATGACGTTCAGATCGATGCCCTCGCTGGTGCTGCGACCGAAAATGGCGACGATGACGATCGCCAGCACGATGATGGGCAAGGCCAGCATGAGATCGGTCAGGCGCTGGATGATCAGATCGACCAGCCCGCCGTAATAGGCGGATGCGATGCCGATCAGCGCGCCGATCGAGCAGCCGACCAGCGAGGCGGAAACGCCGATCGTCAACGCCGTCCGGGCGCCGAAGATCACGCGGGAGAAGATGTCTCGCCCCAGCGAATCCGTGCCGAAGAGATGCTCCATGGACGGCGGCTGAAGCGCGGTGTCGAACCCCAGGGCGAGCGGATCGTAAGGCGCCAGCCAGTCCGCGAAGGCGGCCGCGGCAGCCATCACGATGACCACGCACAGGCCGATGGTGCCGACCGGTTGCGACATCAGGAAGCGCCGTACCGCGCCCCGGCGCCGCGGCGGGACCGAAAGCTCGTCGCCCACGCTCATCGCGACCACTCGATGCGCGGGTCGAGCCAGACATAGAGAATATCGAGCACCAGATTGGTCAGCACGAAGACCAAGGCGAGCACCATCACGATGCCCTGGATCATGACGTAGTCATAATGGGCGACGGATTGCACCAGAAGCTTGCCGATGCCGTTGAGGTTGAAGACCTGCTCGGTCACGACGAGGCCGCCCACCAGGAATGCGAATTCGAGCCCGACGATGGTGATGGTCGGCAGCAATCCGTTGCGGATGGCGTGCCGCCAGATCAGGTCGCGCTCCGGCGTCCCCTTCGCCCGCGCGGTGCGGATATAGTCCTCCTGCAGGACTTCGAGCAGCGAGGAGCGGACCATGCGGGCCGCGACCGCCGCATAGCGGTAGCCCACCGCCAGAGCCGGCCAGATCAGTTGGTTGAGATTGGCGAGCGGGTCCTGCCAGAACGGAGTGTAGGTGATCGGTGGCGCCCAGTTGAACAGGTAGAGCAGCATGAGGATGAGCATCATGCCGAACCAGAAGGACGGGACCGCCATGCCCGAGGCCGCGACGAGACGGATCACGTAATCCAGCGGCGTTCCCGGATAGATCGCGGAGAGCGTGCCGAGCGGCAATGCGATCAGCGTGGCGATCAGCGCCGCCATCACCGCCACCTGCAGCGACAGCCCGATCCTCAGGCCGATCTCGCTGGTCACCGGCTGCCCGGTCCACATCGAGACGCCGAGATCGCCCCTTGCCGCGCGGGAGACCCATTCGCCGAACTGGATCGGGAGCGAGCGGTCGAGCCCGAGCCGCGCGCGCTCGGTGGCGATGAGTTCCGCGCTCACCGCCGCGCCGTCGCCGCGCAGCTTCGCCTCGACGATGTCCCCCGGCAGGACGCGCAGCATCAGAAAGATCAGGACGGCAACGCCCAGCAAGGTGGGGATCATCAGGGCGATCCGCCGCAAAAGAAAACCCGTCATCGCGCGTCTCTCGTCCCGATCCCCATCCGGCCTCTATTTGTCGAGCCAGATGTCGGCCAGATCCAGGTTCAGGAACTGGCTCGGTGCGAGCTTCCAGTGCTTGAGCTTGGCGTTGCTGACGATGATGCGGTTCGCCCAGAAAAGCGGTGCGTAATAGGCCTGATCCAGGACGCGGCGGGATATCTGCGCAAGGATTTCCTTGCGCTTCGCCGGGTCGAGCTCGGCGCGCTGCTTCTCGTAGAGCGCGTCAATCTCGCGATCCTCGTATTTCGCCGTATTGAACGGCGTCTTGTCGCGCGACTGATACTTGGAGAAGATCACCGTCGGCTCGTCGGTCGCCTCGGCGATCGCATCCATCAGCACGTCGAACTGGCCGTTGGCCCGCGAAGCGACCCAGACCGGGTTTTCCAGCATGTCCTGGCGCGCATTGACGCCGATGCGCCGCCACTGGTCGATCACCCAGGTGCCGATGGTCACATAGGGCTCGCCGACATTGCGGTTGCCGAAGGCGAAGGAGAGGTTGGCCACGCCAGCTTCCTTCAGGAGCCGCCGCGCCTCGGCCCGGCGCGCTTCGATGTCGCTGCCGAAGCCGGGGAGCTTCGCCAGCTCGGCGGGAGTCTCGGCCAGGTCGTAGCCGGGGCGCTGCAGGGCGCCGACGCCGCCCATGAAGGTGACGCGCGAGATCACCTCCGAGCCACCGGTGCGGTCGATCGCGAGGTTGAGCGCGCGGCGCACCCGGACATCGTCGAACGGCTTGCGCTGCGTGTTGAAGGCGATCTTGATCATGGTCGTCATCGTGCCGCTCTGCACGGAGACGGAATCCTTGCGGGCGGCCACCAGCCGATCGCGCTGCTGCGGCGTCAGGGAGCGGAACTCGGTGTCGACCTGGTCCGACTGCAGGGCGTTGAGGATCGCCGGGCCGCTCATGAAGAACAGCTTGAAGCCGTCGAGATAGGGCTGGCCCTTCCGATGGAAGTTCTCGTAGCGCTCCCCTTCCCAGGTCGAGCCGGAGACGCGCTCCTTGAACTTGAAGGGGCCCGAGCCGAGGACCTGCTTCTCGGGGAAATGCGGGTCCGTCTCCAGCTTCGCGGCGCTGTAGACGCAGTTCAGCGGGTTGGCGAGAAGCTCAAGCAGCGCCACTTCCGGCTGCGAGAGGCGCAGGACCACCGTCAGGTCGTCAACCGCCTCGATCGAGGCGATGCGCTGGAAGAGCGGTCCCCGTGCCGAGACGATGCCCTTCGGCGGCTTGCGGATGCGCTCCAGCGACACCGCGACGTCCCGCGCCGTAAGCGGCGAGCCGTCATGGAATTTCACGCCCGGGATGAGCTTGAAGGTGTAGGTCAGGCCGTCTTCCGAGACCGTCCAGTTCTCGGCCAGGTCCCCGATCACCTTCGGGTAGTTCTGCGGGTCGTAGCGCACCAGAGTGGAATAGTGCGGCGCGAGCGCGCTGGTCACATAGACCGTGGTCGCGGCATGGCAATCGAGCGTATAGGGCTCGGCAAGGACGGCCTGGCGCAGCGTGCCGCCCTGGACCGGCTCCTGCCCAACGGCGGATTGGCTGAATAGCGCCAGCGCAACCGCTGCCGCTGCTGTAAGTCCACGCATTCTTTCCTCCCTGTTCGTAAGACCCCGGGCATCTTTGATGCTTCTCGGGGGACGGTCCCTAAGGCTGCTGGTTCGACATGATCACCGTTCCGCTGGCCGCGAACATGCCGCCGACGCCATGGCAGACCGAGACCTTCGCGCCCTCGACCTGAGCGGGAGCAATGCCGCGCATCTGCCGGACGCTCTCCTGCAGCGCGTACATGCCGTACATGCCGGAATGCATGTAGCTGAGGCCGCCGCCATTGGTGTTGACGGGCAGCTTGCCGCCCGGCGCCGTGTTTCGCTCCCAGATGAAGCGCGCCGCCTCGCCGCGCGGCACGAAGCCGAGATCTTCCAGGCCGAAGATCGGAAGATGCGCGAAGGCGTCGTAGAACATGGCATGGTCGACATCGGCGTGGCTGATGCCGGCCTCGGCGAAGGCGGTGGCGCCGGCGACGCGGAAGGCGCGCGACGAGGTGAAGTCGGCCATCTGGCTGATCATCGGCGTTTCCGTGCTTTCGCCGGTTCCGAGGATGTAGACGGGCTTCTGCGGGAAGTCCTTGGCGCGATCGGCCGAGGTCAGGATCAGGGCGCCGCCGCCATCCGTGACCAGGCAGCACTGCAGGATCCTGAACGGATAGGCGATCATCTTCGAGTTCAGGACGTCGTCGACGGTGATCGGGTCCTTGAAGCTGGCGCGCGGGTTGCGGGCCGCCCATTCGCGCTGCACGACCGCGACCATCGCCAGTTGCTCATGCGTCAGGCCGTATCTCTTCATGTAGCGCAGCACGGGAATGGTGAAGAGCGTCGGCGGCCCGCTGGGGCCGTAGGGCAGCTCGAACTGCCCGGCATAACTCTCGGGCTGCGTCGTCGGCCGCACCAGCCCGATCCGGGAGCGCCCGCTCTCGCCATGGGTGATCAGCACCGTCGAGCACAGCCCGGCCGTGATCGCCGCCGCCGCATGGCGCACATGCAGCATGAAGGAACAGCCGCCGACATAAGTGCCGTCCACCCATTTGGGCGTCAGGCCGAGATAATGCGCCACATTGGTCGGGATTTCCCCGGCGCAGGCATAGCCGTCGATGTCGGAGGGTTTCAGGCCGGCATCGCGCATGGCGTTGCGCGCGGCATCGGCATGGAGCTGGATCTGCGAGGCATCGGGGATATGCCCCATCCGCGTCGTCTCGGCGGCGCCGGCGATGGCGATCGATCCGGGTTTCATCCGCGCGCCCCCACCGGGCGGAAGAGCGGCAGCGTGATCTCGTCGTCCAGCTTCTGGAAAACGACCTCCACGGCCATGTCGAGCTGCAGCGCCTCGGGCGTCTGCGGGCAGTCGACGATGTTGGACATCAGCCGCGGCCCTTCCTGCGTCTCCACCACGGCGATCGCATAGGGCGGCGTGAAGCCGGGCGCCGGGCGATGGCTGATGACGTAGCTGTAGAGCGTGCCCCGCCCGGAGGCCGCATAGACCGTGACGTCGTCGGCGTTGCAATGCGGGCAGAACGGGCGCGGCGGAAAATAGGAGCGCTCGCAGGCGTTGCAGCGCTGCAGCCGGAGTTCTCCTTCGCGCGTCCCCTCCCAGAAGTGCCGGGTCTCGGGGGTCGGCTTCGGCCGCGGTCGTTCGGATGGTGTCGCCATGTCGGAATGCTCATTCGTGCGAATTTATGATCGATGGCATTTATTCGAATGAATGTCTAGTCGCGGGAGGCCGGATCAGGCATGCCTCTCCCATCGCGACAGAACGGTCGAGATGCCGTCCAGGGCGACGGGCGATCGAGGGGCCGCTGGGCTGGTCCGGCTGAAGCGCGGCGCCGGTGCCGGCTGCGTGATGCCGTCGACTGCGACGAAGGCGCCGCGGGCCTGCATGTGAGGGTGGTGCGGGGCTTCGGCGAGCGACAGCACCGGCGCGAAGCAGGCGTCGGTGCCTTCGAGCAGCGCGCACCATTCGGCCTGGGTCTTTTCGGCGAAGCGCGCCGCCAGGATCGCGCGCCCTTCGGGCCAGCGCGCCTTGTCATGCTGGGGCGGCAGCGTCTGGGGCGCGATCTCCAGCGCATCGATCAGGAGCGCGTAGAATTTCGGTTCGAGCGCGGCGACGCTGACCCATTTGCCGTCGCTGCATTCGTAGCAATCGTAGAAGAAGGCGCCGGAATCGAGAATGTTGGCACCGCGATCGAGCTCCCACCGCCCGGCAGCGTAAAGGCCGTGGAACACGGCCATCATCGAACTCGCGCCCTCCGTCATGGCCGCATCGACGACCTGCCCTTTGCCGGAACGCTGCGCCTCGAGAAGCGCACAGGCCAGACCGAATGCCAGATAGAGCGCGCCGCCACCGAAATCGCCGACCAGATTGAGCGCAGGCGTCGGCGGATGGCCCTGCCGGCCGGTCGCGTGGAGGGCACCCGTGATCGCGATGTAGTTGAGGTCGTGGCCCGCGGCATGGGCGAGCGGCCCATCTTGGCCCCAGCCCGTCATCCGACCGTAGACGAGGCGGGGATTGGCGGCCAGGCAAGCCTCAGGCCCGAGGCCGAGGCGTTCCATGACGCCGGGGCGCGAGCCCTCGATCAGGGCATCGGCGCGGGCGACGAGCGCCCGGGCGGCCGCGAGGCCGGCTTCGGTCTTGAGATCCAGCGTCAGGCATTGCCGATTGCGGCGGAGCACGTCATGGGCCGGTGATTTCGGTACGCCGAGCTCGCCGCCCTGCCGCTCGATGCGGACGACATCCGCGCCGAGATCGGCGAGCAGCATGGCGCACATGGGCCCGGGCCCGATCCCGGCGAATTCTACGACTTTAATCCCGGACAGCGGTCCCAATCGCGCCTCCCGTCACCTGTCGACGCACGGGGCGTGGCATCGCTGCGTCGGCGACCTGTCTATTAATACGAACAAATATTGTCCATCCTAAAAATCTGTGTTTTGAAGGGCGAAGCGCGCGGCCTCGATGTCGCCGCCGACGCATAAGACCGGAGGAAATGCGCGATGACCGCAAAGGGGCCCCTTTCGGGCATAACCGTCGTTGACCTGACCCGCGTCCTGGCCGGGCCATACTGCACGATGATGCTCGCCGACATGGGGGCTCGGGTGATCAAGGTCGAGCCGCCAGGGCTCGGGGACGATTCACGCCAGTTCGGGCCGTTCATCCAGGGCCGACCCTGCTATTTCGGCTCGGTCAACCGCGGCAAGGAATCGATCGCGCTCGACCTCAAATCCGAGGCGGACCGGGCGGTGTTCGAGAAGCTGCTGGAGCGCGCCGATGTCCTCACCGAGAATTTCCGGCCCGGCGTGCTCGAAAGGCTGGGTTATAGCTGGGAGCATCTTCACGAGCGCTATCCACGCCTGATCTATGCGTCCACGTCCGGGTTCGGTCATGCCGGCCCGGCGCGCGACCGCCCGTCATACGACATGGTCATCCAGGGCATGTCCGGGATGATGAGCGTGACCGGCCCGAGCGAGGGCGAGCCCTGCCGCGTCGGCATCTCGATCGCGGATGTCGGCTCGGGCATCTTCACCGCCGCCGCCGTCAACGCCGCGCTGCTGCATCGCGAGCGCACCGGCGAGGCCTCGCGCATCGATATCGCGATGTATGACTGCCTGCTGGCGATGCTGGAAAGCACGATCTCGCGCTACACCATGGCCGGCGAGGTCGGCGGGCGCATGGGCTCCCGCCATCCGGCGATCATGCCGTTCGAGGCCTTCGCGACTGCGGATGGGCACATCGTGCTGGCCTGCGGCAACGACAAGATGTTCGGGCTGCTCGCCCGGGCGCTCGGCCTGCCGGAGCTGGTCGAGGATGAGCGCTTCCGCCGCAACGAATTGCGCGTCGCGAATCGGGAGCTCCTCCATGAGCTGATCGAGGAGCGCCTGCGGGGAGACGGCACGGCGAACTGGCTTGCGCATTTCGACGCTGCCGGTGTTCCCGCCGGGCCGATCAACTCCATCGACAAGGCGCTGAGCCATCCCCAGGTGGCGGCACGCAACATGCTGATCTCGGTCACCGACCCGGTTCTCGGTCCGGTCCGGATCGCCGGGACGCCGCTCAAGTTCTCGACTTTCGAGGATCCGCCGACGCGCCGCGTCGCGCCGGACCTCGATCAGGATCGCAGGGCCATCCTGGCGGAGCTGGGCCTCGCCTGACGCCATCTGAACAACAGGGAGAGATGCATGTCGAAACGATCGATCTTTCAGGAAGAACACGAACAGTTCCGGCGCACCGTGCGCCGCTTCGTCGAGGCGGAAATCCTGCCCCACCGGGTCGCATGGGAAAAGGCGGGGACGGTGCCGCCGGAGGTGTGGCGCAAGGCGGGCGAGGCGGGACTGCTCTGTTGCGACCAGCCCATCGAGCACGGTGGCGGTGGTGGAGATTTCCTCCACAACGTCATCGTCAACGAGGAGATGACGGCTGCGGGCGGGTCCGGCCCGGCTTTCAGCGGCCATTCCGATATCGTCGTACCCTATCTCAGTGTCTACGGGACGCCCGAGCAGAAGGAGCGCTGGCTGCCTGCGATGGCGCGCGGCGAGGTGATCACTGCGATCGGCATGACGGAGCCGTCGGCGGGAAGCGACCTGCAGGCGATGCGGACGAGCGCGGTCCGCGATGGCGACGATTACGTGATCAACGGCCAGAAGGTCTTCATCAGCAACGGCCATCAGGCGCATCTGCTGCTGCTGGCCTGCAAGACCGATCCGACCGCACGCGGCAAGGGCATCAGCATGGTCCTGGTCGAGACCGACCGGCCCGGCTTCACGCGCGGCCGGATGCTCGAAAAGATCGGCCGCAAGGCGCAGGACACCTCGGAATTGTTCTTCGCGGATCTGCGGGTCCCCGTTTCCAATCTGCTCGGCCAGGAGGGCGCCGGGTTCGGGATGATGATGAACCTGCTCGCGCAGGAGCGGCTGAGCTCGGCCGTGCGCGCGATGGCCGCGACCGAGCGCGCGCTGCAATCGACCGTGGACTATGTCAGTGAGCGCGAGGCGTTCGGCCGCAAGATCGCCGATTTCCAGAACACCCAGTTCCTGCTGGCGGACCTGTGGTCGGAAACGATGGTGCACCGGGTCTTCGTCGACGACTGCATCGCGCGGCATCTGCGGGGCGAATTGTCGGCAGTCGATGCGGCCGCCGCCAAATTGAGGGCCAGCGAACTGGAGGGGCGGGTGATCGACCAGTGCCTGCAGCTCTTCGGCGGCTGGGGCTATATGTGGGAATACCCGATCGCGCGGGCCTATGCGGATGCCCGCGTCGACCGGATCTCGGCGGGGAGCAACCATATCCTGAAGCTGATCATCGGCCGCGACCTGCTGCGGCCCGCCCGGACGTGAACGCCGCTGCCGGCCGCAGGCATCGCCTGCGGCCGGCATATGGCCCGTCTCAGATCGGGTCCCAGGAGAAGACGTCCGCCGAGCGCTCGAGCGGATAGAAGGACGATTTGAAGGCCGGCAGCATGTGCTCGGCGATCGTCTGCGGCGTCCAGCCGTCGCTCCGCTGCGCCGCCCTGATCGGCCGGGGCTGGCTGAACAGGAACAGCTCGTTCTTGCGCGAGCCGAAGATCTGCCCGTTGACGTCCTTGGCGAGGTCGCTGGCGAGGAACACGGTGAGCGGCGCGATCTTGGCCGCGGTCATGGCCTTGATGCGCTCGACGCGCAGCTTCTCGGCCTCCGTTTCGGTCGGGATCGTTCCAACCAGCCGGCTCCAGGCGAAGGGCGAGACGCAGTTGGAGCGCACGTTGAAGCGCTGCATGTCCAGGGCGATCGCCTTTGAGAGACCGATGACGCCGAGCTTGGCGGCCATGTAGTTCGCCTGGCCGAGATTGCCGATGAGGCCCGATGTCGAGGTGAAATGCACGAAGGCGCCGCTCTGCTGTTCCTTGAAGAAGGGGCAGGCCGCCTTGGAGACGTTGAAATAGCCGTTGAGATGCACGTTGATCACCGACGACCAGTCGTCATGCGACATGCGGTGGAAGATGCGGTCGCGCAGGATGCCGGCATTGTTGATCACGGCATCGATCCTGCCGAAACTGTCGACGGCCTGCTGAACCATGCGTTCCGCTGCTGCCGGATCGGTGATGCTGTCCCCGTTCGCGACGGCGCGCCCGCCGGCCGCCTTGATCTCTGCGACGACGTCGTCTGCGGGGCCGGCGCTGCGTCCCCCGCCTTCCGCGTCGCCGCCGAGATCGTTGACCACGACCGCAGCGCCCTCCGCCGCCGCCAGAAGGGCGATCTCACGGCCGATCCCGCGACCGGCGCCTGTGACCAGGACCACCTTACCCTGCAAAGAATCACTCATCTTCCATCCCCGTCGCTGTCCTCTCGCGCCTGTCGCGCGGACGCACGAAGGCGCTAGCCTTCTCCCACCCGGCCGGCGCGTGCGCAAGAAAAAATTCGACTTTAATAAGAAGGATCGTTGTCATTTCCGTCGAATGAATATTGAATGGCAAGGCAGGGGCTCGCTCCCCGCTCACGATAATCCGGATGACGCCGATGCCGATCGACTACGATGCCATCAAATCCTGGCGGATCGAGCCGAAGGACCACAGCTTCACCGCGCGCGACACCATGCTCTACGCGCTCGGCCTGGGGCTGGGCGGCGACGAGAGTCGGACCGAGGATCTGAACTTCGTCTACGAGCGCGGTCTGCAGGCCTTGCCCAGCTTCGCAGGCGTTCTCGGTTACCCCGGCTTCTGGTTGCAGGACCCTGCGACCGGGATCGACTGGAAGCGCATCCTGAACGGCGAGCAGGGGCTGATCCTGCACCGGCCGCTTCCTCCGGAGGGACATGTCATCGGGCGCACGCGGGTCGAGGAGGTCGTCGACAAGGGCGCCGACAAGGGGGCTGTCATCTATACCGTGCGCGACGTGGTCGACGCCGGGACGGGCGACCTCATCGCGACGGTCACGAACTCCATCTTCGCGCGGGGAGATGGCGGCTTCGGCGGCCCTGCCACGTCCGGCATCCGGGTTCTTCCGCCGCCGCCGGAGACGCAGCCCGACCACATCGTCGACCATCCGACTGTCCCGCAGGCGGCGCTGATCTATCGGCTGTCGGGTGACTACAACCCGCTTCACGCCGACCCCGCAGTGGCTCGCGCTGCTGGCTTCCCGCGCCCGATCCTGCATGGAGCTGCAACCTGGGGCATCGCAGCCTATGCCTTGCTGCGCACCCTGTGCGGGGGGGCTCCGGCGCGGTTCCAGCGTTTCGACTGCCGCTTCTCCGCCCCGGTCTATCCCGGCGAGACGATCAGGACCGAGATCTGGTCCGTGAAGCCGGGTTCGGCCGCTTTCCGCTGCCGCGCGGTCGAGCGGGACATCGTGATCCTCAACAACGGGATATTCGAATTCGCCGCCGAATGAGCGGCTAGGACGTTTCCAACGACAAGGCGGGGAGGGCGAACCTCTCCGAACAGGGGAGTGATGAACATGCGTTGGACGCTTGCTCTGATCGTCGGGCTGCTGATGGCCGCGAACCCATGCGAACGCGCCGCAGCCCGGGCCACGATTTCCGATGACGTCGTCCGGATCGGGCTTCTCCTCGACATGTCCGGGCCGTATTCGGACTATTCCGGCGAAGGCGCGGCGACAGCGGCGCGGATGGCGGTCTCTGATTTCGGCGGCACCGTCCTGGGCAAGCCGATCGAGGTGCTGGCAGCGGATCATCTGAACAAACCCGACATCGCGTCGAGCCGCGCGCGCGAATGGTTCGACAACGGGAAGGTCGATGCGATCCTCGAGACCGTCGCAACCGGTCCGGCGCTGGCGGTGCTGGAGATCGCCAAGCAGAAGAACAAGATCGTCGCCTTCAGCGGGCCGGGCGCGGTGCGGCTCACCAACGAGAGCTGCTCGCCGATCTCGATTCACTACGCGCTGGACAGCTACGCCCTGACCCGTGCGACCGTGAAGGCGCTGACGGAACGCGGCCTCGATAGCTGGCATATCCTCGCCCTCGACAGCGTCTTCGGCGCGGATCTGATCCAGGATGCCGGGGCGGCTCTCGCGGATACCGGCGGAAAGCTTGTCGGTACGACGCGCCATCCGCTGGCGACGACCGATTTCTCGTCCTTCCTGGTCGCTGCGCAAAGTTCGGGCGCAAAGGTCATCGCCCTCGCCAATGCCGGCAACGACACGGCCAATGCGCTGAAGACGGCACGCGAGTTCGGCATCGGTGTCGGCGGCAAGCAACGGATGGCGTCGCTCTACACGCTGATCAACGACATCAACGCGATCGGTGTCGAGGGCGCGCAGGGGCTGATCTTCACCGAGGCATTCTACTGGAACCGCAACGAGCAGACCCGCGCCTGGTCGCGCCGATTCTACGAGGCGATGAAGCGGATGCCGAATGCCGAGCAGGCGGCGGTGTATTCGACCGTGCTGCACTATCTCGGCGCGGTCAAACAGGCGGGCACCGACGAGACGGACGCCGTGATGAAGCAGATGCGCGCGCTGCCGATCAACGACATCTTCGCCACCAACGGCAAAATCCGCGAGGACGGTCGGATGGTCCACGACATGTATCTGGTCGAGGTCAAGAAGCCGTCCGAGGTGAAGGAGCCGTGGGACCTCTACAACGTCCTGGCCACGATTCCCGGTGACGAAGCCTTCCAGCCGCTGTCCCGCTCGCGCTGCCCGTTGGTGAAGAAGTAACCTCGCGATGGCGGCGGAGCGGAAGGGCATACGCCCGGTGACGCTGGGGGGCTGGATTGACAGCCTGGCTTTGCAGCACGGCGAGGCGCCGGCGCTGTTCGACGAGGACCGTCCGGTCTCCTTCGCGCAGCTCGCGCGGCGCAGCCGGCACCTCGCCGCCGGCCTCGCCCGGCTCGGCATCGGGCAGGGAGATCGTGTCGCGGTCTGGTTGCCGAACTGCTCGGCCTGGATCGTGACCCTGCTCGCCTGTGGTCGCCTGGGGGCGATCGTGGTCTCGCTCAACACCCGCTTCCGCGCCGTGGAGATCGGCGACATCCTCGGTCGCTCGGGCGCGTGCGCTCTCGTCATGTCTCCCGATTTCGCGCCGATTGCCTATCGCGAAATCCTGGCGAGCGTCCCGCCCGCAGAATTGGCCGCGGTGACGACGATCGTGACCTTGACGGAAGAGGCGACGCCCGTTCTGGAGGGCCGCCGCCAGGCTACCTATGCCTCACTACTGGAATGGGGCGAATGGGACGGGCCGGCGATGTCGCCTGCGACAGGGTGCCTGATCCTCACCACGTCAGGCACGACGAAGAAGCCGAAATTCGTGCTGCATTCCCAGCAGGGCCTGGTCACGCACGCCTTCGACGTTGCCGCCGCATCGGGATTCTATGGCGAGGCGGGCAGCGCCGGCATGTCGATCATGCCGCTATGCGGCGCGTTCGGCCTCACCCAGACGATCGGTGCGCTGGCCGGCGGCGCTCCCACGGTTCTGATGCGCAGCTTCGATCCGGAGGTCGCCGCAGCCGCGATCCGCCAGCACGGCGTCACCAACATGGCTGGCGTCGACGATGTCTTCTATCGCCTGCTCCAGACGAGCGGCGATGCAGCGCCCTTTCCGGAGTTGCGCTTCGTCGTTTTCGGCTCGTTCAACAATTCGCCCGACGACTTCGTCCGTACCGCAGACCAGCGTGGGCTGCTGGCGGTCGGGGCCTATGGCATGTCTGAATTCCAGGGGCTGTTCTCCCTCCAGCCCAGGCAGGCGGGGCCGGAGCGCCGTGCCCGCGGCGGCGGTCATCCGGTCTCTGCCGCGGCGATCGTCCGCGTCCGCGATCCGGACACCGGCCGCCTTCTCGCAGTCGACGAGAGCGGCGAGCTCGAGGTGTCGGCTCCGAGCATGATGCTCGGCTATTTCGGCGACCCGGAGGCGACCGTGGCCGCCTTCACCGATGATGGCTTCCTGCGGACGGGCGATGCCGGCTGCCTGCGTGCCGATGGCAGCTTCGAGTTCCATGCACGCATGAACGACGCCTTGCGCCTGGGAGGGTTCCTCGTCAGCCCGGCGGAGATCGCCGAGATGGTTGCGTCCCATCCGATGGTGAGCGAGTGCCAGGTCGTCGGAGCCCATGGCCCGGACGGATACCGGGCGGTCGCCTTCGTCATTGCGGCGGAGGGAGGCTTCACCGAAGCCGTGGTGCGGGAGCACTGCCGCGGACAGCTCGCCAAGTTCAAGCAACCCGCGCGCATTCTGGCCGTCGACACGTTTCCGACGACGGATGGACCGAACGGGCCGAAGGTCCAGCGCAATGTGCTGCGAGCGATGGCGGAGGCCGCCCTGAAGGGGTGATACGGCGCCGGGTTTATTCATCCGAATTTTATATCGAAATCTGGGTGCGGGCGGTTGCCTCCCTTGCAGGGGCGCTATATCAATCGAATGAATAAAAATGGAAAGCGGGAATGCTTGGAGCGATTCTGTCGGGGCTGAAGGTCGTCGACCTCACGCAAAATGTGGCCGGGCCGTTCTGCACCCAGGTGCTCGGCGACATGGGCGCGACGGTGATCAAGGTCGAGCGCCCCGGGCGCGGCGACGACACGCGTGACTGGCCGCCGCAGCATGGGGATCAGTCGGCGACATTCCTCGCCCTCAACCGGAACAAGAGCAGCATCTGCCTGGATCTCGACCACCCCGAGGGGTTGGCGGTGCTCAAGCGCCTCGCCGCCGATGCCGACGTCATCATCCACTCGATGAAGCCCGGCAGCGCCGAAAGCCGCGGGTTGGGCCATGCCGATCTCGCCGCGAGCAATCCGCGCCTGATCTACTGTGCCATCAGCGCCTTCGGGCAGGCCGGCCCGCTGGCGGCCCTGCCAGGCTACGATCCGCTGATGCAGGCCTTCACGGGCATCATGAGCACGACCGGCAACGAGGGCGACGCGCCGGTGCGCGTGGCCGTCTCGCTGATCGATCTCGGCACCGGGATGTGGGCCGCGCTGGGTGTTCTGGCCGGCGTCATCGAGCGCGGCCGGAGCGGGCGCGGGATGCTCGTGGAGGCGAGCCTGCTCGATACCGGCATCGGCTGGATGAGCGTATTCGTCGCGACCTATCTCGCGACCGGAACGCTGCCGCAAAAGCTCGGCTCCGGCATGGCGATGGCCGCTCCCTATCAGCTCTTCCCGGCGCGAGACGGCCATGTGTTCATCGCGGCCGGAAACGATGGGCTGTTCGAGCGCGTCTGCGGTGGGCTGGATTGCCGCGAGCTCGTGGCGGATATGCGTTTCGCCACCAACACAGCGCGTGTGGCTAACCGCGAAGCGCTCGTGGCGGCGATCAGCGCGGTCACGCAGCAATTGCCGGCGGCCGATATCGTCTCGCGGCTGCGCGCGGCGGGGGCTCCCTGCAGCGAGCTCAACTCGGTCGCGCAGATGCTCGCGCATCCGCAGGTCGAGGCGGCCGGGATCATCGCCGATCTGCCGGCGGCCGAGCGCGAGAACCATCGCGTCGTCGCCTTGCCCCTGAAGCTTTCGGGGAGCCGCTCGACCCGGCTCGAACCGCCGCCTGTGCTTGGCGCCGACACGGCGTCCCTGCTCTCGGGCCTTGGCTACGCATCCGACGAAATCGAACGCCTGCGCCTCGCCGGGGCGGTCGGGTAAAGCAGCCTTTTCCAGGACAGAGCACCATGGATTTCGACTACACGGAAACCCAGCAACAGATCCGAGCGGCGGTCCGCAAGCTCTGCGCCGAGTTCGGCGTCGACTACTGGCGCAAATGCGACGAGGCCGGCGAATACCCCGAAGACTTCGTCCAGGCGATGACCAAGGCAGGCTGGCTCTCGGCCCTGATCCCGGAGGAGTATGGCGGCTCCGGGCTCGGCCTGATGGAAGGCTGCATCATCCTCGAGGAAATCAATCGCTCGGGGGGCAACGGCGCCGCCTGCCACGCGCAGATGTACACGATGGCCTCGGTGCTGAACCATGGCAGCGAGGAGCAGAAGCGCCGCTATCTCCCGCGCATCGCCGACGGCTCCCTGCGGCTGCAGGCCTTCGGCGTCACCGAGCCGGATGCCGGTTCCAACACGCTCAGGATCAAGACCTTCGCGAAGCGCCGTCCGGGCGGCGGCTATGTGATCAACGGCCAGAAGATCTGGACCTCGCGCTACATGCAGTCGCACATGTATCTGCTGATCGTCCGGACCACGCCGTTCGAGGAGGTGAGCCGCAAGACGGACGGCCTCTCGCTCTTCCTCATCGACATCGAGAAGGCGGGCAAGGCCCTGCACGCCCGGCCGATCCGGACCATGCTGAACCACCACACCAACGAGGTCTTCATCGACAATCTCGAGGTGGGGGAGGAGGATCGGATCGGCGAGGAAGGCCGCGGCTTCCACTATCTCGTGGACTCGCTGAACTCCGAACGCCTCCTGGTCGCGAGCGAGTCGATCGGGGACGGCCGCTGGTTCACCGCCGAGGCCTCGCGATACGCCAGCGACCGGCAGGTCTTCGATCGGCCGATCGGCCAGAACCAGGGCATCCAGTTCCCGATCTCGCGGGCGCATATGAATATCGAGGCGGCCGAGCTGATGCGCAACCGGGCCGCGGCCCTGTTCGACCGCAAGCTGCCCTGCGCGAACGAGACGAGCATGGCCAAGTTCCTCGCCAGCGAAGCCGCCTGGGAGGCCGCCGAGGCGTGCATGACGACGTTCGGCGGCTACGGCGTCGCGAGCGAATATCACGTCGAGCGCAAATGGAAGGAGGCGCGGCTGTTCCGCACGGCGCCGCTCTCCAACAATCTGATCCTTGCCCAGGTCGCCCAGCACGCGCTCGGCATGCCCCGTTCCTACTGAGCCGAAACGAGGACAGGATGACAGCCTTGCAGCCTCTGAAAAGCCTTTCGCCGTTTCCGGGCCCCACGGAACGCCTCGCGGCGTTCATCGTCGACGCCCGGGTGCCGGATGAGGTCCTGAGCCAGGCCACGCGCGTGGTCGTCGATACGCTCGCCGTGACCGTGGCGGGTGGCGCCGAGGAGCCGGTGCGACGGCTGGCCGCTTCTCTTGAATCCTGGCCGGGGGCCGTGCCCAGCTTCTGGGGACCGGAAGCCTTCCGCAGCGACGATGCCGCGCTTCTGACCGGCATGGCGAGCCATGTGCTCGATTATGACGACGTCTCGATGCTGAGCGTCTGCCATCCGACGGCACCCGTACTGTCGGCCTTGCTGCCCCTTCTCGACAAGCGCAAGGTCACGGGGGCGGAACTGCTCGGCGCGGTGGCGATCGGCACCGAGGTGCTGATCCGTCTCGGGCAGAGCATGGGCTTTCGGCATTACGCGCTCGGCTTCCACGCCACGGGCACGCTGGGAGCGGTCGGCGCCGCCGCCGCGGTCGCGCGACTCCTGCGCCTCGATGCCGACACGACCCGGCGGGCGCTCGCGATTGCCGCCAGCATGGCCTGCGGCCTACGAAAGAATTTCGGCTCGATGGTGAAGTCGCTGCATGTCGGACTGGCGGCATCGAACGGGCTCAAGGCCGCAAGGCTCGCGCAGGGCGGCATCGATGCGGCTTCCGAGGTCTTCGAGGCCGACGGCTATCTCAAGGCCTTCTCCGGCGGCGAGACCGATCGCTGGCCGCCGGATGTCGTGCTCGGCGCGCCGTTCGCGCTGAGCGAGCCCGGCTTCGAGCAGAAGCGCTATCCGTGCTGCTACATGCTGCACCGGATGATCGAGGGTACGCTCGGTCTGCGCCGCGACACAGGCATCGATCTCGCCGCGGTGAAGCATGTTCGCGTCGACATGCCGGCAGGCGGCACCAAGCCGCTGATCCACCCGTTCCCCCGCACCGGGCTGAATGCCCTCTTCAGCGGCCCCTATGCGGTTGCCGCCAGCCTGGCCGACGGCAGGATCGATCTGGCGAGCTTCACCGACGAGGCTGTCCTTCGATCGGACCTTCAGGCACGGCTTGCCGATATCCAACTGGTCGAGGCGTCGGGCGAATCGAGCCGGGGGAGCGAGGTCGGCAGCGCGCCCGTCACGGTGACTGTGACCTTGAAGGATGGCGGTTCCGTTGCGAGGACGGTGACGCGCGCGCCGGGTTCGCCGGAGGACCCGATGACGGAGCAGCAGCTCGCCGCCAAATGGACGGATTGCTTGCGGCGCGTGCAGCCGGGGCTCGGCGCCGATACGACGCTCGGCCTGTTCGGGGATGGTCTGACGATCGCTACGTCGCCGGATGTCGGCGCCTGGATCACGCGGTTGCGCCTGGCGCTCGGCAGGAGCGCGGCATGAACGCCTCCGCCGCGCCTCCAGCCTTCGAGACGCTCGTGGTCTCGGCGCCGGCCGAGCATATCGCCCTGGTGACGCTCGCGCGTCCGCAGGGCATGAATGCGCTGAATACGCAGATGGGGCGCGATCTGGTGACCTTCTTCGAGGCGGTCGCGCTCGATGCGGCGGGGCTGCGCTGCATCGTGCTGACCGGCGAGGGGGAGCGCGCCTTCTGTGCCGGCGGTGACCTGAAGGAACGGCGCGGCATGAGCGATGAGGCGTGGCAACGCCAGCATGTCGTGTTCGAGCGGATGGTGCGCGCCCTGCTGGACTGCCCCATCCCCGTGATCGGCGCGGTCAACGGGGCGGCCTATGGCGGCGGCTGCGAGATCGCCGCCTGCTGCGACTTTCTCTACGCCGCCGAACACGCCCGTTTCGCCCAGAGCGAAGTGACACTCGGCATCATGCCCGGCGGCGGAGGAACCCAGACGATTGCCCGCGCCGTCGGCGAGCGACGGGCGAAGGAACTCATCCTGACAGGGCAGCCCTTCTCGGCGCGCGAAGCGGCGCAATGGGGCCTGGTCAATGCGGTGCTGCCTCAGGACGAGCTTCTTGCGGCGGCGCTCGCGACCGCGACCACCATCGCCAATAACGCGCCGATTTCCGTGCGGCAGGCGAAGCAGTCGATCCACCGCGGCCTGCAGATGGCCCTGCGCGACGGCCTCACCTTCGAGATCGAAGCCTATGCCCGGATGGTCCCGACGCAGGACCGCCACGAGGGCGTGACGGCGTTCAACGAAAAGCGACCGCCGCGCTTCATCGGGAAATAGGTGGATGATGGCGGAGCGGGTTCTGTTGAGGGAGGTCGGGCTGCGCGACGGGCTGCAGCTCGTCTCGACCGTTCTCGACACGGAGAAGAAGCTCGACTGGTGTGGCAGTGCAGCCGCGGCCGGCCTTGCCGAGATCGAGGCGACATCCTTCGTGCCGGCGCATGTCATTCCGCAATTCGCGGATGCCGATGCTGTCGCTGCGGGGATTGCCGGGATTCGAGGCGCGCAGGTCTCCACCCTCGTCGTGAACCTGAAGGGAGCACGGCGCGCCTTCGCCGCCGGGCTGACCAAGGTCAACTATGTGGTCTCTGCCAGCGAGGCCCATAGCCTCGCCAATGCGCGCCGCTCGACCGATGCGGCGCTGGACGAGTTCGATCTGATCGTCGCCGAGCGCGCGGCTCAAGGATTGTCCGATCGGGTCACATTGGGCTGTGGCGTGGCGACCAGCTTTGGCTGCACGCTGCAAGGCGAGGTGCCTGAGGAGCGCGTGCTCGCGATCGTCGGGCGGCTGGCGCGCGCTGGAGCGGACGAGATCATGCTGGCGGATACCGTCGGCTATGGCGATCCAGCGCGCGTCCACCGCCTGTTCGAGGGAGCCACCGGCATTGTCGGGCCGCTGCCGCTCGCCGCGCATTTCCATGACACGCGCGGCCTCGGGCTGGCCAATGTCGGGGCTGCGCTTTCGGCCGGGGTCCGCCGTTTCGATGCCTCGCTCGGGGGGCTGGGCGGCTGCCCCTTCGCCCCCGGCGCGACCGGCAACATCAACACGGAAGACTGCGCCTTCATGCTCGAGGCGATGGGCTTCGCCACCGGCATCGACCTGACTGCATTGCTGCGCTTGCGGGAGCGCGTCGAAACCTGGCTTCCGGAAGAGCGCTTCACCGGCGCTCTCGCCCGCGCCGGCCTGCCAAAGGGCTTTTCTTCCGCAGCCTGACGGGGCGGAGCGCAATCAGGCGCTCCGCGTGGCGATGGCACCCCCGCACCGAAGCGGCTTGGGATGCCCCCATCAGCCTGCAGCGCTCGCAGCCTTGTCGTTGCGGTCACGGCCCCGGATACGGTCGCGCGCCTGCTGCCATTGCTCGTCGGTCCAGGGCAGATAGTTCGTGAAATAGGCGCCGTTCGCGAGGCCATGCGCACCGTCGACGGCAATCGTCTCACCGCTGAGCCACTCGCAGCCCGGCGCCATCAGGAAGGTGGCCAGTGTGGTGAGCTCGGGCTTCTGTCCGAGGCGTCCCATCGGATTGACCGAGCGCTCGTAGTCATGCGGATTGTCGGTCGGGCGCAGGCGGGCCGAAGCGCCCTCCGTCGGAAAAATGCCCGGCGAGATGGCATTGAGCCTGATGCCGTAGCGCCCCCATTCGATGGCGAGCGAGCGCGTCATCGCCTCGATCCCGGCCTTCGACATGGCCGAGGGCACGACGAAGGGCGCGCCGGTCCGCGTGAACGTCGCCAGGATCGAGAGCACCGAGCCCTTTCGCTGCTCGGCTATCCAGCGCTGTCCGATCGCGTTGGTGACGTAGAAGGTGCCGCGCAGGACGATATCGGAGATCGCGTTGAAGCCGTTCGCCGTCAGGTCTTCCGTGCGGCTGATGAAATTGCCGGCCGCGTTGTTGACCAGCCCGGTCAGCGGACCATGGTCGAGCCAGGCCCGGTCGACCATCGTCCGCACGGATTCAGGCGAGCGGATGTCGCACTCATAGGCGTCGACCGCCGCGCCGGTCTCGCGGGCGATCGCCTCGGCCGTCTCCCGGACGACCGCTTCCCTGCGCCCGCAGATCGCGACGCGCGCGCCGTAGCCGGCGAAGCGATGCGCCATTTCGCGGCCGAGCCCGGTGCCACCTCCCGTCACGAGGATGTGCTGGCCCTTCAAGACGTCGTCCCTGAACATGCGCCTCTCCCATCTCGATCCGAGCAAGCATCGTCGCGCGGCCTCTAGCCGGAAGCGATCTCACTCGCTATTAAATTCGAACTTATCATCAAAAGGAAGAGGCCGATGTTGGAAATCGCCCGCGACGGCACGACCATTGTCCTGACCCTGAACAATCCCGCAAAGCGAAACGCGCTCTCCGCCCCGCTGCGGGAGGGATTGCTGGAAGCTTTCCTCAGGCTCGAGAGGGACCGTGATCTGCGTGCGGCGGTCATCGTCGGCGCCGGGGGGAACTTCTGCTCGGGCGGAGACATCGACTCGATGAATCAATCGACGGATCTGGCCGCCGGTCGCGAGCGTTTTCGCGGCGTGCACGAGCTGACGCGGCTGATGATCCGGGGCTCGAAGCCGGTGATCGCAGCGGTGGAGGGCTGGGCGGTCGGTGCCGGGCTGGGGCTTGCGCTCGCGGCCGATACGGTGATCGCCACGCCCGGCGCACGCTTCCGGGCGGGGTTTCCGCAGGTCGGACTGATCGCGGATTTCGGCCTGCTGCATACCTTGCCGGCCCGCATCGGGCCCGCAAGGGCGCGCCAGTTTCTGCTATATGATGAAGTGATCGATGCCGAGCGCGCCGGCCGCATCGGATTGACCGACGAAACGGTGGCTTCGGGCGAACTGCTCGAACGGGCGTTGGCGCTTGCCGGCCGTTTCAGCCAACTGGCTCCCCTGGCGACGGCGCAGACCCGAGCCGCCCTGGCCCGGGGGCTCGACCCGATGCTGGACTGGGAGCGCGATACCCAGGCCGCCCTGCTGCAAACGGCGGACCATGCGGAGGGTCGGGCGGCCTTCCTCGAAAAACGGAAACCGCGCTTCGCCGGCCGATAAGGTCGCGCCGAACCGCTTTCAGATCCGCTGGCGGATGACGCTCCTGACCGAGTAGCGCGCCGCCGGATAGAGATTGTAGGACAACTCGAATGTCTGGCCATTATTGGCGACATAGCGCCGCTTCACGGCCAGGGCGGCGGTTTCAGTCCCGGCGTGCAACAGATCGGCCATTGCCGCCGGCATGGTCGTCGCCGATACCTCCTGCTCGACATAGTCGAGCTTGAGACCCTGCTCATCCATGATGACTTCGTAGATGGCCCTGTCCCCCTGCTGGATGGCTTCGAGGGTCGGGGCCAGCTTCTCGGGCACGAAAACCTCCGACCAGCAAAGGGGCTGCTGGTCGTTGCGTGTCGATCGCACGCCTGCAACCCGCAACCATCTGCCTTCCCGAAGTCCGGAGAAGGATTCGAACGACTTCGCCACGCTGGAGGCGAAGCCGTAATGGCGCACGTCGAGCTGGGTGCTCTGGGCGAAATCGAACAGCCCTTTGAGATCGCGCAGCGAATGCACATAGGGCGCGACCGGCCGTTGGGCCAGCACCGTCGTGCCCGTCTTGCGCCGGCGCCCGAGGATGCCCTGCTCCGCGAGCAGCTTCAAAGCTTCGCGTATGGTGTGGCGACCCACGCCGAACCGCTCCTGCAGTTCGGGCTCCGTCGGGAAGCGGCTGCCCACAGGGTAGGTCCCTCCGCCGATTTCGTCGCGCAGCAGATCCGCAAGGACCGCATGTCCACCGGTGGTCCTGGTACCCTCAGGCATGTCTTGCTTCTTCTCGCACGCAAAATCCCCGCTCGCTCCGTGAAATAGCTTGCTCCGGCGCCGAATCATAGCCCCCGGAGCGAACTGCACACTGTTCTTCGAATGAAATGGCAGGGCCTATGCCGTGAGGCCGCGCAGCCGGTTACGGCAAGGCGGCGTCGATTGAAAGTCAAAGCATCCCAAATGCCTTGAGAGGCCTGTGCGCTTCCTTTGGCCAGTGGTTGGGAATCGTCGCGACTTCGCCGCTTTCAGGTTGACGTCCGGAAGCTCCGCACTATCATTCGAATAAAATAATGAATGGCGACGACGCCTGAGAGAAATTCGGGAGGAGAATGCTATGGATCGCCGCGAATGCATCATCGGGCTTGCCGCCGCCGGTCTCTCCGCGACGCAGGCCTTCGGGAGCACGTTTCCGATCCGATCCCCGATCCTGTCCAATGGTTACCCGGCCGGCGGCTCGACGGATATCGCCTCGCGATTGATCATCGAGGGTATGGCGCAGGAGCTCGACGGACATCGAATGGTCGTCGAAAACCGGCCGGGCGCCAGCGGAACCGTCGCGGCGACATGGCTGACGCGCCAGCAGCCGGATGGCTACAGCCTGCTTCTGTCGGAATCGTCCTCGTTCGCGATCTGGCCTGCGATGCATGAGACCGGCGTCAAATATGATCCGGTCCAGGATTTCGACTGGATTGCGACCGTCTGTACGGCTCCCATGGTGCTGATCGTTTCGCCGGACTTTCCGGCGAAGACGGTGAAGGAGACAATCGAGCTTCTCCGTACGCCGGCATCTGCGGAGCTGAATTATTCCAGCTCCGGCGTCGGCTCGATCCCTCATATCGGCTCAGAATTGCTGCGAGCCCTTGTCGGCCCCGCCAACCAGTCGCGCCATGTGCCGTATCGCGGCGGTGCGCCAGCGGTGCTGAGCGTGTCGAAAGGCGAGACGGCCTGGGGGGTGGCGTCGCTGGGGTCGGCGACGGGACTTCTGAACGGCGGTGCCCTGAGGGGGCTAGCCGTGACGAGCCCCAACCGGTTTCCGCTGTTCCCGGACATCCCGACGTTCAGGGAGCTCGGGATGCCGGAGATGGAATTGAACATCTACTACCTGATCCATGCGCCGGCGGGCCTGCCGCCTGAGGTCCGCGCCAAGCTGAACAAGGCCGGAGCCGCCTCGCTGAACCAGCAGGTCACGCGGGAACGGTTCCTCAAAGCAGGGATGCAGGCGTGGGAAGGCCCCAACACTCCCGAAAGCACCCGCGCGATCGTCGTGGCGGAAAATGCAAGGTTTCGCTCCATCGGCCAGCGCACCGGCCTGAAGATCGTGACCTGAGCCGCGACCGATGCAGCCTGATAGAGCCATCAACGGAACTTCACGATGACACCGGCGATCGTCCTCAGGAGCCATGGAGACCCGGATCAGCTGAAGCTGGAGCAGGTCGACCTGCCGGACCCCGGTCCTGGCGAATTGCGGATCAGGCAGAGCGCCATAGGCGTCAATTTTCATGACGTGTATGTTCGCTCGGGGCTGTATCGCACGCTCGCGCTGCCCGGCATTCCGGGCATTGAGGCCAGTGGCATCGTCGAGAAAGCCGGCCAAGGTGTCAGGGATTTCCGGCCCGGCGACAGGATTTGCTATGTCACAGGCGGTTACGGAGCTTATGCCGCGCATCGAAACCTGCCCGAGAACCTTGCGCTCAAGCTGCCTGACGCCGTCGATCATGAGATCGCTGCCGCGACGATCCTGAAGGGGCTGACCGCCTGCATGCTGCTCCGCAGGGAGTACGTGGTCGGTCCGGGGGATCATATTCTCGTGCATGCCGCTGCCGGGGGCGTTGGACAACTGCTTTGCCGCTGGGCGGATCACCTTGGCGCCGTCGTGATCGGAACGGTCGGAGATCCACGCAAGGAAGCGGTCGCGCGTGCGGCGGGCGCTGCGCATGTGCTCTCAAGCTCCGATCAGGGGCTTGCCGGCAAGGTGATGGACATCACGAAGGGCGAGGGCGTCGCCGTGGCCTACGACTCGGTCGGGCGCGACAGTTTCCAATCGTCGCTGTCCGCGCTGTCGTATTTCGGGAAGCTGGTGAATTTCGGGCAGAGTTCCGGCCCGGTGCCGCCGTTCGAGGTTTCGCAACTCGCGGCGCGCTCGAATTCACTCTCCCGGCCGATCATCTTTCATCACCTGCGCAACCCAGCCGCGTTGAGGGAGATGGCGGCCGAAGTCTTCGCGCTGATCGGCGAAGGCATTCTCAAGGCGGATATCGGCTTGCGCCTCCCGCTGGCGGAAGCCGCCGAGGCGCATGCGAGGCTGGAGGGCCGGAGCACCGTCGGCTCCACCATCCTGCTGCCCTAGGTCCCGTCGCACCGTGCCCGGATCCTCATTGAACCGCGTCGTCATCAACGTTGTCACGTCGGATCTCGGAGATTCCGTAAGCCGCGTGCTCGCGGACGTTCAGCGCTTCGGCTGGACGCTGAACGAGATCGCGGCTTCCGCTTCGTCGGCAAGCACTGCCGAATTCAAGCTGGCCGTGTCGGCGCCACCGGATATCGAGCTGGCTCATATCGAAGACCGCCTGGCGCGGCATCCGACGGTCGCCACCGTGCAGGCGCGATGGGTTTCCGGCTGAACAGCCCCGGGCTTTTGTGGATGCTCTCTCCCGCAAGCCGAGATTTGTGCCTGTTTCTTATGGCGTGGCTCAAGGCTGGTCTCTCGGGATCGCGTGGATTTCGGCCAACGGGACGCTCTTGGTCACGACGTAGGTGTAATAGCGCTCGATCCCGATCGCCGGTTCGAGCAGCCGGTCGATCAGGCGCTGATAGGCGTCGATATCGGGGGTGACCACCCGCATGATGTAGTCGATGCCCCCACCGGTCGCGTCGCAGGCGACGATGGCCGGTTCCCTCGCCACGGCCTCTTCGAAGCGGCGGAAATCCGCCTGCTGATGGCTCTTCAGGCTGATCTCGACGATCACCGTGGTGCGTGGGGCAGCGGGTTTCAGATCGACGATCGCGGAATAGCCCTTGATCACGCCGGCCTCCTCCATCCGGCGCAGCCGCTCCCAGCAGGCCGCCGGCGACAGCGCCACCGTTTCGGCGAGCTTGAGCTTGGTCATGCGGCCGTCGCGTTGCAGGGCCGCGACGATCTTGAGATCGATGGGATCGAGCTTCATCTTCTGGGACCGCGGGTGCATAATGTCATGAATGCCTCTTTATAAGAACGAGACAATATCATGTTCCGTCAAGCCGAACGGCCTTCCGGCAACAGGCTTTCTCCGATCGTCGAGAAGGCCGTCGAATGGCGCCCGGTCCTGACGAAGCAGAAGGGCGCGACCAAGCATGCTGCGCTGACCGAGCGCATCATCGCCGATATCGACGCCGGCATCCTGAAGCCGATGGACCGGATGCCGACGCATCGCGACCTCGCCCATGAACTCGGCATCTCCGTCCAGACCGTCAGCCTCAGCTACAAGGAGGCCGAGCGCCTCGGCTATCTCAGCGGCGAGGTCGGGCGCGGAACCTTCGTGAAGAGCCGCGTCACCGAACAGGCGGGCCGGCTGATGCTCGACCGCAGCCCCACCGAAGTCGTCGACCTCTCGATCGTGCGCGGGGTTTATCTCGATGCCCATGAGGTGGCCTCGCGCCAGGCGCTGTCAGCCCTGGCCGAGGGCGACAGCAGCGCCTTCATGCGGCCGTGCCGGCCGATCGCGGGGCTCGACCACCATCGTGAAGCGGCGCGCCTCTGGCTCGGTCCGCTCGGCGTCGAGACACCCGTCGAGCGCATCCTGATCACCAATGGCGCCGCCCATGCGCTCTTCCTCGCGCTCGCCTGTGTGGTCCGTGCCGGCGACCTCGTGCTGACCGAGAACCTGACCGATCACGGCGTGATCGGCCTCGCCAACGTCCTCGGCTTCAGCCTCAAGGGCCTGCCGACCGACGAGGAAGGCATCCGCCCCGATGCGTTCGAGGCGGCTTGCCGCGCTGGCGGCGTGCGGGCGGTCGTGCTCATCCCGACGCTCAACAATCCGACCAGCCATGTCGCCGGCCCCGAGCGACGCCGCGCTATCGCCGAGATCGCGCAGCGCCATGGCGTCTTCGTCGTCGAGGACGAGGTCTACAAGCCGCTGATCGCCGAACCGCTGCCGTCGATCACCGCGATGCTGCCGGATCTCGGCTTCTTCCTCACCAGCTTTACCAAGACGGTGCTGACCGGCCTGCGCGTCGGCTACCTGGTCGTGCCGCCGCAATACTCGATCCGCGCAGCCTCGATCCTGCGCGTGACCAGCTGGAGCGGCACCTATCTGCCGGCCGAGATCGCGACGCGCTGGGTCCAGGACGGTACCGCGCAAAGGCTGCTCGCCGTCCAGCGCGAGGAAGCGACGGCACGCCAGCGCATCGTCGCGGAGACGCTCGGAGGCCATGTCGCCTCAAGCCATCCGCTCTCGCTCTGCTCCTGGCTCAAGGTCCCCGCGCATTGGACCGAGGACAGCCTGGTGCGCTCGCTCGCCGACCGGCGCATCGCGGTGACGCCGTCTGACCCGTTTGTGGCTGGTGCAGGCCATGGCGGCGGCCTCCGCATCTGCCTCGGCGGACGGATGAGCCATGAATTGCTGGCGCGGACGCTGACGACGGTGCGCCAGACCTTCGAGCAGCTGCCGCCGGTCTTCGATATCGGCGCTATCGGCTGAGAGCGGCGGGCAGGGCCCTCCGCCCATGTCATTGCCGCCTGCGGCGCAAGTTTGGCATAATTGGATCATGACAATATAATAATTGACATGAAATTTTCTCCCTCGCAGCATGACAAGCGAGGGAGACATGACGGTGACAAAACCGCGTCTTTTCACTGCCGAGGCAGATCGACCGGCCGCGCCGCCGGCCGCTGTCGCGCTGTCCGAGGTCGAAGCCGCCATGGCGCGGATCGCTGGCCGGGTCGAGCGTACGCCGCTTGCAACTTCGCCTTCCCTGAGCCGCCTCTGCGGCCATCCTGTCCATCTCAAGCTCGAAACCCGCCAGCCGGTCGGCGCCTTCAAGCTGCGCGGCGCGATGAATGCGGTGCTGGCCTTGGGCGAGGACCGGCGCCGGCGCGGGCTCGTGACCGCATCGACCGGCAATCATGGCCGCGCCGTCGCCTACGCTGCCCGCGAACTCGGCCTTGCCGCCACCATCTGCATGTCGGCGCTCGTGCCGGCGAACAAGATCGAGGCGATCCGCTCGCTGGGTGTCGAAATCCGCATCGTCGGCCGCTCGCAGGATGATGCGCAGGTCGAGGTCGAGCGACTGGTCGCGGAACAGGGCCTCACCCAGATCCCGCCCTTCGACGATTCCGACGTCGTCGCCGGCCAGGGCACGATCGGCCTCGAACTCATCGAGGATCTGCCGGAATTAGCCTGCGTGCTGATCCCGCTCTCAGGTGGCGGGCTCGCCGCCGGCATCGCTGTGGCGGTCAAAGCCCTGCGGCCTTCGGCAAGGATCGTCGGCATCTCGATGGAGCGCGGCGCCGCCATGGCCGCGGCGATCGCGGCCGGCCGGCCGGTCGAGGTCGTCGAAGAGGAAACGCTGGCTGATTCGCTCGGCGGCGGCATCGGTCTTTCCAATCGCGTCACCTTCGGGCTGTGCCGTGATCTCGTCGACGAGGTCGTGCTGCTGAGCGAGGCCGAGATCGCCGCCGGCATCCGCCATGCCGCGCTCGTGGAGGGCGAGATCGTCGAGGGCGCCGGGGCCGTCGGCATCGCCGCCTTGCTCGCCGGCAAGGTCAAGCCGCAGGGGCCGACGGCGCTCATCGTTTCCGGCCGGAACATCGACGAGGCCGTGCATCGGCGCATCGTCTCCGGAGCCGCCGCATGAGCCGTATGCTCGTCCTCACCGAAGCGGAGCTGCGCCGCATCGTCGGGCTCGATCCGAGCGCCGTCGACTGTGTCGAGGAGGCCTTCGCGGCGCTCGCGACCAAGCCCGTCGCGATGCCGCCGATCCTGCGGCTCGACATTCCCCAGCACCGCGGCGAGGTCGATGTGAAGACGGCCTATGTGCCGGGCCTCGATGGCTTCGCGATCAAGGTCAGCCCCGGCTTCTTCGATAATCCCCGGCTCGGCCTGCCCAGCCTCAACGGGCTGATGATCCTGTTCAGCACCCGCACCGGGCTGGTCGAGGCGCTGCTTCTGGACAATGGTTATCTCACCGATGTCAGGACGGCCGCGGCCGGAGCCGTCGCAGCGCGCCATCTCGCCCGGTCGGATGCCGCGGTCGCAGCCATCTTCGGTGCAGGAATGCAGGCCCGGCTCCAGCTCGAAGCGCTGGCGCTGGTGCGGCCGATCCGCGAGGCGCGGATCTGGGCCCGCGATCCGCAGAAGGCGAACGAGGCGGCGGCCGAGCTCTCCCGGAAGCTCGGCTTCCTTGTCGCTGCTGTGGCCGATCCCCGGGCCGCGGTGCGAGGCGCCGACATCATCGTCACCACGACGCCGGCCGAGCGGCCGATCCTGATGGCGGAGTGGATCGAGCCCGGCCAGCACATCACGGCAATGGGCTCCGACAGCGAGCACAAGAACGAGATCGACCCCGCCGTCTTCGCCCGCGCGACTTATGTCGCCGACCGGCTCAGCCAGACCCGGCGCCTCGGCGAGCTCGCCCATGCGATCCGCGCCGGTTCCGCCAGCGCCGACCAGGCTTCCGCCGAGCTCGGCGAGGTCATCGCCGGCCAACGCCCCGGCCGGAGCCGCGCTGAAGAGATCACCCTGGCGGACCTGACCGGCACCGGCGTGCAGGACACCGCGATCGCCAATCTCGCCGCCCTCCGCGCCCGCACTGCCGGCGCGGGGCAGACCATCGACACCAAAGCCGAAGCGGGAGACGCCGCGTGACCGTGACCCTGAACTTCACCTGCAAGGAATATGCCGAGCGCCTCGCCAAGACCCGCGCCGCGATGGAGCGGGCTGAGGTCGAGTTGCTGATCGTCACCGACCCGTCGAACATGCATTGGCTCACCGGCTATGACGGCTGGTCGTTCTACGTCCATCAATGCGTGCTGGTGCCGCCGACGGGCGAGCCGATCTGGTATGGCCGCAAGCAGGATGCGAACGGCGCCAAGCGCACCGCCTATATCGGCCATGACAGCATCATCGGCTATCCCGACCACTATGTTCAGTCGACCGAGCGCCATCCAATGGATCTGCTGGCCGAGATCATCGCCGAGCGTGGCTGGGGCGAGCTCCGGGTCGCGGTCGAGATGGACAATTACTACTTCTCGGCGGCGGCTTTCGCCTCGCTGCAGAAGCATCTGCCGAACGCCCGCTTCAAGGATGCCGGCGGGCTGGTGAACTGGCAGCGTGCGGTCAAGAGCGCGACCGAGCTCGACTATATGCGCAAGGCCGGCCGCATCGTCGAGCTGATGCACCAGCGTATCGTCGAGGTCATCGAACCCGGCATGCGCAAATGCGATCTCGTCGCCGAGATCTACGATGCCGGCATTCGCGGCACGGCCGAATTCGGCGGCGACTATCCCGCGATCGTGCCGCTGCTGCCCTCGGGCGCCGATGCCTCCGCCCCGCATCTGACCTGGGACGACAAGCCGATGCGCCTGGGGGAGGGCACCTTCTTCGAGATCGCAGGCGCCTACAAACGTTACCACTGCCCGCTCTCGCGCACCGTCTTCCTGGGCAAGCCGACGCAAGCCTTCCTCGACGCCGAGAAGGCGACGCTCGAAGGCATGGAAGCCGGCCTCGCCGCGGCAAAGCCCGGCAATACCTGCGAGGACATCGCCAACGCCTTCTTCGCGGTGCTGAAGCGGTACGGGATCATCAAGGACAACCGCACCGGCTATCCGATCGGCCTGTCCTATCCTCCGGATTGGGGCGAGCGCACCATGAGCCTGCGGCCCGGCGACCGGACCGAACTCAAGCCCGGCATGACCTTTCATTTCATGACCGGCCTCTGGCTCGAGGATATGGGCCTCGAGATCACCGAAAGCATCGCGATCACAGAGACCGGCGTCGAATGCCTATCGAACGTGCCGCGCCAGCTCTTCGCCAAGGATTGATGCGATGCTAAGCGCCTCGCCCCGCCCCTCGCCGGTGACGCCGACGATCGACCTCTCGGCCCGAGGCGTCCAGCACGGCCACTTGCGCCTGCCCTATAGTCGCGACGACAGCGCCTGGGGCTCGGTGATGATCCCGATCTGCGTCGTCGCGAACGGGGAGGGGCCCACCGCGCTCCTGACCGGCGCGAACCACGGTGACGAATATGAGGGGCCGGCTGCGCTGTTCGAATTGGCGCGCTCGCTCGATCCGGCTGAGGTTTCGGGCCGGGTGATCATTCTGCCGGCCCTGAACTATCCGGCCTTCCGCGCCGGCACGCGGACCTCGCCGATCGACAAGGGCAATATGAATCGCAGCTTTCCGGGCCGCCCGGATGGCAATGTCACCGAGAAGATCGCGGACTACGTCACGCGCCATCTCGTGCCGCTCGCCGATATCGTCCTCGACTTCCACTCCGGCGGAAAGACGCTCGACTTCCTGCCTTACGCCGCCGCGCACGAACTGCCGGACAAGGCGCAGGAGGCGCGCTGCTTTGCGGCGGTCGCGGCCTTCTCCGCGCCCTACTCGATGAAGATGCTGGAGATCGACGCCGTCGGCATGCTCGACACCACCGTCGAGGAGATGGGCAAGGTCTTCGTCACGACCGAGCTCGGCGGCGCCGGAACGGCGAGCGCGACGAGCATCGGCATCGCCCGGCGCGGCGCGGGCAACCTGCTCAGGCATGCCGGCATCCTCGCAGGAGTGCCCGAGACGGTGCCGACCCGCTGGCTCGACATGCCCTCGGCCGATTGCTTCTCCTTCGCGCAGGACGACGGTTTGATCGTCTTCGAGCGCGACCTCGGCGAACCCGTGCGCGCCGGCGAAGCGATCGCCCGGGTCTATCCCGTCGGAAAGACCGGGCTCGCCCCGGCCGAGTACTGTGCTGCCATGGATGGCGTGCTCGCCGCCCGCCACGTCCCCGGGCTGATCAAAGCCGGCGACTGCCTCTCGGTGCTCGCCGTGCTGAGGGAGGCGCCCTGACCCGTTCGGCCGGGCGACCGGTCCAAGCCAATCCGCCGGCGCGAAGACGCCAGCCAAGCCGAAGCAATCGGCACGCGGAGAAACATCAACCAGAGGAGAATTGCACATGCCGTTTCTGAAGATCGCGGGTCTCTCCGCCATTGCTCTCGCCACCGGCCTTGCCGCCGCCGGCGCCACCACGCTTAAGGACGTCAAGGACCAGGGCTATATCCGCGTCGCGACCGCCAACGAGGTGCCCTATTCCTACATGAAGGATGACGGCACCTCGGCAGGCATCGGCCCCGATGTCGCCAATGCCGTGCTGAAGAAGCTCGGTATCGCCGAGGCCAACTGGTCGGTCACGCCGTTCGGCACGCTGATCCCCGGCCTCAAGGCCAAGCGCTTCGACTTCGTCGCCGCCGAGCAGAACATCTCGCCCGAGCGCTGCAAGCAGGTCTCCTTCACCGAGCCGAACTCCTCCTATGGCGAGGGCCTGCTGGTGAAGAAGGGCAACCCGAAGAAGCTGACGACCTATGCCGACATCGCCAAGGACCCCTCTCTCAAGGTCGCGGTCGTCTCCGGCGCCAACAATATCGACTTCCTGCGCGCCGTCGGCGTCAAGGACAGCCAGGTCATCTTCATCACCGCCAATGCCGACGCGCTCGCCACCGTTCAGAGCCGCGCCGACGCCTATGCCGCGACCGAGCTCACTGTCGCCTCGCTCGCCAAGGGCCAGGCCAATGTCGAGCAGGTTGCGCCCTTCACCGACCCGGTTGTGAACGGCAAGCCTGTCCGCAATTTCGGCGGCTTCGCCTTCCGGCCCGAGGACAAGGAGCTGCGCGACGCCTTCAACGCCGCGCTGGTCGAGTTCCGCAAGACCGACGACTACAAGAAGATCCTCGGCACCTACGGCCTCTCGGAAGCCAGCATCAAGGCGGCGGCGGATCGCAAGGTCGCGGACCTCTGCGCCGGCAAGTGAGGCGTTAGCCGACATCATTCCGCCCGCCCGGATGGCGGGCGGAACTCCACGCCTGTTCAACGTTGTCGCGGAGCCTGCCGGATGGAATGGTTGTCCTATCTGCCTGCATTGTCGCGCGGGGCCCTGATCACCGCCGGGATCACCGTGTCGGCGATCGCGATCGGCGCCGTCGCCGCCTTCGCGGCCGGCATCGCCCGCGTCGAGGGCGGGCGCGTGCTGTCGATGGCGGCGCTTTGCTACACCGAGCTCTTCCGCGGCACCTCGCTCCTCGTCCAGCTGTTCTGGTTCTATTACGCCTTGCCGCTCGTCGGGATCAGCTTCGAGCCGGTCGCTACGGGCATCCTGGTGCTCTCGCTCCATGTCGGCGCCTATGGCTCCGAGATCGTGCGCGGCGCGCTGCAATCGGTCTCCGTCCAGCAGCACGAGGCGGCGCGGGCGCTGAATTTTGGCCGGGTCCAGACGCTGCTCCACATCACGCTGCCGCAGGCGCTGGTCGAGATGATGCCGGCCTTCGGCAATCTCGCCATCGAGACGCTGAAACTCTCCTCACTGGTCTCGCTGATCTCGATCGCCGACCTGACCTTCCGGGCGCAGTCGATCCGCAACCTCACCCTCGACAGTGCCGGGATCTACAGCCTGACGCTCATCGGCTATTTCGCGATGTCGCTGGTGCTGATGCTGCTCATGCGGCTGATCGAGCGGTTCGTCCGGCGCGGCGCCGCCTTCCCGCGCGCAGCGCATTCGTGAGGGGCCGCGCATGATGTACGGCTTCGAATGGGATACGACGACGCCGCTGACCTACGCGTCCTCGATCCTGCCGATCATCCTCATCGGCCTCACCGTGACATTGCAGGCCGCTGCCGCAGGCTTTGCGATCGCGCTGGTGCTCGGCCTCGTCTTCGCTCTGCTGCGCCGCAGCCGGTTCACGTCCGTGTCCTGGACCACGGCCGTCGTCGTCGAGTTCCTGCGCGACACGCCGCTGCTGGTGCAGCTCTTCTTCCTCTACTACGTGCTGCCGGACTACGGGATAACGCTGCCCGCCTTCCTGACCGGGGCGATCGCGCTCGGGCTGCAATATTCGGCCTACACCTCCGAGGTCTATCGCGGTGGCATCGAGGCGGTGCCGCGCGGGCAGTGGGAGGCGGCGACCGCGCTGAACCTCTCCCGGATGCAGACCTATCGCGACATCGTCGTGCCGCAGATCGTGCCGCGAATCCTGCCGGCGATGGGCAATTATCTCGTCGCCATGATCAAGGAGACGCCGGTGCTCTCCGTCGTCACCGTGCTCGAGATGATGGGGCTCGCCAACATGATCGGCGAGCGCACCTTCGAATATCTGGTGCCGCTGACGCTGGTCGGCCTGATCTTCCTCCTCCTCACGCTGATCTGCTCGGCCGGCCTGCACCGGCTGCAGAAGGCGCTGCCGAAAGCAGGGATCCCGTTGCGATGATCGAGAACACTCAGGCGCCCATCATCGAGTTCGCTGGCGTCACGAAGCGCTTCGGCGCCCTGACCGTGCTCGACGATTTCAATTTCAGCGTCGCCCGCGGTGAGAAGGTCACGCTGATCGGCCCGTCGGGCTCGGGCAAGTCGACGGTGCTGCGCATCCTGATGACGCTGGAGCCGTTCCAGGAAGGCCGGCTGACGCTCGCCGGCATGCCCTATCACGAGCCGAATGCCGGCGGGCCGTTCAAGGCCTCGGACGGGCATCTGCGCCAGATCCGCAGCCATGTCGGCATGGTCTTCCAGAGCTTCAACCTGTTCCCGCACATGACCGTGCTGCGCAATGTCGTCGAGGCGCCGGTCAGGGTGCTCGGCCTGCCGCGCGGCGAGGCCGAATGCCGGGCCGTCGACCTGCTCGCCATGGTCGGTCTCGCCGACAAGAAGGACCATTACCCGGCCCAGCTCTCCGGCGGCCAGCAGCAGCGCGTCGCGATCGCCCGCGCGCTCGCCATGCGGCCGCGCGTGCTGCTCTTCGATGAGCCGACCTCGGCGCTCGACCCGCAGCTCGTCGGCGAGGTGCTCTCGGTCATCCGCGGCCTCGCCAGCGAGCACGATCTCACGATGCTGCTCGTCACCCATGAGATGCGCTTCGCCCGCGAGGTCTCTGACCGGGTCTGCTTCTTCGACAAGGGCCGCATCTGCGAGCAGGGCGAGCCGGAGCGCATCTTCAACGCGCCCGAGCAGCCGCGCACCCGCGAATTCCTGGCCTCGGTGCTGGGCTGAGGTCGCGCCGACGATCTATCGGCGCCACCGTGAACTTCCGAGACTGCTTCGGTCCACAGCCGGCAGTTCGAAGACAGTCTCGCCGCTCTTGCGCCTAGCCTCGTCATCAATCGAGGGAGGACGGTCATGAACGCAATGACGAGCACGGCAAGGCGAGAAGCCGCGATCGCCAAACCGGCCGAACATCCCGGCCTGGCACGCCTGGCCGATCGCCGCCTGCTGCGGCAGCTCTCCTATATCGATGGACGCTGGACGGCCGCCCGAGACGGCGAGACCTTCCCGGTGGCCGATCCCGCGACCGGCGCCCTCGTCGCGCAGGTCGCGGCGCTCGGCGTGAGCGAAGCGACACGCGCGATCGAGGCGGCCCATGCCGCCTTTCCAGCCTGGAAAGCGCTGCTGCCGCAGGAGCGCGCCGCGCTGCTGCGGCGCTGGCATGCCGCGATGCTGGCGGCGGCCGAGGACCTTGCGCTGCTGATGACGCTCGAACAGGGCAAGCCGCTGGCGGAATCGCGCGGCGAGATCGCCTATGCCGCCGACTTCATCGCATATTACGCCGAGGACGCGCTGCGTGTGAATGCCGAGGGCGTCACCAGCCATCTGCCGGGAGCGCAGATGTCGCTGTCGCGCGAGCCGGTCGGCGTCGCAGCTCTGCTCACGCCCTGGAACTTCCCCTCCGCCATGCTGACGCGCAAGACCGCGGCCGCGCTCGCCGCCGGCTGCACCGTGGTCGCCCACCCTTCGTCGCACACGCCGCTCTCGGCGCTGGCGCTGGCCGAGCTCGCCGACCGCGCCGGATTGCCGGCGGGCGTCTTCAACATCGTCACCGGCGAGGCCGCGCCGATCGCCGAGGCCTATTGCGCCGATACCCGTGTACGCGCCGTCAGCTTCACCGGCTCGACCGAGATCGGACGCATCGTCGCCCGCAACGCGGCTGCGACCGTCAAGCGCGTGGTGATGGAACTCGGCGGCCATGCTCCGCTGATCGTCTTCGAGGATGCCGACCTCGACCGTGCCGTCGCGATCGCCATCGACGCCAAGTTCGCCACCTCGGGCCAGGATTGCCTCGCCGCCAACCGGATCTATGTGCAGCGCGATCTCTATGGGCGCTTCTGCGCAGCCTTTGCAGAGAAAGTCGCGGCGTTGCGGGTCGGCGTTGGCCTGGAGGCTGGCGTCGAGATCGGCCCGCTGATGCACGCAGCCGCCCGGCGCAAGGCGGAGGCCCAGATCACCGACGCATTGGCGCGCGGAGCGAGGCGATTGACGCCGGAGCGCGCCATGCCGGGCCCACTCTTCCTGGCACCAACGGTGCTCGCCGATGTGCCGGAGGAGGCGCTGATCATGCGCGAGGAGACTTTCGCGCCGGTCGCAGCCATCGCTCCCTTCGATGGCGAGGACGAGGTCATCGCCCGCGCCAACGACACCGAATACGGCCTCGTCGCCTATGTCGTGACCCGCGACGGCGCCCGCGCCGCCCGCCTCGCCAGGGCGCTCGACTACGGCATGGTCGCGATCAATCGCGTCAAGATCACCGGCGCGCCGATCCCCTTCGGCGGAATGAAGCAATCCGGCCTCGGCCGCGAGGGCTCGCGCCACGGCCTCGAGGCCTTCACCGACCTCAAATATGTCTGCCTCGATTTGAACTGAGGCGCCGTTTCCCGCTTTCGCGAAGGATGATTGCAATGCTCGACCAACCCGCCCGCACCGACAACGAATTGGACGCCTGGGACCGCGACCACTTCTTCCATCCCTCGACGCATATGGGCCAGCATGCCCGCGGCGAGACGCCGAACCGCATCATCGCCGGTGGCGAGGGCGTCTACATCGTCGATCGCGAGGGCAAGCGGAGCCTCGATGCGTTCGCCGGGCTCTACTGCGTCAATGTCGGCTATGGCCGGAAGTCCATCACCGATGCGATCGCCGAGCAGGCGGCGAAGCTGCCCTATTACCACGCCTATGTCGGCCATGGCTCGGAGCCATCGATCAGGCTCGCCAAGATGGTGGTCGAACGCGCGCCCAAGGGCATGAGCCGGGTGTTCTTTGGGCTCTCGGGCTCGGACGCCAACGAGACCAATCTCAAGCTGGTCTGGTACTACAACAACGTCCTGAAGCGGCCGGAGAAGAAGAAGATCATCTCGCGCTGGCGCGGCTATCACGGCTCGGGCGTGATGACCGGCAGCCTCACAGGCCTTGCCGCCTTCCACAACCTCTTCGACCTGCCCAAGGCGCCGGTCCTGCACACCGAGGCGCCGTACTATTTCCGCCGCGAGGATCGCAGCATGAGCGAGGAGCAGTTCTCGCAGCATTGCGCCGACAGGCTGGAAGAGCTGATCCAGGCCGAGGGGCCGGAGACGATCGCCGCCTTCATCGGCGAGCCGGTGCTCGGCACCGGCGGCATCGTGCCGCCGCCGGCGGGCTATTGGGCGAAGATCCAGGCCGTGTTGAAGAAATACGACATCCTGCTAATCGCGGACGAGGTCGTCACCGGCTTCGGGCGCCTCGGCAGCATGTTCGGCTCCGATCACTATGGCATCGAGCCCGATCTCATCACCATCGCCAAGGGGCTGACCTCGGCCTATGCGCCGCTCTCCGGCGTCATCGTCTCGGAGAAACTCTGGCGTGTGCTCGAGCAGGGCTCGGACGAATTCGGCCCGATCGGCCATGGCTGGACCTATTCCTCGCATCCGCTTTGTGCGGCAGCCGGTGTTGCCAATCTCGAACTGGTCGACGAGCTCGACCTCGTGCGCAATGCCGGCGAGGTCGGCGCCTATTTCAACGCAGCGCTGAAGGACGCGGTCGGCCGCAACGCCTATGTCGGCGAGGTCCGCGGCGAAGGCCTGCTGGCGGCTGTCGAGTTCGTCCGCGACCGGGATGACCGCGTCTTCTTCGACGCTTCGCAGAAGGTCGGCCCGCGCATCGCCGCTGCCCTGCTGGAACAGGGCGTCATCGCCCGCGCCATGCCGCAGGGCGACATCCTCGGCTTTGCCCCGCCGCTTTGCCTGACGCGGCAGGAGGCCGACCAGGTTGTCGATGCAACGCAGCGAGCCGTGAAAGCGACGGTCAAAGCGCTGTAGCGCCAAGAGCAAAACCTGGCCTCGACGTCGTAACGGGCGGGGTCTGGCGCTCGGCCATGTCGGGTGGGCGTCTCTCAGAATGAGGGTGGCCGAACGATCCCCGATCGCTCGGCCTCAAGTACCATGAGGGGGGCAGCTCTGGAGCATGATGCCGGAAGTGATGTCTCGCTCAAAAGGAGCAGCATGTGCATCGTCGGCGAGCTGCATTGGACTTGAGACTGCTCCGCCTCCGGGCTTTCACCCGACGTGATCGAAAGCTTCGGTCGAGCCAAGCGCGAAAACATCACCCCGGCGATACGCCGCTATCGACCGCGTCGAAGTCGATGACGGTGTTGTTCGTGTATTGCTGATGAAGCGTCTCTGGAACGGACCGCCGCCAGGCTATCGCTCGCAGTCGACGGTGTTCCCAGATATGTTTGGAAATGGCGCGCCGCACCGGGCGAAGATGACAACTACGTTTACGCTATAGCCCTATAAATGTGCCTTCGCTGACAGGGAGTAGCTTCTCTGAAATTATAGATGTTTCTTGCGCACAGGCCTGACTATCGGCGCAGGTGGTTTCGGTGGCCTTTACTGCGCCAACGGCCTTCGGCGAGATCAGGTAAGCGTGACAACGGCGGCAGGTGGCCGCCGCTTTCTCTTTGCATTTGAGCTAGTCTAGACACCGACTCGCTTGCTTATCTCTTTGTAGTAAGCGTCCTCAAAGGCTCGGAAGTGATTAGCTCTTAAGGTTGTAATCTGAGCGACCGGTGCAGCAGGATTTTTCAGTGCAGATAGGAGGCATAGAAATTTTGCGTGTGTAATGCCGGTTCCACGGGATGGATTTGGTGCCTTTAACGCGTCAAACATTGCCTTAAATGTTGGAAGATCGGTCGCAAGTTTCATATGGAATTTGTATGTGTCGCGCACACCAGAATTTAAGGTATCCCCGAGAAGACGCTTAAGAGGCGTCTCTTCAGGCGAACCGTGAAACAAGGGCATGAACGAAGCCGCCAGACGACCCAGCCGCTCATGCGGTGACCAAATGTTTCGGGCATCTCGAAGAGTTGTGAGAATCTGCGCGGGCGTCCCATATTTCGACAGCAGCCAAAGCCTTGAATAGAGCCCAAAGTAGCTTTGTGGGTCATTGCTCGCGATGACAGCTTCAAGCATTGCGTGACATCGCTTATTTTTGACAAATGTTTCGACAAGATAGTTTGACATCTCCACCATCGCGGCATCATCAACAAGAAGACCTGACTGACTTGCTCTTGCTAGAATGCCCGCAATCGATGGAGTGAGGGGGCGACTTCTTATAAACGAATAAACATTCTCTCGAACTGATGGTCTTCTTTTGACGAGATCTTCGAGAGCTTCAGGCTTCACCACAGCGCCGGTTTTAGCCGCAAGCCCCAGCCATCGCTTCAGAACCTTTTCGCCGTTCCCTGCGTCGAATGATTTTTTACGAAGTCCTTGCCTGATTCTGGCTTCAACATGAGCTCGCTGCCGGTCCAACGGAAGTCCGTGTCTCACGCGGTGATCGACGCTTGCCTGAACTGAATCTAGCCGCGCGTTCTCGAAAATTCGGAAATGTCGAATAGCCTCGGGCCGAGTAAGAATGACTGTCTTGCCGCTGTTCAAACGAACCTGCTTCGTCTGAAGGACCAGATCGACGGTCTTCAATGCCCGTTTGGCATCAACGATCGTGTCAACACCTATATCGATGTCGTCCATGTAGCGCACGAAGTCTCGTCCGGGATCGCTCGCAAGGTACGAATCTAGCTCGTAGAGGAAGCAGTGCGCTAACAGGCGAGGTGCATCAAGATTGATTTGGGGCAACCCAACCTCGATGCGAGGAGTGTAATCCGGCTGCCAAAGAAGATCACCGAGGACGTATATCAGCATATCAATCACACATTCATCGACGCCGCTGATCGAGGCAATGGCGTTGCGGAGATGAACGTATGAAATACTGTCGTAGTAGTTGGCGATGTCTGTTACGACGACGAACTTACGCGTCTTTGAAAACTCGAACAGCTCTTTCTGGAAATTTAACCAAGCTGCGAACGTGCCGTAACCACTCGGTGGTGACGAGAACTTGTGATCCTTTGGTTCAAAGAATGCCTTGCTCGTAGGCGCCTTGCCTTTGATTTCAGAATAGAGAGCATCAGATAGACACTGCAAAACGATGGCATCTCGTATGCTCGGAATGACGAGCTGCCTGCAAAGCCCTTTGCTTTTTTCGACAAGGATCCGTTGCGCCTTCTGCGGTACATAATCACCCGATAATATCAAATGCGAAAGTTTTTGGCTCTCTACTTTGCGTGACACATGAAAGTCGAAATTCTCTATCCCATCGCACATGAACTGATCACGCATTGAGACTTTAACTTTCTCTTTCCAAATCCTTTCGATGTTCTGTGGAGAAAATATTGTTCGCAGCTTCTTCGCACGTATGTCAAATCTAGGAGATCTCATGAGGTGGATCGCACGGCCATGGTCTTTATTGCTGAATGATGTCCACTACTCATCGGCACCCCCTCTGCCTGCGAAAAGGTCCCCCTGATCTGTGTCGATTTCGCTAAATGCACCCAAAACCGCTGACAGAGCATTATCGTCTAGAGGCTCAGACAAGGCATCGCCATTGAACTCTAGAACGCGCAGAACTCTGATATTCTTGGGTGAATTGGCCTTTCCCTGAAAAGCCCACTGCACCTTGATCGTGTCCATGATGTGGATGTTGAGCTGTTCGGCTTTCACCAGCCCCCAGAACTGTTCATCTTCAATCCGGAACAGCCGCTCGCGGCCCTTGGCGTCCTTCGCCTTCCAAGCACGCTGACGATCTTCCCTTTCCCAATTCGGGGACGTCACCTTGAGGTCAACGATAGCCGTCTGCCACGGCTCATCGTCTTCGTCCTTCACCGGCGGGAGAACAACCTGTAGGCGCGCGAAGTCGCTTCGGTCGATTGGGAAAACAGGCTCGTCCTCGAACCCGACTGCGCGGATATCAGGTGTGACGGCGCAAGCTTCGTAGAACTCGTTCCGTGCGGCGAATCCATCGCGAAAGCGCGTCGTGGTTACGCCAACCGATTCCAGTTCGGCGACATCTGTTTGAAGGAAGGATTTTGTTGTTTCGACCAGGAATTCAGCGGCGGCAAGGCATTTCGCTTCGTCATCTTCTGGCGCTTTGTCCGCTTCCTCGATGACCTCGTCATCCTCATCAGAAACGATCTGCTCCCTGATCGCCGAACCTGCCTGCTCGGCCCAATGTGCCGGTTCCCGTAATGTCAGACCACGGATGAAGGCCTGACCGATATCGCTTTCCGTAAATGTCCAAACAGCGATCCAGCCGCCAAGCAAATAGACGCCGATCCTGCTTTTGAAGGAGCTTTCCTGCGGCGGAAGAACCAGAATCTCATATTTCAGCTTTCCATCGAAAAGCTCCCTGTTCAAAGAGGCAATGATGGTTTCCGCTTGTTCGGCGGTGCGCACAAACGTACCGAGAGGTATGGCATGCGCCGGTAAGTTAAAATGGATCGGCAAGACGGCTAGCACGCCATCTTTACCTAACCAGATCTCATCCTGCATACCCCCTCCCTACACAGCAACGCCCAAACTATTTATCTATAAATAATTTTCCAATACAAATGACCAAGCGTTAACATTTTCAGGTAAATTACGTAATCAAAACGGAATCTCATCATCCAATTCTGTTGAAGTATAAGGTACATCTGGAACTTGATAAACTGACTTCTCTGATTCAGAAATTGTCTTTAGCCCCCAGCTCTCAACCACCTCAGCCAAGGGAAACGCATCGCCCTTAGCCCAATCAATATATGGAGCTGCTGTTGCACTCCATGGCTCTCGTTTCGGCAATCTGATCTGGACGCGCACCGGAACATGCAATGCGCTACCAAAAACGATTGCTTCACCAGCAGCGAGAACTGTTACCTGATCCAGCATACGCTGCGCTTGCTTTGGAATTATTCGTCGGAAATGATCTATATCATCGGGGTTCTGTAAACGGTGGGAAAAAAAGTTGGCGCACTGGCTTATAATGGTAGGGCTAATCTCGCTCGGCCTCTGACTAGCGACGATGAGCGATAGCCCGAATTTTCGTCCCTCTTTCGCAACTCGTTCAAATGCACGCCGCGAAAGTGCCTGACCTCGATCTTCGACCTTGCCAGCGGGGCGGGCATAGTTATGCGCCTCTTCCAGAACCAAAACCCACGGATACTGACTTCGCGTATCTGGGCGAAGCATTTCTCGTGCTTCGAGCAACAACCGCCCCAACAGCGCACATGCGAATGGCAAAACCTCGGATGCCAACATGGAAAAGTCGAGCACCGACACACGGGGGCCAGTTCTCTTTCCGACCCCTAGCCTCTCCATCCAGTCCTGAAAGCTGCTAATGGCCTGCTTCTCGTAGCTGAAAAGCGACTGCCATCGCCTGTCGTCAAGACGGGTGCGCAGACGCAGCTTCAACGTCGTCAGATACTGGTCAATCTTTTTTCCGCTTTCCTGATCCGTTGTTCGATCGACAAGGCGGGGGTCACGGAACTCAGCAACCTCAACAAAGCGCGGGGAATCTGCTGACTTTGCGAAGTTGATACCTTCATTCTGCCGATCGGAAATCGCTGTAAGCAAGTTGGATCGGACTTCTACAAGCTTGTCTCGAACGGCCTTTTCATTGGTCAACGAGTCCCAATCACCGGAACCGCTCCACGTTGGAAGCGATTTTATTTCGCTCCAATCTATGCTCGTGACATATTCCGCAGCTTGATCGAGTTGGACTTTAAAGCCGTTATTGTTTTTATTTCCCTGCCTATCCATCCACTCGAATGCAGCATCTATCTTCGAGACAGCAATTTGAAGCGGGTCGTAAGCTCCGATGCCAGAGCTGGATATCTTCGCGATCGCCCACCAATCCTTCAGAACAGGCTCTTGTGTTGCTTCAGATGCTTGAAGCCATTCACAAAGTTCTTCTCCGTTCATCAACCACGCGGGAAGACAGAACTCCTCTCCGTTGAGGTAAACTCGGTTGGGTTCGCGCTGATAGGTTGTCTTGGTGGGATCAAGAAATGCGTTTGCGTATTCGCCATTGATATCAAGGATGAAAATATGGGGATCCGCCTCGGCATCTGAGCCAAATCCATCATGCTCTACGATACCCCGGATTAGGCTGGCAACGGTGTAGGATTTCCCAGACCCGGTATTTCCTACAACCGCGAGCGGGCGGGAAAATAGGTCATTAAAAGATGCCCTGACCTTGGTATTCTCGTCACCTGTTTGATGCCCGATCTCCAGAGCAAAATCAAAAGGCTTGTCAGTCCAACCATGCGGACGGTTCCGCTGAGGTGGATGAGCAAAAATACCCGACAAAATTTCTGGATTTGCAACCTCGGCAGGCGTGTCCAATGTCGGAAGAACGGTAATTCCGGTATCGAACTTCCATTTATTTTTTCTCAAATGGCGCACAGTGCCAAGGAGCTGTACTGAAGCAATTCGGCGCGGCTTGGTCAGCTCAAGGGACAGTTCTTCATCCCGTGTCGGATCATAGCTCTCACGCGCTTCGAGGTCGCTGAGCATACCGATCGCATGGGAACCCGCCCCAAGGTCAAAAGTCAGAAACGAATTGATTGCAACCGCACGCTGCACGCCATCGGGCGTCGCACGAGAGGACGATTTCGCATCCGGCGACAACTCAACCTTGAGCCGAAATCCGTTTACCGAAACGACGTGGCCGATGACGCGCGGCTGTTCCATCAAACGGCCTCCGTTTTCCCGTCAGGCTGCCTTTCCTGAGTTTTACGAAGCTGCTCTTCAAAGCTGCGAAGATGTTTGTAGTCATCGAGCCACTTCACATCCGGCATGATGTTCTGCGCGAAATCAGAGAAGGTTGCGACATTATAGGAACAAGCAGCACCTTCACCGACGCGCTCGGTCAACACGAAAGCACGCTGTCCCAAACTCTGATAGCTGCGGATGCGCCCGACGATTGCACTATCGGGGTTCGGCTCCACGACCAGCAACACCAGTGACGGATTCATAAGTGCCGTTTCAATGATGCGGGTTACATGATCGTCACCAAACCCATACCCCAATACCAGCAGAAAGGTTTGCGGCTGATTCAGGCGAGCATGGAAAAGCCGGAACAGATGCGCGTAGGGCATATCCAGCGTCTTCGTAAATTTTTGCGACGTTGGCAGAATTCCGAATGAATCTATTCCCTCAAATTCAGGGGAAGCAAGCAGTGCAGCTTTCTGTTCAGCGCCTGCTTGTCGGTACTGCTTCGCAAATCCAACTTCCCTATGGCGGGCGCGCACAAGGCCACGCTCGTCTGGCTGCCAGTGGATAGAACCGTGTAGCTTATAAAATTGGAGAAACTTATCGAAACGACGGACACGCCCTTCCGCCACATCACCCGGATAGTAGATATCCAACCCATAGACGGAGGGGTCAAACCGCGAATTTGCTTTGCCGGTAAAGCCATCGAAATATTGAATGCCCAGCTCTTCCATCGCCTGCTCGAACAGGGTGTCGTAGTTGAGTGTGAAAAGGTGTGTGCGGCCAAGATTGGTGTCACGGGCGATGAGTTTGGCCAGAAACGGGATATGCCCTGTGGTATTTGGGGCGCTTGGATCAGAAAGCTCGCTGCGATCGATCTCAAGAGCGCATTCGGCATAAATTGCTCTTTCGATCAGCTTTCTCAGTAACTTTAGGTCTTCATCACCGAGAATGACATCGCAATCCAAACCGATGCTATCTTCTCCTTTCCATTTCACCGTACTGATGGGAGATTTTTCGGGCTTCGAAAGCTCTGAGGCATTGAAGAGATAGCTTAGCCAATCCTCAAAGCCCAGAGGTCCAGAATCTACTTTGGGCGGCCACTGTGCTATTCGATGGCGGATGATGGCCTGCACATCATCTGCGAGTTGGCAATTCTCGACAGCACCCAAAACCAAACATTCGAGATTGTTCGCCCTTGGCCCAGCCATCAATCTCCCGCCAGCGCTAAACGATGTGCCTGCTGCGGTCAGAACGACAACATTTTCCATTCGGAGCCAGTCTGCGAGTAGCGCCTGCACCCGTCGCAGCCCGTCTTCAGGGGATTTATCTGCCAAAAGATCATCGCCTTCACCTACCGAGACGGGCGACAAAAGCTTATATTTGCACAACTCCGTCATGGCTCGATCTCCAACGCCGGGAGGCTGCGGACGATTTTCATCGTCTCCAAGCTGACCGTGATGACGCGCTGAAAAAGTTCCAGCGGATAGGCCGGATTGCCAACGGTTTCCATGGCATAACGGTTGGCGTCATTGACGATACCGCTGTCTTTGTCCGCCTTAACCACCTGACGTTCCATCAGCCACTCAAGGGCGGGCTTGCCGTTGACAACATAATCATACGCCTCAAGCGGGATGTCCTGCATGGTAATATTGGCATTGTAGATAACTACGGATTTATCCTTCGCTTTCCCACTGCCGCCGAATTTCATCTTCGTAACGCGGTAGAACGCTTCCGGATCAGGGATGTTGGCAAGGCGCAAGTCACCCTGCTTGAAAGTAACCGGATACGGCTCCACACTTTCGTAACCTACATGAAGATCGCCAAGAGTGCGTCCGGCACGGCTGAATGCCCAAAAATCTTCCACCTTCTTCACGCATGGGATACGCGGCAATTCCTTGGATAAGTTGTCGGCGTAACGGGCGCGATAATCATCGGAATGCAGCAAGCCATAAACATAAAAGAAGATATCTTCCTTGGCTATTGTCTCACTGGGATAGGCATTCTGAAAATGGGCGAGGCCAGCATCGGTGATGCCGTCCTTTTTGACAACCTGCTGAGAAGCATCGGAACCAGCGAATAAATCGCCGCTCTCCGGCGAAGTTGCCGCTTCATACGTGTATAGGGGAAAGAATTCACTACAGTCTGTGCTTGCAAAGTAGAGACCGGGCATGCGGGCAGACATAAGCACAGAAAAATCACCGCGAAAACCTCGACTGGGGACACCAATCGCAAGGTTAGGCGCTTCTTGGTCGGGGAAGAGATTAGAAGTTCGATAAGCGCTCCAATTCAGGAAACCGTCTGTGTAGAGCCATGATTTGACGAAGGGCCTAAAATCAGAAAGGAAAATTCTGTTCGTGTCAGGCGTGTACAGCTTTCCGTCTTCTGCTGCCTTGCGCGTCTTCTGGCACCAACTGAATTCCTTCGCGTCGGTCCCAGACGGGTCATTTCGCTTGGCGTAAGTGTTATACGCTTCCCCCGCGCTTGAGACGTTTTCCCAAAGGGCGGTTCGTGAATAGTTGAAGCACCAGGCATCCCGCGTGGTTTGCACGCCTCGAGTATGCATGGAAAACAAGGTTGGCTCGGATGTTTTCTTATCCGAAGTCAGAATATAATTCTGATATCGCGTATCCCTTTGACTGAGCCAATCGTTGTGCTCATCCGGCTGGATAATTGTCCAACCATCCGCCCTTGAAATTCCCCCTATGCTAGCGAAGCTTCGAACAATCGTTAATTTCCGCTTTTGATCGAGGTACTCGCCGATATCGTGAAAATGGATGCGCCCATGTTCCGCCGCATCAGGGTTTTTGACCAGTACAGTAATGGCGATAGGCGCACGACTACCTGAGCCAAAGATTTTTCCACCCTCGCGCCGCGACTGCTCTCCGCTTGTTCGCTGATTGCCGCGCAGGTGGAAAATATAAAGGTCGCTGAACTCCTCGGCCAAACATGCCCGCATTCCATCCGCTGCATTGCCATCAACCCAACCAGCGTTGGTCACAAAAGCCATGACCCCTGCGTCGCCTAGACGATCCGACGCCCAGCGAAATGCGCGGATATAGCTGTCATACAGTGCGCGCTTATTCGTATTCTCGGAGCGAGCTACATACGTGCGACGGATTCGCTCATCCAGATTCGGGTACTCAACATTCGCGTTATCATCATTGGCGCTACCTTGCCCTGCCGAGTATGGCGGATTACCAACGATGACCTTGATGTCAGTCGCTTTCTGTCGCCTGCGGCGCTCCGAGTTATCCGGCATATAATGTGAGATTAGGTCATTACTCTCGTACATCTGGAATGTATCGGTGAGACAGATACCTTCAAACGGCACATAATCGCCCCCCATGATGCCGTGATAAACGGCTTCGATATTTATAGCAGCAATGTAGTACGCCAGTAGAACGATCTCGTTGGCATGGATTTCATGCCGGAATTTGTGTTCCATTTCCTCCGGCGCGATCAGGCCGGATTGCAGCAAGCGCGTGATAAACGTGCCGGTTCCCGTGAACGGGTCGATGATATGGACGCCTTCGGAACCAAGCGTCTGCCCGAATTCCTGCTGCAATACCTCGTTCACCGAATGGATGATGAAATCCACGATTTCGACCGGCGTATAGACGATGCCGAGTTTGTCGGTTGTACGCTTGAAGGCCTTGGCAAAAAATTTCTCGTAAAGCTCGACAATAAGCCGCTGCTTGGCCTGCGGGTCGGTGATGCCCGATGCGCGCAATCGCACACTGGCATAGAATTTTTCGAGGTCTTTGGATTCCTTGTCGAGATTGGCTTCGTCCAGAACGTCCAGCACACGCTGCATCGCGCGAGAGACGGGGTTCTCGCTGGTGAACTGATGGCCTTCAAACAGCACCTCGAACACCGGACGGGTGATGATGTGCTGTGCCAGCATTTCGACGGCATCATCTTCGGTGATGCTGTCATTCAGATCGTCTTTCAGCTCCCCGTGGAATTCATCGAACGCACGGCGGGCTTCGGTGTCCGGATCGGCAAGGATGCCTTTCAGGCGGCTGATATGGTTCTTGGCGATTTCGGCGATGTTGGTCGCCCAATCTTCCCAATAATCGCGGGTGCCGCACTTCTTGACGATCTTCGCCATGATGGCGCGGGAGAATTCGTCAACGGAGAAGGCAAGCTCGCCTTGCACCTCGCCGGTGACGATCGGATCGCGCCCCGGTGTGCCGATGCCCGACCGTTCGGGTTTCGAGCGCGTCGGCAGGTCTTCCACAACGGCAGTAACCGCCTGCAATTCGGCATTCTGGGTGACGCCGATGATCTCGATCGCATTGCTGACATCCTGCCCCAGCGATGCCTTGTTGATGGTCGCATCGAAACGATCATCATGGGCGCGCAGGGCGTTGAGGATTTGCCAGACAACGCGATATTTCTCGTTGTCGTTCAATGCCTGTTCCGCCGGAACGCCTGCGGGGACGCCAACGGGCAGGATGACATAGCCCATCTTCTTACCCTCGGCGCGGCGCATCACGCGCCCGACCGATTGCACAACATCAATCTGGCTCTTGCGCGGATGAAGGAACATGATGGCGTCGAGCGCCGGAACGTCCACGCCTTCGGACAGGCAGCGCGCATTGGTCAGGATACGGCAGATATCGTCGCCTGCATCGGCTTTCAGCCAGTCGAGCAATGCGCCACGGGACTTGGCATTGAACGTGCCGTCAACGTGTTCGATCTCGCACCGCAGGGACAATCTGTTTTCGGCGTCGTCTTCGTCAGTGTAGTCGAGATATTCATCGACAACCGTGCCGAACTCGTCACGGATCAGCTTGGAGCTGCGGATGTCTTTGCAGAACGCCAATGCCCGGCGCATGGGATGCGGATCGGCGGCGACATCGGCCTTCATGTCGGCTTTGGTCAGGGCCTTGTAGCAACCGATGATCTTGGTCGCGTCATCAAGGACAAGCTCGGAACTGCCGTCGCCAAGACGCTTCTGGATCGCTGAGCTGACAAGCCCTTCATCCATCGCCAGCACGACAACCTTGTAGTCGGTCAAAAGGTTGTTCTGCACCGCCCATGAGAAGCCACGGTAAAACAGCGTTTTACCGAACAGCTTCTCGTCATCCATCGAAGCCAGAACAGCGTCGGCTTCATCGGCACGGCTCTTCACGTTGTCGCCGAAGATGCGCGGCGTGGCCGTCATATAGAGACGCTTCTTGCCGCGAATAATGTCGTTGGAATGGACTTTGACGAAATTGGATTCGTCCTCGCCCGCCAGAGTTGCGCCAGTGGTACGGTGCGCCTCGTCGCAAACGATGAGGTCGAATTCCGGCAGGCCGTGCTTCTGCTGTGCGTCCGCGACAACCTGAATGGATTGGTAGGTCGCAAACACCACGGTCATCTTGTCCGGCACGGCCTCGCCCGCGCTTTCGGAAAGCTTGGCGGCGTTGGTCGTGGCAGGGAATGCAAGGTCCAGCACGTCGATTTCGGCAATGTCATCATTGCTCTGACGACGCTTGCCGACCTGCGTATCGGAACATACCGCAAAGGATCGCAACGGGGTTTCGGTGTCCGCCGTCCATTCGCGTACCGTCTGCGACATCAGGGCAAGGGACGGCACAAGGAACAGGACAAGCTTTCCTTCCCCTGTAAGGTCTTCGGCGATCTTGAGACTGGTGAAGGTCTTGCCTGTTCCGCAGGCCATGATGAGCTTACCGCGATCGGCTTCGGCCAGTCCGGCGCGCACCTCACGCAAGGCGTCCTGCTGGTGTTCGCGGAGTTTCTTTTTGTCCGCCAGCACCACTTCGCCCTTGGCGGCGAAGGTTTCCCAACGGATAGGACTTTCCTGCATTTCGGACAGGTTGATCCGAAGGACGGGGATGGCCTGCCCACGGATCATGGTTTCGGCGTTCTCGCTCCAAGCCTTTTCGGTGCTGTCAATGATGACGCGCCGTTTGAACGGGGCTTTGCCCGATGCCGATATGAAGCTGTCGATGTCCTCTTTCCTGATGCGGTAGGCAGCATCATAGAATTTGCACTGGATCGCGGCGAAGCCGTCTTCGTCGCGAAGCTTGGCTACAAGGTCGATTCCGGTGTCACGGGCATCCCAGCCGTTGGCGTCGGCCCAATCCTTGAAGGTCTGAACCTGCTCATACTGTTCAAGCTGGATCGGATCATGGGTGAGGTAGGCGATGGCGAAACGCTCGAAATATGTTCCCTTTTCCCGCTCGGTACGCGCTGCATCACGGTAGGTCTGCAAAAGCGATTGCAGCGTCTGTTCGGCCATGTCTTCCCCCAAGCCCCTGTTCGGGCATTCACCTGTTGCGCCGGACCCGGCTTTCGCACCTGTTCCATTAGCGCGTCGTCACGTTCGGTTTCGTTGCGGGATGCGCGTCCGACGACGCACCGTGCTTGCGGACAAAATCGCGCATGAACTCCCGTATGACCTGCGCGGCAGGCCGATCCAGAACTTGGCAGGCTGCAAGGAATTCATCCCGCAGCTCGCGCTCGATCCTGATTCGCATACCAGCGTCTTTTTTCATAATTCGCAGTGTATCCGGCGGATACACAAAAACCAGCCCTGAGGATATGCTACCACTAGCAAACACCGTGAATTCGTCTAGCGGCCGTCCGGCTCTCTACCACGCAATCTCTGAGCGCGTTCGCCTGCGGGCCGGCGCAGCTTTCGCCGCGTCCCATCTGATAGCTATTTCTAAGGGCGCTGCCCTCGCGCGGCGCAAGACAACTCTCTGACCTTTCGCGGCATAAACGGCCCGCTCCCCACAAACGGGTCCCCTCCATTTATTCCACGGTGCCAAAGAGTTGTCTGGCACCTTACTACCCCGGTCTCGCCGACGGGCAAGGGTTCAGGAGCGGCGCTTCGCTGCTCTGAACCTCAAAACCCAAAGGAACAGAGACATGACCAGTGCAGCCGACAGCAATCCTCGTATCTATGTTGCGTGCCTTGCAGCTTACAACAATGGCTATCTGCATGGGGCTTGGATCGACGCGGATCAGGACGCCGACCAGATCAGGGACGAGATTGCCGTGATGCTTTCCCGTTCCCCTGTCGAGGACGCGGAGGAATACGCCATTCACGACTATAAGGGCTTCGAGGGCGTCCGCATCTCCGAATATGCCGGCATCGACACAGTGGCGCGCATGGGCGCTTTCATCGCAGAGCATGGCGCACTAGGCGCGGGCCTGCTGGAGCAGTTCGGCGACGACATCGACCAAGCCGAAACCGCCTTGCAGGATTGCTATCACGGTCAGTTCACCAGCCTTGCCGATTATATGGAGGAATTGACCGGCGACAGCATCACGATCCCCGAGGCGCTGCGGTATTATGTCGATTGGAAGGCGATGGCGCGTGACGCCGAAATGAGCGGTGACGTTTTCACCATCGAAATCGGACATGACGAGGTGCATGTGTTTTCCAGCAGATGAAGCAAGGTCTGCTTGCCCGCATACGCGGGCGAGCGGCTAGCCAGACTTCAACGACAGTGTTAAGAAGAAAATAACCAAGAATGATCGGGTTAACCGCTCAACGTATCTGATTTGAAAGCCTTCTAATACTTCAAACAATACTTGAATCTCTCCGATCCGGGCGCAACCTCGCGCGCTCCGGCTTTGAGAGGTGACGCCATGCTAAGCATCGACTGGCGTTTGCCGGCGGCATACAGACACGCGAAGCAAATTCCGGCCGCCGGTTTCGCTTGGGAATACCTGCGCCGGAATGACGATTATCGTCAGGACTTCGAGACCATCGCAAGGACCGGGGAACCGACCGGCGGTGACCTCGAAATGTTTGCACATCGCTGGGGCTTGCGATTTCCCTTGCGATCCCGACGCGCAGCATGGCCCGCAATCGCCGATCTGGAATCCGAACCTTCACCCGCAAGCGGTGATGTTGTCGCCGGTCGATCACAAGAACGGCGATACCGAACCAATATTGACGCTGGCGCATCTCGATGGCCTTGACCTGCGCCGCGCCGCCGATGGTTGGCACAGCATCTGGCAGGTGGATGGCGTCGCGCATCAATTCTGGCTGCCCGAGGCCGTGCCCGATGCCGCCGCATTCTACGCCGTCACGTTGCCGATGGATTCGTTTCTGGAACTGCGTGCTCACGCGGCCCGCCGATTTTGGCGGTCCCTCAACGGTCGCGCGCCCGGTCCTGATTTCCGAGCCGTGCCTGCCCAACTCCGGCAATGGCATATCTTGACCCTGCGCGCGCTTGACGCGCGGTTGCGCGGCGAAAGCTATCGCACCATCGCTGAAGTCCTGCTCGGCTTTCGCGGCACCAAGGAGGATTTCGAGAGCGACCCGCGCAAGAACAAGGCCCGCCGACTGGTTGCGCACGGCATCAAAATGATGCGCGGCGGCTATCGCCTGCTGCTCCATTATCCGATCAAGCCCGACAAGCGTTGATCGTTCTCGGCCTTTGACCTCACGCCTTGTTGGCGACGGCCTGCTCTAGAATCTTCCGATAGCCCTTGCGCGAAAGCCATTGCGCGCGTTCGAGATGGCTTTGCCAGCAACGATAGGTCCGCAGTTCCTCGGCAGCCGGATCGCGGTGCAGCACGATCCGCGCAACTTCCTTCCAGTCAGCGCCCTCGGTCTTCGCATCCAGTAAGCGCAGATAGGTCACGAAATGCCGTTCGTCATAGACGGTTATGGTGTCGCCGGTCGGCGCTTCATCGTCCACATCGGGATCGAGTTCGACGGGAACCCGCATCGCCATCCCCTTCATCTGGAAAGGGCCTTGCTTGCGGTGCGCCCCCGCAAATGGCCCCTCTACCTGGTGATCGGGGAGTTAGTAACCGTGACTAGACGGCCCTATGACCTTTGGGCGGGTAGCCTTGGACATACGCCATAGGCTCCCCGACCATAGGTTCGAGGATCGTGGTGCCGTCACGGCCGACACCAACCGCTAGTCAGGGGTTACTACGCCCCAGAGCAGCGCGTCTGCTCTGCCCACAATCTTAGCCGAGCTGCGCGCGAATGTCTTTGCCTATTCGGCGCGGCAGCCAACGAGCCACTGAAATCCCTCATCTATTAGCCACGCGACCCCTCGCAGGGGGGGTGCCGCCTGCGCACCTACGCAAATGCGGCACGCTACGCGCCGCCGATCCCTCGCCATGGTTCGCCACAGTCCGCTGCCGCCCCCGGCAGCCCAATCCCGACTGGAGGTGATCCATGCCCAACCCGCTTGCGGGCCTGCCGCCGCGCCTGCTGCGCACCAAGGAAGCCGCGCGTTTCCTCGGCATATCCATCCGCACCCTTGAGAAGCATCGCACCTATGGCACCGGGCCGACCTATCGCAAGGTCGGTGGGCGCGTCCTCTACACCGTCCGCGATCTGGAAGACTGGAGCGCGGCGGGCGAGCGCAAATCCACCCGCGACAAGACCGCCGGCACCGTATTTCCCGCGCGTCCGCTCACGCCCGAAGAACGGGACGAGTGCTAGATGCTGCGAGAGGACGATCACGCCCCCGCGCCGCCGGTCGATGATAGCGAGCGCAGCCGCCTAGACCCCTTCGTGGTCGCAACGGGCGATGCGCCGCCGCGCGACCAGCGCGACTTGATGGAACGGCCGTTCTTCTCGCTGGCGAAGACCCCGCGCACCAAGCCGATTCTCTACAAGGCCGCCGACATAGAGGTGCAGGTGTTCGGGATGTCCGAGCACGGCATGGCGACCATATGGGACGCCGATGTGCTGATATGGGCGGCTTCGCAGATCGTCGCGGCCGAGAACAACGGACTCGCCACGTCGCGCTTCGTCCGGTTCACGCCCTACCATCTGTTGCGGGCCATCGGACGCCCGACCGGCAATCACCAATACCGGCTTCTAAAAGCCGCGCTGGCGCGGCTGCAATCCACCGTTATCGCCACCACCATTCGCAACGGCCCGCATTGGCGTCGCCGGCAATTCTCATGGATCAACGAATGGGAGGAAATGACGACGCGCGCCGGCCGCGTCGAGGGCATGGAGTTCGTCCTGCCCGAATGGTTCTACAACAGCGTCATCGACCGTTCGCTGGTCCTGACCACCGACCCGGCCTATTTCCGACTGACTGGCGGTATCGAGCGATGGCTTTACCGCGTCGCCCGAAAGCACGCCGGGCACCAGCGCCACGGCTGGATTTTCGAGGTCGCGCACCTTCATCAGAAATCCGGCAGCCTCGCGCGGCCGTCCGATTTCGCGCTCGACCTGCGCCGGATCGCGGCCCGCCAGCAACTCCCCGGCTACCTGCTCCAGATCGAGCGCGAAGACGGCCGCGAGTTGCTGCGCATCCGCCCCGAAAACTCATCAACAGGCACTGTTGATAAGGGTGTGAATGCCATCGGCAGATCAGGCGCACGATGTATCGGCACATCAGGCGCACGACTATCGGCAGATCAGGCGCACGAATCGCAGCTAACGCTTTGGTCTGAAACGCGGAATCTGACCGCTAACTTATCTAACAGAGAATCTAACTCTTTTTCTTTGACGCGCGCGCAGGCGAAGCGTGGTGCCGGTTCTGCCGGGAGCGGCGAGCCATGACGCCCGCCGTTGACGCAGCGCACGCGCGCAATCCCCACCAGCACATCGCCGGAGACGCACAATGACCCGCCGCGCCCATCGCAGCGCGCACGGCCGTCCGCTGCCGGACGGGCCTGCGCCCTTCACGACATTGGTTGAACTCACGTTCGAGAAGCGCCGCATCGAGCACTGGATACGCTTCGGCCGCAAGAGCTACGAACAGATCATCGACCGCCGCCGGAGTGTCGTCGGCTTCGCGCCGGGCAGCGTCTTCGCCTTCGTGCGATGGGCGAATGGCGAGCATGGTACGGTCGTTTCCCGCATGGACATTGTGCGGGCAATCGGCCGGGGCGAGCCGTTCCAGACATTGCCGTTCGTCCGGCCGGGCGGCGAAATCCTGTTGCGCATCGACGGCTGGCCGAAGGTGCAGCGCGCGCTTGCCGCCATCGACGCCGTGGATGCGCTCGGCCTCGATCCGGCCGACGCTTCGCCGGACCACTGGCGGCACGTCCACAACCGTTTGACCGCCAATCTGGAGCCGCACGCCTACACGCCCGAGCGACATGCCGCGTGGCTTCACCGCCGAAGGATCGGGCCATGATGCGCCGCCGCTATCTCACGGTGACGGCGCTCGCCGCCATCGGCATCGCCGCCGCCAGCGCCGTCGATTGGCCCGTGAAACTCATCTGGAACGCGACGGCCAGCGCACCCATCGGTTTCTACACCGTCGAGCCGGCCGACGCGCTCGACGTGCCCGAGCTGGTCGTCGTCATGCCGCCCGAACCGCTCGCCGCCTTCATGGCCGAGCGCGGCTATATCGCGCGCGGCGTCCCGCTGTTGAAGCGCGTCTTGGGCCTGCCGGGACAGCGGGTTTGCCGCACCGGCCGCACGATCACGGTGGACGGGATCGACATGGGCGAGGCGCTGGAGCGTGACGGCCTCGGCCGCGATCTGCCCGTCTGGCAGGGCTGCCGCGTCATCGGCGACGACCAGCTTTTCCTCATGAATTGGGAAGTCCGCGACAGCCTCGACGGCCGATATTTCGGACTCACCCTCGCAGCTTCCGTCATCGGCCGAGCGGTTCCGCTCTGGACCGACGAGGAAGGCGTCGGCCGCTACGAGTGGCGCGCGCGGACGCACTGAAACCACCCCTCAAAGCCAACCGCAGGAGATTTCCCATGGCAGAAATAGGCACCTTCACCCGCACCGAAACCGGCTATGCCGGGGAGCTTCATTCGTTCGGCCTTCACGAACGGCTTTTCATCGTCCCGGCAAAGCCGAGCGACGTGAAGAACGCGCCCGACTATCGTGTGCGTCTCGACAGCGAGGACGGCCCGGACACCGGCCCCGCATGGAAAGACTCCAGCGAGAACGCTGGCGACTTCGTGTCGATGCGGTTGGAAGGGCCAATCTTCCCGATCCCGATCCGCGCCAAACTGTTCCAGTCCAACGACGATCCTTCGGTCTGGACCCTGCGTTGGAAGCACCCCCGGAAAGTCGAGGACGAGGAATGACGGCCGCGCGCGTTCGGCCCGCCATCCGGTCCAAGATCGTCATCCCTTTGTTCGCGGAAAAGCCGTCTCATCCCTCCGTCCCGCTCGGCCACCGGACGGCCGGCGCGCGCAGCGAAGGTCAGGGGCGGCCATCGGCCGGCGCTTGCGCCTTGCCCTTGACCGCAGCGAGCACGCTGGCAGGCTGGTGTCGAAGCGGAGACAGGACTGCATGGCATTATGCCGTCTTGATACTGGCCGGCGCGCTTTCCGTCTGCGTCGGATCGGGCGTCGCGGTCGCGCAATCCGCGCCCTTCGAGCGCCCGGCTGCCGCCCATCCCTATGCGGCCCACATCGCCGAGGCGTCGCAGCGTTTCGGCATCCCCGAACACTGGATTCGCGCCGTGCTGCGCGCCGAGAGCGCGGGCGACGTGCGCGCGATTTCGTCGGCCGGCGCGATGGGATTGATGCAGGTAATGCCCGACACATGGGCGGGCCTGCGCGTCCGCTACGGCCTCGGCCGCGATCGCTACGACCCACATGACAACATCCTCGCAGGCACCGCCTACCTGCGCGAAATGTTCGACCGCTTCGGCAATGTCGCGGCGATGCTGGCGGCCTACAATGCCGGTCCCGGCCGCTATGACGAATACCTTGCGACCGGCCGCACGCTGCCGGCCGAAACGCGGGCCTATGTCGCCGCGCTCGCGCCGATCCTCGGCGGTGCGGCTGCAACCGAAGCGCCGTCATCGGCACCGCCACCGCCGCCAGATTGGCGCGAGGCACCGCTGTTCGTGATGCGTCCGGGCGACGCGCGGGCTGTCGCCGCGCCGCCGTCCGAGGTGCAAACAGGCGACGGCCGCGCCCGTGCGGAGCCGCAGGACGACGGAATTTTCGTGGCGAGCGCCAGCGACGGGAGAATACCATGAGGGCGGCGTTCCCGCGCTCGGCGGCGCTGGTTTCGGCATCCGGTCGGGTAGGTTTGCGCCCGGCTGGATTCCCGGCAGGAGGGGCAGAAAAGGCAGAAGGGCGGAGGGCAAGATTAAAGAAGACGGCACCATATGGGGCCGCTTCTGGAAATTATTGTTGTCTGCACACTGGTTAGGTGGCCGGTTCCGGCACCATGGTTTTGAGGGGCCGCGTGCCGCGATTTCGCGCAAAGCCTTGGCTTTGCAGGGTTTCGAGCGGCACCATAGGGGCAGATCGGCCGTTTTCCGGCGGTTTGGGCTGGAGTCGCGCCCTTGAGCGCCGACGACGAAAACCGCTTCCGACCGAAGCCCGGCCGCATCCGATCCGACACGCCGAAGGCCGGCAAGACCAAGAGCTTTTTCACGCAGGTCAGGAAGATCACCCGGCAGCATCAGGCAGCGGCCTCCCGCGATCCTTCCGTGCCGTCATCCGCCCGCCCGTCAACGCCGGGCCGGTCCCGTGCCGTGGTCGCCAGCGGCAAGGGCGTGAAGCGCGGCCGGGGCGCGAGCTTCGTGCGCGCTCGCAATATCTCCGGCCATTGGCATCATCGCCAGTCGGGCAGCCGCCGCGTGATCGTCAAGCAGCGCAGCGTCAGGGCCGCGTGGAAGGGCGGCCGTGCCCGCGCGCATCTGCGCTATGTCCAGCGTGACGGAACCTCACGCGACGGCGAGCGCGGCCGGCTCTATTCGGCACATGAGGACCGCGCCGATGGCGACGCCTTCCTTGATCGCGGCAAGGACGACCGCCACCAATTCAGATTCATCGTCTCGCCCGAGGACGGCGCGGAGCTATCGGACCTCACGGCCTACACCCGCGATTTCATGAAACAGGTGGAAGCCGACCTCGGCACGAAACTCGATTGGGTTGCCGTCAATCACTACAACACCGGCCATCCCCATGTGCATGTCATCGTCAACGGCCGCGACGATACGGGCGTGGATCTAGTCATTAACGGCGACTACCTTTCCGCCGGCCTGCGCGAACGCGCCAGCGAGCTTGCCAGTCTGGAACTCGGCCCCGTCACCGAGATCGAGCAGACCCGCAAGCTGTCGGCCGAAATCGACCAAGATCGTTTCACCCGGATCGACCGCGCCATGACCGAGGAAGCCGATGCCCGTTTCCTCGACTTGCGCCATGAACCGGCAGAGCCGAGGCGGCAGTTCGAGCGGACGCTACGCCTGCGCCGTCTCGGCAAGCTGGAGAAGATGGGGCTGGCGACCGAGCACGCGCCCGCCGTTTGGGAATTGAGCAAGGACATGGAGCCAGCCTTGCGCGAGCTAGGCGAGCGCGGCGACATTATCCGCACCATGCAGAAGGCGCTCGGCCCGCAGGGCGGCGAACGCGATCCCATGAGCTTCCAAATCCATGACGGAGCGCCCGAGACGCCCATCATCGGCAGCGTCGTGGACAAGCACCTGTCCGACGAGTTGGGGGAGAACCTGACCGTTGTGGTGGACGGGATCGACGGCCGCACCCACCACATCGCGGGCATCGCGCCCGAGCGGCTGGAGGACGCCCGCATCGGCAGCGTCATCCAGATCGGCCCGGCCGAGGCAGCACCCCGGCCGTCCGACCGCACCATCACCGCCATCGCCGAGGACGGTATCTATCGGCCGAGCCGTCATCTGGAGCAGGCGAAATTCGAGGGCCGTGTTCCGGGCGGCGACTACGAGGGCTATGTCGATGCTCATGTGCGCCGGCTGGAGGCGTTACGCCGCGCCGGAATCGTCGAGCGCATCGACGCCGACCAGTGGCGCATTCCCGAAGATTTCGAGAGCCGCGCCGCCGCCTATGATGCCGGCCGCGACCGGCAGGCCAGCGTTCGCGTCGTCTCTCCCGTCAATCTGGACAGGCAGATCGGATCGGACGGCGCGACCTGGCTGGACCGGCGGCTGATCCATGGCGAGACGGCCGGCCTTGCGCCGACCGGCTTCGGCCAGCAGGTGCGCGAGGCGATGGAGCAGCGCCGCGAGCATCATGTCGAGCAGCGCGACGCCAGCCGAGCGCGGGACGGTCGCATCTTCTATCGGCGCAACCTTCTCGCTACGCTGCGCGAACGCGAGGTTGCTCGCATCGGCGCGGAGATGGCCGAGGGCAAGGGGTTGCCGTTCCGTGCCGCTACGGACGGCGAGAACGTCAGCGGCAAGTTCACCGGGACTGTTCAGCTAACGAGCGGCAAGTTCGCCGTGGTGGAAAAGAGCCATGAGTTCACGCTTGTCCCGTGGCGGCCGGTCATCGACCGCCAGCTCGGCCGCGAGGTCGCGGGTATCATGCAGGGCGGTTCGGTGTCGTGGCAGTTAGGGCGGCAGCGGGGGTTGGGGCTATAGG
>NZ_JBSHMC010000003.1:0-522416 GCF_053644975.1 Allobosea sp. NPDC055353 | reverse complement strand
CCGTCCGGCGAACCGGCCTAAGCCCCAGCGTCCTAAGGAAGCGCAGAAGAGGCGCCGCTCAGCGGCGGCGCCGTCTCGATGGCCGGTTTATAGGCCAGGCCCGGATCGGAAGTCAACACGCTCGATGAAGTTTTTTTGACGGAGCGCGTTTCTTTTTCCCAAGGCGGCCGAAACCCGCCTGCAGGGCCCGTTTCCCGGGGTTTTCGCCGGGTTCGGCGCCCGCTTGGCTCTGCCCTGCGGCGGCTGACCTGCCGTGCCGCCGTCGGGGCGCGTCAATTTTGTCAGGCAAGGATCGCGGGATCGAGAAGCCCGAGTGTCCCGCCTCGCTCGCCGTGCCGTTTCCAATCGATGAGTCAGCATTCGGAAAGCCGGTATTTGGGTACGCGCGCGCGCGCGTGTGACCCGAGACACCGCGAAGGCAGCGCAGGCCGTTTCCCAAAACAGCCGCAATCTCTCCGCAGAGGAGATCGTCCACGACTGAGCGGATTGATTCCGGCTCCCGGCGCGGGCATGGTCCTGGCGCGCTTTCGCCAGGACGCGCTCAGGGCGCCTCCGCTGTGCGGGGTCGCCGTCGAGATTTCGAGACAGCCCGCAAGAAGCAGCCGCGACGATATGAACGCCCATCCCGAGTTCGCACAGCCGGTCGAGCCGCTTGCCCCCGAGGCGGCGGCCCTGCTGGTCGATCTCGGCATCGAGCCGCCGATCCAGCCCGGCGACTCGCGCCAGCAGCCGCTCGACCGTCGCGGCGTCTCGCTGCGCTGGCTTTTCGCCTGCGCCCTCGTCGGCTCCTGCGGCGCAGCCCTGCTCGGCGCGGCGATCCTCGTGGCGATGCGCGGCGACACCAGCTATCCCGAGCAACCCGAGACGGTCGCCATCCGCGCCGCCTCGGCCGCGGGCGATGGCGGCGGGGCCCGCAAGGCCGACAAGCTGGTCACCGACCAGCCAGTCATGTCGGCGCGCCATACCATGCGAGCGCCGATGTCCCAGCGGACCGGCGACCGCGAGGTCATCCGCGTCCGCCCCTTCGTCCGCCTCGCTTCCAATCTGTCGCTCACGACCGGCGTCTACGCTTCCAATATCCCGCCCTTCAATCCGTTGCGCCTCTTCGCCGAGGGCGGGCAGCCCGAGGAGCGCTATGCCGAACCGGCCCAGGACATGCCGGATGCCGACGTCACCATCGTCAAGCGCGACCTGGACGATCTGACCCTGCCCTCCGGCAAGGCACAGCTCAGCGACGCCGAAGTCATCGCCCAGATCGAGGAAGAGCGCGCCAACATGGCGAATTCCGGTCGCCAGCGCGCGCTGCCGATCCCGCCGCAATTGATGCTCAGTCGCACGCTGACCGGTGCGGCGGCGCCGGGCACCGATCTGCTGGCCTATGCTCCCGCGACCGATACCCGGTTCTCGGGGATCGAGGTCCGTGTCGTCCCGGAGAACCTGACCAACGCACCGAAGACGCCGATCCCCGCCTCGCGCGAGCCCCTCGTCGAAGACAAGCTGCTGATGGCCAAGCGCGGCGAGAATTTCGAGCAGGTCATGCGCGGCGCCGGCGTCGCCCCCGAGCAGATCCGCACGATGATCACGGCCTTCGGCGGCAAGGTCCGCACCTCGGCCCTGCCTGATGGCCAGGTCCTGCAGGTGCTCTATGCGCCGGGCCCTCGCCCCGGCGATCCCCGCCAGATCATGCGCGTCTCGCTGCTCAGCAACGGCCAGCCCGACGCCACGATCGCGATGAACGACAAGGGCGCCTTCGTGCCCGTCGACCTGCCACGCCAGGATGCGACCGGTCCGCAGAAGCCGCCGCGGCGCAATACCGAAGACGGCGACGAGGACGAGGGTTCGGGCGGCGCCCGGCTCTATGAGAGCCTCTATGAGACCGGCGCACGCCACGACCTGCCGCGACCGCTGGTCGACGAGCTCGTCCGCATCTTCTCCTACGATCTCGATTTCCAGCAGCGCGTCCATGGCGGCGACAATCTGGAGGTGATCTTCACCGAGGAGGATGAAGGCGAGCGTGCCGAGATCCTGTCCGCGACCCTGACGGTCAATGGCGAGGCGCGCCGGGTCTTCCGCTACCAGTCGCCGGATGACGGGCTGATCGAGTATTTCGACGACGAGGGCAAGTCGCTCAAGAAGTTCCTGCTGCGCAAGCCGATCGCCGATGGCGAGCTGCGCTCCGGCTTCGGCATGCGCTACCACCCGATCATGCGCTATTCGAAGATGCATACCGGCGTCGACTGGGCGAACCGGATCGGCACGCCGATCCTCGCCGCCGGCAACGGCACCGTGCTCAAGGCTGGCTGGTCCTCCGGCTACGGCAAGCACACCGAGATCCAGCACGCCAACGGCTACGTCACGACCTATTCGCACCAGTCGAACTTCGCCGCCGGCATCGTGCCGGGCGCCAAGGTCCGGCAGGGGCAGGTCATCGGCTATCTCGGCTCGACCGGCCTCTCAACCGGCCCGCACCTGCACTACGAGGTCCTGGTCAACGGCAATTTCGTCAACCCGATGAAGATCCGCGTGCCGCGCGGACGCGAGCTGCAAGGCCCGACGCTCGCCGAATTCAAGCGCCAGCGCGACGAGATCCGCAGCCTGATCGAGAAAGCCGGCGGCACGCTCGCTCAATTGCGCTGAGCGCATGACGGCAGGGCGTTCCGCCGCCCGCCACGCTCCCGCAGCTTGACAGCACGCGCGCAAGCGGACACCGCGGAAGCAGGCATTCCTCTATCGCGCGAGTTCCGAAGCCATGGTCGCTTCCCTCCTCGTCGTCCTGCCCGTCTTCGGGCTGATCGGCCTTGGCTATCTCGCGCGCTGGACCAGGCTCCTGCGCGAAACCACGGGCGAGGGCCTGTCGGATTTCGTCTTCGTCCTCGCCGTGCCCTGTCTGCTGTTCCGCACGCTCGCCAAGGCCGACATTCCCCTGACCCAGCCATGGGGCTACTGGGTCGCCTATTTCGCCGGCCTCGCCGTGGTCTGGGCGCTGGCCATGGTCATCGCCTCCCGGTTCTTTGCCCGCAAAGGGCCTGAGCTTGTCGTTTCCGGCTTTGCCGCCGCGCAGTCGAACACCGTCTTCGTCGGCGTGCCGATGATCCTGAAGGCCTATGGCGATGCCGGCGCCGTGCCGCTCGGCCTGCTGCTCGCCGTCCATCTGCCGGTCACGATGACGGCCGCGACCTTGCTGGCGGAGGGGCGCTCGGCCTCGATCCCGCTGCTGATCAAGCGCCTCTTCACCCATCCGATCATCATCGGCATCATCCTGGGCTCGGCCGCGCGCCCGATCGTCCCCTTCATTCCCACGCCTGTCTGGACGCTGGTCGACCTGCTCGCCGGTGCCGCCGTGCCCTGCGCGCTCATCAGCCTGGGCATCGCGATGCGTCGCTACGGTCTCGAATCGGGGCTCGCCCTGCCGACGGTGCTGAGCGGGCTGAAGCTCGGCCTGCATCCGCTCCTGGTCTATTGGCTGGCGACTTGGGTCTTCGAAATGCCGGCCCACTGGTCCGGGGTGGCGGTGCTGTTCGCCGCCTGCCCCTGCGGGATCAACGCCTATCTCTTCGCCGAGCGCTACCGGCAGGGCGTGGCCGACGCATCGAGCGCGATCACGCTCTCGACGCTGTTCTCGCTGTTCACCACCGCCGCCTGGCTGACCTTCCTCGGCGTCGGCTGAGCGCTTCAGGCGAAGCCGAGCCGCTCGCGGATACCCATCGCGGTGACGCCATCAATCCGCAAAGCCGCGAGGCTCTGCGAAGCCCGACTCTTGGCGAGTTTCTGCCCGTCATCGTCGAGCAGCAGGCGATGGAAGTGATAAAGCGGCGTCGGCAGGCCAAGCAGATGCTGCAACAGGACATGGATATCCGTCGCCGCTTCCAGATCGCGGCCACGCACGACATGGGTCACGCCCTGCAGCGCATCGTCGACGGTGACGGCGAGGTGATAGCTTGTCGGCACGTCCTTGCGGGCGAGCACGACGTCGCCCCAGCGTTCCGGCGCAGCCTGGACGGAGTGCCGGGCGTCATCCGCATCGAAGACGGTATAGCCCAATGATCCCCCCGCTGCCGCGATCGCCGCCGCCATGTCGAGGCGCAACACATGCGGCTCGCCGGACGCGATGCGCCGCGCGGCCCCGTCCGGACTGAGCCCCTTGCAGAGGCCGGGATAGAGCGGCGCGCCATCGGGATCGACCGGCCAGGGCCGTCCGGTGGTCGCTTCCCGGGCCGCGACCGCGTTGCGGATCTCCTGCCGGGAGCAGAAGCACGGATAGACCAGCCCGCGCCGGCTCAGGCTCGCGAGCGCTCGGGCGTAATCGTCGAAGTGCTCCGACTGCCGGCGGAAGCCGGGCTCGAACCGGATGCCCAGCCACTCCAGATCCGACTCGATGCCCTCGACGAATTCCGGCCGGCACCGCGTCAGGTCGATATCCTCGATCCGCAATAGCAGGCGCCCGCCGAAGCGATGGGCCATCATCTCGTTGGTCAGGGCCGACAGCGCATGGCCGAGATGGAGGCGGCCGTTCGGGCTCGGGGCGAAGCGGAAAACCGGCCGGCTGGAATCGGGTGGAGCGGACGCCATTTAATCTGTCTAAGACCGAATCCGATTGAACTGAACCGTCATTGCGAGCGAAGCGAAGCAATCCAGGGGGCGAGGCGTCGCGCCGGGCCCCCTGGATTGCTTCGTCGTTCCACTCCTCGCAATGACGATCACATGTCGGCCGGATCAAACCGCGCCATGGACAGCGCGCACACCACTCCCTGCTGACGAAACCCGTCGCCTCTGCCATCGATACCGACACCATGATCGAGAGAATCACATCCAATGCCGATCTCGAGGAAGGCATGGCCGCGCTGGTCGCCCTTCACCCGGGCTGGCAGCCGATCGTCGCGCGCACCGGCCTGCCGCCGCTCAGGCTGCGCGAAGGCGGCTTTGCCGGCCTCGCCGCGATCATCGTCTCGCAGCAATTGTCGGTCGCCAGCGCGCGGGCCGTCTGGAACCGGTTCGCCAGCGTTTTCGTCCCGCTGACTCCTGAGCGTGTCCTGGCCGCGACCGATGACGACATGCGCCTGTCCGGCCTGTCGCGGCCAAAACAGCGCACCTTGCTCGCGCTCGCGACTGCTTTAGTCGAGCGCCGCTTCGCCTTCGAGGCGCTCGACCACGCCTCTCCGGAGGAGGTCCATGTCCGGATGACGGCGATCTCGGGCATCGGTCCCTGGACAGCCGATGTCTATCTGCTGTTCTGCCTGGGACATCGCGACGGCTTCGCGGCCGGCGACCTCGCCATCCAGGAAGCCGCCCGCCACGCCTTCGGCCTCTCGGCCCGCCCGAAACCGGCCGAGCTTCAGGCCATGGCGGAAGCCTGGCGGCCCTGGCGCGGCGTCGCCGCGCGGCTGCTCTGGGCGGACTACGCCCTGCTGAAACGTCGCGAGGGCATCAACGCCTGAGCGCGTCGCATTTTCAATAAAGAACGCCGGTCATCCCGGACGCAGCGAAGCGGAGATCCGGGATCCATTCCTGAGCTTCGATCGGCCGCGCACCGGAATGAATCCCGGGACAAGCCCGGGATGACGGCGTGTTTCCTCATCAGAACGATGAGCGAAGAGACATGATCCGGGATCAGCCCCGCGTGATCTTCAGCGCCGCCTGCGCGGCCGCCTTCAGCATCCCGGAATCGCTCATCACCGTGACCATGCGGGCGCCCATTTCGAGGCCCTGCTTGGCGCGCTCCGCCGTCGCGCAATAGAACGCGACCGGCTTGTTCACTGCCGCAGCGCGGGCGACGACATGCTTGAGCGCCTCGTCGACCTCGCGCGCGGTCGCATCGACCTTCGCTCCGCCCGAGAGCGCGATCGACAGGTCAGACGGCCCGACGAACAGCGCGTCGATCCCGTCCAGCGCCAGGATATCGTCGACGATCGCCATCGCCTCGCGGGTCTCGATCATCGCGAAGGTCAGCGAGAAGCCGTTGGCGGCCTTGAGATAGCTGTTCTGGTCGAGGCCCGACGCTCCGAGGCCGCCATAGCTGCCCCAGCTCCGCTCGCCCATCGGCGGATATTTGGCATAGGCGGCGAAGCGGCGGGCATCCTCCATCGTGTTGATCATCGGCGCGATGACCCCGGAGACGCCGCTGTCGAACAGCTTCGAGACGTTCTGGAACTCGCCGACCGGAATGCGCGCGATCGCGGGTTTGCCGGCGGCATTGATCAGCGGAATGGCGCGGATGACCTCGGCCAGCGTGATCGGCCCGTGCTGCATGTCGAGCGTGATCGCGTCGAAATCCTCCTGCGCGAGGACCGCCGAGATGGAGGGGTCCGGCAGGCCGCACCAGGCCGAGACGATGCTGTCCCCCTTGGCGAAACGATCGGCGAGGGAGGACAGGACGGTGGGCTTGGCCATGGTGCGTTCATCCGGTTCGAAGCCGCGCTTCGGACGTCGCGGCCAGCGACGCAAGGTTGACCAGTGCGGAGCCGGAAAAGCAAACGGGCGCCCATGCGCCCGTTTCAGAGACGTTCTGCGTCAGCCGGGATGCGACCCCGGGCAGGTACAATCTTACCGGCCAGCCTGGATGTCGTCGGCCGCCTTGATCAGCAGCTCGGTCATCACGGTGCGGATCTCGGTATCCGCGACGGTGATGCCGGCGAGCGCGAAGTCGTTCTTGACCTTGCGCACCACGTCCTCGTCGCCGGCCTCCTCGAAATCGGCCACGACGACCGACTTGGCATAGGCTTCGGCATCCGCCCCGCTCTTGGCGAGCTTCTCGGCAGCCCAGAGCCCGAGCAGCTTGTTGCGCCGGGCGGTCGCCTTGAAGCGCAGCTCCTCGTCATGGGCGAACTTGTTCTCGTAGGCGTCCTTGCGCTGGTCGAAGGTCGTCATGCGGCGTCCATGTCCTCGTCTGGGGAAATACCGTCCAATCATATAGGTTGCCGGTCGAGCGAGGGCCAGCCTCGATCCGTGTCTTCAGCGGTCTTTAAGCGTCCGCAGGCGCCCAAATGCCGGTTTGTTGCGTTTGCGGCGCGGAGGCTCCATATAGCAGGCGCGGGGCCACCTCCGGTGTTTCCGCACCAACCGGCACCGTTGCCGCCGCTGGATTCGCACCCGCCGAGTCCGACAGGCCGACGGCACCGGCAAGAACAGAACAGGGGCCAGATCCCGCCGCGACCCCATCGCGTCCAGAGAAGGGCCGACCTTTGGATTTCCTCAAGCCACGGTACATACCCATGAATCGCCGCCGTCGCATTTACGAAGGCAAGGCGAAGGTCCTCTATGAAGGACCCGAGCCCGGTACGCTGATCCAGCACTTCAAGGATGACGCCACCGCCTTCAATGCCAAGAAGCATGAAGTGATCGACGGCAAGGGCGTGCTCAACAACCGCATTTCCGAGCACATCTTCTCGAATCTCAACGATATCGGCGTGCCCACGCATTTCATCCGCCGGCTGAACATGCGCGAGCAGCTCATCCGCGAGGTCGAGATCATCCCGCTCGAAGTCGTCGTGCGCAACATCGCCGCCGGCTCGCTGGCGACGCGCCTCGGGCTCGAGGAAGGCACGCAGCTGCCGCGCTCGATCATCGAATTCTACTACAAGAACGACGCGCTCAGCGACCCGATGGTCTCGGAAGAGCACATCACCGCCTTCGGCTGGGCGACGCCGCAGGAGATCGACGACATCATGGCGCTGGCCATCCGCGTCAACGACTTCCTCTCCGGCCTGTTCTTGGGCGCCGGCATCCGCCTCGTCGACTTCAAGATGGAGACCGGCCGCCTCTGGGAAGGCGAGATGATGCGCATCGTCGTCGCCGACGAGATCAGCCCCGATTCCTGCCGCCTCTGGGACATCAAGTCCAAGGACAAGATGGACAAGGACCGTTTCCGCCGCGACATGGGTGGCCTGATCGAGGCCTATTCCGAAGTCGCCCGCCGCCTCGGCATTTTGGGCGAGAACGAGAACCCCGGCCCGGCCGGCCCGCGCCTGGTGCAGTGAGCGCCATCGCGGCGCCATTATCGCCGATGAAACGGGAGCGCATGCGCTCCCGTTTTCATGTCGTGGCTCTGACCCTCGCCGGCAGCCTCCTGCTTGGTGCCTGCTCGCACCATTTCGGGCCGGGCATCGCCGACCTGCCGGCCTCGCAGGGCTGGCAGCCGCTGCCGATCGGCTCCTGGGTGCTGAACGACGGGCTCGAAGCCCGCTCGATGGTGTTCTGCCCGCGCGACAGCTGCGCGCGCCAGGGCTTCGCCGCGGTGATCGCCCTCGAAGGCGACCAGGCCCGCGACATGGAACAGGCCCTCTCGGAAAGTCCGGCGAGCCTGGGCCAGGCCTTCGCCCGGCTGGCCGCCGCGAAGGCGGCTGAGCGCCGCAAGGCGCAGCGCAAGCAGAAGAAGAAGCCGGACGCGAAACCTGAAGCCCGCAGCGCGACCGACGTCGCCCGCATCGATTCGACCGAAGCCAAGGGCGTTCTCGTCACGATCCGCTCGCTCGACAAGACGGATCGCCAGGCTGTGACCGCGATCATCTATGGCCGCGAAACCGATCGTCTCGTCCTGGCACTCGCGGTGAGTGAGACGGCCGAGGCCGCTCGCCGCGATGCCGAAGCCGCATGGCGCAGCCGCTGATTCACGTGAAACGGCGGGAAACGGTTGAGCCCGCCCCGATTCGCCTCTAAAGCACGCCGATAAAGCCCCGCTCGGAGATCCCCATGAAAGCCCGCGTCACCGTCACCCTGAAGAACGGCGTGCTCGATCCGCAGGGCAAGGCGATCGAAGGCGCTCTGAAGTCGCTCGACATCGCCGGCGTCGAGTCGGTGCGCCAGGGCAAGGTCTTCGACATCGAGCTTTCGGGCTCGGACAAGGCCGCCGCCGAGGCCGCCCTCAAGGCGGCCTGCGAAAAGCTCCTCGCCAATACCGTGATCGAGAACTACCGCGTCGAGATCGGAGCCTGAGCGATGAAAGCCGCCGTCATCACCTTTCCCGGCTCCAACCGTGACGGCGACGTCGCCAAGGCGCTGAAGCAGGCCGGCGCCGAGGTCACCCATATCTGGCACGGCGATACCGAGCTGCCGGCCGGGACCGATCTCGTCGTGCTGCCGGGCGGCTTCTCCTATGGCGATTACCTGCGCACCGGCGCCATCGCCGGCCGCGCCCACATCATGGACGCAACCCGGGCTCATGCCGCCCGCGGCGGCTATGTGCTGGGGATCTGCAACGGCTTCCAGATCGCCTGCGAGGCGGGGCTCCTGCCCGGCATCCTCGTGCGCAACGCCCATCTGAAATTCGTCTGCAAGCGCCAGCATCTCAAGGTCGAGCGCAACGACACGCCCTATACGAGCGCCTATGCCAAGGACCAGGCGATCGATGTCTGCATCGCCCATGGCGAGGGCAACTACATCGCCGATGCCGAAACGCTCGCCCGCCTCGAGGGCGAAGGCCTCGTTGCCTTCCGCTACGCGGATGCGCTGGGCAACGTCACGCCCGAGGCAAACCCGAACGGCTCGCTCAACGGAATCGCCGGCATCTATTCGCCCGGCTTCAACGTGCTCGGCCTGATGCCGCACCCGGAAAACCTGATCGATTCGCTGGTCGGCGGCACCGACGGGCGCGGCCTGTTCGAAAGCCTCGTCGGCTCCAAGCGCGCGGCCTGAAGCGTGGCGGCCGCTTCCCTTCTCCCCCTTGCGGGAGAAGGTGGCTCGGCGAAGCCGAGACGGATGAGGGGTCGCGCGAACCTCTCCGATTGGCGCGCAACTGATCACAAAACGATTCAAGGCAGCGCGACCCCTCACCCCAGCCCTCTCCCGCAGGGGGAGAGGGGGCGGGTCGCGCCCTATCAGCGCGCCTTCAGCGCCCGCTGCAGCAGCTTGCTCGCCGCCGCCTGATCGAGCGGGCCGACATGCTTTTCCAGGATATGGCCGTCCGGCCCGATGACGAAGGTCTCGGGCACGCCGTAGACGCCCCATTCGATCGCGCCACGCCCGGCGCGGTCTGCCCCGACCGCCGAGAACGGATTGCCGAGCGCGCCGAGGAATCGGCGGGCATTCTCGGCCTCGTCCTTGTAGTTCATCCCGACCAGCGCGACCTTGCCCTGCTTCACCGCATCGGTTTCGGCGAGGCCCATCAGCACGGGATGCTCGACCCGGCAGGGCGCGCACCAGCTGGCCCAGACATTGACCAGCGTCGCTTTTCCCCCGGCGAGATCGGCATTGCCGAAGGCCGGCACCGGCTTGCCCTCCCGCTGCAGCCCCTCCAGCGGCGCGAGCGTGATCGCCGGGGCAATGCGTCCGATCAGGGCGGAAGGCACCTTGCTCTTGTCGCCAGTGAACAACCCGATGCCGAAGACGACGGCCAGGAGCCCGAAAATGATCAGCGGCGCGAGGAAGACCAGCGGCGATCGCCGCGCCGGCGCAGTTTCGATTTGGCTCATGCCGCCTCCCGGCCCGAACGACGGCCGGCACCGCGGCGCTCCAGCGCATGGAGCGCCCGCTTCTGGGCGGCATGGTCGCGCAGGATCGCGAGCGTCAACCCGATGAGGACGATTGCTGTGGCGCCATAGGAGGCCAGGATGAAGCCGGCATGCGGCCCGATTGCGTCGAGAAGCCCGGTCATGCCGGTGCTCCCTGTACCGCCAGCCGGTCCAGTCGTTCGGCCTCGAGGATCGTCAGCGTCCGTACGCGCCGGCGCATGATCTCGGCGCGCATCGCAACCATGTGCAGCGCCAGCGCGAACAGCGTGAAGCCGACCGCGAGGATCAGGAGCGGCCAGAGCATCGCAGGATGGATCGTCGGCCCGCCCATGCGCAGCACCGAGGCCGGCTGGTGCAGCGTGTTCCACCAGTCGACGGAGAACTTGATGATCGGCACGTTGACGAAGCCGATCAGCGTCAGGATGGCGACGGCCCGCGCCGCCCGCGAGGGCTCGTCCAGCACCCGCCAGAGCGCGATGATGCCGAGATAGATCAGCAGCAGCACCAGCATGGATGTCAGTCGCGCATCCCAGACCCAGTAGGTGCCCCACATCGGCTTGCCCCAGAGCGCACCGGTGACCAGGCAGACCAGCGCGAAGCAGGCCCCGATCGGCGCCGCCGCCTTCTGCGCGACATCGGCCAGCGGGTGGCGCCAGACCAGGGTGCCCAGCGCCGAAAGCGCCATCATCGAATAGAACATCATGGCGAGCCAGGCGGCCGGCACATGGATGAACATGATGCGGATGGTCTCGCCCTGCTGGTAATCGGCGGGTGCCTTGAACCAGGCGAGATACAGGCCCGCGACGATCAGCAGCGTTGCGATGGCGGCAAGCCACGGCAACAGCGCGGCCGAGAACCGCATGAAGCGCGTCGGATTGGCGAGGTCGATCAGGCTGGCCATGGTGCCGGCGATGTCAGTTGCGGGGGCTTGAGCGCCATGAGCGCAGCTTTAGCAATCTCGACGGGTTCCAAGCAATGCATGCCTGGGGGCTGCGACAATCACGCTTCGGCTAGGCGTCCTCGTCCGACGAGGCATCCGCGCCGCCCTTGTCGACGATGCCGAACTGTTTGGACTGGACGCCTTCGCCGGCAATGTCGAAGCCTTCGGCGGCAAGGCCGCGCCGCAGTAGTTCGCGCACGGCGGCAGCCCGGCTCGGCATGCGCTTGGCGAAGCGCCAGTTCTCAAGGGCGCGCAGCTCGCTCTGGCTGAGCATGATCTGGAGGCGTTCGCCCCGTTCGTCCGACGACATTCTTGGCGCCACCACATCAAAATGAGTAAGTGACGATAACAGCGCCTGAGGCTGCGATGCAAGCACCTGATCCAATGCCTGCAACGACGATGGTTCCTGCAATTTATTATCTTGCTAAACTACTGAAAATATTATTCTTTTTTGAGATTTCGATTGCCTCAGCCCTTGCCTTGCGCTAGCTTCACCGTCAGGAGGATCAACGATGTTGATCAAGCTGTCGGAAGACATGCAGCGCGCCGTCGAGATGAAGGTGCGCAGCAAAATCGACGAGGTGCTCGTTCTCGACGTCAACGCTACCGCCGAGGAAATTCGCCGCGCTTTCGTCGAGCAGAACGTCGCGCTTGAGGATATTGCGGTATCCGTCGCCAAATTCGCGACCCAATGCGGCTACCCGGTCGAATTCGCACCGCAGGCGCTCCAGCACGCCTGAAACCAGGCCTACTCGGCCGCTCTCAGGGCTGCCGCGGCAGCCACCGTGCCGACGACAATCGCACCCAGCGAGATCGCGCACAGGATCAGGAACGGCGTCAGGAAGGGCACGGTGCCTCCGACAGCCGCATTCGCGGCGGACACGCCGAAGATCAGTACCGGAACCGTCAAGGGCGCAACCAGCACGGGCACGATCAGCCCGCCCCGCCTGAGGCTCGCGGCCAGCGCCGCCCCCCCCGCCCCGATGAAGCTCAAGGCCGGCGTCCCCACCAGAAGCGTCGCGACCAGCGGCAACACACCCTCGCCCGGCAACGCCACCAGCAGGCCGAGCAATGGCGAGACCAGAGCCAGCGGCAGACCCGTCGTCAGCCAATGCGCCAGCCCCTTGGCCAGCACCGCCAGTTCCAGCGGCAGGGCCGAGGCGCGGATCAGGTCGAGCGAGCCGTCCTCCTCGTCGCTCTGGAACAGCCGATCGAGCCCGATCAGCACCGAAAGCAGCGCCCCCAGCCAGAGAATCGCCGGACCGATCCGCGAGAGCAGGTTGAGATCGGGCCCAAGTGCGAACGGCACCAGCACGACCATCGTCAGGAAGAAGACGAGCGCCAGCTCGCCACCGCCGCCGGCCCGGCTCGCGACGGCGAGATCGCGCTTCAGGATAGCAAGGAAAGCGCGCTTCACGGCCCGATCCTGACTTCGCGCGCACCCTCGATCCCGAGCGGCCCGTGGGTCGCAGCGAGAATCGCGCCGCCCTCGGCGAGATGACCGCGCATCAGCCCGGCGACCATCGCCTGCGAAGCCGCATCGAGCGCCGAAAGCGGCTCGTCGAGCAGCCAGTAGGGTCGGCGCGACACCAGAAGCCGCGCCAGCGCGACGCGCCGCCGCTGCCCGGCCGACAGATAGCCCGCCGGCAGTTCCGCCGCATGGGCCAGCCCGACGACCGCCAGCGCCTCGTCAGGGGTCGCAGCAGCATCGCCCAACACATCCTGAGCGAAGGCGAGATTTTCGCGGGCCGTCAGCGCCGTCTTGAGCCCGTCGCGATGCCCGACCAGATGCGAGATCTCGGCAAGCTCGGCCTCGTCCTCGCTCCCCTCCAGCCGGATGCTGCCGCCATCGGGCCTGAGCCGGCCGCAGAGCATGGCAATCAGGCTCGACTTGCCGGCGCCATTGCGGCCGGTCAGCGCGATCGCCTCGCCCGGGCGAAGCACGAAGCTCAAGCCTTCGAAGATCAATCGGCCGCCGCGGCGGCAGGCGAGATCTTCGGCGTGAAGGCTGGTCGGTGGGAAGGAGGCGGGTTTCAAGCCAGCGCTGCCGCAGATATGTCCGAGCTCATTTCGTTCATCTAGCGCGCTTCTTGGAATTGCTCTATAGAACCCGCGGCTACGCCGCACGCCGATCCGGCGCGGGGCTCGGGCACTCCCGAGGCGGCGCGCGCGTCATGCGCATTAGGCCTTCGAACGGCATCGTCCGCAAGGGCAGTATCCCTTGAAGACATGTCGGTCGCGACCGCAACCCCTTGATCAGGATCAAGCCCGAATGGCCTCGCTCGACTCATTCAAAGCCCGCAAGACGCTCACCGCCGGCGGCAAGACCTACACCTATTATTCCCTCCCCGATGCCGAGAAGAACGGCCTGCCCGGCATCTCGAAGCTGCCCTTCTCGATGAAGGTGCTGCTCGAGAACCTGCTGCGCTTCGAGGATGGCCGCTCCGTCACCAAGGCCGATATCGAGGGCTTCGTGGCCTGGCTCGACGACAAGGGCACCGCCGGCAAGGAAATCGGCTTCCGCCCGGCCCGCGTGCTGATGCAGGACTTCACCGGCGTTCCGGCCGTTGTCGACCTCGCCGCGATGCGCGACGGCGTCAAGGCGCTCGGCGGCGACGCCCAGAAGATCAACCCGCTCGTTCCCGTCGATCTCGTCATCGACCACTCGGTCATCGTCGACGAGTTCGGTACGCCCAAGGCGCTCGCCCAGAACGTCGAGCTCGAATACGAGCGCAACGCCGAGCGCTACAAGTTCCTCAAGTGGGGCCAGGGCGCCTTCGACAATTTCCGCGTCGTCCCGCCCGGCACCGGCATCTGCCACCAGGTCAACCTCGAATACCTCGCCCAGACCGTCTGGACTCGGCTTGAGACCATCGACGGCGCCGAGGTCGAGGTCGCCTATCCCGACACGGTCGTCGGCACCGACTCGCACACCACCATGGTCAATGGCCTCGCCGTTCTCGGCTGGGGCGTCGGCGGCATCGAGGCCGAGGCCGCGATGCTCGGCCAGCCGCAGTCGATGCTGCTGCCTGAGGTGATCGGCTTCAAGCTGACCGGCTCGCTCAAGGAAGGCATCACCGCGACCGACCTCGTGCTCACCGTCACCCAGATGCTGCGCAAGAAGGGCGTCGTCGGCAAGTTCGTCGAGTTCTTCGGCCCCGGCCTCTACAATCTGACGCTGGCCGACCGCGCGACGATCGCCAATATGGGCCCGGAATACGGCGCGACCTGCGGCTTCTTCCCGGTCGATGCCGAGACGCTGGACTATCTCACCACCACCGGCCGCAAGTCCGACCGGATCGCGCTGGTCGAGGCCTACAGCAAGGCGCAAGGGCTGTTCGCCACCCGCGAAACGCCGGATCCGGTCTTCACCGACACGCTCGCGCTCGATCTTTCGACGGTCCAGCCCTCGATGGCCGGCCCGAAGCGTCCGGAAGGCCGCGTCGATCTCTCCGGCGTCAAGGCCGGCTTCGCCGCCGCGATGGACACCGAGTACAAGAAGGGCGCCGAGCTTTCGCGCCGCGTCGAGGTCGAGGGCGAGGATTTCGATCTCGGCCATGGTGACGTCGTCATCGCCGCCATCACCTCCTGCACCAACACCTCGAACCCGTCCGTGCTGATGGCGGCAGGCCTGCTCGCCCGCAACGCCGTGGCCAAGGGCCTCAAGGTCAAGCCCTGGGTGAAGACCTCGCTGGCGCCCGGTTCGCAGGTCGTCGCCGAATATCTCGCCAAGTCGGGCCTGCAGAGCGATCTCGACAAGCTCGGCTTCAACCTGGTCGGCTTCGGCTGCACCACCTGCATCGGCAATTCCGGCCCGTTGCCGGCGCCGATCTCGAAGACGATCAACGAGAAGGGCCTGATCGCGGGCGCCGTCATCTCCGGCAACCGCAACTTCGAAGGCCGCGTCTCGCCGGACGTGCAGGCGAACTACCTGGCCTCGCCGCCGCTGGTCGTCGCCTATGCGCTCGCCGGCTCGGTCCAGATGGACCTGACGACGCAGCCGATCGGCCAGGGCTCAGACGGCAAGGACGTCTACCTGAAGGACATCTGGCCCTCCAACAAGGAGATCCAGAGCTTCATCCAGCAGAACGTCACCCGCGCCATCTTCGAGGCCAAGTATGCCGACGTCTTCAAGGGCGATCAGCACTGGCAGGCGGTGAATGCGCCGACCTCGGAAACCTATGCCTGGGACGACGATTCGACCTATGTGCAGAACCCGCCTTATTTCCAGGGGATGCACCGGAAGCCGGACGCGATCACCGACATCAAGGGTGCACGCATCCTTGGCCTGTTCGGCGACAAGATCACCACCGACCACATCTCGCCTGCCGGTTCGATCAAGGCCGCCTCGCCGGCCGGCGCCTATCTCACCGAGCATGGCGTCGCGGTGGCCGACTTCAACCAGTACGGCACGCGCCGCGGCAACCATGAGGTCATGATGCGGGGCACCTTCGCCAATATCCGCATCCGCAACCACATGCTCGGCCCGAACGGCCGCGAGGGCGGCTACACCATCCACTATCCGACGAAGGAAGAGCTGCCGATCTACGACGCGGCGATGAAGTACCAGGCGGAGAAGGTGCCGCTGGTGATCTTCGCCGGCGTCGAATACGGCAACGGTTCGTCGCGCGACTGGGCGGCGAAGGGCACCAATCTGCTCGGCGTCAAGGCGGTGATCGCCCAGAGCTTCGAGCGCATCCATCGCTCGAACCTGGTCGGCATGGGCGTCGTTCCCTTCACCTTGCAGGAAGGCACGAGCTGGGCCTCGCTCGACCTGAAGGGCGACGAGATGGTCACCATCCACGGCCTCGCGAACGTCAAGCCGCGCCAGATGATGGAAGCCGAGATCACCTATGCCGACGGCGCGGTGAAGAAGGTGCCGATCCTCTGCCGCATCGATACGCTGGACGAGATCGACTACTACAAGAACGCCGGCATCCTGCATTACGTGCTGCGCGGCCTCGCCGCGTAAGCGCAAACGCAGCAACGAGACAGGTCATGGCCGGCGCAAGCCGGCCATGATGCATAGGGGGCGCCTCCCGGTTGTCCTCGCGCCCGCCGCAGTGTAAGGGGGCGGTTCAGTCATCCTCGGTGGCGACTTGGGGCAGGCGCAGGGCGATATCCCGCGCTCGGATGTCGTCCGCCATCACCGATACCAGACGGGAGCACCCGCAGCATGTCCGCCACGTTCGAGACGGTCGCCGGCATCATTTCCGAAACCTGCGATATTCCGCGGGAGAAGATCACGCCCCAGAGCCACGCGATCGAAGATCTCGGCATCGATTCGCTGGCCTTCCTCGACATCGCCTTCGCGATCGACAAGGCCTTCGGCATCAAGCTGCCGCTCGAGCAGTGGACGCAGGAAGTCAACGAGGGCAAGGCCCCGGCCGAGCAGTATTTCGTGCTCGAGAACCTCTGCAAGCGCATCGACGACCTCGTCGCCGCCAAGAAAGCCTGAATCCGTCAGGCGTGATCGTCTTCCGCCGCCGCCGGACTTGAGCCGGCGCGCGGCTCCCGATAGAGCATAGGGGCCGTTGCGCGGATCGACCGATCCGTGTCGCGGCCTTGCGCCGTTCTGGCGCCGACTGAGTCAAGGATCGCATGCGCCTCGAATATTTCGACATGATCGACAGGGTCGTGACCTTCGATCCGTCGCAGAAGCGCATCGTCACGCGCTCTACCGTCCCCGCCGAAAGCCCAGTCTTCGAGGGTCACTTCCCCGGTCACCCGCTCGTGCCCGGCGTGCTGCTGACCGAGACCATGGCGCAGGCCTCGGGCTATCTCCTGCTCGGCCTCAACGGGCTCTCGCAGATGCCGTTCCTGATGACGGTCGACAAGGCGCGCTTCCGCACCTTCGTCGAGCCCCGTACCGAGCTGGAAACCAGCGCCGAGCTGGTGATCGAAGGTTCCGGCTACGCCGCGACCAAGGTGAAGCTGACCAGCGAAGGCAAGCCGATCTGCGATGCCGAGCTGCGCTTCCGCCTGATGCCTTTCCCCGCCGATATGCGCGCGCTGATGCAGAGCCGCATCGAGACAATCGGCCTGACGCCGGAGCCTGCCCCATGAACCGCCGCGACGTGGTGATCACCGGCATCGGCATCGTCTCCAGCCTCGGCGAGGGCATCGAGACGCATGCCGCCGCGCTCGCGGCAGGCAGCCCGCCGGTCGTCGATACCGAAGGCTTCAAGCCCTATCCGGTCCATCCGCTTGCTGCACTGGAGCTGGACAGGCAGATCCCGAAGAAATCCGACCAGCGCCAGATGGAGCCCTGGCAGCGGCTCGGCGTCTACGCGGCCGGCCTCGCTCTCGATTCCGCCGGACTGAAGGACGACACTGAGGCGAAGAGTGCCCTGCAGGTCATCGTCGCCGCCGGCGGCGGCGAGCGCGACCATGCCGTCGATGCCGCCATTCTCGAAGGCCTACGCGGCGCGGGCGAGCCCGGCGCCTTCCTCAACGAGCGCCTGATGGGCGATCTCCGGCCGACGCTTTTCCTCGCACAGCTCTCCAACCTGCTCGCCGGCAATATCGGCATCGTCCACGGCATCACCGGTCCATCCCGCACCTTCATGGGCGAGGAGCAGGCCGGCGTCGACGCGATCCGCACGGCCCATGCCCGCATCGCCTCGGGCCAGTCCGACCTGATGCTGGTCGGCGGCGCCTACAATGCCGAACGCCGCGACATGCTGCTGCTCTTCGAGCTCGGCGGTTATCTGCGCCGCGACGACTTCAAGCCGGTCTTCGAGCGCGAGAGCGCGCCAGGCCTGATCACCGGCAGCGCCGGCGCCTTCCTCGTTCTCGAATCGGCCGAGCGCGCCGCTGCGCGGGGCGCCAGGGCCTATGCGAAACTGACCTATGCCGGCGCCGCCCGCAGCCGCCGTGCCGCCGGCACCGTCGAGACCGCTCTGAACGGCTTGCTGGCCGGCTTCGGCCCGATTGCCGGCGATGCGCTGGCCATTTCCGCCGCCACCGGCTGCGCCGGGATCACGGGCGAGGAAGCCGCGGCCCTCGCCACAGCCGCTCCAGCCGCGAAGCGCATCGCGGCCGGCGATCTGGTCGGACACGGCGTCGAGGCCGCCTTCCCGGTTTCGGTCGCGCTCGCCGCGATCGCGCTGTCAGTTGGGCAGGCCAGGGAGGCGATCGTCACCGGCGCCGGCCATTGGCGCGGTGAAGGCGCCGCGCATCTCGTTCAAGCGTGAGGTTGAAGCCATGACCACGCATCGCGACGCCAAGGGCCGTCCGCTCGTCGCCGTCACCGGCCTGGGTGTCGTCACCTCGCTCGGCCAGGGCAAGGACGTCAACTGGCAGGCCCTGACATCAGGAAAATCCGGCATCCACCGCATCGACCGCTTCCCGACCGAGGGCCTCAAGACCAGCATCGGCGGCACCGTCGATTTCCTGTTCGACGGCCCGTTCACAGCCCCCCAGCTCTCGGAGAAGCTCGCGACGCTGGCGGCCGAGGAAGCCATCGGCCAGAGCGGCATCGGCACCGCCGGCGATTTCCCCGGCGAGCTCTTCATGGCGGTACCGCCGGTCGAGATGGAATGGCCGCAGAAGCAGGAGATGGCCCGGGCCACCTCGGGCGAAGCCGATTACGACGGCCTGCTGCGCACCGCCGCGACCGGCCAGTTCCGGGCGATGCACGAGCTCTTCGTCTTCGGCGGCGTCGCCGACCATATCGCCGACCGCTTCGGCACCAGGGGTTCGCCGATCTCGCTCTCGACCGCCTGCTCCTCGGGCGCGACCGCGATCCAGATGGGCGTCGAGGCGATCCGCCGGGGCGATACCCAGGCTGCCCTCTGCATCGGCACCGACGGCTCTATTCATGCCGAGGCGCTGATCCGCTTCTCGCTGCTCTCGGCGCTGTCAACCCAGAACGATCCGCCGGAAGGCGCTGCCAAGCCCTTCTCCAAGGGCCGCGACGGCTTCGTCATGGGCGAGGGCGCAGGCGCCCTGGTGCTGGAGGATTACGACCATGCGCTGGCGCGCGGGGCGACCATTTTGGGCATCGTCGCCGGCTGCGGCGAGCGTGGCGACGGCTTCCACCGCACCCGCTCGAGCCCGGACGGCAAGCCCGCGATCCTCGCCATGCAGGACGCGCTGGCCGATGCCGGGCTGACGCCCGACGACGTCGACTACATCAACGCCCACGGCACCTCGACGCCCGAGAACGACAAGATGGAGGCGATGAGCTGCGCCGCCGTCTTCGGCGAGCGCATGGCGCGCCTGCCGATCTCCTCGAACAAGTCGATGATCGGCCACACGCTGACGGCGGCCGGCGCGGTCGAGGCGGTGATCTCCTTCATGACCATCGCCAACGGCACGATCCCGCCGACGATCAACTACGCCAATCCCGACCCGGCCATCGCGCTCGACGTCGTGCCGAACGAGGCGCGCAAGGCGAAGGTCAGGACGGTGATCTCCAATTCCTTCGGCTTCGGCGGCCAGAACACCTGCCTCGTGCTGACGGCGCCTCCGGAGGCTGCATGACAAAAATCCTCGTCACCGGCGGCGCCAAGGGCGTCGGTGCCGCGATCGTGCGCACGCTGGCCGCAGCCGGCCATGATGTCGATTTCACCTTCCGCTCCTCCGCCGATCAGGCGAAGGCGCTGGCGGAGGAGATTGCTGCGAGCCATCCTGGCCGCAGCATCGTCGCGCTGCCGCTCGACCTCTCCGACAAGGAGGCGCTCGACGCCTTCTGCGAGGCGCGCGAGGGCGAGAGCTATTTCGGCCTCGTCCACAATGCCGGCCAGCCCTATGATTCGCTTGCCGCGATGATGGTGCAGGACAAGGCCGAAGCCGCGATGCAGGTCAATTTCTGGGCCTTCACCCGCCTCGCCAAGAGCCTGATGCGCGCCATGATCCGCGCCCGCGCTGGCCGCATCGTCGCGATCGGCTCGGTCGCGGCCTTGCGCGGCAATCCCGGCAACGCCGCCTATGCGGCCTCCAAGGGCGCGCTGATCTCCTATGCCAAGACGCTCGCGGTCGAGACCGGCAAGCGCGGCGTCACCGTCAACGTGATCGCGCCGGGCTTCGTCGATACCGACATGATGGCGCCCTACGCCGCCTATCGCGACAAGATGCAGGCGCAGATTCCCGCGGGCCGCTTCGCCAAACCCGAAGAGGTCGCCGGCCTCGCCGCCTTCCTGATGAGCGAGCCCGCCGCCTATATCACCGGCACCGTGCTGCCGATCGATGGCGGCGTGACGGCCCAGCTCGGCGTTCATCGCTGACACGATTGTTCTGAAAGGTCGAAAACCGATGCGTTCCCTCCAGCTCCACGGCGATCGCGACCTGCGCCTGGAAGAGATCGAGCCGCCGCCGCCGCCCGCTCCGGGCGAGGTGCAGATCCGCATCAAGGCGGTGGGCCTGAACTATCTCGATCTCTGGGGCTTCCGCGGGATGGCCTTCGCCAAGCGCAAGATGCCGCAGGCTGCAGGCGTCGAGGCTTCCGGCGAGATCGTCTGCGTCGGCGAGGGCGTGACCGGCTTTGCGCCCGGCGACACCGTCACCGCCTATGGCGCCGATACCTGCGGCCAGTGCAAGGCCTGCCGCGAAGGCCGCGACAATCTCTGCGAGAATGTCGCCGGCATCATGGGCTTCCATATCGACGGCTTCGCCCGCGAATTGCTCAACCGCCCGGCCCGCCTCACCATCAAGGCGCCGAAGGGCGTCTCCTTCGAGGATGCCGCCTGCGCGCCGATCGGCTTCGGCACGGTCCAGCACATGCTGTTCGACAATGCGAAGCTGGAGCCCGGCGAATCGGTGCTTGTCCATGCCGGCGGCTCCGGCATCGGCACGGCGGCGATCCTGATGGCGAAGGCGATCGGCTGCACGGTCTTCACCACCGTCGGCGACGACGAGAAGGGGGCCAAGGCCAAGGCGCTCGGCGCTGATCACGTCATCAACTACCGCGAGGACCGCTTCGAGGGCGTCGTGCGCAAGCTCACGGGGCGCAAGGGCGTCGATGTCGTGTTCGAGCATGTCGGGGCCGACACCTGGAACGGCTCGCTGCTCTGCCTCAAGCGCGGCGGCCGGCTCGTCACCTGCGGCGCGACCTCGGGCCCCTCGGCATCGATCAACCTGATGCAGCTCTTCCAGCAGCAATACCGGATCACCGGCTCCTTCGGCTGCCGCATCGAGAATATCGCGCAATCGCTGGAGAAGATGGCCGGCGGCATGAAGCCGGTGATCGACTCGGTCTTCCCGCTCGCCGAATTCGAGAAGGGCCTCGCCCGGATCGAGGGCCGCAAGGTCTTCGGCAAGGTCGTCATCGCCTTCTGACCGGGACCTGTTTCCCGCCAAGGACTTGACGCGGGCGACTTCCTGCCCCAGATCGCCCGCTTAAGGCCCGGTCTTGCTCTCGGCACGGGCGTTTCAGGCAGGACCGACCTTGAGACGATTGAAGGCTATCGCCGCGCGCGCCGGCGCCGCGGTGATGATCGGCGTGATCCGCGCCCTGTTCGGCTTCCTGCGCCTGCTCGGGCCCGAGCGCGCCAGCGATCTCGGCGGCTGGCTCCTGCGCACGGCGAGTCCGCTGATCCCGGTCAACCGCGTCGCACTCGCCAATATCCGCGCAGCCTTCCCCGAGAAGGACGAGTCCGAGGTCAGGCGCATCGCGCGCGGGGCCTGGGAGAATCTCGGTCGCGTCGCCGGCGAATACGCCCATCTCAAGACGCTCTTCGATTACGACTACCACAACCCCGACAAGCCCTCGCGCGTCGAGGTCAAGGGCATCGAGCATTTCATCGCGCTCAAGGACGACGAGAAGCCGGGCCTGATCTTCTCGACCCATCTCGCCAATTGGGAACTGCCCGCGATCTGCGCGCAGGCCTACGACCTCGAAACCACCGCGGTCTTCCGCGCCCCCAACGACCCCGCGATCGCCGCCGTGGTCCACGAGATTCGCTCCGGCGCGATGGGCGGGCTTGCCGCCGCGAAACAGGGCGCGGCCTTCGCGATGCAGGGCGTTCTGGAGAATGGCGGCCATCTCGGCATGCTGATCGACCAGCATTTCACCCGCGGCGTCGTCGTGCCGTTCTTCGGCCGCCCGGCCCTGACCAATCCGATCATGGGCAAGTTCGCCAAGCGCTTCGAATGCCCGGTCCATGGCGTGCGCGTCATCCGCCTGCCGAACCATCGCTTCCGGCTGGAACTGACGCCGCCGCTCGACCTGCCGCGCGACGCCAATGGCGAGATCGACGTGCAGGGCGCGATGGCGATGATGACGGCCGTCGTCGAGGGCTGGGTGCGCGAATATCCCGAGCAATGGCTCTGGATGCATCGCCGCTGGCGGCCCAATATGATCTCGGCTGCCGCGCGCGAGGCCTTCGATCACGCTCACGCGACCGTGCCGGTTTTCAAGGCAACGTGATTTCCCTCGTGACGGGATTGCGGGCTTTGGTAACCTCCGGAAAAGAAGTCGTCCGCAGAGTCCTGATCATGTCCCCTCGCCCGCGCCATCTCGCAGCGACCGTTGCAGCCTTTGCCCTCGGCATGGCGGCGGCCCAGGCGCAGACGCCCGCGAAGCCTCCCAAGGCGGTGATCGAGCTCTTCACCAGCCAGGGCTGCTCCTCCTGCCCACCGGCCGATGCGCTCGTCGTCGAGCTGGCCAAGGACCCCGAGCTGATCGCGCTCACCCTGCCGGTGACCTATTGGGACTATCTCGGCTGGAAGGACACGCTCGGCAAGGATTCCTTCGCCAAGCGCCAGAAGTTCTACGCCAAGGCCCGTGGCGACGGGCAGGTCTACACCCCGCAGGTCGTCATCAACGGCGCCGCCCATGCGATCGGCTCGGAGCGGGCCGAGATCGAGAAGGCGGTGAGCCAGTTCGCAACGACCGGGTTCGCTGCCCGGATTGCCCTGAAGGAAGAGAACGGCGCGCTCCAGATCCAGGTCGCTCCGACCGGAGGCGAGAGCGAGGCCACGGCCGGCATCTGGGTATTGCCCACCACGCATCAGGCGGCGGTGCCGATTGCGCGCGGCGAGAACCAGGGCCGCACGCTGTCCTACGCCAATGTCGTGCGCGGCATGGTGCGCGTCGGCGACTGGACCGGCAAGGAGACGACCGTCACGGCGCCGCTCTCGGCGACCCAGGCACCCGAGGCTGACGGCTATGTCGTCATCGTCCAGGCCGAGCGCCCCAGCAAATACGGCCATATGATGCCCGGCGCGATCCTCGGCGCCGCAAGGGGGCTGGCCAAGCGCTGAGCTGCTTTCGCCCCGCCGATCAGCATAGACACGACTGGATTGATCCGGTCACCCCCTTGTCATTCCGGGGCTTCGCGCAGCGAAGAACCCGGAATCCACGACCGGACGAGCGGATAACAACCGGGTACAGAACGTCTCACCCAGTCGTGGGTTCCGGGTTCGCGCCTGTGGCGCGCCCCGGAATGACAACCGCGGTGCCTGTGCTGCTACAGCAGGATGACCTTGTTCGAGAGCTCGTCGGTATCGCCGGGCACCGGCGGCACATGCTGTCCCAATACCGCCCCGACCGAGCCGACGGCCGCGATCAGTCCTTCGGTCAGTCGATCCTCCCGCGCCGCCGCGAGCAGGGGTTCGATGATGCCGCGCCAAGTATCCTTCTCGACCAGCCCGTCGATGCCGGTATCGGCGAGGATTTCCGCATAGCGTTCCTGCAAGGCGATATAGAGCAGGACGCCCGTGCGTCCCTTGGTCCGGGTCAGCCCCCGCGCCGTGAACTCGCGCAGCGCCACGTCATGCGCGCGCCCGCGCTTGACGAAACCGGGCACGAAGCGTCCGCCGCGGCCATACCAGAGCAGGCTCGCCAGCAAGCCAACGGCACAGAGCAACTGGATCAGGAAGATCCGCTGCGCGCTCATCACCGTCAGCGACAGGAGCGGCCACGGCACGACCAGCGCCAGCGCCAACGCCAGCATCACCGGGATATTGCGATAGCTCGCCGCCGCCCGGTCGATCACCACGACGATCTCGCCCGCGGTCAGGCTTTCGGCCCGGCGCACGGCCTCCGCGATTGCGTCCCTGTCGGCTGCGTCCATCACCAGTCTCCCGAAGCCCCGCCGCCGCCTGACGAGCCGCCGCCACCTGAAAACCCACCGCCGCCCGAGCTCCAGCCGCCTCCGCCGCCGCTCCACCCCGAGCTGGAACCCGAACCGGTGCTCCAGCCCGTGCTCTGCGGCAGCGTCACCCATTGCCCGTTGCGCAGACGATGCCGGCGCGCACCACCCTGCCGGCTCAGGCCACGCAGGAAGGCGACGATGAACAGGAAGATGAGGATCATCGCGATGACCACCGCGATATCCTCGCCCAGCGTGCTCTCGTCCGAGCGCACCTCGGCCCGGCGCTGCCATTCCTCGGCATCGCCCGCGAGAATGGTCAGGATGGCATCGACCCCGGCTTCGATCCCCCCGGCGAAATCGCCGGTCTTGAACTTGGGCGCAATCGCCGTGGTGATGATGACCTTGGAGAGCGCATCGGTCAGCGCGCCTTCGAGCCCATAGCCGACCTCGATGCGGACCTTGCGCTCCTTCGGCGCGACGATCAGCAGCGCGCCGTTGTTCTTCGCCTTTTCGCCGAGCTGCCAGTGCCGGAACAGCCCGTTGGCGAAATCCTCGATGGTGATGTCCTGCAGCGAGGGAACGGTCGCGACGACGACCTGGTCGGAGGTCTTGTCCTCATGCGCCTTGAGCTTGTCTTCGAGCCGCTGCCGAACATCGGGCGCGAGCAGGTTCGCACCGTCGACGACCCGCCCCGTCAGAGCGGGATAGGTCGGCTCGGCGGCGAGGGCGAAGCTGCTCCAGAGCAGAAGCAGCAGGGCGGCAACCGCATGCCAGAGCGTCATTCTCGGGCGAAGCCCTCGGGTCCGATCTTTGATCGGCCCAAGGATAAACTCCGCGCAGACCCGAGAATCTCGGGCAGGAGATGCTCGGGTCAAGCCCGAGCATGACGTGCGAGCGGATACCACCGCTTTCAGCCGATCGACCTCAGAACTTCACCGCCGGCGGCCGTTCGGCACCCGCGGTCGCGGTGAAGGTCTCCATCGGCTTGGCGCCCCAGAACAGCTTCGCCCAGATCACGCCGGGAAAGGTGCGGATCTCGGTGTTGAAGGCCTGCACTGCCTGGATGTAGTCGCGCCGCGCCACCGCGACGCGGTTCTCCGTGCCTTCGAGCTGCGACTGCAAGGCGAGGAAGTTCTGGTTGGACTTCAGCTCCGGATAGCGCTCGACCGTAACGAGCAGCCGTCCGAGCGCGCCGGTGAGCTGGTTCTGCGCGTCCTGGTATTCCTTGAACTTCACGGGGTCGTTGATGGTCGAGGCGTCGACCTTGACCTGGCTCGCCTTGGCGCGGGCCTCGATCACGGCGGTCAGCACCTCGCGCTCCTGCGCGGCGTAACCCTTTACCGTCTCGACGAGATTCGGGATCAGGTCGGCGCGGCGCTGATACTGGTTCTGCACCTCCGACCAGGCGGCTTTCGCCTTTTCCTCCAGTGTCGGCACGTTGTTGTAGCCACAACCGGCAAGCACGAGGCCGAACATGCCGAGGACGAGCCAGGCGAGCGGGCGGCGAAGATGGGTCGAGAAAGACATGCCGAAAACCCCTTTTGGCAACGTCAGAACAATCGATTCGGACCTTACCCGCCAGCGCCCGCCCCTCCAAGCTGTCAGGTCGCGGCGAATGGCCTATCCTGCGATTCCTCACCGGAGCTTCGCCATGCGCCTGTCTCTTTTCATCTCGCTGCCCCCCGCCTTTCTGGCCGCCCAGATCGCCGTCGCCCAGCCCCAGGCGCCCGCCCCCGAAGCCGCGACCGGGCGCGCCACCAAGGCACTTGGCACGGCCCAGCGCTTCATGGCCGCCGCCGCCAATCCCTTGGCCGCGACGGCCGGGCGCGACATCCTGCGCGCCGGCGGCAGCGCCACCGATGCCGCCATTGCCATCCAGCTCGTGCTCAATCTGGTCGAACCACAGAGTTCCGGCATCGGGGGCGGTGCCTTCTTCGTCCATTGGGACGAGGCCGGCCGCAAGGTGACGACGCTGGACGGACGCGAGACCGCGCCTGCCGCTGCCAGGCCCGACCGCTTCATGAAGGACGGCAAGCCGATGCCGTTCCGCGAGGCCGTGGTCGGCGGCCGCTCGATCGGCGTGCCCGGAACGCTGAAGCTTCTGGAAGAGGCGCATCGCCGCTGGGGCAAGCTGCCCTGGCCCGATGTCGTCGCCCCCGCGCTGAAACTGGCGGATGAAGGGTTTACGATCTCGCCGCGTCTCAATGGCCTGCTCGCCGGAGAAAAGGATCTGCCGAAAAACGCCTTGGCCGCCGCCTATTTCTACGAGCCGGACGGAAAGCCCAAGGCGGTCGGCACCGTCCTGAAGAACCCGGCCTTCGCGACAACGCTGCGTGCCGTGGCGGCGCAAGGTTCGGAGGCCTTCTACAAGGGGCCGATCGCCGAGGACATCGTCGCGACGGTTACCGGCCATCCGACCAATCCCGGCGACATGACGCTGGCCGACCTCGCCGGCTACAAGGTCGAGGAGCGCGAGGCCGTCTGCGGCGCCTACCGGATCTGGCGGCTCTGCGGCATGGGTCCGCCGAGCTCGGGCGCCGTCGCGCTCCAGCAGATGCTCGGCATCCTCGAAGGCCAGGACCTGCGCCGGATGGGGCCGGGCGCCGAGGCCGCGCACTGGTTCAGCGAGGCCGGCCGGCTCGCCTTCGCCGATCGCGCGCTCTATCTCGCCGATCCCGCCTTCATCAGCGTGCCTGTGCGTGGGCTGATCGACCGCGACTATATCCGCTCGCGCGCCGGGCTGATCAGCCCCGAGCGCTCGATGGGCCGCGCCAAGCCCGGCGATCCCCCGAACAAGCGGGCGCAACTGCTCGCCCCCTCCGACGGCATCGAGAACGGCACCAGCCATATCTCCGTCGTCGACGCGGACGGCAACGCCGTCGCCATGACCACCACGATCGAGGACGGCTTCGGCTCGCGCCTGATGACCAAGGGCGGCTTCCTGCTCAACAACGAACTGACCGATTTCAACTTCGCACCGGAGGAAGACGGCAAGCCCGTTGCCAACCGCGTCGAGCCCGGCAAGCGCCCGCGTTCCTCGATGGCGCCGACTCTCGTCTTCGATGCTTTCGGCCGGCTCTATGCCGTGGTCGGCTCGCCCGGCGGCAGCCAGATCATCGGCTATGTCGGCAAGACGCTGGTCGCCCTGCTCGACTGGAAGATGGACCCGCAGCAGGCCGTCGATTTCGGCAATTTCGGCAGTCGCAACGGCCCGACCGAACTGGAGAAAGGCACCGAAGCGGAAGCCTGGAAGGCCGCGCTGGAGGCAAAGGGCCACGAGGTCCGCCTGCTGGAGATGACTTCGGGCACGCAGGCCATCGTCAAGACGCCGGAAGGCTTTCTGGGCGGCGCCGACGGCCGCCGCGAGGGCGTCGCGATCGGGGACTGAGCAGAGCTAGGCTTGAGCCGGGCGCTCGCCACCAGCGCCGCGTCCGGCGATCAGCCAGTAGACGAAGCCCGTCGCCGCGCCGACCAGGAAGAGCCCGGAGATGATCTGGAGTTCGGCCGTGCTCGGCGCGCGCGACAGCCGGAGCATGGCGAGCGGCAACAGCGCGGCAAGAAGCCCGGTAAAGCCGCTCTGCAGCAGGCCGCTGCGCAGGCGGAAGAGTTCCGAACCGACCGCGACCAGCACCACCGGCGCGACAATGATCGCCAACCCCAGCTTGCCGATCAGGGCAAAGGCCGCCTGTGCAGCCGGCGCCGGGTCGATCCCGCTCTCGGCAAGCCCGAACAGGATATCGATCAATCGCTCGATGCCGCCGCCGATCAGCATGGCCACGGCAGGCGAAGCGAAGCTCGCCATTCCCAGGAAGCACACGCCCGCCCCCATCGCAACGAGGCCGGCGAACGGAATCAGCAATAGCCAGCGCAGCAACGCTTACTCCGCCGCCACGGCGGGCGCGTCGGCTTGCGCCTCGTCCAGCATCAATCGGGCGCGGGCGGAGAGCTTCTCGGTCTCGCTCTTGAGCTGGCCGCAGGCGGCGAGGATGTCGCGCCCGCGCGGGGTGCGCACCGGCGAGGCATAGCCGGCGCGGAAGACGATCTCGGAGAAGCGCTCGATCCGGTCCCAGTCCGAGCACTCGTATTTCGTGCCCGGCCAGGGATTGAACGGGATCAGGTTGATCTTGGCCGGAATGCCCTTGAGCAGGCGGACGAGCTCGCGTGCCTCGGCATCGGAATCGTTCACGCCCTTGAGCATGACATACTCAAACGTAATCCGTTTTGCATTCGAGAGCCCCGGGTAGTTCCGGCAGGCCTCGAGCAGGTCCTTGATCGGGTATTTCTTGTTGAGCGGAACCAGCTCGTTGCGCAGGTCGTCGCGCACCGCATGCAGCGAGATCGCCAGCATCGTGCCCATCTCCTCGCCGAGCGGGCCGATCTGCGGCACCACGCCCGAGGTCGAGACGGTGATGCGCCGGCGCCCGATCGACAGGCCCTGATCGTCGGTGATCACGCCGATCGCATCGCGCACGCCGTCGAAATTGTAGAGCGGCTCGCCCATGCCCATGAAGACGATGTTCGAGACGAAGCGCCCGCCATCATTCGGCACGAAGGCGCCGTCCGGCGCCCCACGGTTCGGGAAATCGCCGAGCCGGTCGCGCGCCACCATCACCTGGGCGACGATCTCCTCGGTCGTGAGGTTGCGCACCAGGCGTTGCGTGCCGGTATGGCAGAAGGTGCAGGTCAGCGTGCAGCCGACCTGGCTGGAGACGCAGAGCGTACCGCGGTCGACCTCGGGGATATAGACGCATTCGATCTCGGCGCCGCGATCATGCGGACCGGTCGAGGGCATGCGCATCAGCCATTTGCGGGTGCCGTCGGTCGAGACCTGCTCGGCCGTGACGCTCGGCAGGTCGAGCGAGAAATGCTCGGCGAGCTGCCCGCGCAGCCCCTTGCCGATCGTCGTCATCGCGTCGAAGTCGCGCACGCCGTAATGGTAGATCCAGTTCCAGAGCTGGCCGACGCGCATGCGCCGCTCCTTCTCGGGCACGCCGATCTCGGCCAGCGCCTCGGTCAGGCCAGCGCGGGTGCGCCCCACCAGCGAGGGGCATCGCAAAACGGGTTCGGCCGCCGGAGCGGCGGTAGCGGGAACGGATGCGGTCATCGGAGCTCTGTCGTCGCCCATCGGGGAAGGCGCGGGATTTCGCGGCTCCCTAGCACAAATCGCGGCAAATCGGAAATTGCGCGATTCGAAGACGATCTCCGACTAGGACGCATGCCCCTCGAATTGCGGCAGATCGTCGGTGATCTCGTACCAGGGCGCCTTCGAGCCGACGAAGATGTGATGGTTCGGCCGAATGCCCGGCGCATCGTCGAGCGTCCCCATCGCGACATGGACATAAGCCCCGTCGCGGACCACAGAGAACAGCAAGGAGCCGCAGCGGTCGCAATGCGCATTGTGATTGTCGAGCTCGCCGACGATCAGCAGGGCGTCGGCACCGGCGGTGACCGCGAGCTTGGCACGCTCGATGCCGGCGAAGGGCTTGAAGGCCGATCCGGTCGTGCGTCGGCATTGCGCGCAATGGCAATTGGCGGCGTAAAGGAAGGCGTCTGCAACCTCGAAACGAGCCTGCCCGCAATAGCAGCGGCCTCTCAGCCGGCGTTCCGATGCGGGTGCGCCCGAGGCCATGGCCCGAAGCGCCTTACTTGCAGGCGTCCTCGGCCCGCTTGACGATCTGGCTGATGCCGGCGAGCGAGTACTTGTCGCTGGTCGGGTTGCCGCGCTTGGAGGTGCCCTTAATCTCCAGCCCGGAGCCACGGCGCAGCGCATCGAGCATCCGCGGCTCCTCGGCCGGGTTCTTCAGCCACATGTTCTGGCCCTTGGCGACCAGCGCGAAGCGCTCGCTGCCGATGATCGCCTGATGCTCGACGCCTTCCTTGAGATCGAAGTTCATGACGAAGCTGATCTCGTTGCGCACGCCCTCGCCCGGCCGGCTCGAAACGAAAAGCAGGCCTTCGACATCCTTGAGATTGGCAGGCATGCGGGCTTCGGCCTTGGACAGGGCGTAGCAGACCTTGGAGCGGCCCTGCTGGGACGAGAACGCCTGCCATTTGCCCGCGGTCTCGAGCAGCATGGCCTGGCCCTGACCCGAGCTGGCCGCGGCAGCGGCAGGCTTCGGTTTGGCAGGCGCGGCCTGCGCCGGAAGGGCGGCAGCGCCGAAGACGCCGGCCATCAGGCAGAGCGCGAGGGCGGAGCGGGAAGGAGCGGCGTCGCGGATGCGGAGGAACGAGCTGATCATGGACCGCCATCAGTCACTAAAAATCTTAATACCGCGTTTACCACCTGTTGATCGGGCGGATCGCGCGGACGGCGGCATAGAGTGTCACGATCCTGGCGAAAATACGAATGGCGGCAGGCCGGTTCCGTGCCGCTTGCGATCATGCCAGAATCGGGACCGGTCACGGCGAATGGCGGATCAACAATGAAAGCCCTGCTTTGCGAGCATCACGGCCCCGCCGAGGAGCTGACGATCCGCGATCTGCCCGACCCGGAACCGGGCCCCGGCGAGGTCGTCGTCGCCGTGAAGGCCGCCGCCCTGAACTTCTTCGACACGTTGATCATCCAGGGTCGCTACCAGACCAGGCCGGCCTTCCCCTTCTCGCCAGCGGCCGAATGCGCCGGCATCATCAGCGCTATCGGCGAAGGTGTCACCGGCTGGCAGATCGGCGAACGTGTCGCCGCCTGGCTCGGCTACGGCGCTGCACGCGAAAAGGTCGCGGTCTCCGCTGATCAGATCATCCGCATTCCCGAGCGGCTCGACGATGCGCAGGCGGCCGGCCTCTTTGTCACCTATGGCACCGCGATGCACGGCCTGATCCAGCGCGCGGGGCTCAAGCCCGGCGAGACGCTCGCCGTCCTCGGCGCCTCCGGCGGGGCGGGGCTCGCGGCCGTCGAGATCGGCGCTCTGCTCGGCGCGCATGTCATCGCCTGCGCCTCGTCGCCCGACAAGCTTGCGCTCGCCCGCGAGCACGGCGCGCAGGAGGAGATCGACTATGCGCAGGGCGATATCCGTGCCGAACTGAAGAGGATCACCGAAGGCCGCGGCGTCGACGTGCTCTACGACACCGTCGGTGGCGAGCTCGCCGAGCCGGCCCTGCGTTCGATGGCCTGGGAAGGGCGCTATCTCGTCGTCGGCTTCGCCGGTGGCGAGATCCCGAAGATCCCGCTCAACCTGCTTCTGCTGAAAGGCTGCGACCTGCGCGGCGTGTTCTGGGGCCAGTTCGTCGCACGCGAGCCGGGCGCCCATCGCCGCAACATGGAACGCCTGCTGGACTGGGCGGCGAACGGCCATGTCCGCGCCCATGTCCATGCCAGGATCCCGCTCGAGCGCTGGACCGAGGCCTATGCGCTGATCGCCGACCGCAAGGCGAAGGGCAAGATCGTGCTGACGCTGTGACGGCCGAGTTTCAAGAATACCTTGATAACCCTCAACGCCGCCATCCCGGGCGACCGTAGGGAGACCCGGGATCCATTCCGGAACCGTTCAGGCATGGATCCCGGATCAGCGCCGCTGACGCGGCTTGTCCGGGATGACCGTGTGTTTCCCGTGAAAGCGAACTAAAGCTCCGCCAGCGCCTGCTTCGCCCGCTCGCGATGCTCGGGCGTGATCGAGCCGGCGACGGCCGCGATGGCAGCCGCGATCACCGCCGCATCGTCGGTGAAGCCGAGCAGCGGCATGATGTCCGGCAGCGCGTCTATCGGCAGCACGAAATAGCCAAGCGCGGCGAGCAGCGTCATCCGCACGCGCCGCGGCGTCGCCGGGTCTCGCGCGCAGAACCATGCGGCCAGCAGATCCCCGGCAAACGGAATACGCTTCGCGACGCGCTTGAGCCGGGTCATGAGATCGGACCCGAACTTGGCCTCGTCACGCAGGCTCTTGCGGATCGCCTCCATTTCCTCGCGGCTGAAGCTTGCGCTGAACCCCTCGCTCATCCCTGTCTCTCTCCTTGGCGTTCGCTGACGCCGATCATCGCGCACCTGGAATCGGCACGCCATGTCGAAAGATGGCCCCGCTGCAATCCTGCACAAGAGGGGAGCCGCAAAACCCGCTTGGAACGGCACGAAACGCCCTCTAAACCGTCTTCAGAACAGGATTGACGGGAAACGCCCCATGAAACTCGACTCCTCCCTTGCTGCCGTCGTCACCGGCGGCGCCTCCGGCCTCGGCGAGGCGACGGCGCGCATGCTGGCGAGCGAGGGCGTCAAGGTCGCGCTGCTCGACCTCAACGCCGAGCGCGGCGAAGCGATCGCCAAAGAGATCGGCGGCGTCTTCGCCCATTGTGACGTCACCAGCGAGGCTTCAGTCGACGAAGCCCTCGCCAAGGCCCGCGCCGCCCATGGCGTCGCCCGCATCATCGTCAACTGCGCCGGCATCGCGCCCGGCCGCCGCGTCGTCTCGAAGAAGCGCGACACCGGTGAGCTCATCGCGCATGACCTCGCCACCTTCGAGAAGGCGGTCGCGATCAATCTGACCGGCACATTCCGGATCATCGCCAAATCGGCGGTCGCGCTGGCCGGGCTCGATCCGGTCACGGCGGATGGCGGCCGCGGCGTCATCATCTGCACGGCCTCGGTCGCGGCCGAGGACGGGCAGATCGGCCAGGCCGCCTACGGCGCCTCCAAGGCCGGCGTCGTCGGCCTGACCCTGCCGGTCGCGCGCGATCTCGCCGGCGTCGGCATCCGCATCGTCACGATCATGCCCGGCCTGTTCGAGACCCCGATGTTCGCGGGCCTGCCCGACGACGCCAAGGCCTCGCTCGCGGTTTCCGTGCCGCATCCCTCGCGCCTCGGCCGCCCGGCGGAATACGCCGCGCTCGCCCGCAGCATCATCGAGAACGACATGCTGAACGGCACCGCGATCCGCCTTGACGGCGCGATCCGCCTCGCGCCGAAATAGGCTTCAGACGATCCGGAAAACCTCGCCGGCGCTGCGATCCCGGTAGAGGTCCACGCGTTCGCCGTTCCAGTGATAGTCGAGATGCCGCCCCTGCACCGGGTGGCCAGCGCCATCCGGATAGAACAGCCCGACGCATTCGCCGCCGGGGCAGCGCACGCTCGGATAGACGATGCCCGCCGAGCCAAGCCCCCGCAAGCCGATGCCGAGCGTCTGGCTCGCGGCATAGTCAGCAGGGTCGAGAACCGACGCAGCCTCGGCCCCGAGCGGCCTGATATCGTGAAGCTCCGCGTCGACCTCCAGCACGATCTCGCGAAATTGCGAGGTCCAGCCCGGCGGTTGGGCTGTGGCCAGCATGAAGCGGGCGTGGTGGTGGATCGTCTCTAGCAGCGCCACCTCGAAACGGTTCCCGACATAGAGCACGCCGAAGCTGCCATCGCTGAAGCGGCTCGGTCGGTCCGGGCTGACATGGGTGAAGGGCGCCATCAGCCAGCTCGCGCCCGGCCCCGAGACGCGCCGGTCGGACGGCACCAGATCGAGATTGCCGATCGTCTCCATCAGGCGCGGATTGGTCTTCTGCTCGGCCGCAATCAGCAGCGGCCAATCGGCGGGGTCGGCGATATCCTCGAACAGGTCGATCGGCGGGAAGATACTGCGGATGATCCGGACCGCGCCGCGCCATTCGATCTCCGCGACCGGCAGGCTCGCCGGATCGATCACCAGGCGCCCCGTTCGGCATCGAGCAGACGGCGCACCCGCATCAGGTCGGTCAACTCACCGCCGAGCATCACATCGACAGCCGTTTTACCACCGAGATCGGCATTCGCCCGCTTGATCCAGTCATAGCCGCGCTGCGGCTCGGCGAAGATCAGCCGGAGCGCCTTGTGAATGCCCATCAGGTTGGAGAGCCGGGCCTTGCCGTCGCGCGAGATGCGGCCGATCTCGCCGGCTTTCCAGCGCCGATAGCTCCGGACCGGCAGGTCGATCAGGACCGCCGCTTCCTCGTCGGTGATCCGCCAGAGCCGGAACAGGTTGACGGCGGCGCGGAACATCGCCGCCGCCTCGTCATCCGTAATGGGATCGGGGACGAAATCGCGCTGGGCCGTCTCGATGCGCAGCAGGGCCGTCATGGCATCATTCTCCATTTGGCATAAAATGGAGATAATATTGCCAAATGGCAAGAGCTAGCAAAACCACCCTCGTCATGCCGGACAAGCCGCGCAGCGGCGCCGATCCGGATCCATGCCTGAACAGTCCCGGAATGGATCCCGGGTCTGCGCTTCGCTTCGCCCGGGATGACAGCCTGGAGGTTGCTGGACCTTACTCGTCCGTCTTCGCCGGCTTGAGCTCGTGCTTCAGGATCAGCGGGGTCTGCGCCAAGGCGAAGATCATGGTCAGCGGCATCACGCCCCAGACCTTGAAGGCCACCCAGAAATCCTGGGTCTGGGTACGCCAGACCACCTCGTTGAGGGCCGCCAGCACGAAAAAGAACAGGCCCCAGCGGAAGGTCAGCTTGCGCCAGCCCTCCTCGTCGAGCTGCAGCACTGTCTCCAGCACCAGCGAGAGCAGCGAGCGCCCGAAGAACAGCCCGCCGAGCAGCACCGAGCCGAACAGCGCGTTCACGATGGTCGGCTTGACCTTGATGAAGAAGGCGTCGTCCAGCGCCAGCGTCAGCCCGCCGAAGACGGTGACGACGATCGCGTTCACGATCGCCATGCGCGGCAGATAGCCCATCAGCACCCGCGACAGCGCCAGCGCCACAAGCGAAGCGGCGATGAAGATGCCGGTCGCGACGAAGATGCGCCGGTCCTCGGCCACGTGGAACAGCCGGTCACCGTAGGAATTGGCGAAGAAGAAGATCGCCAGCGGTCCGAATTCCAGCGCCAGCTTGAGCAAAGGGTTGACCGCCTTGCCCTTGCCCGCCGCCTCGACTGGAACCTGCTGAGTCGTTTCGCTCACGCCGCTTCTCCCAATCCCGCCACGGCGCGGGCGAAGTCGCGCGCCGAGAACGGCTCCAGATCGTCGACGCTCTCGCCGACGCCGATGAAATGCACGGGCAGGCCGAACTGCGCCGCCAGCGCCACCAGGATGCCGCCGCGCGCCGTGCCGTCGAGCTTGGTCATGACCAGCCCGGTCACGCCCGCCGTCTCGCGGAAGGCCTCGACCTGCGAAATCGCGTTCTGCCCGACGGTGGCGTCGAGCACGAGCAGAGCCGCATGCGGGGCGTTCGGGTCCTGTTTACGGATGACGCGCACGACCTTGGCAAGCTCGTCCATCAGCCCTTGCTTGTTCTGCAACCGGCCGGCCGTGTCGATCAGCAGCACGTCGGTATTGTTCGCCTTGGCCTTCTGCAGCGCCTCAAAAGCGAGGCCGGAGGCATCGGCGCCCTGCTGGCCGAACACGACCTCGGCCCCGGTGCGCTCGCCCCAGACCCGCAATTGTTCGATCGCCGCAGCACGGAAAGTATCGCCGGCTGCGAGCATCACGGATTTGCCCTCGGCGCGGAATTTCGCCGCGAGCTTGCCGATCGTCGTGGTCTTGCCGGAGCCATTGACCCCGACCATCAGCAGCACGAACGGCTTTTTCGTGGCGTCGATCATCAGCGGCTGGGCGACGGGCAGGAGGATCGTCTCGACCTCGCGCGCCAGGATCGCCTTCACCTCGGACGGCTCGATCTGCTTGTCGTAGCGCCCGTCGCCGACCGCCTTGGCGATCTTCGCCGAGGTGGCGAGACCGAGATCGGCCTGGATCAGGATGTCTTCCAGATCCTCCAGCGTGCCGGCATCGAGCTTTCGCTTGGTGAAGAGCTCGGTGATCCCCGTCGTCAGTGCCGAGGAGGTCCGCGACAGCCCCTCGGTCAATCGCCGCCACCAGCTCCGCTTCGGCTGCGGCGCAGGGGCGGGAGCGGGCTCGGGGGCAACGACCGGTTCGGGCTGCGGAGCCGCGACGGCAGCGATAGGCTCCGGCTCCGATGTAGCCGGAGGTGCAACATCCTCAACTGGAACAGGCGGCGGGACGGGCTCGGCAGCCGGCGCCTCGATGGCAGGCGCTTCCGCCTCGACAGCCGTCACAGGAGCAACCCCTTCGACGTCCGGCTTCGGCTCCCCGACAGGCTCGACGGCCTGCTCGGTCACCGTCTCGGGCGCGGGCGCCGGTGTGGCCGGTTCCTCGTCGCGTCCGAACAGCCTCGAAAAGAAGCCGCGTTTCTTCGGTTCGGTCTCGCTCATCGTCGTCCTGTCTTCGGTTCGGAGGCTGTCTTCGGTTGCGCCGCCGGGCCGGGTTGGGTAGCGCAATGCCATGGCAGCGCCGGACCGACCAGAAAATTCGCAATCCCCCGGGCAGATCGACGAGGAGCTGCCGGTGCCGCTGCTCTATCGCGACGCCATGATGCTCGTCATCGACAAGCCTGCCGGCCTGCCCTCGCATCGCGGCCCGCAGGCCAAGCGCCGCATTATCCCGGTGCTGACCGATTACCTCGATGCACTGCGCTTCGGCCTGCCGCGCAAGCCGGAAGCCGCCCACCGGCTCGACAAGGACACCTCCGGTTGCCTCGTGCTGGGCCGCCATCCCCGCGCCATGGCCGAGATCAACCAGATGTTTCGCGACGGGCGGATCGGCAAGACCTATTGGGCGATCGTGCAGGGCAACCCTGCGCAGGACGAGGGATTGATCGACCTTCCGCTCGCCAAGCGCTCGCCCGAGCGCGGCTGGTGGATGAAGGTCGATCCCGCCGGCCTGCCCTCCCAGACCCGCTATCGCGTGCTCGGCCGTGGCGAGAGCGAGCACGGCCCGCTCGCCTGGCTGGCGCTGGAGCCTCTAACGGGTCGCACCCACCAGTTGCGCGTCCATTGCCAGGCCTCGGGCTGGCCGATGCTCGGCGACGAGATCTATGGCGATGCCCCGCGCGAGGGCGGGCCTGGCCTCCAGCTCCATGCCCGGGCGATCACGATCCCGCTCTACAAGAAGCGCGATCCGATCCGGGTCGAAGCTCCCTCGCCCTCCCATATGCTGGCGGCGCTCACGGCTTGCGGCTGGAACAAGGTTTAGAACGCGTCAACGCCGCGCCAGCGACATGGCCGCAGCGATCAATCCTTCGCTAATCGGCTCCTGCTATGCCATGGCTCCCCTTAGTCCCGTCATGCGGCCATGACCGATAGCGCCCTCGTCGAACCGCAGCTCCTGACCTTGCCCGAGGCCCGCACCCGCAGCGCGGACGGCGCCGCACCGCCGCTGGCCGTGCTCGTCGGCTGGGTCGAGACTTACCTGATGAGCGGCCATGCCGATCTCGGCCGGACAGGCGCGGTCTGCCCCTTCACCCGCCAGGCTGCGAAGCTCGACACAGTCCGCCTCGGCATCTCCACAGCAACGGCAGCCGATGAGGGCACGGCCTTCGCGGCCGTGAACCGCAGCTTCGCCGATCTCGACGCGATTCCCGCGCAAGCGACCCTCCAGCATTTCCGCACCGTGATCCTCGGCTTCCCCGGCTGCGCCGATCCGGCCGGCACGGCGATGCTGCAACGGGTCCAGAAGCGGCTGAAATTCGCATCCCTGCGGCGCTTGCGCATGATCGGCCTGATGCACCCGGACTCGGAGGCGCCGGGCCTGTGGAACCCGCAGTTCCGCCCCTTGCGCGCGCCCTTCCCGATCGTCGCCGTCCGCCACATGGTCGAGCAGGACGCGCCCTTCGCGGCGCGCCATCCGCTCCTGATGCTGCCCTATCTCGCCCGCTTCCGCTTGGCGGGCGCGAAACGCCTCATCGCGCATCTGCGCACGGGCCCATGAACGCGGTGCTGCCTTTGCCCACCCGGCGGGACGATGCCGTGACGCTCGATCTCGTCGAGGATATCGCGGGTTTCCTGGCGCTGCGCCGGGATTGGGAGGCCCTGTTCGAACGCTCGGCCGCGCCCTCGCAGCTCTTCCAGAGCCATGTCTTCCTGCGCCATTGGGCAACGCATTACCTCAGCCCCGACACCCGGCTCAGCATTGTCACCGCCCGCCGGGCCGGTGAACTGGTGATGGTCTGGCCGCTCATCCGCCAGAGGCGCTACGGTCTCGACACCTTGCGCTTCATGGGCGTGCCGGTCGCCCAGTTCGGCGACGTGCTCGTCGGCGAACCCGAGGCAGCGCTGCTGGAAACCGGCTGGACTTTCGTTCAAACCCTGCGCGCCGATCTCTTCGAAGCTCGCAAGCTGCGCGCCGATTCGCGCCTTGCTCGGAGTGGCCTGCTCGATAGCGCGGCCCATGGCGACCGGCAGGAGGCGCCCTTCGCGGACCTCGCCCGCCGCGTCGGCGAATCCGGCCCAAGTCTCGCCTACCCCGCACGGGAACGCTCGAACCACCGCCGGCGCCTGCGTCGCCTGGAGGAGCGCGGTCCGCTCGCCTACGCCATGCCGCCACCGGGCGCCGAGGCGGCCCGGCTCGCAGCCGCGGCGATCGCGATGAAGCGGGCGACCCTGGCACGGCGCGGCATCGTCGCGCCGGTCATCAACGATCCCCGCTTCGGCGCGTTCTTCACCGACCTGGCCGGGGACGTCTCCGGCGAGGCCACGCTGCGGATCATGTCTATCCTCAGCAGAGGCGCGCCGATCGGCATCGACCTCTCCTTCGACTGCAAGGGCCACAGCTTCGCCCATGTCCTCGCGACCGACCCGGACCATGAGCACGACGGCATCGGCAAGATCCTGATCCACCACAGCTTCGCCGGCGCCCGCGCCCGTGGCAGCACGGTCTTCGACCTGCTGGCTCCGGCCGAGCCCTACAAGCGCGAACATGCCGATGGCTGCGTCGCGATCAGCGATCGCCTCCGGCCGCTGTCGTTGAAGGGGCGGCTGGCCTGCCATCTCGGCATTCAGCATTGGCGACCGATGCTGAAGAGTGTGGTGAAGCGCCTGCCGGCAGGGCTCTCGCGCCAAGTCATGCCCGCGCCGCGGCAAGGCAGCTAGCGTAGCGACCTAATCCGAGATCGCGTCGATGGCGCGTGCCAGCTTGACGTCGAGCTCGGTCAGGCCGCCGGCATCATGGGTTGCGAGGGTGATGTCCACGGTCCGGTAGACATTCGACCATTCCGGATGATGGTTCATCGCCTCGGCCAGCAGCGCGACCCGCGTCATCCAGCCGAAAGCCTCGCTGAAATCGCGGAAGACAAAGCGCTTGGCGATGGCCTCGCGCCCCTGCACCAGCTTCCAGCCGGTCAAGGTCGCCAGCGCCTCGGCCTGCGCCTCGACGCTCAGCCGCTTCGGCCTCGTCATCGGCGCATCTCCCGCGGCAGGCGATTCGGATAGGACGGGCCGAGCGGATAGGCCGCCTCCAGCACATAGGGCCCGCCGCCGATCGAATCCCGCGAGGACATAAGCGCCACCCGGCGCGCGGTGAAGACGAAGGGCCGAACGATCGGGTGCTGGCCGAGATGATGCGCGACCTCGCCGGGCGAGGTATCGCGCAGCCGTGCCAGCGTGACATGAGGCACGAACTTGCGCGCCTCCGCCGGCAGGCCGAGACGGCGCATCTGCCGCTCGAGATCGGACTGGAGATCGCTCAGCGCCTTGCTCGGCTGCACCCGCGCGAACAGCGCGCGCGGCTTGTCGCCGCCGAAGCTGCCGAGCGCATCGAGCGTGACCTCGAACGGATAGGCCGTGATATCGGAGAGCATGTAGTCGACATCGTTCGCCATGCGCCGGTCGACATCGCCCAGGAAGCGCAAGGTGATGTGATAATCGGCCGGCTCGATCCAGCGCGCGCCGGACAATCCGCCGCGATGCAATGTCAGCCCGGTCGCGACTTCGGCGGGGATTTCCAGAGCGATGAACAGCCTCGGCATGAGCGAATCCCTGCCAAGCGATTGTGACTCTGGCGAGACGGTAGAGCAGGAAGCCGGCTCTAGGGAATTGTTTTTGCGCCCTCATCCCCACTCCCGCGCCGTCATCCCGGACAAGCCGCGATAGCGGCGTCGATCCGGGATCCATGCCGGAACCGTTCCGGAATGGATCCCGGGTCTCCCTTCGGACGCCCGGGATGACCGTGTCTGGACTGGAAATGAAACCTACGGGCAGGGATTGCCGACGAGCTGATGGATCGCGTCGATTCCGGCTTCCACCTCGGGCGAGAGCTTGATCTCGATCGAGGCGATGTCGGTCCTGAGCTGCTCCATCGAGGTCGCGCCGATGATGTTGGCGGTCACGAAGGAACGGCTGTTGACGAAGGCGAGCGCCATCTGCGCCGGGTCGAGTCCGGCTTCGCGGGCGAGCGCGATATAGCGCTTGATCGCCTCCTCCGCTCCGGCCGTCTGGTAGCGCTGGCCGCGGTCGAACAGCGTCGTGCGGGTTCCCGCCGGGCGGGCACCGTCGAGATATTTGCCGGTGAGAAAGCCCTGCGCCAGCGGCGAATAGGCGAGCAGGCCGACATCCTCGCGCAATGCCACTTCGGCCAGCGCCGTCTCGAAGGTGCGGTTGAGCAGGCTGTAGGCGTTCTGGATCGACTGCACCCGCGGCGTGCCGCGGATTTCCGAATCGCCAACGAAGCGCATCGTGCCCCAGGCGCTCTCGTTGGAGAGGCCGAGATGACGGATCTTGCCGGCCTTGATCACCTCCGCGAAGGCATCGAGCTGCTCGGCGATCGGCGTTTCGTCGGCCGGCTGCTCGAAGGCTGCCTTGGAGAATCGCGTCGGATTCGAGCCCCAGGGCATCGGCCGCTCCGGGAAATGGATCTGGTAGAGGTCGATATAATCGGTCTGCAATCGCTGCAGGCTCTTGTCGACGGCCTCGAAGATCTGCTTGCGCGTCACCCGCGTCGGGCTCTTGTCGTCGCGGAACCAGGTATTGCCGCCGCGCCCGCAGATCTTCGACGCCAGGATGATCTTGTCGCGCTTGCCGCGCGCCTTGAACCAGCTCCCGACGATCCGCTCGGTCGAGCCTTGCGTCTCCGGCTTCGGCGGGATCGAGTACAGCTCGGCGGTGTCGAAGAAATTGATGCCCTGCTCGACGGCATAGTCCATCTGGGCATGGCCTTCGGCCTCGCTGTTCTGCTCTCCCCAGGTCATGGTTCCCAGGCAGATCACCGAGACCTTGAGATCGGTGCGTCCAAGGCGGCGGTATTCCATGGCGAAGCAACTCCGGGAGAGGGCCGGCAGGCGGCAATGCGGAAACGGGGATACGCCGCGCGGAGAACCCGCGGGCGGATCAGGATCTGGGCGGCAGGCTGGCGATGAAGCGCTCGACCGTCGGCAGGATGGTCCGGACGATGACGGCGACGCCCTCGGCCGTGGGATGCAGCCCATCCGCCTGGTTCAGAGCGCGGTCGCCCGCGATGCCTTCCAGGAAGAACGGGTAAAGCACCAGCCCATGCTTCTTCGCAAGCTCGGGATAGATCGTATCGAAGCGTTTCGCATAATCTTCGCCGAGATTGCGCGGCGCATACATGCCGGCGAGCAGCACCGGGATCTTCCGTTCGGTCAGGCGCGCGATCATCGCATCGAGGTTTTTCCGGGTGAGCGCAGGGTCGACGCCGCGCAAGGCATCATTGGCGCCGAGTTCGAGGATGACGCCGTCGGTACCATCCGGCACCGACCAGTCGAGCCGTTCGAGCCCCCCTTGCGTCGTGTCGCCGGAGACGCCGGCATTCACGATTTCGACAGCGACGCCCTTCTGGCGCAGCGCCTGCTCCAGCACGGCGGGGAAGGCGGTACTGGCCGGCAGGTTGTACCCCGCCGACAGCGAATCGCCGAAGGCGACGAGCTTCAGGGATCGCGCCGCGCTCGCGTTGGATGGAGGCGTCTGGGCACCGGCCATGTCAGCGAACCCGATCAAAAGCAGCAGGAAGGCGACGAAAAACGTCGCAGCCGATTGGACAAGCGCAAACCCGAGCCCATATGGCCGCAGACCGCGTCGCGCCGAGAACCTGCCCCGTTCGGGGCGCGATTCCGTGCGAACGGGGATGGCGATGGGTCGTGAAATCAGGATCATGGCGTGATGAGCGAGAAGGCCGCTTCGGCAATCGAGTTGCAGGATGTCCACCTGAGTTTGGGGCGTGGCGCCGCCCGCGTCCATATCCTCAAGGGCGTCTCGGTGTCGCTGGCCGATGGCGAGGCGACCGGCCTCGTCGGCCCCTCCGGCTCCGGCAAGTCGACCCTGCTGATGACCATGGCCGGGCTGGAGCGCCCCGATTCAGGGCTGGTCAAGGTCGCCGGCCAGGACCTCGGCGCCCTCGACGAGGACGGGCTCGCGATCTTCCGCGGCCGGCATATCGGCATCGTCTTCCAGTCCTTCCACCTCGTCCCGACCATGACGGCGCGCGAGAACGTCGCCCTGCCGCTGGAGCTTGCCGGCCACACGGACGCCTTCGCCCGCGCCGAAGCCGAACTGCGCAATGTCGGCCTCGGCCATCGCATGGACCATTACCCGGCCCAGCTTTCCGGCGGCGAGCAGCAGCGCGTCGCCATCGCGCGCGCCGTGGCGCCCGATCCCGCGATCCTCGTCGCCGACGAGCCCACCGGCAATCTCGACGAATCCACCGGCCGCGCCATCGTCGACCTGATCTTCGCGCTGAAGCGCGAGCGCGGCGCGACGCTGGTGCTCGTCACCCATGATCTCACGCTTGCCGCGCTCTGCGAGCGCACGGTCCGCCTGCGCTCCGGCGTGATCGAGGCCGAGCCCGAGACGGTGGTCGCCTGACGATGCACGCCCCCGTCAAGCCGACCTCGTCCCCTCCCGCGCAGTTCCCCGGTATCGGCCTCGTCCTGCGCCTCGCCATCCGCGACCTGCGTGCGGGCCTGCGCGGCTTCGGCATCTTCATCGCCTGCCTGGCGCTCGGCGTCATGACCATCGCCGCCGTCGCCTCGGCGTCGCGCGGCCTGACCGAGGGCCTCGCCCGCGAAGGCCGGCGCATCCTTGGCGGCGACGCCGCCTTCAGCCTGATCCATCGCGAGGCAACAGCGCCGGAGCTCGCCTTCCTGACAGCGCGCGGCACCGTCTCCAGCATCGCCACCATGCGCGGCATGGCCAATGCCGGCGAGAAGGGCGCGGCTCTGGTCGAGATCAAGGCGGTCGACGCGGCCTATCCGAGCATCGGCGCAGTCGAGACCGACCCCCAGGCGCCGTTGCCCGGCCTGCTCGCCCAGCGCGACGGCGTCTACGGCGCGGTCGCCGACCCCGTCCTGTTCGGCCGCCTCGACCTCAAGCCCGGCGATATCGTCACGGTCGGCGGTGCGAAGATCCAGCTGCGCGCCAATCTCGTTTCCGAGCCCGACAAGATCGCGGCCGGCGTCGGCTTCGGCCCGCGCCTTCTCATGTCGCAGGAGGCGCTGAAGGCGACCGGCCTGATCCAGCCCGGCAGCCTGATCCGCTGGACCTATCGCCTCCAGCTCCCGCCGAGCGCGACGAGCGACGCCGATCTCGACAGGCTCATCGCCGATGCCGGCACGCAGCAGCGCGACGCCGGCTGGGAAATCCGCTCCCGCGCCAATGCGGCGCCGAGCTTCCAGCGCAATCTCGAACGTTTCACCCAGTTCCTGACGCTGGTCGGCCTCACCGCCCTCTTGGTCGGCGGCGTCGGCGTCGCCAACGCCGTGCGCCGCTTCGTCGAGGCCAAGAAGCTCGACTTCGCCACGATGAAGGCGGTCGGCGCCACCGGAGGCCGCGTCGTCGCGATCCACCTGACCGAGGTGATGCTCGTCGCCGCGATCGGCACCGCCATCGGCCTCCTGCTCGGCGCCGCCGCGCCCTTCGGCCTGGGCGCCGTCGTCCAGAGCATCCTGCCGGTCCCATTCGAGCCGACCTTGGCCCCGGGCGAGCTCGCCGTTGCCGCGCTCTACGGCCTGCTGACGGCGTTCGTCTTCGCGATCATCCCGCTCGGCCGCGCCCATGACATTTCCGTCTCCGCCCTGTTCCGCGACAAGGTCGAGCCGGATCAGCGCCGCCCGCGCGCGATCTATCTCGCCCTCTGCGCGCTCGCGCTGGCTGGCCTCGCCGGCGTCGCCATCGGCTTCGCCTATGATCGCCGGATCGCGCTGATCTATATCGGCGTGATGTTCGGCGTCTTCCTGCTGCTGCGCGCCGTCTCGTTCGGCCTGATGGCGCTGGCCCGCCGTATCCCGCGTCCGCGCCGCCCGGCCCTGCGCATGGCGCTCGCCAACAGCCACCGGCCGGGCGCGCTGACACCGGCGCTCGTGCTCTCGCTCGGTCTGGGCGTCGCCCTGCTCTCGGCGCTGTCCTTCATCGATGTCAGCCTGACCCGGCAGCTCACCGGCGCCCTGCCCGAGAAGGCGCCGAGCTTCTTCTTCCTCGACGTTCCCAGTCGCGATTCCGAGCGCTTCGACGCCTTCCTCGCGGCGGAGCGGCCGGACGCGAAGACCGAGCGCGTCCCGATGATGCGCGGCCGCATCGTCTCGGTTAACGAGACCCGCGCCGAGGACATCAAGGCCAGCGAGCAATCCGCCTGGGTGCTCGACGGCGATCGCGGCATCACCTATGCCGCGACGTTGCCGGAAGGCTCGCGCATCGCCGCGGGAGAGTGGTGGCCGGCGGATTATCGCGGCGAGCCATTGGTCTCCTTCGACGCCCAGAACGCTGCCGGCATCGGCCTGAAGATCGGCGACAGGCTCACCGTCAACGTGCTCGGCCGCAACATCACCGCCCGCGTCGCCAATTTCCGCACGGTCGACTGGCGCTCCTTCGGCATCAATTTCGTGATGGTGTTCTCGCCCAACACCTTCGCCGGGGCGCCGCATACCAATCTCGCCACCGTCGCGACGAGCCCGGACGGTAAGGGCGCGACCGACGCAGCCCTGATGCGACGCCTCGCGCTCGACTTCCCGGCCGTCACCGCGGTGCGGGTGAAGGACGCGCTCGAAGCGGTCAACACCATCGTCGCCCAGCTCGCCATGGCGATCCGCGGCGCCTCGGGCCTCGCCATTGCCGCCAGCCTGCTGGTTCTGGGTGGCGCACTCGCGGCCGGGCAGCGGGCGCGGCTCTATGACGCGATGATCCTGAAAACGCTCGGCGCGACCCGTCGCTTCATACTTTCGTCGTACGCCCTTGAATACGCCGCCATCGGCTTCGTCGCGGCCGTCTTCGGCGTTCTCGCGGGTACAGCGGCGGGCTGGGGCATCGTCACGCAAGTGATGCGCATCGAGTTCGTCAGTGATCCCAGAGGAGCTATACTGGCTGCGACTGCCGCCGTCGGGGTTACCGTCCTGTTCGGGCTCGTCGGTACGATAAAAATACTGACGAAAGCGCCGGCTTCTCATCTCAGGAATTTATGATGACTATCTGAGAACGACTCTCGATAGACATTAAGATCCTGTAATTCTGCCTGTGTGCGGCGCCGAACTTCTATCCCGGCGCTGGCCTTAACCATGGCGGGGTCTTGTAAGGAAAGCGAAAGCCCCTCATATTCCCGTCATCGCGACTTTTCGTGCGCGAGGACGGCTGGCGCTCGCGCGTCTTCCGTCGTCCGAAACACCGTCAGGGGAAACTCGCTTAATGAGCAACTTCGACCGCAATGCTCCAGTCTGGGGTGCCGGCCGCGCACAGCAGACCAGCGCCGTCGAGATGGATCAGGGCCTGCGCTCGTTCATGCTCGGCGTCTACAACAACATGGTGATCGGCCTTGCGATCTCGGCGCTGTTCGCGCTGGGCATCAACAAGATGGCCGTGACCGATCAGGCCAGTGCCGTCGCCAAGATCGGCAACACCTATCTCACCTCCTTCGGCCAGCTGCTCTATGGCACGCCGTTGATGTGGGTGGTCGCGCTGGCGCCGCTGGCCTTCATCTTCTTCTTCTCGTTCCGCGCCGACAAGATGTCGGCCTCGTCCGCTCGGACGATGTTCTTCGCCTTCGCGGCGGTGATGGGCGTCTCGCTCTCGACGATCCTGATCCGCTACACCGGCGCGTCGGTGGTGCAGGTCTTCTTCATCACCGCGGCGGCCTTCGGTGGCCTGAGCCTCTACGGCTACACCACCTCGAAGTCGCTCTCCGGCATGGGCTCGTTCCTGGTCATGGGCCTGATCGGCCTGATCCTGGCCTCGATCGTGAACATCTTCCTGGCCTCGGGCGCCCTGGGCTTCGTCATCTCGCTCGTCGGCGTCGGCATCTTCGCCGGCCTGACCGCCTGGGATACCCAGCGCCTGAAGGAGATGTATCTCTACTCCGAGCTCGGCCCGGAGGAGGCTGCGAAGCTCTCGGTGAACGGCGCGCTGTCGCTCTACCTGAACTTCATCAACATGTTCCAGTTCCTGCTCTCGCTGATCGGCAACCGCGAGTGAGAACGACCATCTCCCGATCGGAGAAACGAGCCCCGGCCCCACGGCCGGGGCTTTTCTTTTGGCACGCAGATTGCTCATGCTTTGGGCATGACGACGCCTTCGATCCGCCCGGGCCTTCCCGCCGACATCCCTGCCATCGCGGCGATCTACGCCCATGCGGTCCTGCACGGCACCGCCTCCTGGGAGCTGGAGCCGCCGGGCGAGGCGGAGATGGAACGGCGCTACGAGGCGCTTCTGGCCGGCGGCTACCCCTATCTCGTCGCCGAGCGGGAGGGTGCCGTCCTGGGCTATGCCTATGCCGGCGCCTATCGGCCGCGCCCGGCCTATCGCAGCACCGTCGAGAACTCGATCTATATCGCGCCCGCCGCGCAGGGACTGGGCATCGGCGGTCTGCTGCTCGACGCCCTGATGACGGCCTGCACCGAGCGCGGTTTCCGCCAGATGATCGCGGTGATCGGAGACGGCACCGGCGCCTCCATCGGCTCGCGCCGCCTGCACGAACGCGCCGGCTTCCGCCTGATCGGCATTGCCGAAAAGGTCGGCTTCAAGCACGGCCGCTGGCTCGACCAGATGCTGATGCAGAAGGAGCTTGGCGAAGGCGACCGCAACCCGCCGAGCCTTTGATCAGTCAGCGGTCCTCATCCTGAGGAGCCGCGTGAGCGGCGTCTCGAAGGATGCTCCAGATGGTTCGGGAGCCTGCTGAAACATCCTTCGAGACGCGCCTGCGGCGCTCCTCAGGATGAGGGCTCGAACAAGAACTTACCCTGGGCGCCTTAGCTCACCACACTGAGCTTGTTGTCGAGCACCTTGAGCACGCGCGAGAGTTCCGAGCCGCGTTTCAGGATCAGCCCAGTCGCCGCAACGACCGAATAGGCGCCTTGCCGTCGCGCCAGCGCCGGGTCCTTGACGATCCGGTAGAGCGGCATCTCCGACGAGCGCCGGAACACCGAGAACTGCGCCTTGTCCTTCAGGAAATCGATGGCGTAGTCGCGCCATTCGCCGGCCGCGACCATGCGGCCATAGAGGTTGAGCAATTCGCTGAGTTCGCGCCGGTCGAAGGTCACGGGCGCCGGTCGCGCCGGCACCGGGAAATTGACGACCGCACCGGCGGCTTGCGATTGCGGCGTTTCGCTTTCGCTCATGGCGCCTCCCTGTCCGGGGCCTCACCAAATCATTCCGGGATGATGCGCCCGCAGTCCTGCGCTGGCAAGGGATGCCGGCGCAGCAATCACATTCGCGCGTGAGTCGGGCCCTTACGGCGATTGCCCCATTTTCGCCGCGAACGCGTCAAGCGAGCGCCAAGTTGCGCCGTTCAACTCTCCTCGTTGCCTCGACGGCCCGGTTTCGCTGATCACCGGTTTGTCAGCCCCCCAGCCCCCCGGAGTTCGGGCGGAGCCGGGCCACCGAGTCGGGGCCAACTAGCGGCTGGCATTGCGCCGGCCGTTTTTCTTTTGGGGCTTCCGGCAACACCGCTGTCATTCCGGGGCTTCGCGGAGCGAAGAGCCCGGAACCCACGACCGGGCGAGCGGCTTACAACGCGGCATAAAACTCTCACCAGTCGTGGGTTCCGGGTTCACGCCTGCGGCGCGCCCCGGAATGACAAACATGGATACATTCTACCGCACCTGCCCATGATATTCGGCGTTGGGCCGCATATCGACCGCCGAGGCCATCCGGTTCGACATGTTGTAGAAGGAGGCGACGGCGCCGATATCCCAGATGTCGCGCGCGCTGAAACCCGCCTTGCGCAGGCCTTCGCGATCCTCTTCCCCGACGAGATGCGGGGTTTCCGTCAGCTTGACCGAAAAATCGAGCATGGCGCGGTGCCGCACCGAGAGATCCGCTGCCCGATAGTTCATCACCAGCAATTCGCCCAGCACCGGATCGCCCGAGAGCTGGCGCACGGCCGCGCCATGGGCGGTCAGGCAGTAATAGCAGCGGTTCACGCTGGAGACGGCGACGGCGATCATTTCCCGCTCCAGCTTCGACAGGCCGGACGGCGCCAGCATCAGGTCGTTGTAGAAGGCGGCGAAGGCCGTGAGCTTGGCATCGTCATGCGCGTAGGAGGTCAGCACGTTCGGCACGAAGCCGAGCTTCTCCTGGCATTTCGCGAAATAGGCCTGGTTCTCGGCCGAGAGCGTCCCGGGCTTCAGATCCAGAGCCATCACGCTCGGGGGCGAATCCTGGCGCGCGGGCTCCTCTCCCACCTTGGGTTTGTCATGCTTTGTTGCCATGGTGTGTCCTGTCGAGTCGGGGGAGCGTCAGTTTGCCGCTTTTTCAGGCACGGCAAGTTGAAAGGCTCCGCAGCCTATGTCATCGCTGCGGCAAAACAACTGGGGTTGGGATATGGGCAAACGGGTAACGAACGCGACTGCGAGTGCAATCGCAGCGATCGAGGCCGCAGCCACCGGACTGAAGAGTTCGATGCCCGCCGAGTTCCCCCGCCTGCTCTTTGGCCGTTCCGTCGCCGAGGATCTCGAGGCCCTGCCGGCCGAAATGCTGGCCCGCACCGCGGCCGCAGCCTTCGAACACCTTGCCCAGCCGCGCAAGTCCGAGACGATCAACCTGCGCTTCCGCGACGAGGAATACGGCGAGGGCGAGCGCAGGAACCAGCTCACCGTTCTCGAAGTGGTCAACGACAACAAGCCGTTCCTGCTCGATTCGACGCTGGCCGAATTGCAGGAGCAGGGCCACGAGCCGCGCCTCGTCGCCCATCCGATTCTGGCGGTCGCGCGCGACGCCAAGGGCAAGTTCGCCTCGCTCGCCGGCGAGGCCGCCGGCCGCGCCCCCGAGGGCACGCGCCGCGAGAGCCTGCTCCATATCCACGTCCCCCGCATCGATACGCCGGAGGCGCGCGAGAAGCTGCGCGTCGGGCTCGAACGCGTCTATGGCGATGTCGCGCTCGCCGTCGACGACTGGGCCGCGATGCGTGGCCGCATCACCGAGGTGATCCAGGCCTACCGCGCCAATCCGCCGCCGCTGCCGGAGGACGAGATCGCCGAGGCGCTGCAGTTCCTCGAATGGATCGCCGGCGACAATTTCACCCTGCTCGGCATCCGCGCCTACCGCTTCCCCGGCGGTGACGTCGCGGCCGACCCGATCGAGGGCTCGGGCCTCGGCATCCTCCGCGACCCGACGGTCAAGGTCCTGCGCAAGGGCCGCGAACTGGTCACGGTCACACCCGAGCTGCGCTCTTTCCTGGCCAAGCCGCAGGCGCTCATCATCACCAAGGCGAACGTCAAGAGCCTAGTTCATCGCCGCGTCCATCTCGACTATGTCGGCGTCAAGCTGTTCACGCCGGATGGAAGGCTCGACGGCGAATTGCGCATCGTCGGCCTCCTGACCTCGAACGCCTATACCGGCTCGGCCCGCGCCATCCCCTATCTCAGGCTGAAAGTCGCGCGCGTCGCCAAGAATATCGGCTTCGACCCGGCGAGCTATTCCGGCCGGGCGCTGATGAACGTGCTCGATGCCTATCCCCGCGACGAGCTCTTCCAGATCGACGTGGCGACGCTTGAACAGTTCGCCCTCGACATCCTCCAGCTCACCGAGCGGCCGCGCATCCGCGCGCTCGCCCGCGTCGACGAGTTTGATCGCTTCGTCTCGATCCTCGTCTTCATCCCGAAGGACCGCTACGACACCACCGTCCGCCTGCGCGTCGGCGATTTCCTGGCGCGGGTCTATGGCGGGCGCCTCTCGGCCGCCTATCCGGCCTATCCCGACGGGCCGCTGTCGCGGACCCACTACATCATCGGCCGCGACGAGGGCAAAACCCCGCGCATCGAGCGCTCGACGCTGGAAGCCGGTATCAGCGCCATCGTCCGGACCTGGGGCGACGGGCTGAAGGACGTGCTCGACCAGGAGAAGGCCGGCCCCGCCGCCCGGGCGCTGGCCGAGCGCTATGCCGAGGCCTTCGGCGCCGCCTATCGCGAGCGCTTCTCGGCAGCGGACGCGCTCGTCGACATCGAGATGCTCCAGCAGCTCACGCCGGAGCGGGCACGCGCCGTCAATCTCTACCGGCGCGAGGGCGACGACGCCAAGCGCGCCAATCTCAAGGTGTTCTCGCGCGGCGCGCCGATCTCGCTCTCGGCCCGCGTGCCGGTGCTCGAGAACATGGGCTTCCGCGTCGTCAACGAGCGGACCTACAACGTCATGCCGCAGGGCAATGGCGACAATGTCCGCATCTGGCTGCACGACATGACGCTGGAGCGCGCCGACGACGGCGAGATCGATATCGAGCATCTCGATCCGACCATCGAGGCGGCGCTGATGGCGCAGTTCCGCGGCCTCGCGGAATCCGACCGCTTCGACCAGCTCGTCCTCGCCGCCGGCCTCGCCTGGCGCGAGGCAGCCCTGCTGCGCGCCTTCGGGCGCTATCTGCGCCAGGCCGGCGCGCCCTACGCCCAGGGCTATATCGCAGACGCCCTGACCCGCCATCCCGACATCGCTTCGGGGCTCGTCGCCTATTTCGCCGCCAAGTTCGATCCGCGCATCGCGGCGACCGAGCGCGAGCAGCGCATGGCCCAGAAGCATGCCGAGATCGAGGAAGCGCTCGACGCCGTCACCAGCCTCGACGACGACCGCATCCTGCGCCGCCTCGTCAATCTGGTCGATGCCGCCCTGCGCACCAACTTCTTCCAGATCGGCCCGGACGGCCAGCCGCGCCAGACCATCACCTTCAAGTTCGACTGCGCCAAGGTCGACGGCCTGCCGCTGCCGCGCCCGCTCTATGAAATCTTCGTCTATTCGCCGCGGGTCGAGGGCGTGCATATGCGCTTCGGCAAGGTCGCCCGCGGCGGCCTGCGCTGGTCGGACCGGCCGCAGGACTTCCGCACCGAGGTGCTCGGCCTGGTCAAGGCACAGCAGGTCAAGAACGCCGTGATCGTGCCGGTCGGCGCCAAGGGCGGCTTCTTCCCGAAGCAATTGCCGCCGGCCTCCGACCGCGCCGCCTGGCTCGCCGAGGGCACCGAGAGCTACCGCATCTTCATCCGCAACCTGCTCGAGCTCACCGACAATCTCGATGGCGAGACCATCGTGCCGCCGCCGGACACGGTGCGGCATGACGGCGACGACCCCTATCTCGTCGTCGCCGCCGACAAGGGCACCGCGACCTTCTCCGACACCGCCAACGCGATCTCGCTGGAGAAGCATCACTGGCTCGGCGACGCCTTCGCCTCCGGCGGTTCGCAGGGCTATGACCACAAGGGCATGGGCATCACGGCGCGCGGCGGCTGGGAAGCGGTCAAGCGCCATTTCCGCGAGGTCGATGTCGACATCCAGACCACGCCCTTCACCGTCGCCGGCGTCGGCGACATGTCGGGCGACGTCTTCGGCAACGGCATGCTGCTCTCGCCGGCGATCAAGCTGGTCGCCGCGTTCGACCACCGCGACATCTTCCTCGATCCCAGCCCGGACCCGGCCACCTCGCTCGCCGAGCGCCAGCGGCTGTTCAACCTGCCGCGCTCGTCCTGGGCCGATTACGACAAGAGCCTGATCTCGAAGGGCGGCGGCGTCTTCTCGCGCCAGGCCAAGAGCATCCCGCTCTCGGCCGAGGTTCGCGCGCTGCTCGACCTCGACAAGAAGGAGGTCTCGCCGCCGGAGCTGATGACGGCGATCCTTAAAAGCCGCGTCGATCTGCTCTGGTTCGGCGGCATCGGCACCTATATCCGCGCCTCCGACGAGACCGACGCCCAGGTCGGCGACCGCGCCAATGATCCGATCCGCATCACCGGCAACGACCTCCGGACACGGGTCGTCGGCGAGGGTGCCAATCTCGGCGTCACCCAGCGCGGCCGCATCGAGGCCGCCCGCAAGGGGATCAGGATCAACACCGATGCGATCGACAACTCCGCCGGCGTCAACACCTCCGACGTCGAGGTCAACATCAAGATCGCGCTGGCCGGCCTGGTGAAGGACGGCCGCCTGAAGGAAGACAAGCGCAACGAGTTGCTGGCGGCGATGACAGACGAGGTCGGCGACCTCGTCCTGCGCAACAACTACCTGCAGACGCTGGCGCTTTCGCTGACGGAGGCACAAGGGGCGGCCGCAACGCCCGGCCTGCGCTTCCTGATGCAGACGCTGGAAAAGGATGGCCGGCTCGACCGCTCGGTCGAGTACCTGCCGAGCGATGCCCAGCTCGCCGAGCGCGAGAAGCGCAGCGAAGGCCTGACCCGGCCGGAACTCGCCGTGCTGCTCGCCTACGCCAAGCTTTCAGTGCACGACGCGCTGCTCGAATCCTCGGTGCCCGACGATCCCTATCTCGCGACCGAACTCGTCCGCTATTTCCCCAAGGCCCTGCGCGAGGCCTATCCGGATGCGATCGCCAGCCACAAGCTGCGCCGCGAGATCGTGGCGACGCAGCTCGCCAACGCCATCGTCAACCGTGGCGGCCCGGCCCTCGTGCCGGTGCTGGCGGCGCTCACCCGCTCGGACGCACCGGCCATCGCCGCCGCCTACGCGATCGCGCGCGATTCCTTCGATCTCATCGCCCTCAACGGCGAGATCGATGCGCTCGACGCGAAGATCCCCGGCAAGACCCAGCTCGGCCTCTATGGCGCCGCTCAGGAGCTCGTCACCAACCGGATGGGCTGGTTCCTGCGGCGCGGCGTCGCCAAGCCCGGCACGATCGAGCAGACCATCGCGCGCTATGCCAAGGGCGTGAAGGAACTGTCCGAGCATCTCGGCTCCCTGCTGCCCGAAGCCGCGTCCCAGGCGCGGCTGGCGCGCATCGCCGTGCTCACTTCGGAAGGCGTGCCGGAGACGCTCGCCACGCGCATCGCGAGCCTGCCGGCGCTGGCCGAGGCGACCGACATCGTCGATATCGCCGAGCGCAGCAAGCGCAAGATCGGCGAGGTCGCCCGCATCCATTTCGGCATCGACGCGCTGTTCGGCCTGTCGAGCTTGAAGGCGGCGGCCGCGGCCGTGCCGGCGACGGACGATTACGAGCGCCTCGCCCGCGAACGCGCGATCGAGACCCTCGACGACGCCCAGTCCAACCTGACGCAGGAGGTCTCGGCTTCCGCAAAGGGGCAGGGCACGCTGGAGAACTGGCTGGCGGAGCGTGGCGAGGATGCGGAGCGCACCCGCACCACGGTCAACGCGATCACCAGCTCCGGCCTCACCCTGCCGAAACTGATGGTGGCGGCCGGCATGCTGGCCGATCTGCCCCGCAAGCACTAGAAAGCGCGGTGTTCTGGCGGTGAAACACACCGTCATTCCGGGCTTGCCCCGAAAGCCATCGTAGAGCGCTTAAGCCTTACGATGGCTTCCGGATCGGCACCGCTATCGCGGCTTGTCCGGAATGACGGCGGCGTTTCGATAAGCGAACCGCCCGCTCTTGAGAATGGAAAGACCGATGACCGGCAAAGCCGACACGACCACCCGCATCGACCCCAAGCTTCTCGAAATCCTGGTTTGCCCACTGACCAAGGCGACGCTGGAATACGATGCCGCGAAGCAGGAGCTGATCAGCCGGGCGGCGAAGCTCGCCTATCCGATCCGCGACGGCATCCCGATCATGCTGCCGGAAGAGGCCCGGCCGCTGGAGGATTGAGGTAGACGTCGTTCTCGCCGCCATCGTCATGGTCGGGCTTGTCCCGACCATCCACGTCTTTTCCTCGGCAAACGGGAGAAGCGTTCAAGACATGGATGCTTGCCACAGGGGCGAGCATGACGGCATGAACTACAGCGCCTCGCCCCGCAACAGCCGCGGCGTCGCGCCGGCGACGCCGGCAGCCTCGCGGATGAAGAAGCGCTTCAGCCCCGGCAAACGATCGACGATGCCAAGCCCCAGATCGCGCGCCAGCCTGAGCGGCGTCGCGTCGTTCGAGAACAGGCGATTCAGCCCGTCGGTCACCGCGCCCATCGCCACGGTGTCGAAGCGGCGGGCCTTCTCGTAATCCTCCAGCACGTCGGCCGAGCCGGGGTCGAGACCTAGCCGCGCCGCGTCGACGATCGCCTCGGCCAAAGCGGCGACGTCCTTGAGGCCAAGATTGAGCCCTTGCCCGGCAATCGGGTGGATCAGATGCGCGGCATCGCCCAGCAGCGCCAGTCGCTCGCCGACGAAGCGGCGGGCGACGCCGAAGCCGAGCGGATGCGCGCTCACAGCGCTTTCCAGAGCGAGCTCACCGAGATCGAGCCCGAAACGCCGCTCGATCTCGGCCAGCATGTCCGTCGCATCGAGCGAGAGCAGCGCTTCGACGTTCTCCTTCCGCTCCGTCCAGACGATCGAGGAGCGATGCCCGAGCGCGCCACCCTCAGTCAGCGGCAGGATCGCGAAAGGCCCGGACGGCAGGAAATGCTCGACGGCCCGTCCCTGATGAGGCCGCTCGTGCCCGATCGTCGCGACGATGCCGGACTGGCCGTAATCCCAGCCGACCCAGCCGATGCCCGCCTGTTCGCGCAGCTTCGAGCGGGCCCCGTCGGCCGCGACCAGGAGCGCGGCCTCGCAGCGGGTTCCGTCACCGAAAACCAGCTCCACCGCCGTATCATCAGCGGAGAAGCGCCGCACCCCGGTGCTGAGCAGTTCGACGCCGGCACCCCCGCAGGAGGCCTTCAGCGCCGCGACCAGCGCTGCATTCTCGACCATATGGGCAAAGGGCTGGCCGGGCTCGACCTCGCCGTCGAAGGTCAGGAAGACCGGCCGGACGGCGTCCTCGGTCCGGCTGTCCGAGACGATCATCTCCAGCATCGGCTGGGCGGTATGGGCGATCGTCTCCCAGATGCCGAGCGTCTCCAGCATCGCCCGCCCGCCGGCCGCGACCGCATAGGCGCGGTTATCGGCGCGCGGTGCGGCCGCCAGCGCCGGATCGGCCAGGATGACCGCGAAACCCTCGCCCAACCCCTGCTTCAGCGCCAGAGCCAGCGCCAGCCCGGCGATGCCGCCGCCCGCGATGACGATGCGCATGGCGCTGTTGCCCTGTTCGATAGCCATGCCGTCCTTCTCTCCGCGTCGACTTGACGCCACGGGATGCCTCGGTGCTGATGCCAGGCGAAGCCGGCTGTCCCTGTGCGGGGCGCCGGCCGCTCCGTCAACCTGACCGTGATGCCGCCGACCATGTCCCAGATCAGCGCCTCCCTGACGGCGATTCTCGACCTCGAACCGCTCGAGCGCAACCTGTTCCGCGGTCGCAGCCCGAAATCGACCTGGCCGCGCGTCTTCGGCGGGCAGGTGATCGCACAATCGCTCTATGCCGCCTGCAAGACCGTCGAGGATCGGCAGCCACATTCGCTGCATGCCTATTTCCTGCTGGCGGGCGACCCCGAAGTGCCGATCGTCTACGAGGTCGACCGCCTGCGCGACGGCCGCTCCTTCACCACGCGCCGGGTGCTGGCCATCCAGAAGGGCGAGGCGATCTTCGCGATGTCGGCATCCTTCCATGTCGACGAGCCCGGCTACGAGCACCAGATGCCAATGCCGAAGGTTCCGATGCCGGAAGAGCTGCCGGATCGCGAGGAAATGGCGAAACTGTTCAATTCGCCACAGCCCAATCCACTCCAGACCTTCTACCAGCGCAAGCGGCCGATCGAGATCCGCCCGGTCGAGCTCGAACGCTATCGCGGCGGCGCCAGCCTGGAACCGAAGTTCAACGTCTGGATCCGGGCGATCGAGCCACTGCCCGACGAGCCGGCCTTCCACCAGAGCGTGCTCGCCTACGCCTCTGACCTGCTCCTGCTCGATTCCAGCCTGATCGCCCATGGCGCGACGGTCTTCGACCAGAAGATCCAGGCAGCAAGTCTCGACCACGCCTTGTGGTTCCATCGCCCGTTCCGGGCCGACGACTGGCTGCTCTATTCGCAGGACAGTCCCTCGACCTCCGGCGCCCGCGGCTTCTCGCGCGGTCTCATCTTCGACCGGCAAGGCCGCCTGGTCGCTTCGGTGGCGCAGGAAGGTCTCGTCCGGCCCCGGCCTGATCTCGGCTGACCTGATTTCAGGCAGCTGCGTAGAAACCAGACGATTGCCTTATTATTAGGCAGACGCGACGGTTCTTCCCGCTTCTCCTGCATGATTTCGCCTCCGGATGCGGCTTTGCCGCTCCTGGAGCGCGTTGGCACGTCCCTTGAATTGCATGTTGCGACGCAACTGCGGTCCCGCAGGCGCGAGAGGTGCAACGAGATCGCCGGGGCTGACGACCGGGCGGCGCAAACGGGAAGCCCAGCACATGAAAATCGTGATGGCGATCATCAAGCCGTTCAAGCTGGAGGAGGTGCGCGACGGGCTCACCGCCGTCGGCGTTCACGGCCTGACCGTGACCGAGGTGAAGGGCTACGGCCGCCAGAAGGGTCACACCGAAATCTACCGCGGCGCCGAATACGCGGTGAGTTTCCTGCCGAAGATCAAGATCGAGGTCGCCGTCTCCGACGATCTCGTCGACCGGGTGATCGAGACGATCACCACCGCCGCCCGCACCGGTCAGATCGGTGACGGCAAGATCTTCGTCTCCTCGATCGAGAAGGCCGTGCGCATCCGCACCGGAGAGACCGATGCCGACGCGCTCTGAGCCCCGCCCCCTCAAGGAGTTTTCGACGATGATTCTCAGGACCTCGCTGCGGGCCGGATCGGCCGGCCTCGCTCTCGCCGCACTCTCGGCCGGCGCCGCGCTGGCACAGGCGCCGGCTGCCGCCGCCGTTCCCAACAAGGGCGACACCGCCTGGATGCTGGTCTCGACGCTGCTCGTGCTGTTCATGACGCTGCCCGGCCTCGCGCTCTTCTATGGCGGCCTCGCCCGCTCGAAGAACATGCTCTCGGTGATGAGCCAGGTCACGGCCACCGCCGCCGTGATGTGCATCGTCTGGGTCGTCTACGGCTACAGCCTCGCCTTCACCGGCGGCGGCTCGCTGACCAGCTTCATCGGCTCCTTCTCCAAGGCCTTCCTCGCCGGCGTCACCAATGAGACGACCTCGGACACCTTCACCAAGGGCGTCGTGATCCCCGAATATGTCTTCATCTGCTTCCAGATGACCTTCGCCATGATCACGCCCGCGCTGATCGTCGGCGGCTTCGTCGAGCGCATGAAGTTCTCGGCGCTACTGCTTTTCGTCGTGCTGTGGGCGACCTTCGTCTATTTCCCGATGGCGCACATGGTCTGGTTCTCGGAAGGGTATCTCTTCACCCTCGGCGCGCTCGACTTCGCCGGCGGCACGGTCGTCCACATCAATGCCGGCATCGCCGCGCTCGTCGGTGCGCTCGTGATCGGCAAGCGCATCGGCTACGGCAAGGAACTGATGTCGCCGCACTCGCTGACGATGACCTTCATCGGCACCGCCGTGCTCTGGGTCGGCTGGTTCGGCTTCAATGCCGGCTCGAATCTCGAGGCCACCGCCGGCGCGGCGCTCGCCATGATCAACACCTTCACGGCGACCGCCGCAGCGGCGCTGGGCTGGCTCTTCATCGAATGGATCGTCAAGGGCAAGCCCTCGCTGCTCGGCATGCTCTCGGGTATCGTCGCCGGCCTCGTCGCGGTCACCCCGGCCGCCGGCCTGGTCGGTCCGATGGGCGCGATTGTGCTTGGCGCGGTCGCCGGCGTGGTCTGCTTCTTCTTCTGCACCACGGTGAAGAACGCGCTCGGCTACGATGATTCGCTCGATGTCTTCGGCGTCCACGGCGTCGGCGGCATCATCGGCTCGATCGGTACCGGCATCTTCGTCGCCCCGGCACTGGGTGGCGTCGGCGTCGCCGATTACGCGATGGGCGCCCAGGTCTGGAAGCAGTTCGTCGCCGTCGTGGTCGCCGTCGTCTGGTGCGGCGTCGGCTCCCTCGTCCTGTTCAAGATCATCGACGCAGTGGTCGGCCTGCGCGTCACCTCCGACCAGGAGCGCGAGGGCCTCGACATCGCCGAGCATGGCGAGCGCGCCTACAACATGTGATCCTCCCACCGCTTCGGCGGTACCTCGACCCCGGCGGGCAACCGCCGGGGTTTTTCTTGGCGTCAACCCGGCTCGTTCACGACGATCTCGAGGACCTGTACCCCGTCGGGCAATTCGATCAGGAATTCGGCATCGCGCGGCAGGTGATGAATGCGGCGTGGGTCAGGGCCGGCGAAGCGGGACATCGCCTCGACGCTTTCCCAATAGGAAATCGTGACGAATTCGCTCTCGGTCTCGCGATCCTCCCGGAACATCTGCGCACCCAGGGCCTTTTCCAGCAAAGGCGTCACGCCCTCGCTCCGCAGATAGACGGCATAATCATCGGCCTTCGCGCGCGTCGTGCGGCCGCGCCAGATCCGGGCGATCCGGGCTTGAACGGTCTTCGATGCGGTCATGGAACACCTCCTGTCCAACTCGGACTCAAAGGTGGCGCACCGCGATCCGTTCCCTCCGCTCCCGACAATCGGCGACAGGAGCGTGCGAGCGTCGTTCAAGGTTAAGCGGGTCTTAACCTCGGCTTCCTAACCTTCCGCGGATGGCCGAATGGTGCGGCCGACAGTCCGGACAGACCCGAAACCGCATGCGCACGATCCGCCGCTCCCAATCGCTCATGGACCGCCTGCCCGACCCGGTGCGCGAGTTCCTGTCGCGCCGCGCCTCGGAGCTGACTGGCATGGGCGTGCTCGCCCTGATGATTGCCATCTCCACGGCGCTGGCGAGCTGGTCGGTCGACGACCCCAGTCTCAACAACGCCACCAGCGGCGCCATTCGCAACTGGCTCGGCCGCCCCGGCGCCATGGTCGCCGATCTCCTGATGCAGCTCATCGGCCTCGGCGTCATCGCCCTGCTCTTCCCGCCCGTGATCTGGGCACTCAGACTCGTCCGCTTCCACATCTTCGACCGTGGCGCATTGAAGCTCGGCCTCTGGGTCGTCGGCGTCGCTGCGACGGCCGCCGTCGCCAGCGCCCTGCCCGCGACCCCGCGCTGGCCGCTGCCCACCGGCATGGGCGGCGTGATCGGCGACGGTCTGCTCTTCGGCACGCGCAATATCGCGGGCATCGCCGGGGGAGCGGTCGGCAGTCTCGTCGGCTTCCTCTATGCCGGCATCGCCATCCTGGCCGTCACCGCCGCCGCCGGCTTCGGCTTCGTCACCGACGAGGACCCGGTTCTCGACAGCGACGAGGCCGAGGACAACTGGTCCGACAGCGACGAGCGCCGCGACGACGAACCCGGCATCGCCGTCATCCTGATCGGCTGGCTCGCTCATGGCGCGATGGCGCTGCGGGCCGCGATCCTGCGCCGCCTGCCGCAGCCCCCCGAGCCGGCCGTCGATACCGGCCTTGTTCCGACCCGTGACAACGGCCGCGTCCGCCGCGAGCCGCAATTCGGCGAGGCGCCGGCCGGGCGCCGCGGCCTGCCCGATTTCGAGCCCGAGCCGCTGCCGGGCGCTCGTGCTGCCACGGCGGGCCGGACGACCGACGATTACGACGCGCCTTTCGATCTCGACGACGAGCCGCAGGATCTGCGCGATCTCAACGCCCCGCGCGTCGCCATGCCGCGCGCCGCGCCGAAGCCCGGCAAGCGCATGCAGCGCGAGGCGCAGCCCTCCCTGCTCGACCGCGACTCGTTCGAATTGCCGCCGCTGACTTATCTGGCCGAGCCGAAGAAGGTCGCGGCGAACGCGGTCTCGACCGATGCGCTTGAGCAGAACGCCACGCTGCTCGAAGGCGTGCTGGAGGATTTCGGCGTGCGCGGCGAGATTTCGCAGGTGCGCCCCGGTCCGGTCGTGACCTTGTACGAGCTTGAACCTGCGCCGGGCACGAAATCCTCCCGGGTGATCTCTTTGGCCGACGACATCGCGCGTTCGATGAGCGCGGTGTCGGCGCGCGTCGCGGTGGTGCAGGGCAAGAACGCGATCGGCATCGAGTTGCCCAACACCCGCCGCGAGACCGTCTTCCTGCGCGAGTTGCTCGCCAGCCAGGATTTCGAGGCGACCAAGCACAAGCTCGCGCTCTGCCTCGGCAAGACCATCGGCGGCGAGCCTGTCATCGCCGATCTCGCCCGCATGCCTCACCTGCTCGTCGCCGGCACCACCGGCTCGGGCAAGTCGGTCGCCATCAACACCATGATCCTGTCGATCCTCTACCGGCTGAAGCCGGAGGAGTGCCGCCTGATCATGGTCGATCCCAAGATGCTCGAACTCTCCGTCTATGACGGCATCCCGCATCTGCTCACCCCCGTCGTCACCGATCCCAAGAAGGCGGTCGTCGCCCTCAAATGGGCGGTGCGCGAGATGGAGGAGCGCTACAAGAAGATGTCGAAGCTCTCGGTGCGCAACATCGACGGCTTCAATGCGAGGGTCGGCGAGGCCAAGGCGGCCGGCGAGGTCATCACGCGGACCGTCCAGACCGGCTTCGACAAGCATTCCGGCGAGGCGATCTACGAGGAGGAGGTCATGGACCTCGAGCCTCTGCCCTATATCGTCGTCATCGTCGACGAGATGGCCGACCTGATGATGGTCGCCGGCAAGGAGATCGAGGGCACGATCCAGCGCCTCGCCCAGATGGCCCGCGCGGCGGGCATCCATGTCGTGCTCGCGACCCAGCGCCCCTCGGTCGACGTCATCACCGGCACGATCAAGGCGAATTTCCCGACCCGGATCTCCTTCCAGGTCACGAGCAAGATCGATAGCCGCACGATCCTCGGCGAGATGGGTGCCGAGCAGCTGCTCGGCCAGGGCGACATGCTCTATATGGCCGGCGGCGGGCGCATCACCCGCGTCCACGGTCCCTTCGTCTCGGACAGCGAGGTCGAGAAGGTCGTCGCGCATCTCAAGACCCAAGGCCGGCCGCAATATCTCGACGCCGTCACCTCCGAGGAGGACGAGGGCGGCGAGGACGAGGATGGTGCCGTCTTCGACAAGACCGGCATGGGTTCGGTCGAGAGCGACGACCCTTACGAGCAGGCGGTCGCGGTCGTGCTCAGGGACAAGAAGGCCTCGACCTCCTATATCCAGCGCCGCCTCCAGATCGGCTACAACCGCGCCGCATCCATCATGGAGCGCATGGAGAACGAGGGCATCGTCGGACCCGCAAACCACGCAGGGAAACGCGAGATTCTCGTCGAGGGCCAGAACCAGCACGACGAATGAGGCTCGCGAGGGCCGCCAGCCCTTGCGGGCACCGGTGCCAGTCCTCAAATTGCCATGACGATGCTGCAACCTCCGCAGTAGACCAGACGTTGGAATAGGCAGATGAGGTCCGCAACGGCCTCGACTCCCGCACCAGCGATCGCTCAGGCTTTCGGCAGGAATGGCCGTGGCACAAGGAATGGAGCAGCCTTGCTCGACAGATTGACCCCGACCGTTCGGGCTTCGGTCCTGCTGACGACGATCGTCGGCTGCGCGCTGGCGGCCGCCCCGCTGGCGGCCCAGCCGCTTCAGCTTCAGCCGCCGAAGCCCGCTGCGGCGAAGCCGGCGGCACCGCGCCTCGTGCTGCCGCCGCCCCGTCCTCCGGGGCTCGGCCAGGGGCGTAGCGCCGCGACGGAAGCCCCTGCGGTTCAGGCTGCGGCATCGAACGCGCCCGCGGCCGCGGCCCCTGCAGCCGAGGCGGCCAAGCCGGCAGCCACGCCCGCCAAGAGCAAGCAGGCTCCTCCCGCGACGCAGGAAGAGGCCGTCGAGCGGCTCAACGCCTATCTCAACAGCTTCACCACCTTGCAGGGCAACTTCATCCAGCACGCTTCCAACGGGCGGCGCTTGGAGGGGCGCATCTATATCCAGCGGCCCGGCAAGATGCGCTTCGAATACGAGCCGCCGACGACCACGGAGGTGATCGCGGACGGCACTTCGGTCGCCATCCGCGACAAGCGCCTCGCGACGCAGGACATCTACTCGATCGGCCAGACGCCACTGAAGTTCCTCGTGCGCGAGAAGATGGACCTGGCGCGCGAAGGCACGCTCAAGGGTGCCAGCGTCGACGGCGACCTGCTCACGGTCCGGCTGGAGGACCGCTCGACGCTGGGCGGCACCTCCAAGATCACGCTGAAGTTCGACCTCGTCGCCAACGAGCTCAGGCAATGGGTCGTGGTCGACCCGCAGGGCTACGAGACGTCGATCTCGCTCTACAATCTCGACACCCGCCGCCGGCCCGATCCGCAGAATTTCGTGATCGACTACCAGCGCAAGCTCTGACGGCGCCCGGCAAGCCGAAAACGGCTTGCCTTTTGGGCCCGGGCGACCCAGTTTCCGGCCTCCTCACTGCCGGAATCCTCGCGTGCAACTCACCGTCACCAGCTGGAACATCAATTCCGTCCGCCTGCGCATCGGCATGGTCGGCGAGTACCTCGCCACCTACGCCCCTGACGTGCTCTGCCTGCAGGAGACCAAGACGCCGGACGAGCAGTTCCCGGCCAAGGCCTTCCACCAGTTCGGCTATGTCCACCAGGCCTTCATCGGCCAGAAGGGCTATAACGGCGTCGCCATCGTCTCGAAGCTGCCCTTCAGCGAGAAGGACGCCATGTCGATGTGCGGCCGCAACGACGCCAGGCATATGACGGTGACGCTCGACAAGGCGGCCGGTGCCGCAGCCGGCATCGCCATCCATAACTTCTACATCCCGGCGGGCGGCGACATCCCCGATCCCGAGAAGAACGACAAATTCGCCCACAAGCTCGCCTTTCTCGACGAGATCGGCACCTGGGGCATGACCAGGAAGCCGACCGACCGGCCGGCGATCCTGCTCGGCGATCTCAACATCGCGCCCTACGAGCATGACGTCTGGAGCCACAAGCAGCTCCTCGACGTCGTCAGCCACACCCCCATCGAGACGACGACGCTGGAGAAGCTGCGTAGCGAACTGGGCTGGACCGACGCGGCGCGCACGCTGCGGCCCGAGCCCGAAAAGCTCTATTCCTGGTGGAGCTACCGCGCGCAGGACTGGGCAGCCTCGAACAAGGGCCGCCGGCTCGACCATATCTGGCTCTCGGACGCCCTGAAGCCGACGCTGCGCGACCTCACCTTCCTGCGCGAGGCTCGCGGCTGGGAGCGCCCCTCCGACCATGTCCCGGTCACGGTGTCGCTGGAACTCTGAGGGGCTCCCGCCGCGGCTTTCCATGTCGCGCGGGCCCCTCAGCCATGCCGGCCCGCCCTAACGACCGGGCCGTTCCGCATGTTACTGGCCTTCGCGAAACGTCAGGCGAAGCCAGTCCCGTGCAGCCAGCTCTCCCCACATCGCTCTCGTTCCGCGACGCGCTGCTCACGCTGGCCGTGATGGTCGTCTGGGGCACGAATTTCGTCGTCATCCATATCGGCGTCGCGCATTTCCCGCCGCTGCTCTTCGCGGCCCTGCGCTTCACCTTCGCGCTCCTGCCGGCGGTGTTCTTCCTCAAGCGCCCGGATGCGCCCTGGGGCAAGCTCGCCGCCTATGGCGTGCTGATCGGCGCCGGCCAGTTCGGCCTGCTGTTCTTCGCGATCAAGGGTTCTATCGCGCCGGGGCTGGCCTCGCTGGTGGTACAGTCGCAGCCCTTCTTCACGATCCTGCTGGCGGCGGCGATCACGCATGAGCGCGTGCAGCCCTTCCAGATCGCCGGCCTCCTCCTCGCCGGTGTCGGAATCGGCGTCATCCTCTGGCACACCGACGGCTCGACCACGCCGCTCGGCATCATCCTGGTGCTCGGCGCGGCCGTTTGCTGGGCAGCCGGCAACATCGTCGCGCGCAGCACGCCCAAGGTCGACATGCTCGCCTATGTCGTCTGGACCAGCCTGTTCGCGATCCCGCCGCTGGTCACCCTGTCCCTGATGATCGAGGGCTGGCCGGCGATCCGCGATGGCCTCACCCATGCTCCCGCCGTCGCCTGGGCCGCCGCGATCTGGCAGGCGGTCGGCAATGTGATGTTCGGCTATGCCGTCTGGGGCTGGCTGCTCTCGCGCTATGCCGCCGCCACCGTCGCGCCGACGGCTTTGCTTGTGCCAGTCTTCGGCATGGGCGCCGCGGCGATCTGGCTCGGCGAGCCCCTGCCCGGCTGGAAGTTCATTGCAGCCGCGCTCGTCATGTCCGGGCTGTGCATCAACATCCTCTGGCCGCGCTTCGCCGCGATCCGCGCCGCCCGGCATCCACCCTCGTCCTGAGCGGCCGCCTTACTTCCGGTCGATCGCGTTCAGCGCGTCTTGGACGGCCGAGAGCTCACCAACGAAGCCCTGCAACCGAGCCCCGATCGCAGCCGCGATCGCCTCGGCCGAATCAGGCGACTCCCCGAGCACGCGCCGCATCACGCTGCGCGGCAGCCGCATCACCTGCGTCGGCTCGCGCGCGATCGCCGTGACCTGGCGCGGCACGGAGGTGAACAGAGCAAGCTCGCCGATCATCGCACCGGCGCCGACGACCTCGCTCGCGGGCTGCCCATCATCCTGCACAGTCAGCGCAACCACCCCGGAAACCACCAGCACCGCCCCGTCCGAGGGCTCGCCGGCCCGGAACAGGACGTCCCCGGCGCGCAATATCCGGCTTTCGGCGGCGAAGGCGAGCAATCTCAGTGCATCGCGTTCCATCAGGCTCAGCAGCGGCTGCCGGGCCAGCAGGGCCATGTCCTCGTCGAGCGCCATGCGTCAGGGATTCAGCCGGTAACCGCCGGCATCGGTGACCAGCAGCCGGGCATTGCCGGGATCCGGCTCGATCTTCTGGCGCAGCCGGTAGATATGGGTTTCGAGCGTATGGGTGGTCACCTGGCTGTTATAGCCCCAGACCTCCTGCAGAAGCACCTCCCGCGCGATCGGCTTGCGGCCGGCGCGGTAGAGGAAGCGCAGGATCGCCGTTTCCTTCTCGGTCAGCTTGGTCTTGGAGCCCTTCTCGCTGACGAGCAGCTTCGATCCCGGGTGAAACGTATAGGGGCCAACTTGAAAAATGGCGTCCTCGCTCGCCTCGTGCTGACGCAGATGCGCGCGGATGCGCGCCAGCAGCACCGCGAACTTGAACGGCTTGACCACATAGTCGTTGGCGCCGGCCTCGAGCCCGAGCACGGTATCGGCATCGGACCCTTGCGCAGTCAGCATCACGACGGGACTCTTGAAGCCGTTCTTGCGCATCACCTTGACGGCTTCGCGCCCGTCCATGTCGGGCAGGCCGACATCCATCACGGCAAGGTCGACGCGCTCGCCCTGCACGGCCTTGATCGCCGCCGTCGCGTTCTCGGCGGTCGACAGCCGGAACTCCTCGTAGAGGGAGAGCTGCTCGGACAATGTGTCGCGCAGGGTCTGGTCGTCATCGACCAGCAGAATATGATGGACGGCGGACATGAATGGGGTTCGCTCGCACGCAGGGATTGCGGCAACATGAGCCTGCTGAGTCGTCATCGCAAGTGAGGCCGCCTGGAATTCCCGTGAGAAACCGCTTCGATCACCGCGCCGCTCCGCATGGCGGACCGCGCAATCTCACCTCGCTGCGCGTCTTCGCCTCGGTCCATGACCGGCGCAAGGGCTTCCTCATTGCCGGTCGCGCGGTCTTTCCCTGCGCGCTCGGCCGCTCTGGAATCGGTACCGTGAAGCGCGAGGGCGATGGCCGCACGCCGCGCACAAATCTGCCGCTGCGCGGCGTTTTCTACCGGGCCGACCGCTTGCCTCGCCCTCGCACGCTCCTGCCGTTAAAGCGGATCGGGCCGCGCGACGCCTGGTGCGACGACCAGAAAGATCGCCGTTACAACCGCCTGATCGACCGCCCGCCTGGCGAGGCCGAGGAGCGCCTGCAGCGCGACGATCATCTCTATGATGTGATCGTCGAGCTCGGCTGGAACGACCGGCCGGTGCAGCGCGGACACGGCAGCGCGATCTTCTGGCATCTCGCCCGTGCCGGCTTCACCCCAACGGCCGGCTGCGTCGCCGTCGAGGGCCATGTCTTCGCCAAGCTGCTGCCTCGGCTGGCGCGCCGTTGCCGGATCGTGGTGAAGTGAGCTAGGAGAGACGCGGGCACCGTCTCGATCATATCTTCGGATCAGGCAGCTGCGCTCCCGGGCACCGTCCCGCGACGCGGCGCCATCCCAGCCAGAGATTTGCGATGACTGATTCGGTTTCCTCGTTCCGCTTCGGGCGGATCGCCGCCATGCTGCCTGTCGCCGACATGGCCCGCGCCTGCGACTTCTATGTCGGCGCCCTCGGCTTCCAAAAAACCTTCGAGAACGGCAATCCCGTTGGCTTCATGATCCTGAAGCGCGATGCGGCCGAACTGCACCTGACGCTCCAGCCAGGCCACAGGCCTGCGCCCTTCAACGTCGCGCATATGATGGTCGAGGATATCGACGCCGTGCACGCCGTGATCCGCGCGCGCGGCCTGCGCATCGTCAAGGGCCTGCGCGACAAGGATTACGGCCTGCGCGCCTTCGTCTTCGAGGACCCGGACGGCAACCGCATCGATGTCGGCGAGCCGCTGAAGCCGGCTTGAAACGCGCTGTCATCCCGTGCGCGCTGCGGCGCGTAGTGCCGCTGCGCAGATACGGGACCGCGTGACGAGAAGGCACCTTTTTCGGAGGACGGTCCCGTGTCTGCGCAGCAGCGTTTCACGCTGCGGCGCGCACGGGATGACACCTTGGTTGACCTTACCCCCTCGCGCCGAAAATCGCGCTGCCGACGCGCACATAGGTCGCGCCGAGTTGAATCGCGGCCTCGTAATCGGCGCTCATGCCCATCGACAAGCCCTTGAGCCCGTTGCGGGCAGCGATCTTGGCGAGCAGGCCGAAATGCGGCGAGGGCGGCTCGTCCGCCGGCGGAATGCACATCAGCCCCTCGATCGCGAGACCGTGAACCTCGCGGCAGCGGGCGATGAAGGCATCCGTCTCGGCGGGCATAACCCCGCCCTTCTGCGCTTCCTCGCCGGTATTGACCTGGACGAAGAGTCGCGGGGTCTTGCCCACCCGCGCGATCTCGCGTGCCAGCTCCTTCGCCAGGCTCTCGCGGTCGAGCGACTGGATGACGTCGAAGAGCTCGACCGCCTCGCGCGCCTTGTTGGATTGCAGCGGGCCGATCATGTGCAGCTCGGCGTCCGGGAAGCGTTCCTTCAGAGCCGGCCACTTCGCCTTGGCTTCCTGCACGTAATTTTCGCCGAAGACGCGCTGGCCGGCCTCGATCACCTCGATGATCTGCTCGGCCGGCTTGGTCTTGGAGACCGCGACCAGCGCGACTGAGCCAGCTTCACGCCCGAAATCGCGCTCGGTGCGGCCGATCGCCGCCCGAATCTCAGCCAAACGCGTAACCGTATCGCTCATCTGCCAGCCTCTCATGCCGTGGGCGCCGTTGACCGCGTGCGCGCAATGGTGTCCTAGAGCAGGTTGCAAGATTCCGACATCCGGTTTTTGCATTCAGCCCCTGCGCCGGCCTGCCTCCGGGAGCCGGCAAACCCGCAAGAATTGCCTGCTGACATGGCCGTCGAACGCTACAATCCGAAAGAGTCCGAGCCGAAATGGCGCACCGTCTGGGAAGAGCGCAAGCTTTTCGAGACGAGGAACGACGACACGCGGCCGAGCTACTACGTCCTCGAGATGTTTCCCTATCCGTCGGGCCGCATCCATATGGGCCATGTCCGCAACTACGCGATGGGCGACGTCGTCGCGCGCTACAAGCGCGCCAAGGGCTTTTCGGTGCTGCACCCGATGGGCTGGGACGCCTTCGGCCTGCCGGCCGAGAACGCCGCCAAGCAGAAGAAGGTCCATCCGCGCGAGTGGACCTACGAGAACATCGCGACCATGCGCAAGCAGCTCAAGTCGATGGGCCTGTCGCTCGACTGGAGCCGTGAGCTCGCGACCTGCGACCCCAGCTACTATCGCCACCAGCAGAAGATGTTCCTGGACTTCCTCAAGGCCGGGCTGGTCGATCGCAAGACCGCCAAGGTGAACTGGGACCCGGTCGACGAGACCGTGCTGGCGAACGAGCAGGTCATCGACGGCCGCGGCTGGCGCTCCGGTGCCGTGGTCGAAATCCGTGAACTGACCCAGTGGTTCTTCAAGATCACCGAATACGGCCAGGAGCTGCATGACGCTCTGGAAGGCCTGACCCGCTGGCCCGAAAAGGTCCGGCTGATGCAGAAGAACTGGATCGGCCGCTCGGAAGGCCTGCTGGTTCGTTTCGCTCTCGAATCGAATGGCGCCGGGCAGGACGAGGTCGAGGTCTACACGACCCGCCCCGACACGCTGTTCGGTGCGAAGTTCGTCGCCATCGCGCCCGATCACCCGATCGCCAGGTCGATTGCGGCGAAGAGCCCGTCGCTGCAGGCCTTCGTCGACGAATGCAAGCGCACTGGCACGGCGCAGGAAGCGATCGACAAGGCCGAGAAGCTTGGCTTCGACACCGGCCTGCGCGCTATCCATCCGCTCGACCCGAACTGGACGCTGCCGGTCTATGTCGCGAACTTCGTCCTGATGGAATACGGCACCGGCGCCATCTTCGGCTGCCCGGCGCATGACCAGCGCGACCTCGACTTCGTCAACAAATACGGCCTCGGCAATATCCCGGTCGTCGCGCCCGAAGGCACCGATCCCGCCGGCTTCGTCATCACAGACACCGCCTATGATGGCGACGGCCGCATGATCAATTCCCGCTTCCTCGACGGACTGACCATCGCGGAAGCCAAGGAGGAGGTTGCCCGCCGTCTCGAAGGCGAAACCCGCGGCAACCGCCCGGTCGGCCAGCGCAAGGTCAATTTCCGCCTGCGCGACTGGGGCATCTCGCGCCAGCGCTACTGGGGCTGCCCGATCCCGGTCATCCATTGTTCCGCCTGCGGAACGGTGCCGGTCCCGGATGCGGATCTCCCCGTGCAGCTGCCGGACGATGTCTCCTTCGAGAAGCCGGGCAACCCGCTCGACCATCACCCGACCTGGAAGCATGTCGCCTGCCCGCAATGCGGCAAGGACGCCCGTCGCGAGACGGACACGATGGACACCTTCGTCGATTCCTCCTGGTATTTCGCCCGCTTCACCGATCCGTGGCGCACCGAGAGCCCGACCGACCGCAAGGCGGTGGATCGCTTCCTGCCGGTCGACCAGTATATCGGCGGCGTCGAGCACGCGATCCTGCACCTGCTCTATTCGCGCTTCTTCACCCGCGCGATGAAGAAGACCGGCCATGCCGGGCTCGACGAGCCTTTCGCCGGCCTGTTCACGCAAGGCATGGTCGTGCACGAGACGTATCGTGCCGCCAACGGTGATTGGGTCGAGCCGGGCAATGTCCGCATCGAGGTCGCCGGCAGCGACCGGCGCGGCTTCGACGTCGACACGGGCGCTCCGATCGAAATCGGCTCGATCGAGAAGATGTCGAAGTCCAAGAAGAACGTCGTGGACCCCGACGACATCATCGCCTCCTACGGCGCCGATACCGCCCGCTGGTTCATGCTCTCGGATTCGCCGCCGGATCGCGATGTGATCTGGACGGACGAGGGCGTCCAGGGCGCCGCCCGCTTCGTCCAGCGTCTCTGGCGCATGGTTGCGGAGATCGCCGAGCGCACCGGCGGCCATGCCGACCGGCCCGCCGCGATCGGCGACGGCGCGCTGGCGCTGCGCAAGGCGAGCCATCGCGCGCTCGACGCGGTCGGCGCCGATATCGAGCGCCTCGGCTTCAACCGCTGCGTCGCACATATCTACACGCTGACCAACGCCATCGGTAAGGCGCTGGACGGTGCGGCCGAGAAGCCCGAGCTCGATGCCGATATCGCCTTCGCGCTCCTTGAGGCTGCCACGATCATCACCCAGCTTGTCGCGCCGATGATGCCGCACCTGGCCGAGGAATGCTGGCAGGCGCTGGGCCTGCAGGGCCTCGCCGGCGAGGCATCCTGGCCAGAGGTCGATCCCGCGCTGCTGAAGGACGATAGCATCACGCTGCCGGTCCAGCTCAACGGCAAGAAGCGGGCGGAAGTGACCGTGGCCGCCGATGCGGATACAGTGGCGGTCGAAGCGGTCGTGCGGGCCAGCGACGCCGTTCAGCGGGCCCTTGAGGGGCGGCCGATCCGCAAGATCATCGTGGTTCCCGGGAGAATCGTGAATGTCGTCGTCTGAAGCCGCCCGCCCCCGCCACGTCCTGCTGGCGGCCGTGCTGTCGATCGCGGCCCTTGCCGGCGGCTGCTTCCAGCCGCTCTATTCCGACTACACCACCAGTACGATGGGCGTCAGCGTCAAGACGGCGCTGCGCGGCATCGAGATCCCCGAGATCAAGGGCCTGATCGGCCATTATTTCCGCAACGAGCTGGTCTTCGAGCTCGACGGCGGCGGCGAGCCGGATACGCAGAAGACTGCGAAGCTCGAAGCGGCGGTCACCGAATCCGTCGAGGTCGTTACCGTCGACTACGCCAATGGCCGCGCCGATTCGGCCGTCCTCGTGGCGACCGCGACCTGGAAGCTCACCCGGAACGGCACCGCCGAGGTCCTCGCCTCGGGCACGAACTCTGTCCGCGTTCCCTATGAGCGTTCCTCGCAGCGCTTCGCCACCGTGCGGGCAGCGCGCGATGCACAGGTTCGCGCGGCGAAGAACCTCGCCACCATCGTCCGGGGCCAGATCGCCGCCGACCTCACCTCCTGACGCGCCATGGTTGCGATCAAGGCGCACGAGGCCGAGCGCAGCCTCGCACGACTCGATCCCGCCTGGCGGCTGATCCTGATCTACGGCCCCGATGCCGGCCTTGTCTCGGAACGTGCGGCAGGCCTCGCCCGGGCCAGCGTCGACGACCCGCAGGACGCTTTCCAGCTCGTCAGGATGGATGGCGACGCGATCGCCTCCGACCCGCTCAAGCTCGCTGACGAAGCCAACACGATCGGCCTTTTCGGCGGCCGTCGCGCCATCCGCGTGTCGCCGACATCCAAGCCCCTTCTCGCCGCTCTTGAGCCGCTGCTGGCGACACCGTCACAGGATGCGCTCGTCATCGTCGAGGCCGGCGATCTGCAGCGCAACAATCCCATCCGCACCGCCTGCGAGAAGGCAAAGACGGCACTCGCCGTGCCCTGTTACGGCGATGCAGCGCGCGACCTCGGCTCGATCATCGACGACATGGTCCGGGGGGCCGGCAAGTCGATCGACCGGACGACGCGCGATCACCTGACTGGGCTGCTCGGCGGCGACCGCCAGACCTCGCGCCGCGAGATCGAGAAGCTGCTGCTCTATGTCGGCACGGACCCGGCCGTTCGGGTCGAGCATGTCGATGCCATCGTCGGCGACACCGCCCAGCGCGAGCAGGCCATGCTTGTCGATGCGGTTTTCGCGGGAAAGCTGCCGGTGCTCGACCTCGCCCAGGCCAAGCTCAGCAGCGAGGGGCTGGACCCCGGCGTGATGCTCGGCGCCGTGCTGCGGCAGGCCATCACGCTTCTGAAGGCGCGCCAGAGCATCGATGGCGGGCGCGGCGTCAGAGATGTCGTCGCGACGATGCGCCTGCCCTATCCGCGTGTCGCGACCACAGAAGCCGCGCTGAACGCCTGGTCCAGCGCAAAACTGAGCGAGGCCATCGGCCATCTGGGCAATGCCGTGCTGGCGACACGACAGAATGCCGAGATGGGTCGGGCCATCGCAACCCGCGCCCTCTGGACGCTGGCCCGGCTCGGGCGAGCCGGGCGAAGTGATTGAAAGGCGGCCTCGACCATCCCGCACCCGTCATTGCGAGCGTAGCGAAGCAATCCAGGGGGACTAGATGAGATCTTCCACCCAGTCCCCTCCTGGATTGCGTCGTCGCTTCGCTCCTCGCAATGACGGTATAGCGCGGGGGAATCAGCCCGAGTTGCCCTCGGTCAGGACTTCAGGCGATGGCAGAGCGCGTCGAGCTGTTCGAGCGTCTTGTAGCCGATCTTGACCTCGCCCGCGCCGTTCGCCCGATGCCCGATCGAGACGGACAGGCCGAGCGCCTCCTCCAACGCTTTTTCCAGGGCCCGCGTATCCGGGTCCTTCACGGCCTTCGGCTTGCTCGCCACGGCGCTCTTGGTCTCGCCGCGCGCCTCTTCCTGCACGATGCGCTCGATATCGCGAACGCTCAGGCCGTCATCGATGATCTTCTGCGCCATGAATTCCGGATCGGAAACGGACAGAAGCGCACGGGCATGGCCTGCCGACACCGCGCCCTCGCTGACCAGCTTGCGCACCGGCTCCGGCAGTTTCGACAGGCGCAGGGTATTGGCGACATGGCTGCGGCTCTTGCCGATGACGCGGGCCAGATCGTTCTGCGTATAATTGAATTCGGCGATCAGCCGCTCATAGCCGGCCGCTTCCTCGATCGCGTTGAGATCCGTGCGCTGCACGTTCTCGACGATGGCGATCTCAAGCGCCTCGCGATCATCGGCTTCGACCAGGATGACCGGAACATCGTGCAATTCCGCCCGCTGCGCCGCACGCCAGCGGCGCTCGCCGGCGATGATCTCGTAGGCGTCCATCATTCCGGGAATGGAACGAACGATGATGGGCTGCAGAATACCGCGCTCGCGGATCGAGGCCGTCAGATCATCGAGATCCACTTCCACGAAATTCCGGCGCGGATTGCGGGCGCTCGGCCGCAGAAATTCGACGGGAACGCGGCGCTGCCCACGCGCCCGCTCGATCGCCCCGATCTCGTCGCCGACATCGCCGATCAGCGCCGCCAGACCGCGGCCAAGGCGGGAACGCCCCTGTTCTTCGGCCATTGCCATCCTCATCAACCTCTAACTTGCAAACTCAGGCCGCGGCCCTCAAGGCGCGCTCGCGCTTGATCACTTCCGAAGCCAGTCGCAGATAGGCCTGCGATCCCGAGCAGCGCAGATCGTAGAGCAGCGCCGGCTTGCCATAGGACGGCGCCTCGGAGATCCGCACATTGCGGGGAATCACAGTCTCATAGACCTTGTCGCCCAGGAAGCTCTTCACATCCGCCATCACCTGACCCGACAGGTTGTTGCGGGGGTCGAACATCGTCAGCACGACACCCTGGATGATCAGGCGCGGATTGAGGCCGGCCTTGACCTGTTCAACCGTCTTGAGCAGCTGGCTCAGGCCTTCCAGCGCGAAGAACTCGCATTGCAGCGGCACCAGCACCGCGTCCGAAGCCGTCATTGCATTGATGGTGATCAAGCTGAGCGAGGGCGGGCAATCGATCAGGATATAGGTCAGGTCCTGGCAGCGCTGGTCATAGACCAGCTCGTCGATCGCATTCTTGAGTCGATGCGCGCGGTCCTTGGAGGAGGCGATCTCGAGTTCGACGCCGAGCAGATCGAGCGTCGAGGGTGCCAGCGACAAGCCCGGAACCGCCGTCGGCTGCAAAGCCTGCCCCAGCCCGACATCGCCGCAGAGCACATCATAGGTCGAGGATTTGCGGTTGCGGCGGTCGACGCCAAGCCCGGTCGAAGCGTTTCCCTGCGGATCGAGATCGACGATCAGCACCTTCTCGCCGATGGCGGCCAGGGCCGTGCCAAGATTGATCGCCGTCGTCGTCTTGCCGACACCGCCCTTCTGATTCGCAAGCGCGATCACGCGCGGGCGGCGCGGTGTCGTCACGGATGTGAGCTCAGTCATGGATCGGCTCGTCTCTCCGCCGAGCGCACCACCAGGATTCGCGCGGCATCGTCAGTCACGGAGGAAACCGTTGTCGCCTGAATCTTCCAATATCTGGCTGAGTCGGTCAATTCCGCATCTAGATGTTGTCCCTTGGGAAAGAGACCGAGCGTGCCGGTTCTCAACAGCTCATCGCACCAGCCGAGCAAATGGGGCAGGGGGGCCAGCGCGCGGGCCGTCACCACGTCGACCTTGCCAGTGAAATCGCCGATCACATCTTCGATACGGGACGCATGGACCTTGACCGGAGCGCCGGTGATGCGGGCGGCATGGCGCAGAAACGCACATTTCCGGGCGTTGCTCTCGACCAGGTCGATCTGGCCCTTGCCCTGCTCAGCCAGGCAGATCCCGATCACCAGCCCCGGAAAACCGCCGCCAGATCCGAGATCGAGCCAGCGCTCGCGCCCCTCGGCCAATCCGAAGATCTGCAGCGAATCCGCGATATGCCGCGTCCAGACCTCGGCGAGCGTCGCCGAGGAGACGAGGTTCTTCGCAGCTTGCCAGCGTCCCAGCTCGGCCACCAGAAGCGCCAGGCGCTCCTCTGTTTCACGTGAAACAGGCGTCAAGCGCAAAGCGCGCTGCCTGTCGTCTTTATCAACAGTCACGTCGGGCCTGTGGAAAACGCAGCGGCACGGCCCTTCCGGGCATGGACCGCCAGCAGGGTCAGGGCGGCCGGCGTCATCCCCTCGATCCGGCCTGCCTGGGCCAGGTCGGCAGGGCGCTGGGCCGCCAGCTTGAGCTTCAGTTCGTTCGACAGACCCGAGATCGCATCGAGGTCGAGATCGGCCGGGACCTTCAGGGACTGGTCGCGGCGGTAGGCCTGGATCTCCGCCGCCTGCCGGTCGAGATAGACGGAATAGACGGCGTCCGCCGTCACCCTAGCCGCGACCGGAGCGGCGTATTCCGTCAGCTCCGGCCAGACCGAGGATAGCTTCTCGAACGTGACATCCGGATAGGACAGGATCTGATAGGCGCTGCGCCGCGCCCCATCGTGATTGAGTTGCAGGCCGACAGCTTGCGCCTGCTGCGGTGTCAGCGAGAGGCCTTTCAGTGTCTCCCGCAGTGCCGCGATGTCCCGGTTGCGCACTTCAAAAGCCGACTGCCGGGGCGCCCCGACGATGCCAAGCTGCAAGCCTATCGGCGTCAATCGCTCATCGGCATTGTCGACCCGCAAAGACAGGCGGAACTCTGCCCGCGAGGTGAACATTCGATACGGCTCCGTAACGCCATGCGTCACGAGATCGTCGACGAGCACGCCGATATAGGACTGGGTCCGATCGAACACCGCCGGCTCCGCTCCACTGGCCCTGCGCGCCGCATTGAGGCCGGCCAGCAAGCCCTGCGCACCAGCTTCCTCATAGCCTGTCGTGCCATTGATCTGGCCGGCCAGGAACAGCCCCGCGATCGCTCGCGTCTCCAGCGTGTTCTTCAAGGCGCGCGGGTCGACGAAATCATACTCGATCGCATAGCCCGGCCGCAGCATCACGGCCCGTTCGAGGCCGGGAATCGTCTTCAGCAGGTCGCGCTGGACGTCTTCGGGCAGCGAAGTCGAAATGCCGTTCGGATAGACCGTATCGTCGTCGAGCCCCTCGGGTTCGAGGAAGATCTGATGGCCGTCGCGGTCCCCGAAGCGCCCGACCTTGTCCTCGATCGACGGGCAATAGCGCGGCCCCCGCCCCTCGATCTGGCCGGAGAACATCGGTGCGCGATGCAGATTGGCCCGGATGAGATCGTGGCTCGCCAGCGTCGTGCGGGTGATCCCGCATGAAATCTGCGGATTGGTGATCGCGGTCGTCAGCGCCGAAAACGGCTCGGGCGGCTCATCACCAGGCTGCATCTCGAGCGCAGCCCAATCGATGCTGCGCCCGTCGAGGCGGGGCGGCGTCCCGGTCTTCAGGCGCCCGAGCGGAAAGCCATGGCGCTCCAGCGTCGCGGAAAGGCCGAGCGAAGGCGCCTCATCGGCGCGCCCGGCCGGAATCCGCTTTTCGCCGATATGGATCAGGCCGCGCAGAAAGGTGCCGGTCGTCAGCACGACCGTTCCGGTTGCGAATCGACGGCCATCCGCCAGAACGACCCCGGAAACGCGGCCAGCTTCGACCTCGACGTCGAAAACCTCGCCGGCGACGATGTAGAGATTGGGTTGCGCTGCCAGCAGATCCTGGACGGCCTGGCGATAGAGCTTCCGGTCGGCCTGGGCTCGCGGCCCCCGTACTGCCGGGCCCTTCCGGCGATTGAGCATGCGGAACTGGATACCGCCGCGATCAGCCGCGCGGGCCATGATGCCATCGAGCGCGTCGATCTCGCGGACGAGATGCCCCTTGCCGAGCCCGCCGATGGCGGGATTGCAGGACATGACGCCGATGGTTTCCGGCTTGTGCGTCACCAGGGCCGTGCGCGCACCATAGCGCGCCGCAGACGCCGCGGCTTCGGCTCCGGCATGGCCGCCGCCGACGACGATCACGTCGTAATGCTGCCGATAAATTGACATGCGATTTCGCTAGCGAAGCCCGGCGGGCGGGTCAACGACAATCGCGGAAAGGGCAGGCCGATCCCGGCCGCCGCCTCACTTTCCGATGCAGAATCCCGCGAAAAGCCTGTCGAGCACGTCCTCGACGCCGATCCGGCCGACCAATCGCTCGAGCGCGACGACGGCAACCCGGATATCCTCCGCCAGCAATTCTCCCTGTCCGTGGCCCGCGGTCACCGCTTGCTCTAGCGCCGCAACCGCGTCGATGACGGCCATGCGATGGCGTTCGCGGGTCAGGAGAGCCGGCTCGCCCGGTCCGAGCCGCTGAAGACGTGCGACGACCTCGGCAAGGAGATCCGTCAAGCCCGCGCCGGTCTTGACCGAAATCGCCCGTTCCCCGGGCAGGACCAGCCCGGGAAGGTCGGCTTTCGTAGCGATGTGAAGCAATTCGGCCGTACTTTCGACTCGATACGGCTCCGAATCGACTCCGCGCAGCGCGAGAACGAGGTCGGCCCGTGCGACGAGCGCCCGGGCGCGCCGGACACCTTCGGCCTCGATCGGATCGGCGCTGTCGCGCAGGCCCGCGGTATCGATCAGGATGACCGGCAGCCCCGCCAGGTCCAGCCGCACCTCCAGGATGTCGCGCGTCGTTCCCGCGATCGGCGAGACAATCGCGACCTCACGGCGGGCCAATGCATTGAGGAGGCTGGACTTGCCGGCATTGGGCGGCCCGGCCAGCACCAAGACGAAGCCTTCGCGGACACGCTCGCCCATGGCGAAGCTGCCCAGCGCCGCGCGCAAGGAGGCCAGCACTTCTCCCGCCAGCGCGAGCGCCTGCTGTTGCAGCGGGCCGGAGACGTCGCCCTCGTCGGAGAAATCCAGCTCGGCCGCGAGCAGGCTCATGGCGTCGATCAGCGAATGGCGCCAGCTTGTGGCGAAGCCGCTCAAGGCCCCGTCCATCTGGCGCAACGCCTGCCGGCGCTGCCATTCCGTTTCCGAATCGATCAGGTCCGCCAGACCCTCGACCGCAGCAAGATCGAGCTTCCCTGCTTCGAAGGCCCGCCGCGTGAACTCTCCGGCTTCGGCCAGCCTCACACCCGGCAATGCGGTCAGAACGGCAAGGAGACGCGCCAGGACAGCGCGCGAACCATGGACGTGGAACTCGGCGACGTCCTCACCGGTAAAGCTGGCAGGGGCAGCGAAGAACAGCACGAGCGCGCTATCGATCGTCTCGCCTGCGGCATCAACCAGCCTTCGCAGGGTCGCGACGCGGGGTTCGGGTATGATCCCTGCAATCGTTTCGAGAACGAATCGAGTCCAGTTTCCAGACACGCGGATCACCGCCACTCCGGCTTTGCCCGGCGCCGATGACAGGGCCACGATGGTGGGATAGGCGTCCGCGCCCGTCATGCTTGTCGAGTTCCTCCGTGAGCCCCGCGACTGCAGCCGTCATGAACGAGGCCCTCGCCAACATCAAGTCAACCGCGAAGCAGACAGGACCTCACCTCCCGATCGGCCGACAGAAGCTGGGCTCGTCAACACGAAGCGCTCTCGAAGCTGTGTCGACCCGGATCTAACGCCCGAGATCGCGGCACTACCTGGCACTACCGGTACTTTCCAACCACTCGGCACTACCACAGCAGCAAACGGCTCCATTCGAGCAAAATTTAATATTTTCAACGGGCTAAGCCGGATCAGCGAATCGGCGGCAGAGAGGGGTCACGCAGGTAGTGCCGCTTCACACTGCCCGTGTACCACCGGCGCGAGCGGCCGAAGAGCCGAGTCCGGTGAGCGTGCACGGTTTGCTGCGCGAGACACGGCAGGCCGCCGTTTCGCTGCCGAATCGATGATGGGAGCCGGGCCGGATCCCACCCGATGCTCGACGTCGCCCATCGATACAAGGCAGCCGCGCTGCGGCGGTCCCGGGCGAAGTCTCACGCAGCTTACGAAGTGACCGGAAATCCGGGCGCTGGGTTGCGGTTGCTCCGAAAACAATTTCGCCGCCGCACGACCCCGGCGGGATCGATACGGCGGCGAATCGAACGCCGAAACCCGTCGTGCGGACGGTCAGGTATTCATCGAATCGAAGAATTCCGAGTTCTGCTTGGTCTGGCGCAGCTTGTCCAACAGGAACTCGATCGCATCCTGCGGGCCCATCGGGTTGAGGATGCGGCGCAGCACGTAGGTCTTCTGCAGATCCGAGCGCGGCGTGATGAGCTCTTCCTTGCGGGTGCCGGACTTGATGATGTCGATCGCCGGGAAGATGCGCTTGTCGGCCACCTTGCGGTCGAGAATGATCTCGGAATTGCCGGTGCCCTTGAACTCTTCGAAGATCACTTCGTCCATGCGCGATCCCGTATCGATCAGCGCAGTCGCGACGATGGTCAGCGAGCCGCCTTCCTCGATATTGCGGGCCGCACCGAAGAAGCGCTTGGGGCGCTGCAGGGCGTTGGCGTCGACACCACCGGTCAGGACCTTGCCGGAAGACGGCACCACGGTGTTGTAGGCGCGGCCGAGGCGGGTGATCGAGTCCAGCAGGATCACGACGTCACGGCCGTGCTCGACCAGGCGCTTGGCCTTCTCGATCACCATCTCTGCGACCTGAACGTGGCGGGAGGCCGGCTCGTCGAAGGTCGAGGAGACGACCTCGCCCTTCACCGAGCGCTGCATGTCCGTGACTTCTTCCGGCCGCTCGTCGATCAGCAGCACGATCAGATAGCACTCGGGATGATTGGTGGTGATCGACTGGGCGATGTTCTGGAGCAGCACCGTCTTGCCGGTGCGCGGCGGCGCGACGATCAGCGCACGCTGACCCTTGCCGATCGGCGCGACGATGTCGATGACCCGCGGCGAGAAATCCTTCTTGGTCGGATCCTGCACTTCGAGCTTCAGGCGCTCGTCCGGATAGAGCGGCGTCAGGTTGTCGAAATGGATCTTGTGCTTGATCTTCTCCGGGTCCTCGAAATTGACCGAGTTGACCTTGAGCAGGGCGAAATAGCGCTCGCCATCCTTCGGCCCGCGGATCGGCCCTTCGACGGTGTCGCCGGTGCGCAGGCCGAATTTCCGGAGCTGCGACGGCGAAACGTAGATGTCGTCTGGTCCTGGCAGATAGTTCGAATCGGACGAGCGCAGGAAGCCGAAGCCGTCCTGCAGGACCTCGACGACGCCCTCGCCCAGGATCTCGGTCTCTCGCGCCGCAAGCTGCTTCAGGATGGCGAACATCAGCTCCTGCTTGCGCATGGTGCTGGCGTTCTCGACCTCGACTTCCTCGGCGAACGCCAGGAGTTCGGTCGGCGACTTGCTCTTGAGCTCTTGAAGCTTGATTTCCCGCATGGGGCACCCGGATCATGAACGCCCTGCGAACCGGCAGGGGTTGGGACGGTACTGGATTGATCGACTTATCGGTCCTGGCCGGACCTGCGCTTGGGTTGCGCGACATGAGCTGCTGCTAGGGCAGGCGGCTCATGAACAGTCGACAACAAGGGAGGACGCTGGAGAAGCGCAGCGTCCTGATAGCGGGAATCGGCCCGGGGCTCAAGCAGGAAAGCGCGGAAGGCCTCAGAACGGCTTCACGATGACGAGAATGACGATGCCGACCATCAGCAGAGCCGGGATCTCGTTGAGGATGCGGAAATAGCGCGGCGACTTCACGTTGCGGTCGTTCGCGAAGTTGCGCACGTGCTTCACCAGCACGCCGTGGATGCCGGAGAGGATGAAGACGAGCAGAAGCTTGCCGTGCAGCCAGCCGCCCTTGAAGCCGAAGGCGGACCAGGCGAGGTAGAGGCCCAGCACCCAGGTCGCAATCATCGCCGGATTGATGATGCCCTTGAGGAGCCGGCGCTCCATGATCTTGAAGGTCTCCGACTGGATCGAGCCGGTCTGCGCTTCCGCATGATAGACCATCAATCGCGGCAGGTAGAGCATGCCGGCCATCCAGGAGATGACGGCCATGACATGGAAAGCCTTGATCCACTCGTACATTGCCTGAACCCTCAGCCCCGTACCCGTTTCAGCAGGCGCTCGACATGCGCGATCGGCGTATCCGGCAGAATGCCGTGGCCGAGATTGAAGATGAAGGGCCGATCGCCGAAGGCTGTCAGGATGGCATCGGCCTCTCGCTCCAGCGCGTCGCCGCCGGCGCGCAGCACCAGCGGATCGAGATGGCCCTGCACCGGAACCCTGGACTGGATCTCATTGCGGGCGAAAGCCCGGTCGATATCGGTTTCGAGCCCGACGGCATCGACGCCCGTGCCTGCGACATAGTCCGGGATCAGGTGCCCGGCCCCGCGCGGAAAGCCGATGATCCGCGCTTGCGGATGCACAGCGCGCACACCCTCGACGATCTGTCGCGTCGGCGCGATGCACCAGCGCCTGAAATCCTCCGGCCCGAGCGCACCCGCCCAGCTGTCGAAGATCTGGACAGCATCGACGCCCGCCGCGATCTGCGCGTTCAGATAGGCGATGGACGAGGTTACGATCCGGTCGATGATCGCCTGGAACAGGATCGGGTCGCGTGCGAACAGCGCCTTCGCTGGCCCCTGATCCGGCGTGCCTCGACCTGCGACCATATAGGTCGCCACGGTCCATGGCGCGCCGCAGAAGCCGATGAAGCCGGTCTCAGCCGGCAGGGCAGCCCGGACCCGGCGAGCGGTCTCCGGGATCGAATCCAGCTTGGCCTGATCCGCGGCACGATCGATCTCCGCCAGGCGGTTCGCGTCGGCTACCGGTTCCAGCCGCGGCCCCTCACCTTCGGCGAACCAGAGTTTCTGGCCGAGAGCCTGCGGCACGAGAAGGATATCCGCGAACAGGATCGCGGCATCGAAGCCGAAACGCCGGATCGGCTGGAGCGTTACCTCGGCAGCGAGCTCGGGATCGTAGCAAAGCGAGAGAAAGCTGCCGGCCTTGGCCCTGAGCTCACGATACTCCGGCAGATAGCGACCCGCCTGGCGCATCAGCCAGATCGGAGGGATCGGCAGGGCTTCACCGCCAAGCACACGGATCAGGGCAGGGGTCTCGCGTGTCGTCATGCCTGACGGGCCATCCATCCCGCTATCTCTTAAATTAAGATTCCTAGAGAGAATCTTTTGTTTTGACTCTTGGAGGCAGGGAGATAGCCCGCCGCAATTTTGTCCACAACCGATCCACAGCCACTGGGACAGCGAGTCGCGGGTCGCGCGGAGCCATGGTCACCGGTTAAGGCTTTATTAACGAATTGGATTCGGCGGGCGCCTCGCCGGCTTCCGAAATGATTCACGTGAAACACTTTGTTTACCATCAACAGCGGGGCGGCTGTTGATGGTTCGGGCGGGTTATACAGAGCCGCCACCCGGCCTCCGTTTCCTGTTCGGTTGTCCACACTGCTCCCCATGGCCCGGGATAACCCGGTCGTTCCGAAACCGCGGGGAAAGAAACCCCAGCCACGTCAATTCTCGTCGCGGTGATTCCGGTCGCGCTCAAAGCGCGCTAGAGGATAATCACGCTTCAGGCCGGGGGATGCCGTGGTCCGCAACTATTTCCATCTGCATCTGGTCTCGGATGCGACCGGCGAGACGCTGATTGCCGTCAGCCGGGCCGCCGCCGCGCAATATGAAAGCGTCTCGGCGATCGAGCATGTCTATCCGCTGGTTCGCTCCGAGGCGCAGCTTGCCCGCGTCCTCGCCGAGATCGAGGCCTCGCCCGGCGTCGTGCTCTACACCCTGGTCGAACCGGAATGGCAGGAGAAGCTCGAAAATTTCTGCCGCGAGCTCGGCTGCCCGTGCCTGTCGGTGCTGCAGCCCGTGCTCTCGCTGTTCCAGTCCTATCTCGGCCAGGCGTCGGCGCCGAAGCCGGGCGCGCAGCATGTGCTCAACACCGAATATTTCCGCCGTATCGACGCGATGAACTACACGCTGCTGCATGATGACGGGCAGATGGGCGGTGATCTCGACAATGCCGACGTCATCCTGGTCGGCATCAGCCGAACCTCGAAAACGCCGACGAGCATCTATCTCGCCAATCGCGGCATCAAGACCGCGAACATTCCGCTGGTGCCGAATATCCCGCTGCCGCCGGAACTGGAAAGCGCGCGCAAGCCCCTGATCGTCGGTCTTATCGCCAGCGCCGATCGCATCGTCCAGATCCGCCAGAACCGCTTGCTGTCCCTGCGTGCCGATGACGATACATCCTATGTCGATCCCACCGCCGTCGCCGACGAGGTCACGCAATCGCGCCGTCTCTGCGCCCGCAAGGGCTGGCCGGTGATCGACGTGACGCGCCGCTCGATCGAGGAAACCGCGGCCTCGATCCTCGACCTGCTCCGCGACCACCGCATGAAGTTCATCGCGACATGAGCGGATCATCCAGCCTCTGGCTCGTTCCCGAGCCGCTGATCCTCGCCTCAGGCAGCGCAACCCGGCGCGACATGCTCCTGGCCGCCGGTATCCCGGTCGAGGTGGTCAAGCCGGAGATCGACGAGCGCGCCGTCGAAAAGCCTTTGGTCGATCGCGGCGTGCCGGCGGATCAGGTTGCGGCCGCTCTCGCCTGTGCCAAGGCGTTGGCCGTTTCGCGCGACCGTCCTGGTCGCTTCGTCCTCGCGGCCGATCAGACGCTGACCTGTGAGGGCACAGCCTTTCATAAGCCCGCCGCTCTCGCCGCGGCGGAAAGGCAGATCGCATCCCTCGCCGGCCGGACTCACGAACTCCATTCCGCGTTCGTCATCGCGCAGGACGGCGCGCCGCTGGCGGAAGGGCTCGAGGCCGCGCGTCTCACCATGCGCAGGCTCCAGTCTGATTTCATCGCGCGCTATCTGGTTGTCGCCGGCGCGGCTGCTCTGAGCAGCGTCGGCGGCTATCAACTCGAAGGGCCGGGCGCCCAGCTCTTCGACAAGATCGAGGGCGACCATTTCACCATTCTGGGCCTGCCGCTCCTGGCTGTGCTCGCTGCGCTGCGCGATCTCGATTGCCTCGCCCGCTAACGGATTGCATTCATGGCGCCTCGCTGCTTCGTCATCGGACATCCCATCGCGCATTCGCGCTCGCCCCTGATCCATGGCGAATGGCTGCGCGAGCACCGGCTTGCCGGCTCCTATGAGCGGATCGATGTCGCTCCCGCCGATCTCCCGGCCTTCATCGCTCGCCTGCGCGATGGCGAATTCGCTGGCGGCAACGTCACCGTTCCGCACAAGGAAGCGGTGATGGCGCTGGTCGATGAGGTCAGCGATGCCGGCCGCGCGGTCGGCGCAGTCAACACGCTCTGGCGCGAGAATGGCCGGATCATCGCCGATAACAGCGATGTCGGCGGCTTCCTCGCCCATCTCGATGCGACGGTGCCCGGTTGGCAGGATCGGGTCGGCACCGCCCTCGTCCTTGGCGCCGGTGGCGCGGCCCGCGGCATCTGCTACGGGCTGAAGGCGCGTGGCCTCGAGCGCATCCTCGTCGTCAACCGCAGCCCCGAGCGCGCGGCCGAACTGGTCGCTGCCCTCGGCCATCCCCTGGATGCCGGCGATTGGGCCAAGCGCGACAGCCTCGTTGGAGAGGCCGATCTCATCGTCAATACGACGGCGCTCGGCATGCACGGCAAGCCGTCCTTGGAGATCGATCTCGCGGCCCTGCGGCCGGGGACCGTCGTCGACGACATCGTCTATGTCCCCCTGAAGACCGCGTTGCTGGCCGAAGCGGAACGGCGTGGCGGGGTTCCCGTCGATGGTCTCGGCATGCTGCTGCATCAAGCTGTACCCGGTTTCGCCCGCTGGTTCGGCGTGACCCCGCAGGTCACGTCGGCGCTTCGCGCCCTCATCGAAGCCGATATCCTGAAGGCCTGATTCGCCGGAGCAGCCATGACCTTCGTGCTGGGCCTGACGGGCTCTATCGGAATGGGAAAATCGACGACCGCGCAGCTCTTCGAAAAGCGTGGCGTGCCCCTGCACGATGCCGATGCGGCTGTGCACCGCCTGCATCGCGGCCGGGCCGCAGTGCCGATCGAAGCGGCCTTTCCGGGCACGGTGGTCGACGGAGCGGTCGATCGCGCGAAGCTGGGCGCGGCGGTGCTCGGCAAGCCCGAGGCGCTGCGCCGGCTCGAAGCGATCATCCATCCCCTCGTGCGCGAGGAGGAGGAAGCTTTCCTCGCCCGCTGCCGTCGCGAAGGTGCGGAGCTCGCCATCATCGATGTGCCGCTGCTGTTGGAGACAGGTGGCGAGGCGCGCTGCGACGCCGTCCTCGTCGTGACGGCGCCGGCCGAAGTCCAGCGCCAGCGCGTGCTCGCACGACCCGGCATGAGCGCGGAAAAACTGGACGCGATCCTGTCGCGCCAGATGCCGGATGCGGAGAAGCGCCGCCGTGCCCATTTCCTTGTGGACACCTCGCGCGGCCTCGTGGCCGCCGAGCGGCAGGTCGGTTCTATCCTGATGGCGCTCGCCGGCCGTCCCGGGCGCGGTGCACAAGCGAGGTCCTGAAGCGATGCGCGAGATCGTTCTCGATACCGAAACCACCGGCGTCGAAGCCAATAACGGCGACCGCATCGTCGAGATCGGTTGCGTCGAACTGCTCAATCACTGCCCGAGCGGCCGCACCTTCCACGTCTATATCAACCCCGAACGCTCGATGCCGATCGAGGCCTTCAACGTCCACGGCCTCTCGGAAGAGTTCCTCTCGGACAAGCCGGTCTTCGCTGCGGTCGCCGATGAATTCGCCGACTTCATCGCCGGCGCCAAGCTGGTGATCCATAACGCCGCCTTCGACGTCGGCTTCATCAACATGGAGTTCAAGCGCCTCGGCCTGCCGCCGATCGAGCAGGGTTTTGTGGTCGATACCCTGTCGATGGCGCGCCGCAAGCATCCTGGCGCCTCGAACAGCCTCGATGCGCTCTGCTCGCGCTATGGCATCGACAACAGCCGCCGCACCAAGCACGGCGCCTTGCTCGACTCCGAGATCCTGGCCGAGGTCTATATCGAGCTGATCGGCGGCAAGCAGGCCTCGCTCGGCCTTGGCGTCGAGGCGGCCGCCGGCCGCCCCGGCCTCGCCATGGCGGCGGTCGAGAAGCCGCAGCGTCAGCGCCCGCTGGCGCCGCGCCTCAGCGAGGAGGCGCTCAAGGCGCACGAGGCCTTCATTCTCGGCTCGCTCAAGGCGCCGCTCTGGAAGGGCTATCTCGGCATCACCGACGACGCGGCGCAGTAGCATCGCAGCTTGTCATTCCGGGGCTTCGCGAAGCGAAGAAACCCGGAAACGACGACCGGGTGAACGGGCTGCAACGGAACACCCGATGTCTCACCCAGTCGTGGGTTCCGGGTTCGCGCCGCTGGCGCGCCCCGGAATGACAATGGGAAGGCCGAAGCTTATCGCGCCCGGCGGCGCGACAGCATGTTGAGCGCCTCGATGAGGGCCGAGAAGGCCATCGCGGCGTAGATATAGCCCTTCGGCACATGCACGCCGAAGCCCTCGGCGATCAGCGTGCCGCCGATCATCAGCAGGAAGCCCAGCGCCAGCATCACGATGGTCGGGTTCCTGTCGATGAAGCGCGCCAGCGGATCGGCGGCGAGCAGCATCGTCAGGACGGCGACGATGACGGCGATCACCATGACCGGCACATGTTCGGTCATGCCGACGGCGGTGATGATCGAGTCGATCGAGAACACCAGATCGAGGATCAGGATCTGGAAGATCGCCGCGCCGAAGCCCAGCGTCGCGGCGCGCGTGCCGCCTTCTGCGAGGACGGATTCCGGATCGGGATCGACCTTGTGATGGATTTCCTTCGTCGCCTTCCAGACCAGGAAGAGGCCACCGGCGATCAGGATGAGATCGCGCCAGGAGAAGGCCTGGCCGAAGACCGTGAAGATCGGCGCGGTGAGCTTGACGATGAAGGCGACGGTGCCGAGCAGGCCGAGGCGCATGACCAGCGCCAGGCCGATGCCGATCTTGCGGCCCTTCGAGCGCTGATGCTCGGGCAGCTTGTTGGTCAGGATCGAGATGAAGATCAGGTTGTCGATGCCGAGCACGACCTCCATGGCGATCAGTGCCCCGAGCGCGGCCCAGACGGCGGGGTCGGCGGCAAGCGTCATCAGGTGGTCCATCGGGTCTCCATCGGATACGGAAAAGGCGGGCGTCCCTGCCGGGGCGTCCGCCGTCGATCCGGTCGAGATGGAGAGGGATGCCTTGCACCGCAAGGACAACAATCATCCGCAATAAACGAAGAAAGGGCCCACGAGGGCCCTTCCGTCAGGTTTGCGATACGGCGACCGATCAGTTGGTCGCGGTGCCCTGCTGGCCCTCGAGCTCCTGCAGGCGCTGCTGGAAGAGCTGGGCGAAATCGATCGGCGGCACGTAGAAGGGCGGGAAGCCGCCGTTCTGCACGGCTTCCGCGATAATCTGCCGGGCGAAGGGGAAGAGCAGGCGGGCGCAGTCGATCACCAGCACGGGGTGGATATGCTCCTGCGGGATGTTCTGCAGGCGGAACACGCCGGCATAGCTCAGGTCGAAGGCGAACAGCGTCTCGCCCTTGAGCTCGGCCTTGCCTTCGAGGCGCAGCACGGTCTCGTAATCGTCGTCGGCGAGAGCGGTCGAGCCGACATTGACCTGCAGCGACATCTGCGGGCCCTGCTGGGCCTCCTGCTGGGCGAGCGAGCGCGGCGCCTTCGGGTTCTCGAAGGAAAAGTCCTTGGTGTACTGGATCAGGGCATTCAGGCTCGGAGCCGCTTCGGCGCCGGCGCCATTGCCGTTGGGGAGTTCGTTGGCCATCGGTCCCATCTTGTTCTGGCAGGCTGTCTCGGGAAATCCCGCGCCTCTGCCGGCACTCGGGACTGCGCTCCATGCTATGGAGCGGCGCGCGCGTCGGCTATCATGGACGCCGTGCCGGCACAAGAAGTCGCCTTCACAAGCGGAGGGGTGGATGTTACGAGCCAGTCTCACCATATGATGGTGAAGGCCCGGCGCGAGCGCGGATGGGCAGGGTAACAACGGGGAGCCGCGGGTCAGCTTTCGATGCAAAATTCCTTCGACATGCAGACTCTGGTCTTCCTGATCCTGGCCGTCTTCGTGGCCTGGAAGCTGCGCTCCGTGCTCGGCCAGAAAACCGGCAACGAGCAGCCCAAGGACCCCTTCGCCCGCCGCGAGACGCCGCCGATGCGGCCCGATCAGGCGCAAAGCCCGGACAAGCGCGACAATGTGATCCGCCTGCCGGGCGCCGCCAACGACCCGGTCGCACCGGAGTTGCCGGCGGCCGAGCGCTGGAAGGATTTGGCCGCGCCGGATTCGCCCGTCAGCGCCGGCATCGAGGCGGTGATCCGCCAGGAGCCCGGTTTCGATCCGCATGAATTCGTCGGCGGTGCCAAGGCCGCCTATGAGGCGATCGTCACCGCCTTCGCGCGCGGTGACCGCAAGATGCTGAAGGGCCTCCTCGCCAAGGAGGTCTATGACGGCTTCGAGCAGGCCATCTCCGAACGCGAGAAACGCGGCGAGAAGGCGGAATCGAATTTCGTCTCGATCGACAAGGCCGATCTCGCTGCGGTGGACGTCAAGGGCAAGACCGCCCAGGTCACGATCGCCTTCGTCTCGCAATTGATCAGCGTCACCCGCGACGCTCAAGGGTCGGTCGTCGATGGCAGCGCCGAGCAGGTCTCGGAGGTCAACGACATCTGGACCTTCTCGCGCCAGCTCGGCAGCCGCGATCCCAACTGGCTGCTCGTGGCCACCGAATCCGCCGCGTGAAGCGTGGCGGCGCCGGTGTCGCACTGGCGTTCTCCGCGATCCTGGCCCTTGCACCCGTGACCGCCATGGCCTCGTCGCCCCCGCTGCCTCCAGGAGCCCGCGCCGAGGCGCTCTCGCCAGCGGATCTCGCCGGCTGGACGCAGGACGATCACGCCAGGGCCTTCGCCATCTTCGCGGAGGGATGCATGGCCGATCCGCCCCTGCGCCAGGGCGTGCCGCTGCCGGAACATCTCACCTCTGTCTGCGACAAGGCGAAGGCGCTGCTTACGGCAGGGCCGGTCGATCGCCCGGAGGCGAAAGTCTTCTTCGAACAGAACTTCTCCTTCTGGCGCATCCATCCGGAGGGCGGTGGGACCGGCTTCACCACCGGCTATTTCGAGCCGGAATTCGAGGGCTCGCTGACCCGCTCCGACGCCTTCCCGACGCCGCTCTACGACCGGCCGAAGGATCTGGTGACGCGCTTCTCCGAGGATGACTTTCCGGGCCTCGACAAGACGCTCTCGGCTGCACGCCGCACCGGCAAGGGCTTCCAAGCATTCCCGGACCGCACGGCGATCGAGACCGGTGCGCTCGACGGGCAGGGGCTCGAGATCATGTGGCTGCGCGATCCCGTCGATCGCTTCGTCCTGCAGGTGCAGGGCTCCGGCCGCGTTCGCCTGCCGGACGGGTCCGTCACGCGGCTGAGCTATTCCGGTCGCAACGGCCATCCTTATACCTCGCTCGGGCGCGTGCTCAGCCAGCGCGAGAGCATTCCGCCCGAGCAGATGACCATGGACCGGCTGATCGCCCGGCTGAAGGCCGATGCCGGCTTCGCCCGCGACCTGATCCGCCTGAACAAATCCTTCGTCTTCTTTGCCCGCCGCGACGACCTTCCCGCCGAAAGCGGGCCGATCGGCGGCGCCGGCCTGCCGCTGACGCCCCTGCGCAGCATCGCGGTCGACCGCACGGCCTGGCCCTATGGCGTGCCGGTCTGGATCGACACGACCATCCCGACCGGAACCGGCGGCGACGAGCATCTCGCGCGCCTGATGATCGCGCAGGATACCGGCTCCGCCATTCTGGGCCCGGCCCGCATGGATCTCTTCGTCGGCTCCGGGGCTGCGGCGGGCCATCGCGCCGGCCTGATTCGCCATCCCGTCGCCTTCACCGTGCTCTGGCCGCGCTGAGATGCGCGCGCGCCGCGGAAAGACCCTGACGGAGGCCGATATCGCGCTCTGGCGCCAGGTCGCGCGCTCGGTCAGGCCCTTGCCCGGCCGGGCGCCGGTCGAGCCCGAGCCGGCTGCCGAGGCCGCTCCCGCACCGACAGAAACCGCGATACGAGCCGTCGCTGCAGCTCTGCCCGTGAAAGCCCTACCGCCGTCAGCCCCGCCGCTGGCGCCGATCGAGCGGCGTTTGCGCACGCAATTGCGCCGCGGCCAGCAAAGCGTCGATGCCTCGATCGACCTGCACGGCATGCGGCAGGACGAGGCGCATCTGGCGCTCCATGCCTTCCTGCGCCGCGAACAGCGCCGCGGCTGCCGCATCGCGCTGGTCGTCACCGGCAAGGGCGCGGTGGCGCCGGCTCTGTTCGGTGACGAGCGTGGCGTGCTGCGCCGGATGGTGCCGCATTGGCTGCGCCTGCCCGAGTTGCGCACGCTGGTCCTGGGCTTCGAGGAGGCCGAGCAGCGCCATGGCGGCTCCGGCGCGCTCTATGTCCGCCTGCGCCGGCTCAGGGAGCATGGGCCGTGACCCCCTTCGGCCAGCGCGTCCGGGCCTTGCGCGAGGCGCGCGGCATGAGCCTCGCGCAGATGGCGGAGGGTCTCGGTGTCTCGCCGGCCTATCTCTCGGCGCTGGAGCACGGCAAGCGCGGCCGCCCGACCTTCACCCTGATCCAGGGTGCGATCCATCTGCTCGGCGTGATCTGGGACGAGGCCGACGAGCTCGTTCGCCTCGCTGACCTCTCGCATCCCCGCGTGATCATCGACAGCGCCGGGCTCGAGCCGGAAGCGACGCTCTTCGCCAACCGGCTGGCGCGCGAGATCGGTCTGCTGGAGGGGGAGGACCTGCGCCGCCTCGCCGCCGTGCTCGACGAGGCTGTCGCCCGTCGTGGCCCGGCCTGAAACGGCCATGCTTGACCGCAGGGCAGGCGGATGCGACAGGGCCAGCACCTTCCCTATCGGCCGACGGGCCGCGCCCTCCGGACAGAGCAAGCAAGAGCCATGACCCAGACCCGTACGGACGTTCTCGCCCTCGGCAACGCCATCGTCGATGTCCTGGCCTCGGCCGAGGAGGATTTCCTCATCGCCCAGAAGCTGACCAAGGGCGCGATGATGCTGATCGACGAGCCTCGCGCCGAGTCCCTCTACGCCGCCATGGGTCCGGCCCGGATCATCTCGGGCGGCTCGGCCGCGAACACCATCGCTGGCCTCGCCTCCTTTGGCGGCAAGGGTGCCTTCATCGGCAAGGTCCGTGGCGACGAGCTCGGCAAGCTCTATCGCCATGACCTGACCTCGCTCGGCGTTGCCTTCGGCACGGCCGATGCGACGGAAGGCCCGGCGACCGCGCGTTCCTTCATCATCGTCACGCCGGACGGCGAGCGCACGATGAACACCTATCTCGGCGCCTGCCAGGGCCTGTCCGTCGCTGATGTCGATGCCAAGGCGGTCGAGAACGCCGATATCGTCTATCTCGAGGGCTATCTTTGGGATCCGCCGGCGGCCAAGGAAGCCTTCCGCAAGGCCTCGGAGATCGCGCACAAGGCCGGCGGCCGCGTCGCCATCACCCTGTCGGACTCGTTTTGCGTCGACCGCTATCGCGACGAGTTCGTCGGGCTGATCCGCAACCGCATGGTCGATCTCGTCTTCGCCAACGAGCATGAGCTCAAGAGCCTCTACGAGACCGCGGATTTCGACACTGCGCTGGCGGCGCTGCGCGCGGAGAACATCCTCGCCGTCGTCACCCGCTCCGAGAAGGGCGCGCTGGCGGTGACGCCGGACGGCATCGTCGAGGAGCCGGTCTTCCCGGTCGAGCGCGTGGTCGATGCGACCGGCGCCGGCGATCTCTTCGCCGCCGGCTTCCTCTATGGCCTGACCTCGAATCGTGAGACCCGCGACTGCCTGCGCCTCGGCGCGCTGGCGGCAGCCGAGATCATCTCGCATCTCGGCGCCCGGCCCGATGTCAGCCTGAAGACGCTGGCGGGCAACGAAGGACTGCTCTGACATTGTCCTTCTCCCCCAAGGGGAGAAGGAAGAGGGCGCTTCAATACAGCGTCGCCTTGACCCGGCCCGGCAGCGCCTCGTCATAGGCCTTGCCGTCGAAGGTCTCGACCTTGGCGTCGCGCGCCGTGATGTCGCGCAGGATCGTCCCGGGCGAGGGCAGGTTGCGTCGGTCGACCTGCCGCTCCGGGTTCCAGAGCTCGGCCCGCACCACCGCGCGCGAGCACTGGAAGTAGACGGCGTCGACATGGACGATCATGACGCTCGCCGGCAGCTTCCCGGCCATCTCGAACTGCGAACACAACCCTGAATCGCAGGAAAGCTCCGCGCGTCCGTTCACGCGCAGCGTCTCGCCGCAACCAGGGATCAGGAAGAGCATTCCGATTCGATCGTCGAACAGGATATTCTTCAACGAATCCAGTCGGTTATTGCCTTTTCGGTCGGGAATCAGGAGCGTTTTCGCGTCCCGGACCGTGACGAAGCCCGGCAGATCCCCGCGCGGCGAGCAATCCAGCCCCTCCGGACCGACCGTCGCGAGCACGAAAAACGGCGAGGCGGCGATCAGCGCCGCATAGTTCGCGTCGACATGATCGATCTCCTTGAAGGTCGATGCCGGCGCCATCAGGTTGGGATAGGCACGGGCGAGGTCGTCGAGCGAGGCGATGCGGTGGTCGGACATGCCGGTCTCCCTGGATCGGCATATGTCTAGACTATTGAATGCAGCGCGTCATCACCTCCCGGCACGTTGCGTGAGAGACAAGCCAGCGGCGATGGCCGCAGCGAGACCGGCCGGGTTGTCCCACGGGATCGAATGCCCGGCGTGCGGCACGATGGCGATCTCGACCCCGGCCTCGGGCAGCCCCGACGCGTCATCGTAGGGCAGTGACAGCTCGCCGATGATCAGCGTGCGCGGCACGGGCAGTGACACGAGCGTGCTCCGCCATGTCGGGTCGCTGCCCTCGACGAGCGAGCGCGCCGTCCGCTGCACGGCATAGGCGGCGCTGCGGGCGAGCGAGGCCGCCCAGATATCGTTGCCCTCTGCCTGGGCCGCACGCACGATCGCGTCCTGGCCGCCGGCGCAATACTCCGCTTCCGGGATCGCTGCGATACCGCGGCTGAACTGTCCGCCGCCCGGATCGAGATTGGGTTCGCCGACAACGAGCCTGCCCAGGCGCGGCCCCAGTATCGCGGCTGCGTCAATTGCGACGGCGCCGCCCATGCTGTGCCCGAAGAGATCGACCCGGGGCAGTTCCAGCGCATCGACCAGCGCGACGATGCAGCGGGCGTGATCCGCGATCGTATAGCCGAACGCTTCCGGCCGATCGCTGAAGCCGGAGCCCAGCAGGTCGACCAGCAGCATGCGCCGGCCGTGCAAGGCCGGATCGGCCGCGACCGTCGGATAGTCGCAGGACGAGGCGCAGCCGAGCCCATGGATCATGACCAGGGCCGGCTCCTCGCCGGGGAGATCATGGTAGCGCAACGATCCGCCAGCATCGGGAACGGCAAAGGATTTCATCGGCAGGCACTCCGGCTTTCACGGAAGACTAGCAAAGCCATTGTCCGGATAGGGCGGGATATCGCTTCGCCGGAACGAAAAACGCCCCGCATCAGCCGATGCGGGGCGTCCTGTTTCACGTGAAGGTAGCTTGGCCGATTACTCGGCCGCGCCCTGCTTCTCGCGGGCCTTCTCGGCCTCGCGCTGAGCCTTGAGCTTCTCGGTCAGGTCCTCGCCGGTGGCCTGGTCGACGACCTTCATCGAGAGGCGGATCTTGCCGCGCTCGTCCTGGCCGAGGAACTTGACCTTGACCTTGTCGCCTTCCTTGACGACGTCCGAGACCTTCTGGACGCGCTGGGGAGCGAGCTCGGAGATGTGGACGAGGCCGTCCTTGGCGCCGAAGAAGTTCACGAAGGCGCCGAACTCCATGATCTTGACGACGGTGCCGTCATAGATCACGCCGACTTCGGCTTCCGAGACGATCGACTTGATCCACTTGATCGCGGCTTCGATCGACTTGCCGTCGGCCGAGGCGATCTTGATGGTGCCGTCGTCCTCGATATTGACCTTCGCGCCGGTCTTCTCGACGATCTCGCGGATGACCTTGCCGCCGGAGCCGATGACTTCACGGATCTTGTCGACCGGGATCTTCATCGTCTCGATGCGCGGCGCGAACTCGCCGAGCTGGCTGCGCGAGGCGGAGAGCGCCTTGTTCATCTCGCCGAGGATGTGATCGCGACCGCCCTTGGCCTGGTCGAGGGCGACCTTCATGATCTCCTCGGTGATGCCGGCGATCTTGATGTCCATCTGCAGCGAGGTGATGCCCGCGGCGGTGCCGGCCACCTTGAAGTCCATGTCGCCGAGATGATCCTCGTCACCGAGGATGTCGGAGAGCACGGCGAAGCGCTCGCCTTCCAGGATGAGGCCCATCGCGATGCCCGCGACCGGGGACTTCAGCGGAACGCCCGCATCCATCAGCGCCAGCGAGGTGCCGCAGACGGTGGCCATCGAGGAGGAGCCGTTCGACTCGGTGATCTCCGAAACGACGCGGATCGTGTAGGGGAACTCCGCCTTCGCCGGCAGCATCGGACGGATGGCGCGCCAGGCGAGCTTGCCATGGCCGATTTCGCGGCGGCCGGGCGAACCCATGCGGCCGGTCTCGCCGACGGAGTAGGGAGGGAAGTTGTAGTGCAGCAGGAAGGTTTCCTTGTAGGTGCCTTCCAGCGAGTCGATGAACTGCTCGTCATCGCCGGTGCCGAGCGTGGTCACGACCAGCGCCTGGGTCTCGCCGCGGGTGAACAGGGCGGAGCCGTGGGTGCGCGGCAGCATGCCGGCCTCGGCGACGATCTTGCGCACGGTCTTCAGGTCGCGGCCGTCGATGCGGGTGCCGTCGTCGAGGATGGTCCAGCGCACGACCTTGGCCTGGGCTTCCTTGAACTGGCCGCCGACCTGCTCCTTGGTGAAGCTGGTCTTGCCATCCGGCTCGGCCGAGATCAGCGAGGCGACCTTCGCCTTGGCGGCGTCCAGCGCCTTGTAGCGCTCGGCCTTGGTGGTGATCTTGTAGGCGGCGCGCAGATCGGCGTCGACGAGCTTCAGGACGGCGTCCAGGACGACGGAGTTGTCGGCCGGGGTATAGTCGCGCGGCTCCTTGGCGGCCTTTTCGGCCAGGCGGATGATGGCGTCGATCACCGGCTGGAAATGCTTGTGGCCGAACATCACGGCGCCGAGCATCACGTCCTCGGGAAGTTCCTTGGCCTCCGACTCGACCATCAGCACGGCGTCCTGCGTGCCGGCGACGACGAGATCGAGAACCGAGTCCTTCATCTCCTCGATCGTCGGGTTGAGCTTGTAGGCGCCGTCGATATAGCCGACGCGGGCGCCGCCGATCGGGCCCATGAAAGGCACGCCGGAGAGGGTGAGCGCAGCCGAGGTCGCGACCATCGCCAGGATGTCGGGGTCGTTCTCCAGGTCATGCTGGAGCACGGTGACGACGACCTGCGTGTCGTTCTTGTAGCCTTCGACGAAGAGCGGGCGGATCGGACGGTCGATCAGGCGGGAGACCAGCGTCTCCTTCTCGCTCGGACGACCTTCGCGCTTGAAATAGCCGCCGGGGATGCGGCCGGCCGCGAAGGTCTTTTCCTGGTAGTTGACGGTCAGCGGGAAGAAGTCGAAGCCCGGCTTCGGCTCCTTGGCCGAGACGACGGTCGCGAGCAGGACGGTCTCGCCATAGGTGGCGAGCACGGCGCCATCGGCCTGGCGGGCGACCTTGCCGGTCTCGAGGACGAGCTTGCGGCCGCCCCAGATCAGTTCTTCGGTTTGGATGTCGAACATGGATTTATATCTTTCGGTCGGGTTTTGACCCGTCCGGTGCCTTCAGGCCCATGGGCAAGACGGCGGAACACCCGGATCATGCGAGATTGCGCGTCCGGGCGCTCGGCGATCCTGCCATGGACGTCTTGGGCGCCCGGCGGGTCACGCGGGAGGGCCGCCCCATGCGGCCGCCGCGGCAGTCAGGCGGCTCGCCCCATGGCGGCCTCACCTGAGAAGGAGCCGCCCGGAGCAGGTCGCACCGGGCGGAAACCGTCGGCTTTCGATCAGCGGCGGATGCCGAGCTTCTCGATCAGCGTCTTGTAGCGGGCCTCTTCCTTGCCCTTCAGGTAGTCCAGCAGGGACCGGCGCTGCGAGACCAGCTTGAGCAGGCCGCGACGCGAGTGGTTGTCCTTGTTGTGGGACTTGAAGTGGCCGGTGAGGTTGGTGATGCGCTCCGTGAGGATCGCGATCTGCACTTCCGGCGAGCCGGTATCGTTCGGCTTGGTGGCGTGTTCCTTGATGAGCGCGGTCTTGCGCTCGGCAGTGATCGACATCGGGATATCCTCGTGTTCGGGTTGATCTGGCGGGCCAGGCCGGGATGTCGTCCAGCAAGGTCCGAAGCCCGCGAGCCGCCTCATCGCGGAGGGGTCGCGCCGCCGGCTGGTTGAGCCGGTTGCCCGGGCATATACACGAAATCGGTGGAAACGCCAGCGTTCCCGAGTCCGGGCTAGACCGAGACCCCGCCGCGATCGTAGCGCTGCTGCGCGGCTTCGACCTCGCCGATATGCGCCTCGGCCCAGAGGGTGAGCTGGTTCACCGTCTGCGCCAGCGTCCGCCCGAGCCCGGTCAGCGAATATTCGACGGTCACCGGCACCGTCGCGAACACCTCGCGTCGCACCAGCCCGTCGCGCTCCAGGCTCTTCAGTGTCTGCGACAGCATCTTCTGCGAGATGTTCTCGATCCGGCGCCTGAGCTCGTTGAATCGCAAGGTGCCGTCGTCGAGCGCGATCAGGATCAGCACGGCCCAGGTATCGCCGATGCGGTCGAGCACGCGCCGGGTCGGGCAGAGCGCCTGGAAAGGATCGGGGCGTTTCAGCATGGCGGTTTCCCGGAGGTGACCATGTCGCGTGAAAGTGCCTTCTTTACGAGGCGGCCCGGCAGGGTCAGATAGGTTCAATTGGAGTGCAGGTATCCATTGGATACTACAACAAGGAACCTCTGTCATGACAATCGCCAAGAAGGTCGCATTGATCGGCGCCAGCGGATTCATCGGTTTGCGCCTGCTGGCCGAGCTTGCCGCGCGCGGCCATGCCGTCACCGCCATCGTCCGCAATCCCGAGAAGGTCGCCGCTCTGGCGGGCGTCACCGCCGTCAAGGGCGACGTCTTCGACAAGGACGGGTTGGCCAAGCTCATCGCCGGCCATGACGTCGTGGTCAGCGCCGTTCATTTCACGGCCAGCGATCCGCAGGTCCTGCTGGCGGCGGTGAAGCAGTCCGGCGTGAAGTGCTATCTGGTGGTCGGCGGTGCCGGCAGCCTCGAGGTCGCGCCGGGCGTGAAGCTGTTCGACACCCCGGAATTCCCTGCCATCTATCTCGAAGAAGCCCGCAAGGGCGGCGCCTTCCTCGACCTGCTGAAGCAGGAGCAGGGCCTCGACTGGAGCTTCCTCTCGCCCTCGGCCCTGATCCAGCCGGGCGAGCGCACCGGACAATTCCGCCTCGGCACCGACCAGCTTCTGGTCGACGCCAAGGGCAACAGCGCGATCTCGGCCGAGGATTATGCGATCGCGCTCGTCGACGAGCTGGAGAAGCCGGCCCATAGCCGCCGCCGCTTCACGGTCGGCTATTGATCCGCGCGTGATAACGAAAAGGGCCGCGCCTCCCATCGGGAAGCGCGGCCCTTCTTTATTGAGCGGCTCGCGATTGCGCTTACGCCTTGCGGAAGCGTTTCTCGCCGATGCTCAGCGTGCCGCGCTTGAGCTTCCCGAGCGCGACCCAGCCGGTTTCGCCCTCGAAATAGAGCTTCGAGCGGTCGACCGCATAGCGGCCGACATGCTTGGCCCCGGCGGCGGGCTTGGCCTTGTGGAACTGGCCATCGGGCCGGAGGTCGATCAGGATCGACCCGTCCTCGGTCTTCCACTGGCCGATCGCGGCCTGTTCGAAGGGGCCGAGGGTGTCGGCAGTGTCGAAATCGATCTCGAGCGGGCGGACGGAACGGCTGGCCGGCGCGAGGCCGGAGGCGAACTGGCCGAGAGCCTGAAGAACCTGGCTGATCTGCATGGTTTTCGTCTCCCTGTGGTGGTGACGGCTGAAACCGCTTGTCGCAGACATCCCCGTCGGGACCTGTCAGCAAGCGGTGCGGCATCGATCGACTCCAGCGAGTCGGCCGAGGAACGTCACGGATTGAATGTGCAAGGGCGGCGTCGTGATGGAGCAGAGCTCCGGCGCCTGTCACGGAGATAGGCCGATCGAGCGTCTCGGCAAGAGGCGGCGAGCAAAAATTTCTCCTCGAAACGCCAACGGCGCCCTTTCGGGCGCCGCGCGTGTCGTTCGAGGATGCGCCGAGGCTGTGCCGCCTCAGAACTCCTCCCATCCGGAATCGTTGGCCCGGCCGCCATTGGCGACCTTGCGCGGGGCGGGCGCGGTGCGGGACTGGACGAAGGCGGCCTCGGCGAGCTGCCGCAGCCGCTCCGGCTCGCCGGAGGTGGCGGGAGCCGGCCTGGTGGCCCGCATCGGCGCCTTCGCGCGGGCCATCGCGGCCGGCTGCGCATAAGCCGCCTGGCCGGCGGGCTCGCGCCCGGTGCGGAAGGTCGCGACCAGTCCGTTGAGCTGCTCGATCCGGCCGGAGAGGGCGTTGGCGGAGGCCGCGCTCTGCTCGGACAAAGCCGCGTTCTGCTGGGTCATCTCGTCGAGATGGGCGACCGCCTGGCTCATCTCGTCGATGCCGTTGGCCTGCTCGCCGGACGCTGCCGAGATGTCGGCGATCGTCGCCGCGACCTTCTGCGAGGCCGCCAGGATGCGGCTGAGCTGGTCGCCGGCCTGCCGCACCAGCTTGACGCCCTCGCCGACCTCGACATTGGACGAGGAGATCAGGCCGGAGATGTCCTTGGCCGCCTCGCTCGAACGCTGCGCCAGCGTCCGCACCTCCGAGGCGACGACGGCGAAGCCCTTGCCGGCATCGCCGGCGCGGGCCGCCTCGACCGCGGCGTTGAGCGCCAGCAGGTTGGTCTGGAAGGCGATGTCGTCGATCACCCGGATGATGTCGGAGATCTTCTGCGAGGCGGTCTCGATCCGGGCCATGGCGTCGACCGCCTGTCCGGCGATCGCGCCACCGCTCTCGGCGGCCTGCATCGCCTCGTCGGCGATCCGGGCGGCATCCTTCGAGGCCTGGGCCGAGGCCTTGACCGAGGCGGCCAGCTCCTCGGTGGTCGCAGCGGTCTCCTCGAGCGAGGAGGCCTGCTCCTCGGTGCGCTTCGACAGATCGTCGGCGCCCATGTTGATCTCGCGCGCGGCCAGCCCGACATCGGCCGAGGTCGTCTGGATCGTCGCGACCGTGTCCGAGAGGCGATCCACCGTCTCGTTGATCGCGCCCTTCAGATCGGCGAAGCGGCCACGATAGGCCGTCTCGATCCGGTTGGTCAGGTCCCCGCCCGCGATCGCAGACAGCGCCCCGGCGAATTCCGTCGTCGCCCCGTCAACGACCGCGTTGATCTCGTTGATGCCGGCCACCAGCCGCTGCATCTGCTCGTCGGCATCCTGGATCTGGAGGCGCGCCGAGAAATCACCGGCTGCGGCCGCAGCAACGACCTCGCCGACATCCGAGACCACTGCTTCCATCGATTGCGCCCTGGCGAGGCGCGTGGCTGCCGCGGCCCGTTCCTGTTCCTGCAGCAGGGCGACCTGCTCGGTGCTCTGGCGCAGCACGGATACGGCGCGCGCCATCGTGCCGATCTCGTCCCCGCGCTGGGCATGAGGCACGTCGATGTGGGTATCGCCTGCGGTCAGCTTCTCCATGACCTGGCTGAGATCCAGGATCGGGCGGGTGATCGAGCGCTGAGCAAAGATCAGCGCGACACCGACCGAAACCAGCAGCGTCATCAACAGCACGATCGGCATCAGCCACTGGACCTGCCGGGTGAAGGCGGTCGCCTCGTCGCTGACCGCGATGCTGGCTTTCTCGACACGCTGGCTGAAATTGATCAGCAGGTCGTTCAGGGCCTTGCGGTTGGAGCGGTTGGCTTCGTTGTTACCTTGTTCGTTGGCTGCCGCGGGTGAAACCTCGCGGCCCAGCCGGGCCGTCTCGGCCCGGAAGGTGATGAACTCCTCGACCGCCTTGGCGATCTGGTCGACGACAGCGCGTTCTTCCGGCGGCGCGACCTTCTGCAAATCGGCGGAGAACCTGCGCAGCGTCGGGAAGCGATCCTCGATGCCCTTGGCGAAAGGCTCGGCCTCCTTGCTCGTCTTTGCCATGTAGACACCGCGTGAATCCATCACCACCGCGGTGACCACGCCGTTGATGCGCTGGGTGAGCAGCGCGACATTGGCCTGGAGATCGGCGCGTGTATTCAGGTCGTCGGCCTTGTGCAGGCCGTAGAGACTGATGATCGCCGACAGGATGGCGCCGGCGGCGACGATGGCCAGCATGGCAAGGATTTTCAGGCGGATGGATTTCATGAATGGCGCCCCGAGGCGGCTCCCCGACATTGGAAGCCGTTCCAAATTCTGACCTTTGGGCGTTAATGATAAAAAACTGCTTAAAAGCTTAAGGGGATGAAAATTCTCTGTTTTTCTGCCAAAGCTTAAACGCGGCGAAAGGACTCGCCCGCAGCAGGATCGAACTGATCCTTGGCAGGGCTTTCCGGCCCTGCCGAAAGCTTTCGGTCGTCTTCGAGAGAGCGTCATGACTCAAGGGAAGGGTCCGCCTTCCGCCAAACGACGTGCCAGGGTGGCATGGCGGCTTGCCCCTTGATAGAGCGGCCTCGCCTGAACATGTTTGGCGTGACCCGCCGCCCCGTCTCGATTTCCGGTTAGCCATCTCATGTCCGAAAACAGCAATGTCCCCGTCATGCACGCCACCACCATCCTGATGGTGCGCAAGGGCGGGCGCGTCGTCATCGGCGGCGACGGCCAGGTCTCGCTCGGCCAGACCATCATGAAGGGCAATGCCCGCAAGGTCCGCCGCCTCGCCAAGGGCGAGGTGATCGCGGGTTTCGCCGGCGCCACCGCCGATGCCTTCACCCTGTTCGAGAGGCTCGAGAAGAAGCTCGAGCAGTATCCGACTCAGTTGCTGCGTGCCTGCGTCGAGCTCGCCAAGGATTGGCGCACCGACCGCTATCTGCGCCGTCTGGAGGCGATGCTGCTGGTCGCCGACAAGGAGGTTTCGCTGCTGATCTCGGGCACCGGCGACGTGCTGGAACCCGAGGCGAGCGAGCACGGCGCGGTGATGGCGATCGGTTCGGGCGGCAATTACGCCCTCTCGGCGGCGCGCGCGCTGATCGATGTCGAGCCCGATGCCGAGGCGATCGTGCGCAAGGCGATGAAGATCGCCGGTGACATCTGCGTCTACACCAACCACTCGCTCGTCATCGAGACGCTCGAAGCGGCCTGATTGATTTTCCCGCCAGGCCCGTTCACCGGATACTGCACGCAATGACCAGCTTTTCCCCCCGCGAGATCGTTTCCGAGCTCGACCGCTTCATCGTCGGCCAGAGGGACGCCAAGCGCGCCGTCGCCATCGCCCTGCGCAACCGCTGGCGCCGCCAGCAGCTCGAAGGGCCGCTGCGCGAGGAGGTCTCGCCGAAGAACATCCTGATGATCGGGCCGACCGGCTGCGGCAAGACCGAGATCGCCCGCCGTCTGGCGAAACTTGCCAACGCGCCCTTCCTCAAGGTCGAGGCGACCAAGTTCACCGAGGTCGGCTATGTCGGCCGCGACGTCGAATCGATCGTGCGCGACCTCCTGGAGGTCGCGATTGCGCTGGTGCGCGAGAGCCGCCGCAAGGATGTCCAGGCCAAGGCCCATGTCGCGGCCGAGGAGCGCGTGCTCGATGCGCTGGTGGGCGCCAATGCCAGCCAGGCGACGCGCGATTCCTTCCGCCGCAAGCTGCGCGCCAACGAGCTCGACGACAAGGAGATCGAGGTCGAGGTCGCGGCCGGCGCCGGAGCCTCCGCGCCGATGTTCGAGGTTCCCGGCATGCCCGGCGCCTCGATCGGCGCGATCAACCTCTCCGACATGCTCGGCAAGGCCTTCGGCCAGAAGGGCAAGCCCAAGCGCGTCCTGGTCAAGGATGCCTACCAGCCGCTGCTGGCCGAGGAGAGCGACAAGCTGATCGACCAGGACGCGATCATCCAGGCGGCGATCCGCGAGGTCGAGGAGAACGGCATCGTCTTCCTCGACGAGATCGACAAGATCTGCGCCCGCGAGGGCAAGGGTGGCGCCGATGTCTCGCGCGAGGGCGTGCAGCGCGACCTGCTGCCGCTGATCGAGGGCACGACGGTCGCGACCAAGCACGGCGCCGTGAAGAGCGACCACATCCTGTTCATTGCGTCGGGCGCCTTCCACGTCTCGCGCCCCTCCGACCTGCTGCCGGAACTGCAGGGCCGCCTGCCGATCCGCGTCGAGCTCAACCCGCTCGATATCGAGGATTTCAAGCGCATCCTGACCGACACGGAAGCAAGCCTGATCAAGCAATCCGTCGCGCTGATGGCGACAGAGGAGGTCTCCGTCACCTTCACGCCCGATGCGATCGACGCCATCGCCCGCATCGCCGTCGAGGTGAACTCCACGGTCGAGAATATCGGCGCCCGCCGGCTCCAGACTGTGATCGAGCGCATTCTGGACGAAATCTCCTTCACGGCGCCGGACCGCTCGGGAGAGGCCGTGACGATTGATGCTCCTTACGTCGAGGCGCGCATCGGCGACCTTGCCAAGAATGCCGACCTGAGCCGGTTCATCCTCTGACGAGAGCATGAGACGAGCGGCACCGCGATGGCTTATGTCTTCAAGATTGTGTATCTTGAAGACATAAGGGAGCCCGAACCATGTCTCGAACGACGACCATGACCGTGCGCATCGGCAGCGCGCTCAGCGAGTTCGTGGCGGGCAAGGTCGGTGACGACGGCCCCTACGAGAATGTCAGCGAGTATGTCCGCGACCTGATTCGCCGCGACAAGGAGCGTGCTGAAAGCGAGGCTTTCCAGCGGCTCAAGGCCGAGCTGACCCATGCCTTCGCGGCGCCGGATTCCAGCTACCGGCCCCTGACGGCGGCAGAGGTGATCGCGCGCAACAAGGCACGGGCGTGACGGCTGTTCGTATCCAGGAAGCGGCGTCGCGCCGCCTGGACGAGATCTATCGCTACACCCTGGAGCAGTTCGGCGCCGTGCAGGCGGAACGCTATATCGAGGGACTCTTCGAGGCTTTCGGCAGGATTGCGACGCATGGCGTGCTCTCCCGCCCGGTGCCGGCCGATTTCGGGGTCCACGGCTTCAGCTTCCGCTATGAAAGCCATGTCGTGTATTGGCGCAGGCTTGCGAACGGCGATATCGGCATCGTGACGATCCTTCACCGGCGCATGCATCAGATCGATCGCTTCCGCGAGGATTTCGGATTGTGATCGGGAATCCCCGGCCTTGAGCGAACAGCCCTCCCGCCTCGCTCGCGATTCCGCCGTCGTCGGCGCGGCCACGATCGCTTCGCGCCTGCTCGGCTTCGCGCGCGACGTGCTGATCGCTCGGTTGCTCGGCGGTGGGCCGGTGGCCGATGCTTTCCTCGCGGCCCTGCGCTTGCCCAACCTCGTCCGGCGCGTGCTGGGTGAAGGCGGGCTCAATGCGCCCTTCGTGCCGCTCTATCTCGCCATCAAGGGCGGGCGCGGAGAGGTGGCGGCGCGCCGCTTTGCCGGCGAGGCTGCCGGGCAGATCGGCTTGCTGTTGCTGGTCTTCGTCGGCCTGGGCGAGCTGTTCGCGCCCTGGCTTGTGCTCGGTCTGGCCGGTGGTTTCGCCGAGGCGCCGGAGACCCTGGCGCTGGCGGCCTCCTATACGCGGTTGATGCTGCCCTTCCTGTTCCTGACGACCCTCGCCTCCATGCTGGCGGCGCTGCTCAATGCCGAGAAGCGCTTCGCCGTCGCGGCTTTGGCCCCGGCGCTGATGAACGCGATCCTGCTCGCTGTGCTCCTGTTGCTGCACGCCAGCGGCGCGCAGCCGGAGGCCGGCGCGCGCTGGCTCGCGCTCTGTACCAGCCTGACCGGTCTCGCCCATCTCGTGATGATCCTGCTGGCGCTGCGTGGCCCTGGCCTGCCGCGACCAAGCCTGCGCTGGTCGCCGGACATGACGCGGCTCGTCCGCACCGGCGGCGCGACCTTGCTCGCCGCTTCCGCCGCACAGCTCGTCCTGCTGGTGGCGACCCAGATCGCTTCGATCGGCTCGGGTGCGGTCGCCGCGCTCTACTATGCCGATCGCGTCTTCCAGCTCCCGCTCGGCTTCGTCGGCGTCGCGATGGGCACGGTGGTGCTCTCCGACATGGCGCTGGCGGCGAAGCGGGAAGGCCCTGACGCCATGCTGGGGCAGGCACTGGCTTTGGGGCTCGCGCTTGCTCTGCCGGCCGCGACGGCGCTGGTTGTGCTGGCCGAGCCGATCGCCTCCGTGCTGTTCGAATATGGCCGTTTCGATGCCACCGATCGCGGGCGCACGGCGGCAGCGCTGGCCATGCTCGGCTACGGCCTGCCCTTCGCCATTGCCGCAAAGGTCTTCGGCCAGGTCTATTTCGCGCGCCGGGCGCCGCGCCTGCCGCTGATCTCGGGTGGTATCGCAGTTCTCGTGGCGGCGCTGGTCGGATTCGGTCTGGCGAATGAAGGCAATGCGGCGGCTATGGCGGCGCTCGCCGCGACCTTCGCCTTCGTGGCGCAGGCTGCCCTGCTTGGCGGGACGCTGCTGCGCGACGGTATCTGGCGTCCGAGCGTGAACAGCTTGCGGCCGATCGCCGCCAGCCTCGCGGCAAGCGCGATCATGCTCGTCGTGCTCGAACTGCTGCTCAGGCTGCTGGCCGGCTCTTTGGCCGCCGATCAGCTGGCGCTGCACCGGGTCGGGGCGCTCGGCCTGCTCTGCCTTGCAGGGCTCGCGACCTATGTCGCAGCGGGCTGGATGCTGGGCGCCTTCGGCGCTCTCCCCTTGCGCAAGCGGCGGGGTTGAGCCAGAAGCGCCGCTTCCCTTCTCCATCGTGACGACGGAGTGCCCCATGTCGGGTTTTCATCAGCGCGTATTCTCAGGCATGCAGCCGACCTCGACGCTGCATCTCGGCAACTATCTGGGCGCGCTGACCAACTGGGTCGCGATGCAGGAGACGCATGATTGCGTGTTTTGCGTCGTCGACATGCACGCGATCACGATGTGGCAGGACCCGGCCGATCTGAAGCGCGCCATCCGTGAGGTCACCGCCGCCTATATCGCGGCCGGCATCGATCCGCAGAAGAGCATCATCTTCAACCAGAGCCAGGTCCCTGGCCATGCCGAGCTTGCCTGGATCTGCAACTGCATCGCGCGGCTGGGCTGGATGAACCGGATGACCCAGTTCAAGGAGAAGGCCGGCAAGGACCGCGAGAACGCCTCGCTCGGCCTCTATGCCTATCCGAGCCTGATGGCGGCCGATATCCTGCTCTACAAGGCGACGCATGTCCCGGTCGGCGAGGATCAGAAGCAGCATCTCGAGCTGACCCGCGACATCGCCCAGAAATTCAACAACGACTTCGGGCCGCAGATCGCGGAACGCGGTCTCGGTACCGGCGAGCTCGGCTTCTTTCCGCTGCCCGAGCCGATGATCATGGGACCGGCGCAGCGTGTGATGAGCCTGCGCGACGGCACCAAGAAGATGTCGAAATCGGACGCGTCCGATTACTCGCGCATCAACCTGACCGACGATGCCGAGTCCATCGCGCAGAAGATCCGCAAGGCCAAGACCGATCCCGAGGCGCTTCCCTCGGAGCAGAAGGGGCTGGAGAGCCGGCCGGAGGCCGAGAATCTCGTCGGCATCTATGCCGGCCTGTCGGGCATGTCGAAGGATGCGGTGCTCAAGCAGTTCGGTGGCGGTCAGTTCTCCGGCTTCAAGGCGGCGCTGGTCGATCTCGCGGTCGAGAAGCTCGCGCCGATCGCCGGCGAGATGCGCCGCCTGCTGGCTGAACCGAAGCATATCGACGATATCCTCGGCGCCGGTGCGGACCGCGCCGATGCGATCGCCGCGCCGATCATGCGCGAGGTCAAGGACATCGTCGGCTTCGTGCGCAGTCGTTGACGCTGGGTGCACTTGCGCCGGGGTGCCGGCGCGGGCCACCATGCCCGTCCCTGAAGCGGCGGCAGGACAGTTCATGGTCAAGAGACGGCGGTCCTACGAGACGGGCCATCGCCCGAAATTCCTCGCCGTCGTCGACGGCAGCGAGGAATGCGCCAAGGCGATTCGCTTCGCTGCGCGCCGCTGCGCCCGTGTCGGCGCGGCGATCGTCCTGCTCGGCGTCGCCACTCCGCCCGAGCACGAAACCTGGCTCGGCGTCGGCGAAGTGATGCAGGCCGAGGCCGAGGCCGAGGCCGAGAAGCGCCTCGAAACGGCGGCGGCAGCGGTGCGGACCCTCGCGGGCCTCGAACCCGAGAAGGTCGTGCGCGTCGGCAACAAGGCCGACGAACTGGTGAAGCTGATCGAGGAGGACGAGGATATCTCGCTGCTCGTGCTGGCAGCCGGCACCAGCAGCAAGGGGCCGGGCCCGCTGGTCTCGGCGCTCGCCGGCAAGTCCTCGGCGAGCTTCCCGATCCCCGTCGCCATCGTGCCGGGCCATCTCGAGGACGAGGAGATCGACGCCCTCGCCTGAAGGCGGCGGCTCTCCCCGTCATTGCGAGCGCAGCGAAGCAATCCAGGGGGGCTTGGCTGAGCGTTCCAACCGGCCCCCCTGGATTGCTTCGTCGCTTCGCTCCTCGCAATGACGGGTTGTGGTGCTGCTTCCTGCTGGAATGATTCCAGCCGGCAGCCTATATCGGAGCCAGGAACGGCGACCTTGAATCGCCGGTACCGGAGGTATCCATGTTCATCCAGACCGAAGCCACGCCGAATCCGGCGACCCTGAAGTTTCTCCCCGGCCGCGCCGTCATGCCCGACGGCACGCTCGACCTGCGCGACGTCACCGACGCCGAGCGTTCGCCGCTGGCACAGCGGCTGTTCGGCGTTTCCGGCGTTTCCGGCGTCTTCCTCGGCTCCGATTTCATCACCGTCACCAAGTCGGACGGCGAATGGCCGCATCTGAAGCCCGCGATCCTCGGCGCCATCATGGAGCATTTCATGTCGGGCGCTCCGGTCCTGGCAGCCGGCTCGGCCGCCGATGTGATCGAGGAGGGCGAGTTCTTCGATCCTGCCGATGCCGAGACTGTCGAGACGATCAAGGACCTGCTTGAGACCCGCATCCGCCCGGCGGTGGCTGGCGATGGCGGCGACATCACCTTCCGCGGCTATCGCGACGGCACAGTCTATCTTGCGATGAAGGGCTCCTGCTCGGGCTGCCCCTCCTCGACCGCGACGCTGAAGCACGGCATCCAGAACCTGCTGCGCCACTTCCTGCCGGATGTGCGCGAAGTCGAAGCCGTCTGAGCGAAGCGGGATTGTTGGTGACGATGAGCGTGGCCTGTCGCGGAATGACATTCTGATGCGCATTCTCGCGATCGATACCGCGCTCGGCGCCTGCTCGGCCTGCGTGCTTGACACGGCCGACATGGTGAAGCCCCTGGCGATCGAGCAGATCGCCATGGATCGCGGCCATGCCGAGGCGCTGATGCCGCTGGTCGAGCGCGTGATGAAGGATGTCGAGGGCGGCTTCGGCTCGCTCTCGCGCGTCGCCGTCACCGTCGGTCCCGGCAGCTATACCGGCCTGCGCGTCGGCGTCAGCGCGGCGCGCGCCATCGCCTTCGCCGCCGGCATCCCGGCGGTCGGCGTCACCACGGTCGCGGCCTGCGCCGCCCCCCTGATCGGGCGCGAATCGGGCCGTGTCATTGCCGCCGCGCTCGATGCCAGGCACGGCCAGGTCTGGTTCCAGGCCCTGACGGCCGAGGGCAAGCCGCTGGTCTCGCTCCGGCAGGTCAGCTATCGCGACGCGGCCCGCGCCATCGGGGCAGGCCCCGTCAGCCTCGTCGGTTCTTCGGCGCTGGCTGTCGCCAATGAAGCCTGGGCGATCGGGCTCGATGCGCTGGTGATCGACGATGCCAGGGCGCCTGACATCGCCTGGGTCGCCCGGCTCGGCTTCATCGCCGATCCCGAAACAGCGCCGCCCCGCCCGCTCTACCTGAAGGCGCCCGAGACGACGCCGCAGGACAAAGCCCGCCTGCCGCGCCGGTGAGCGTATACCCCAAATGGTGGTTGCCGCTGCGTCAGTCTGTGCGAACAGGCGGCATGGATTGGCTGCGCAGACTGCTTCACCCTGATTCGGCCCCGCCGCGCACGATGCGGCTCGATGCCGGCCATGCCCTCGATGTCGCGAGGCTGCACCATCAGGGCGGCTTCGCTCGCGGCTGGGAGCCGGCCGAGTGCGCAGCGCTGATCGCCGATCCGGCGGTCGCTGCGGACGGCGTCTTCAGCGGCGGCAGCCAACACCCCGAGGGCTTCGTCATCTCGCGTAGGGCTGCCGATGAGGCCGAGATCCTCAGCATCGTCGTCGCGCCCGCCCGCCGCCGCGACGGTTTCGGCCGCGCGCTGCTCGCCGCGCATCTTGCTCGATTGGCAGAGGAGGGCGCGGTCCAGGTCTTCCTCGAGGTCGAGGAGGGCAATCTGCCGGCGGAGCGGCTCTACCGCCATTTCGGCTTCCGCGAGGTCGGGCGGCGCAAGGGTTACTACCCCAAGCTGGACGGCTCCCGCGCCACCGCGATCGCGATGCGGCTCGATCTTGCGTGACAAGGCGGCGCAATCGCGCCATTGACGGCATCTGACCTCCCGATGAGATTGCCCGTCCCGCCGATGACCGGACCCGCCAGCGCATGAACGGACTCCGCTTCGGCGCGCTCGCCCGTCTGGTGATGCTATGCACGGGCACGCTCGGGCTCGTCCTCGCACAGCTCGTCGTCATGCGTGTCGCGCCGAAACGGCGCGGCGTCCTCCCGCTGCGCTTCCATCGCCTGACCTGCTGGTGCCTGGGCGTTCGGCGGCAGGTGCGCGGCGCTCCGCCGCCGGCCGGGACTGGGGCGCTGATCGTGTCCAACCACGTCTCCTGGCTCGATATCGGCGTGATCGGTGCCGAGCGTGAGCTCGCCTTCGTCGCCAAGAGCGAGGTCGGCCAATGGCCGGTGGTCGGCTTCCTCGCCAATCTCCAGCGCACCCTCTACATCGACAGGCAGCGCCGCAGCGCGACCGCCGGCATGGCCGCGACCATGGGGGCACGCATCGCCGGCGGCGAGGAGGTCGTGCTCTTTGCCGAGGGTACGACCGGCGACGGCACGCGCATCCTGCCCTTCCGCTCCTCCCTGCTCGGCGCCGCGCATCAGGCGATGGGCGATGCCACGGCGGATGTGACGGTCTATCCGCTGACCCTCACCTATATCGGCTGGCAGAACCTGCCGGGTGGCCGCATCGGCCGCGCAGCGCTCGCCTGGTATGGCGATACCGAGCTCTGGCCGCATCTCAAGCATGTGCTGGAATGCGGCGCGATCGATGTCGAACTGGTCTGGGGCGAGCCGATCGTGATGGGGCGGGCGACCTCGCGCAAGGAGGCGACGCGACTGGCTGAGGCGTCGGTCCGCAAGGCGCGCCGCCGGGCCGTCACGGGTCGTTCCGAGGAATGACGCTGGCTGGTCCGCCGCTTGCTTATCCTTCCCCGGCGCCCCGTGACCGTTCCCAAGGCGCCCGATCCGCAGTAAAGGATGCGCTTTGGAGACCCGATCCGCACCGATGAAGAAAGTCCATATCAAGTCCTTCGGCTGCCAGATGAACGTCTATGACGGGCAGCGCATGGCCGACATCCTGAGCCATCAGGGCTATGAGGAGACGGCGACGCCGGAGGGCGCGGACCTGATCCTGCTCAACACCTGCCATATCCGCGACCGAGCGGTGCAGAAGGTCTATACCGAGCTCGGCAAGCTGCGCGACATCAAGAAGGCGCAAGGCACTGAGGGCCAGGAGACGAAGATCGTCGTCGCCGGCTGCGTCGCCCAGGCCGAGGGCGGCGAGATCCAGCGCCGCCAGCCCGCCGTCGACCTCGTGGTCGGGCCGCAGGCCTATCACCGCCTGCCGGAGCTTCTGGCCGAAGCGGGCAAGCGCCGCGTCGTCGATACCGATCTGCCGATCGAGGACAAGTTCGGCTTCCTGCCGGCGCCGAAGCGGCAGGCGATCCGCGCACGCGGCGTTTCCGCCTTCGTCACTGTGCAGGAAGGCTGCGACAAGTTCTGCGCCTTCTGCGTCGTGCCCTATACGCGCGGCGCCGAGTTCTCCCGGCCGGTTTCGCAGATCATGGCCGAGGTCGAGCGCCTCGCCGAGGCCGGCGTGCGCGACGTCACCCTGATCGGCCAGAACGTCAACGCCTACCACGGCGAGGGGCCGGACGGCGCCGTCTGGAGCCTGGCGCGCCTGATGCATCGTGTCGCGGAGGTGCCGGGCATCGCCCGCATCCGCTACTCGACCAGTCACCCGCGCGATATGGACGACGATCTCATCGCCGCCCACCGCGACCTGCCGCAGGTGATGCCGTTCCTGCATCTGCCGGTGCAGGCGGGCTCGGATCGCATCCTCGCCGCGATGAACCGCAAGCATACCGGCGACGAGTATCGCCGCCTGATCGAGCGCATCCGCGAGGCGCGGCCCGACATCGCGCTGTCCTCGGATTTCATCGTCGGCTTCCCCGGCGAGACCGATGCCGATTTCGAGGAGACGATCCGCCTGGTCGACGAGATCGGTTTCGCGTCCAGCTATTCCTTCAACTATTCGCCGCGCCCCGGCACGCCGGCGGCCGAGCTCGCGGCGCAGGTTCCGCGCGAATTGATGAACGAGCGGCTCTACCGTTTGCAGGCACGCATCGAGCATCATCGGCAGGCCTTCAACGCCGCCATGGTCGGACGGACTGTGGATGTGCTCCTGGAAAGGCCGGGACGGTATCCCGGACAGCTTGCCGGCAAGTCGCCCTATCTGCAGGCTGTGCAGATCGAGAGCGAAACGAATCAGATCGGCGATATCGTGCGCGTGATGATCGAGAGGACGAGCACCAATTCCCTGTTCGGCCGGCTGGTGGAGCCCGGCGACGCCAGTGGGAAGGGCCTGGCCGCTTGAGCGCGCCCCGCCTCGTCACCATTTGCCAGGGATGGGCGGCGGCCTGTCATCAGGCTGAAATTGTTGCGTCCGGTTATGCTGCGAGACGACCCGGCCGGGCGCTCCTGCCCGGGTGGAATAGGTACCGGGAGCGGATCATCCCTCTCCCGGACCTGAAGCGAGGCGACGCATTTGGCACAGGCTGATTCGACGACGCAAAGACCCGACCGGAACCCGCGGCGCGATCTCGCGCCTGCCCGCCCCGAAGGCGGTGTGCGCGAAAGCGCGGGCCGCGACGGGCTGGCGGCGACGGAGGTCGTGCTCTCCTTCGACGACAATGGCCTGGCCAGCCTGGTCTTCGGCCAGTACGACCAGAATCTCGCCCATCTCGAGCGCCGCCTCGGCGTCGTGGTCAGTCCGAACGGCAACCACGTCACCGTCAAGGGTCCCCGCGAGACGGCCGAGCAGGCCGGGCGCGTGCTGAAGACGCTCTATGCCCGCGCCAAGGCCGGCGCGCCGGTCACCTTGGGCGAGGTCGATGGCGCGATCGAGGAAAGCAACGTCCAGCGTTCGCTCTTCCCGACAGCGGATGCCGGCAAGACCTCCTTCGACGCGGTCGTGACGCGCAAGCGCGGACCTGTCAGGGCGCGCAATGCCGCGCAGGATGCCTATCTGCGCCAGCTCAAGCGCCATGAGCTCGTGCTCGCCGAGGGCCCGGCCGGCACCGGCAAGACCTGGCTCGCCGTCGGACATGCCGTCTCGTTGATCGAGCAGGGCGTGGTCGAGCGCATGATCCTGTCGCGCCCGGCGGTGGAAGCCGGCGAGCGGCTTGGCTTCCTGCCCGGCGACATGCGTGAGAAGGTCGACCCCTATCTGCGCCCGATCTACGACGCGCTCAACGATTTCATGGAGGCGCGCCATGTCGAGCGCGGCCTGCAGACCGGCATGATCGAGATCGCGCCGCTCGCCTTCATGCGCGGCCGCACCCTGACCAATGCGGTGGTGCTGCTCGACGAGGCGCAGAACACCACCTCGATGCAGATGAAGATGTTCCTCACCCGCCTGGGCGAGGGCTCGCGCATGATCATCACCGGCGATCCCTCGCAGATCGACCTGCCGCCGGGCCAGCGTTCCGGCCTCAACGAGGCGGTGAAGCTGCTCAAGGATGTCGAGGGCGTCGGCTATGCCCGCTTCGAGGAAGGCGACGTCGTCAGGCATGATCTGGTGCGGCGCATCGTCATGGCCTATGAGAGCGCGGCGCGCCACGAGCGCGCGGAGCGGGAAGAGCGCATGCGCAATCCCGATGCGCCCCCGGATCTCAACCGGGAAGGTGACAGCGAAGGGCTGAAGCGGATGTTGGCGCGGGAGCGGCCGCGATGAACGATCGACCTCGCGGGCGGCGCCTGGCGCCGCCACCCGAGAAGACGTCTCCGGAGATCCATCTCGACCTCAGGGCGCAGTCGCGCCGCTGGCACGAGCTGGGCAAGCTGGCGAGCCTGCGCGCGCTGCTGAACGAGGCGCTGGAAGCCGGGATCGCGGTCGCGCCGCGCAAGCCCATGCCCGGCGCCGAGCTCAGCCTGCTGCTCACCGACGACAGGCGCATCCGCACCGTCAACCGCGACTGGCGCGGCTTCGACAAGGCGACGAACGTGCTCTCCTTTCCGGCCGCGCCGCCGGAGCGCATCGCGCAGAGCCCGCTGCTCGGCGACATCGTCATCGCCTATGAGACCGTGCTGCGCGAGGCCGACGCCGAATCCAAGAGCGCGACCGACCATCTGCGCCACCTCGCCATCCACGGCCTGCTCCATCTCCTCGGCGAGGATCACGAGACCGAGGCGGAGGCGCGCCGCATGGAAGCGCTCGAAATCGCGGCACTTGCCCGCCTCGGCGTGTCCGATCCCTATGCCGGTGCCGAGCTCGTCACGGCGCCCGTTCCTTCTTCCGCGTAAGCCCCCACGATCATGAGCGACGACAGTCGACAATCCCAGAACGAAACCGCCGGCCGTGGCCTCGGCCATTGGCTCGGCCAGTTCCTCGACCGCCTCGGCCTGCGCGGCGGCGGCACCGCCCGCGAGGAAATCGTCGAAGCCCTGGCTGAGGAGAACGGCGAGCTCGCCGATCTCTCCGTCCAGGAACGCGCGATGCTCACCAATGTGCTGAGCCTGCGCGAGCGCCGCGTCGACGACGTGATGATCCCGCGGGCCGACATCGTCGCCGTCCCGGCAGACGCAACGCTGGACGAATTGTTCGCGCATTTCCGCACCGCCGGCCATTCGCGCCTGCCGGTCTTCGACGACACGCTCGATGATCCCCGCGGCATGGTCCATATCCGCGACTTCCTCGAATATATCGCCGAGAAGGCCCGGCCCGGGGAGAACCAGCCGCCGGAAGAGAACGGCAAGCTCGCCATTCCGCATACGCTTTCGGCTGTCGATCTCTCGACGCGCCTGTCCGAGACGAAGCTGCTGCGCCCCGTCCTCTATGTTCCGCCCTCGATGCCGGCGGTCGACCTGCTCGTCCGCATGCAGTCGACCCGTACCCATATCGCGCTGGTCATCGATGAATATGGCGGTACCGACGGCCTCGTCTCGATCGAGGACCTGATCGAGATCGTCGTCGGCGATATCGAGGACGAGCATGATCTCGAGGAGACCCCGATCGTTCCCGCCGGCGAGAACCGTTTCACGGCGGATGCGCGCGCGACCCTCGCCGAGCTCAAGGCCGCGACCGGCGTGGACCTGTCCGGCAACGAAGTGGCGGATGACATCGACACGCTCGGCGGATTGATCGTCACGCTGGCAGGCCGCGTGCCGACTCTTGGAGAGATGGTGAGGGGGCCGGATGGCCTCAGCTTCGAGATCCTCGATTCGGACCAGCGCCGCGTGAAGCGTCTGACCATTCATTGCCATAGCGCGCCCGCCGCCGAAGAACCGGCGATGGAGCCCGGCTGATGGCTCTGGCGCGGGTAGCCGAGGCCGTCATCCTGGGTTGGGGCTGGCGCAAGCGCGTGATCGCGCTGATCGCCGGGGCGAGCGGCGCGCTTGCCCTGCCGCCGCTGGATCTCTGGCCGCTCCTCATCGTGCCGATGACCATTGCGGTCTGGCTGATTGACGGCGCCGTCGGCACCAGCGCCTGGCGCCGCTTCCGGGCCGCCTTCGCGGTCGGCTGGTGGTGGGGCTTCGGCTTCTTCCTCGCCGGCCTGTGGTGGCTCGGCGCCGCCTTTCTCGTCGAGGCCGACAAGTTCGCCTGGGCGATGCCGCTCGGCGTCGTCGCCCTGCCGGCTTTCCTCGCGCTCTTCCCGGCCTGCGCCTTCGGCCTGGCGCGGCTGGCCTGGCCCAAGGGCGCTGGGCGCATCCTGGTGCTCGCCGCTATGCTGGCGCTCAGCGAATGGCTGCGCGGCCATGTCCTGACCGGCTTTCCCTGGAATCTCTACGGCATGATGCTGGCGGGCGAGATCCATCTCGCGCAGGCCGCTTCGCTCGTCGGGCTCTACGGCCTGACCTTACTGGCGGTGGCGATCGGCGCGGCCCCGGCTGTGCTCGGAACGGCGCGGACGCCAGCGGGGCGCAACCTGCCGCTGCTGCTGGCGCTCGTCGCATTGGCCGGCCTCTTCGCCTTCGGATACTGGCGCCTGCCGGCCGGCCCGTCGCCGCTCGTCGCCGGCGTGAAGCTCAGGCTGATGCAGCCCAACCTGCCGCAGGATGCCAAGTTCAACGGCAATAACGGTGCGGCGATCCTCGAACGCTATCTGGAGCTGAGCGACCGGGCGACCGGCCCGGCCACGCCCGGCCTCCAGAGCGTCACGCACCTGATCTGGCCGGAATCGGCCTTTCCCTTCCTGCTCGGCCGCACGCCCGGCGCCTTGTCGCGCATCGCCGCGGTGCTGCCGCCGGACGTGACGCTGATCACCGGCGCGGCGCGCGCCGGCGAAACGCTGCCCGGCGAAAGCCGGCCGCCGATCTACAATGCGATCCAGGTGGTCAATGACGAGGGCGTCATCGTCGCGAGCTACGACAAGGTCCATCTCGTCCCCTTCGGCGAATACCTGCCGCCGTTCCTGGAGACGCTGATCCGCCGGGTCGGTCTCTCCGAGTTCGTCTCGATCCCCGGCGGCTTCGCTTCGGGCAGCGCCCGGATGCCGCTCGCGATCAAGGGGCTGCCGACGGCCGCGCCGCTGATCTGCTACGAGGCGGTGTTTCCGGGCGACGTTGCCGCGCGCGGCCCGCGTGCCGGCTTCTTCCTGAACCTGACCAATGATGGCTGGTTCGGCCAGACCAGCGGCCCTTACCAGCATTTCGCGCAGGCCCGTCTGCGCAGCATCGAGGAAGGCCTGCCGCTGGTGCGCGTCGCCAATACCGGGATTTCCGCGGTGGTCGATCCTTACGGCCGCACCGTGGCGAGCCTGCCGCTGGGCGTCGAGGGCGTGCTGGACACAGGGCTACCGCGCAGCGGCCCCGTCACGCTTTATGCCAGGGCGGGGGATATCGCCTTCGCGGGATTGCTGCTTCTTTTTCTGGCGTTTTCCCGGTTTCGCGCCCGAAATTAATCCCGATTGGAACTTTTTCGCGGCAGAGGGTGGATTAGCTGCCGCACCTATAATAAAGGACGCTTCCGCTCCGACCAGGATGGCGGCTCCTGGTCATGACACTGATGCTAAAGCAGGGTGAATCATGATCAAGAAGGTCCCCAATCCGATCGACAAGCATGTCGGCAGCCGCGTCCGCATGCGTCGGATGCTTGCGGGCGTCAGCCAGGAGAAGCTGGGCGATGCACTCGGGCTGACCTTCCAGCAGGTGCAGAAATACGAGAAGGGCTCCAACCGCATCAGCGCGAGCCGCCTCCAGCAGATCGCCAAGATGCTGGATGTGCCGGTGGCCTTCTTCTTCGATGGCGCTCCGACCGGCGACCTGCCCGAGCCCGGCTTCGCCGATTCCGCCGCGACGACCTATATTTCCGAGTTTCTGGCCACCAGCGAGGGTGTGCAGCTCACCAAGGCCTTCACGCAGATCAAGAGCGGCCGGGTTCGCCGGCGCATCATCGATCTCGTCGAGGCGCTCGCAGAGGAAGACGCCGGAACGGCGTGATATCGCCCTCGTTTCGTTCGATGTGACGAACGATCCTCCCGATAAGCGGACTTTTCCGCTTGACGACGAACGCGTCCGCTGCAATGACGGATTTTCGTCGGGCTGGCGCCGCTGCGCCGGCCTTTTCCATGTGCCGATTCAGGGAAGCGCCGACCGTGTCACGCCAGAATTACCTGTTCACCAGCGAGTCCGTCTCGGAGGGGCATCCCGACAAGGTCTGCGACCGCATCTCCGACGAGATCGTCGATCTGTTCTTCAAGGAAGCGGCCAAGGCCGGCATGGATGCGAGCAAGGTCCGCGTCGCCTGCGAGACGCTTGCGACCACCAACCGCGTCGTCATCGCCGGTGAGGTCCGTACCTCGCTCGACGAGAAGGCGATGAAGAGCAAGGTCAAGTCGGCGGCACGCAAGGCGATCAAGGCGATCGGCTACGAGCAGGACGGCTTCCACTGGAAGAAGTGCAAGATCGACGTGCTGCTGCATCCGCAGTCCGCGGATATCGCCGTCGGCGTCGATGAGGCCGGCAACAAGGATGTCGGTGCCGGCGACCAGGGCATCATGTTCGGCTATGCCAGCCGCGAGACCCCTGAGCTGCTGCCCGCCCCGATCTATTACGCCCACAAGATCCTCGAGACGCTGACGCTCGCCCGCAAGAAGGGCGAGGGCGCGGCCGCCAAGCTCGGCCCCGACGCCAAGAGCCAGGTCACGGTCAAGTACGAGAACGGCAAGCCGGTCGGCGTCACCCAGATCGTGCTCTCGACCCAGCATCTCGACGAGACGCTGACCTCCGCCGACGTCCGCAAGATCGTCGAGCCCTATATCCGCCAGGCGCTGCCGGATGGCTGGATCTCCAAGGACACGGTCTGGCACATCAACCCGACCGGCAAGTTCGTGATCGGCGGCCCGGACGGCGACGCCGGTCTCACCGGCCGCAAGATCATCGTCGACACCTATGGTGGTGCTGCTCCCCATGGCGGCGGCGCCTTCTCGGGCAAGGACCCGACCAAGGTCGATCGCTCGGCGGCCTATGCGGCGCGCTATCTCGCCAAGAACGTGGTCGCGGCCAAGCTCGCCGACCGCGCCACGATCCAGCTCTCCTACGCCATCGGCGTCGCCAAGCCGCTGTCGATCTATGTCGACCTGCACGGCACCGGCAAGGTCGACGAGGCCAAGCTCGAGGAGGTCCTCGGCAAGCTGATCGATCTCTCGCCCAACGGCATCCGCAACCATCTCGGCCTCAACAAGCCGATCTACGCCAAGACCTCGGCCTATGGCCATTTCGGCCGCAAGGCCGGCCGCGACGGCTCCTTCTCCTGGGAGAAGACCGATCTCGTCGACGCGCTGAAGAAGGCCGTCGCCTGATCCAGCGTTTTCGCTTGAACTGACGAGGCCGGGGCTGATCGCTCCGGCCTTTTCATTTTGCTACAGGCGTCCTATCCGCGCCGTCATCCCGGATCGGCGCGGCTGGAGCCGCTTGTCCGGGATGACCTCGGTTCCTGCGAGACGATTTCGAATGACCCACGACCCCGATCATGACGACCGCGCCTTCTATGGCCGCCGCAAGGGCAAGGCCCTGCGCGACGGCCAGAGCCATCTGATCGAGCACACGCTGCCGCGTCTGCGCCTGCCGGAAGGCGGGATCGCCGATCTGAAGGCGCTGTTCCCGCAAGCTGTCGAGGCGGTCCGGCTGGAGATCGGCTTCGGCGGCGGCGAGCATCTGCTGATGCGGATGCGCGAGAGCCCGCAGATCGGCTTCATCGGCGTCGAGCCCTTCATCAACGGCATGGCCAAGTTCCTGGCCGTCGCCGAGCGCGAGGGGCTGACCAATATCCGCGTCTGGGACGACGATGCCGCCCTTCTGCTGCCGCGCTTGCCGGCCGGCAGCCTCGATGCGATCGACCTGCTCTATCCCGATCCCTGGCCGAAGCGCCGCCAGCGCAAGCGGCGCTTCGTCTCCGAGCATACGCTCGGCCTGTTCGCGCGCGCGCTGCGGGCGGGCGGGCGCTTCCGCTTCGCCAGTGATATCGACGACTATATCGGCTGGACCCTGTCGCGCCTGATGGCCTCGCCCGATTTCGACTGGACCGACGAACGGCCGGGCGACTGGCGCACGCCCTATCCCGGCTGGATTCGCACCCGTTACGAGGCGAAGGCGGTCCGCGAGGGGCGCATCTCCAGCTATCTCACGGCTTTGCGTCGCGCATCCTGAGGAAGCCGAGCACGCGCTGGGCGGTCCCCTGGGCGAGGTTGCGGAAGCTTTCGCGGGCGCGCTCGACGGAGGCCTGCGACTTGCCGAAATCCTTGCGCAGCGAGATCAGCGCCGCCGTCGTCTCCCACGACCAGCCGAGCGCGCGCGCCACCAGCAGCACGGCCTCGCGATCGCTGCCGAGAATGATCTGCTCGCTCGCCGGCAGGCCGAGCTGCGCCAGCACGGCGACGCCGCAGATCGCATGTTCGGCCGCGCCGTCGCGGGCGTAGTCGCGGACCCTGGCCTCGTCGAGCAGACCGGCTTCGTTCAGTTCGCGGATTTCCACGAGGGCGGCGCTGATGGCGCCGAGCTCGCCGGGCATCTGGCCTCCGGCGGCGATCGCGTCCGCTCCGCGTTCGACCGCGCCGTCGACCTCGCCCGCCAGGACGGGTTCGAGGCTCTCGCTGAGCCGGCGCCGGGCGGAGTTCTTGGCGGCAGTCATGAGCTGGTCGACGAGTTCCGCCGGAATGTCGCGCCTCAAGCCCAGCGTGGCCTGGAGCGCATCGTCCTGCGCCGCCCGCATCACCAGCACGCCCATGCCGTGGCGGGAGAAGCGCGCGGTCTGGTTGGCCGCGACCGCATGGGTGACGACGCGCCCGCCGCGCAGGATCAGGAAATCGGTGACGGGTTCGCCGAGCTCGGGCCGCTCGGTGATCGCGAGCATATGGTCGCGCCCCTTGGCGGCGGAGACCGCGACGAGGTCCTGGTCGTTGAGGCGCGGCGACTGCACCAGCACGGCGCGCGCCACGGCGATCTCGTCGAGGGCGAGCTGGCGGACGACGCCGCTCGGCGCGTTCGGCACCGGCGCGAGCCGCTCCGACAGTTCGACGCGGGCGCGCAGTTCGATGGCGCGCGACAGCCGCCCGATCACGACGTCGAAGACGCCGACCTGCTCCTCGTCCATATGGACGGCCGTGGCCAGGAACAGATCCGTCAGCCGCGAGAGGATGTCGGCGCGCTCGTCGTTCGAGCCGCGCAGCATCGTGGATTCGAGATCTCGCAGCAGCGAGCCGACCGCACTCATACCTGATCCTCAACCGCTATCCCGTCATGCACTCTGGCATGCGAAGGATGACCATCGGGTTAGCGCCGCCGTGACCGAGCTTGCATATCGGGGCGATGCGGACTAAATAGCGGGCAACAGCTCTGGTATCGGTTAACGCCGATGATCAAGAGCGGGCCCACCGGCCCGCTCTTTTTTATTGGCCGCGACCCGCCGGAGGCAGACGGAACGGTCCGCGCCATGAGTGAACCCACCCACGAGCCGACAACGGCACCCGATCAGGAACCCCGCCTCGTCGTCGAGGGTGGCGTCGCGGCGCGTGTCGCCGTGATCATCGAACCGGCGATCGTCGATCTCGGCTACCGGCTGGTGCGCGTGCGCGTCAGCGCCCAGAATGGCTGCACCGTGCAGATCATGGCCGAACGGCCGGACGGCACGATGAATGTCGAGGGTTGCGAGGCGATCAGCCAGGCGGTCTCGCCGGCGCTCGATGTCGACGACCCGATCCAGGCGGCCTATCATCTCGAGGTCTCGTCGCCGGGCATCGACCGGCCACTGGTGCGCGCCAGCGATTTCGAGCGCTGGGCCGGCCATCTCGCCAAGATCGATACGAACGAGCTGGTCGCCGGGCGCAAGCGCTTCCGTGGTATCCTGCGCGGTGTCGCCGGTCAGGACGCGCTGCTGACGCGCGACGACGCCAAGAGCGAGGAAGAGCGTGACGTCGCGATTCCGATGCGGGCGATCGCCGAGGCCCGCCTCGTCCTGACCGACGCGCTCGTCACCGAATCGCTGCGCCGCGGCAAGTCCGGCCTGCCGCCGGAGATGCCGGCCGCCGAAGAGATCGCCAGCCCTAAGAAGGGCCGAGGGAAATCGCTGGGACCGCGGCCGACCAAGGCCGGCGAGACGGCCCCGCCAGACAATAACGAAGAGGAGTGAGCGTCATGGTCGTCAGCGCCAACCGGCTCGAACTGCTGCAGATCGCCGACGCGGTCGCCCGCGAGAAGTCGATCGACCGCCAGATCGTCGTCGACGCCATGCAGGACGCCATCGCCAAGGCCGCCCGCTCGCGCTACGGCGCCGAGACCGACGTCCATGCCGAGATCAACACCAAGACCGGTGAACTGCGCCTCGCCCGCCATCTTCAGGTCGTCGACCTCGTCGAGAACCCGGCGATCGAGATCACGGTCGACGAGGCCAAGCGCCATAACCCCGCTGCCCAGGCCGGTGACGTCATCGCCGATCCGCTGCCGCCCTTCGATTTCGGCCGCATCGCCGCTCAGTCGGCCAAGCAGGTCATCGTCCAGAAGGTCCGCGAAGCCGAGCGGGACCGCCAGTACGACGAGTACAAGGATCGCATCGGCGAGATCGTCAACGGCGCGGTCAAGCGCGTCGAATACGGCAATGTCTTCGTCGATCTCGGCCGTGGCGAGGCGATCATCCGCCGCGACGAGATGATCCCGCGCGAGACCTTCAAGGTCGGCGACCGGGCCCGGGCCTATGTCTACGACGTGCGCCGCGAGCCGCGTGGCCCGCAGATTTTCCTGTCGCGCACCCATCCGCAGTTCATGGCCAAGCTGTTCGGCCAGGAAGTGCCGGAGATCTATGACGGGATCGTCGAGGTGAAGGCCGTTGCCCGCGATCCGGGCTCGCGCGCCAAGATCGCCGTCATCAGCCGCGATTCCTCGATCGACCCGGTCGGCGCCTGCGTCGGCATGCGCGGCTCGCGCGTGCAGGCCGTCGTCGGCGAATTGCAGGGCGAGAAGATCGACATCATCCCGTGGTCGCCGGATGTCGCGACCTTCGTCGTGAACGCGCTGCAGCCGGCGGAAGTCGCCAAGGTCGTGCTCGACGAGGAAGCCGACAAGATCGAGGTCGTGGTCCCCGACGAGCAGCTCTCGCTCGCCATCGGCCGCCGCGGCCAGAACGTCCGCCTGGCCTCGCAGCTCACCGGCTGGGACATCGACATCCTCACCGAGCAGGAGGAATCGGAGCGCCGCCAGAAGGAATTCGTGCAGCGCACCGACCTGTTCATGAACGCGCTGAACGTCGACGAGACGGTCGGCCAGCTCCTGGCTTCGGAAGGCTTCCGCAATGTCGAGGAGGTCGCCTATGTCGACCTCTCCGAGCTCGCCTCGATCGAGGGCTTCGACGAGGACACCGCCGGCGAGATCCAGAGCCGCGCGCAGGAGCATCTCGCCGCGGTCGAGGCCGAGTTCGACGAGAAGCGCCGTGCGCTCGGCGTCGAGGACGCCTTGCGCGAGGTCGAGGGCGTCACCACATCCATGATGGTCGCGCTCGGCGAGAACGACGTGAAGAGCGTCGAGGACCTCGCGGGCTGCGCCACCGACGATCTCGTCGGCTGGACCGAGCGCAAGGATGGCGAGACCACCCGCCACGCCGGCTATCTCGATGGGTTCGACCTGTCGCGCCAGGAGGCGGAAGCGATCATCATGGCCGCGCGTATCCACGCCGGCTGGATCGAGGCGCCGGCCGAGGAGCCTGAGGCGGAAGCCGATGAGGCGGCCGAGGCCTGAGCGGAGCCCGCGTAGTGAAAGCGGCGGCGCAGAAGGAATCGGAACGGAGTTGCGTGGTCACCCGTGCGGTGAAGGCGCCTGACGATCTGATCCGCTTCGTCGCCGGGCCGGACGGCATGCTGGTGCCGGATCTCAGGCGCAAGCTGCCCGGACGTGGTGTCTGGGCCAGCCTCAGCCGCAAGACGGTCACCGAGGCGATCAAACGCAAGGCCTTCGAGCGCTCGCTCAAGGCGAAGGTCGCGGTTCCCGCCGACCTTCCGGAGATGATCGATGCGCTGATGCTGCGCGATGCGCTCCAGGCGCTGTCGATGGCCAACAAGGCGGGGCTCGTGATCGCGGGCTTCGCCAAGGTCGAGGCCCTGATCGGCTCGGGCCGTTGTATCGGCGTCATCGCGGCCAGCGATGGGGCCGATGACGGCAAGCGCAAGATCGGCCAGGCCATCAGGCGGATCGGGGTGGCCCGTGAAGCCGAAGGGCTCAAGGCCCGTGAACTGCCCGTCGTCGCTATTTTCACGGCGGCGGATTTGGAATTGGCGTTGGGGCGGGCACATGTGATACATGCCGCGCTTGCTCCGGGACCAGCGGCCGAGGGCGTCCTCTCCCGCTGGCGTCGGCTCGTCCGCTACCGGACGGACGATGCCGCCGCATCCGACCAGAACGATACCGAAGACACGACCGAACCGGCAGGACCGAACGCGGAATGACCGATACCAAGACCCCGGGCGACAAGACGCTGACCGTCAACCCGCCCAAGACCCTGTCGCTGAAGCGGCCTGTCGAGCAGAGCACTGTTCGCCAGAGCTTCTCGCATGGGCGTACGAAGCAGGTCGTCGTCGAGGTGAAGCGCCGCGCCGCCGGGCACGAGGTCAAGGAGCCGGTCGCGCCGCGTGCGCCCCAGGCCCCGGCTCCCCAGGCGGCCCCGCCGCGCCCGGCCGCTCCGCAGCCGCCCCAGCGCCCGGCCAGCAGCATGCTGCTGCGCACCCTCTCCGATGAGGAGAAGGACGCCCGTCAGCGCGCGCTCTCGGAGGCCCGCAGCAGCGAGGCCGAGGCCCGCCGGATCGCCGAGGACGAGGCGCGCCAGCGTGCCGCCGCCGCCGAGCGCGAGCGCCAGGAGCGTGAAGCCGCCGCCGCGCGTCAGCGCCAGGAGGAAGAGCGCCGCCGTCAGGAAGACGACCAGAAGCGCCGGGTCGAAACCGCCGCGCGTCAGCGCGACGACCAGCCCGTCCGCCCGGCTTCGCCGCCCCCGGCCCGCGAGGATGCGCCTGCGTCCCAGGCGCCTGCGCCGCAGCCGACCCAGTATTTCGGCCGTCCGGCTCCCTCTGGACCGCGCGAGTTCACCTCGCGTCCGCCGATGCGCGATACCGGTGCGCGCCCGCCGCGGCTCGACAGCCGCCCGCCGCGCTCCGATGCGCCGCGCACGCCCCGCATCGACACGACGGCCCCGTCGGAGCCCGCGATCGCCCGGCCGGTGCGCCAGGCGCCCTCGGCCAACACGACTCGCAACCGTTCGGATGATGTCGACGTCAAGGCCGCGTTCCGCCGCCCTGGCCTGAGCGCCGGCGCCGGCCGTGGCCCGGCTCCCGCCGCGCCCAAGACGCCGAAGACCACGAATGACAAGCCGCGCGGCCGCCTGACGCTGTCGACCGCGACCGGGAGCGAGGACGAGCGGACACGTTCGGTCGCCTCGTTCCGCCGGCGCGTGCAGCGCATGACCGGCCATCGGGCTTCCGATGTGCAGAAAGAGCGCGTGATGCGCGAGGTGATCATCCCCGAGACGATCACCATCCAGGAACTCGCGAACCGCATGACGGAGCGCGGCGTCGACGTCATCCGCCTGCTGATGAAGCAGGGCGCGATGCACAAGATCACCGACGTGATCGATGCCGATACCGCCCAGCTCATCGCCGAGGAGATGGGCCACACCGTCAAGCGTGTCGCCGAATCCGACGTCGAGGAAGGTCTGTTCGACACGCCGGATACCGACGAGACCCTGGCCTCCCGCCCGGCGGTCGTGACGATCATGGGCCATGTCGACCACGGCAAGACCTCGCTGCTCGACGCGATCCGCAAGACCAAGGTCGTCACCGGCGAGGCCGGCGGCATCACCCAGCATATCGGCGCCTATCAGGTGACGACCCCGCTCGGCACCCAGGTGACCTTCATCGACACGCCTGGCCACGCCGCCTTCACGGCGATGCGCGCCCGCGGAGCCAAGGTGACGGACGTCGTCGTGCTGGTCGTGGCCGCCGATGACGGCGTCATGCCGCAGACGGCCGAGGCGATCCATCATGCCAAGGCCGCCGGCGTGCCGCTGATCGTCGCGATCAACAAGGTCGACAAGGCCGACGCCAACCCCGACCGCGTCCGCGCCGAATTGCTCCAGTACGAGATCCAGGTCGAGACGCTCGGCGGCGAGACCCTCGAAGTCGAGGTCTCCGCCAAGACCGGCCACAACCTCGACAAGCTGCTGGAAGCGATCTCGCTTCAGGCCGAATTGCTCGATCTCAAGGCCAATCCTGATCGCGCCGCCGAAGGTACGGTCATCGAGGCCAAGCTCGATCGCGGCCGCGGTCCGGTTGCCACCGTGCTCGTCCAGCGCGGCACGCTGCGCACCGGCGACATCATCGTGGCCGGCGCCGAATGGGGCCGTGTCCGCGCCCTGATCGCCGATACCGGCGCGCAGGTGAAGGAAGCTCCGCCGTCCATGCCGGTCGAGGTTCTCGGCTTCAACGGCACGCCCGAAGCCGGCGATCGCGTCGCGGTCGTCGAGTCCGAGGCCCGTGCCCGCGAGATCACCGATTACCGCGAGCGTCAGCGTCGCGACCGCCTTGCCGCCCGCGGCGCGGCTTCGGGCGCCGGCCGCTCGCTCGCCGAGATGATGCGCGAGCTCAAGGAAGGCGCTGGCCGCAAGGAGTTCCCGCTCGTCGTCAAGGGCGACGTGCAGGGCTCCGTCGAGGCCATCGTCGGAGCGCTTGAAAAGGTCGGCAACGAAGAGGTTCGCGCCCGCGTGCTCTCGTCGGGCGTCGGCGCCATCACCGAGTCGGATGTCACGCTCGCCCAGGCTTCGGGCGCGGTGGTCGTCGGCTTCAACGTGCGCGCTCACAAGGAAGCGCGCGAGGCGGCCGACCGGGCCGGCGTCGAGATCCGCTATTACAACATCATCTATAACCTCATGGATGACGTGAAGGATGCGATGTCGGGCTTGCTGGCGCCGACGCTGCGCGAGACCATGCTCGGCAACGCGACGATCCTCGAGATCTTCAACGTCTCGAAGGTCGGCAAGATCGCCGGCTGCCGCGTCACCGACGGCACGATCGAGCGCGGCGCCAATGTCCGCCTGATCCGCGACAACGTCGTGGTTCACGAGGGCAAGCTCGGCCAGCTCAAGCGCTTCAAGGACGACGCCAAGGAAGTCGTGGCCGGCCAGGAATGCGGCATGTCCTTCGAGAACTATCAGGACATGCGCGCCGGCGACGTGATCGAGTGCTATCGCGTCGAAGAGATCAAGCGCAGCCTCTAAGGGCTGCGCTTCCTGAAACAGCGCGTCATGGCCGGGCGGAGCCCGGCCATCTCGTGACGAGAAGAGCGCGTCCAGCGCCTTATCCTCCTGAGACGGCGGGCCTTGTCCAGCCGTGACGTTTGGTCCGGTCCGATCCCGGAGAAACGAGAACCATGGCAAAACCTGCGAAACCCACCGGTCCTTCCCAGCGGCAGTTGCGCGTCGGCGAACTGATCCGCCACGCGCTCGCCGAGATGCTGGCGCGCGGCGACATCCATGACGATGTGCTGGCAAAGCACGTCATCACCGTGCCGGAGGTGCGCCTTTCGCCGGATCTCAAGCTCGCGACCTGCTACATCATGCCGCTCGGCGGGCTGGATATTAAGCCGGTGCTCAAGGCGCTCGAAGCCAACAAGCGCTATCTGCGCGGCGAGATCGCCCATCGCGTGAACCTGAAATACGCGCCGGATCTCCGCTTCCGTGCCGATGAGAGCTTCGCCGAGGCCGAGCGCATCGACGCGCTGCTCGATACCGACGCGGTGCGCCGCGATACGCAGGTCGAGCGCCTCAGGATCGACCAGGACCACGAAGACCAGGCTCCCGAAGAAGACCGCCGTGACGATGACCGCTGAGAATCCATCCGAAACCGTCCCGGACCAGGAAGCCGCGCCGGCGCCGCGCCCGAAGAAGCGCGACGTCCATGGCTGGGTCATCCTCGACAAGCCGATCGGCATGACCTCGACCCATGCGGTCAGCGTCGTGAAGCGCGCTTTCGGCGCCAAGAAGGCGGGCCATGCCGGCACGCTCGATCCGCTGGCCTCGGGCCTGCTGCCGATCGCATTGGGCGAGGCGACCAAGACCGTTCCCTTCGTCATGGACGGCCGCAAGGCCTATCAGTTCACCGTCGCCTGGGGCTCTCAGACCAATACCGACGATACCGAGGGCAGCGTCATCGCGACCTCGGAGGAGCGCCCCGACGAAGCCGCGATCACAGCCCTGCTGCCGCGCTTCACCGGCACGATCCTGCAGACGCCGCCCAAGTTCTCGGCGATCAAGATTGCCGGCGAGCGCGCCTACGATCTCGCTCGCGATGGCGAGGAGGTCGAATTGCAGGCGCGGCCCGTCGAGATCGATGCGCTCACCATCGTCAGCCATGACGGCGCCACCACCACCTTCGAAGCCGAATGCGGCAAGGGCACCTATGTCCGCGCCATCGCCCGCGATCTTGGCCTGGAGCTCGGCTGCCTCGGCCATGTCGCGCATCTGCGCCGCACCCGCGTCGGCCCCTTCACGGTCGCTGAGGCCGCGAGCGTCGAGACCCTGCGCGAGAGCCCTGAGAGCGCGCTCTCGGCCCTGCAGCCGGTCAAGGCGGCTCTGACGCTGATCCCGGAGATCGTGCTCCACCGTGATGCCGCCGCCCGCCTCAAGCGCGGCCAGAGCGCCCTGCTGCGCGGTGCCGGCGCCCCGATCGAGCTGGAGGCCGCCTACGCCACCTGCGCGGGCACGCTGGTGTCGACGGGCTCGGTCCAGAACGGCGAGTTCGTCCCCCACCGCGTCTTCAATCTCTGAGGGCGGATGGGCGAAAGCCGCAGGAAGCAGCAGTTCGGGGGCCCGGCCCAGGATGGCCGGCTCCTGTTCTGGCGCATCGGCTGCGTTTTCGGCATCGTCGCCGTCATTCTCACGACGGTCTGCTACTTCATCTACAGCCACAACCAGAAGCTGCTGGCGCGTGCCGACCGCGCCGCCGGGACCGTGGTCGAACTGCGGCATAGCGGTGGGGATTCCACCTATCGGCCGGTCGTGAGCTTTCAAACGGCGCAGGGACGGTCCGTCACCTTCGTGACCTCATGGGGCACGAGCCCGCCGGCCTATAGCAGGGGCGACCGGGTGAGCGTCCTCTATGACGCTGCGACCCCGGAAAAGGCCGAGATCGAGGGCTTCCTGTCGCAATGGCTGGGAACCCTGATCCTCGGTGGACTAGCGATGGTCTTCGCGCTGCTCTCGGCGATCCTGATGATCGTGGCGAAGCGCGGCTGAAAAGCCTCAGGCCGCCCGCTTCAGCCCGTCGCGCGCCCAGATCGCACTGAGCGCCGTCACCAGCGTGTCGATATCGGCATCGGAATGGAACGGCGAGGGCGTGATCCGCAGCCGCTCCGTGCCGCGCGGCACGGTCGGGTAGTTGATCGGCTGGACATAGATGTCGAAACGATCGAGCAATTCGTCGCTGATCGCCTTGCAGGCCTTCGCCTCGCCGACCATCACCGGCACGATATGGCTGGGATTGGCGAGATGCGGGATGCCGGCCCGGTCGAGCTTGCGGCGCAGCGCCGCGACGCGGTCCTGCTGGCGCTCGCGCTCCGCGGAACTCTCCTTGAGATGCCGGATCGCGGCGATGGCACCGGCCGCTACGGCCGGCGGCAGCGAGCTGGAAAAGATGAAGCCGGAGGCGAAGCTGCGGATGAAATCGCAGAGCGCGGCAGAGCCGGTGATGTAGCCGCCGATGACGCCATAGGATTTCGCCAGCGTGCCCTGGATCAGGGTGAGCCGGTCGGTCAGGCCCTCGCGCTCCGAAATGCCGCCGCCGCGCGCGCCGTAGAGGCCGACGGCATGGACCTCGTCGATATAGGTCATCGCGCCGAATTCCTCGGCGATGTCGCAGAATTCCCGGACGGGCGCGATATCGCCATCCATCGAATAGACCGACTCGAAGGCGATCAGCTTCGGCCGGGCCGGATCGAGCGCGGCCAGCTTGCGGCGCAGGTCGGCCGGGTCGTTATGGGCGAAGATGTGCTTCTCGGCGCGCGAATGGCGGATGCCCTCGATCATCGAGGCATGGTTCAGCCCGTCGGTCAGCACGATGCAGCCGGGAATGCGCGCGGCAAGCGTCGAGAGCGAGGCCCAGTTCGAGACATAGCCGGAATTGAAGATCAGCGCGGCTTCCTTGCCGTGCAGGTCGGCAAGCTCGCGCTCCAGCAGGACATGGTAGTGGTTGGTGCCGCCGATATTGCGGGTGCCGCCGGCGCCGGCGCCGCTGCCGTCGAGCGCCTGATGCATTGCGGCCAGCACCTTGGGATGCTGGCCCATGCCAAGATAGTCGTTCGAGCACCAGACGGTGACGTCGCGCGGGCCGCTCTCGCCATGATAGGTCGCGATCGGGAAGCGGCCGGCCTGGCGCTCCAGATCGGCGAAGACGCGATAGCGGCCTTCGCTGCGCAATCCGTCGAGTTCCCGGCGGAAGAAATTCTCGAAATCCATGGCCAGCCTCCTGCGGCGCGCTTTTCCTAGGCCTTTCGGGCGGCCTTCGGAATGGTGCGCGGTGTCGCGGCTGGAATTGTTCTACTTTGACTGCCCGGCCAGTTCCAGAATCGTTTCGATCAGGACGCGGATGGCGATGCCGGCATCGGCCTCGGTCATATTCTCCAGGGGCGAGTGGCTGATGCCCTTCTCGTTGCGCACGAAGAGCATGGCGACGGGCGCCACCGCCGCGATCGCCATGGCGTCATGCCCGGCGCCGGAAGGCAGACGGCGGCCGGCGAGATTGCTGCCGCAGCGGGCGATGCCGGCGGCGAGCGCATCCTGCAGTTTCGGCGCCATCGGCACGGCCGCAGCCTTGGCATAGGGGATGATCTCCAGCCCGACGCCGCGCCGCGTCGCGATCTCGCCGAAGCGTTTGCGGATTTCCGCGTCCATTGCCGCAAGCGTCGCATCCTTCGGGGCGCGGAAATCGATGGTGAATTCGGTCGCGCCGGGAACGACATTGGCCGCGCCGGGGTCAGGCCTGAGCACACCGACCGTGCCGACGGCGAGTTCATGCGCGGCCGCGATCTGCTCGAGCGCCAGCGCCATCTCGGCGGCGGCGGTCAGCGCATCCTTGCGCAGCGCCATCGGCACGGTGCCGGCATGGCCGGCTTCGCCGGTGACGCGCACCTGCGCGCGGCTCTGCGCGTTGATGGCGGTGACGATGCCGACCGGCTCGTTCTCCGCCTCCAGCACCGGCCCCTGCTCGATATGGATTTCGAGATAAGCCTGGATCGAGCCAGGCTTGCGGGCGAGCGCCGGAATCCCCGCCGGATTGCCGCCGAAGGCGACGAGCGCCTCGCCGAGCTTGACGCCCTCGCTGTCGCGCGCCTCCAGCCAGGCCGGATCATAGGCGCCGGCCAGCGCTTCCGAGGTCGAGAGATGGGTCGGGAAACGGACATTCTCCTCGTCGCCGAAGCCGATCACCTCCAGCGGGAAGGGCAGGCTGATCCCGGCGTCGCGCAAGGCCTGCGCCGCCAGGATGCCGGCGACGACGCCGAGATTGCCGTCGAAGCGTCCGCCATCCTTCACCGTGTCGATATGCGAGCCGATCAGCACGGCAGGCTGACCCGGCACGGTGCCTTCGCGCCGTCCCTGCACGGAGCCTGCAGCATCGATGAAGGCGGTCAGCCCCGCCACCTCCATCGCACCCTTGACCCATTCTGCCGCCTGCTTGTGCGCGGGCGAGAGATAGAGCCGCGTCAGCTTGCCGGGCTCGTCGCTGAAGCGGTTGAGCCCGGCAAGCGCGGCGAAGGCACGGGCGCCGAGGACGGCGGCGGAGGGGAGCGTCTGCGTCATGCCGCCAAGCTAGATCAGGGTTTCGAAAACCGCGACCGGCAATTTCGCCAAGCAGCTTCTCCCCTGCGGTATCGCTGGGCGCCACGACGCTTGCCGTCATGGTCGGGCTTGTCCCGACCATCTACGTCTTCCTTCGTGCCATGCGGTGTTCAAGACGTGGATGCTCGCCACAAGGGCGAGCATGACGGTTCTGGAACATGGTTCCGCGTGAAATCGGCAATCGTCAGTACGTCGCGCGACCGCCCGAGAGGTCGAACACGCCGGCCGTGGTGAAGCTGTTCTCGGCCGAGGCCAGGAAGGCGACCATCGCGGCGACTTCGTCGGGCAGCAGGAAGCGTCCGCGCGGGATCTTCGCCAGCATGTAGCCGATATGCTCCTCGCTCATCTGGTCGAAGATGCGGGTGCGTGCCGCCGCGGGCGTGATGCAGTTCACGGCGATGTCCTTGTCGGCGAGCTCCTTGCCGAGCGACTTCGTCAGCGCGATCACCGCCGCCTTCGAGGCGGAATAGGCGGAGGCATTGGGGTTGCCCTCCTTGCCGGCGATCGAGGCGACCAGGACGATGCGGCCATAGTTGCGCTTGACCATGCCGGGGATCACCGAGCGGCAGCAATGCAGCGTGCCGTCGACATTGAGCTTCATGACCTTGGCCCAGTCTTCCAGCGGGTATTCCCAGGTCTTGTGGTTGGGTCCGGCGATGCCGGCGCTGGTGACGAGGATGTCGATGCTGCCGTGCTGGGCTTCCAGCGCGTCGCTCGCCTTCTGGACGGCAGTCGCATCGGTCACGTCGACGCCGACGCCGATCGCGCCATGGCCGATCTCGCTGGCGGCCTTCGCGGCCAGGGCAGCATCCACATCCCAGATCGCGACGGTCGCACCGCTCTGGGCGAAGCGTTCGGCGACGGCGCGGCCGATGCCTTGCGCCCCGCCGGTCACGATGGCGACGCGCTTCTTTAAATCGATTTGGTTCATGCCCAGCCCTCCCGAATTTTTGTGCGAGTCACCCTAGCCGGCCGGATTGGCAGCGGCCAGAGGGCATCGTGGCTTCCGACGAACGCGCAGACCTGCCATGCAAATCGTTAAGGATGATGACAAAAAAATCCGCGGCGGACGGTCTCCCGCGCGTGCCGGATCGGAGCGGTTCGGACGGGCTCTGTATCGCCGCGGCACGGCATGCGCGAGGGGGTGGCACCGCGATCCGGGTTATCGTTCCGGTTCGGTACAAGGCCTTGTTGCTGCAAAAGGATTGCCATTAACGCGGCTTCGCCGATCGCGGGAATAAGCCGTTCACCTTTCAGCCGGCTTTGCCTTGACCCGAGGCGTGGAACGGCCAAGACAATCGTGATGTTCGCACTGGGCCGCCGTGCCCCTGATCGAGAGCACCGTGTCCGTAACCGCCTCCATCACGATCGCCCGCGATGCCGGAAACCGCAAGCGGCCGGGCTATGCCAAGCGCGATATCGGTGGCATCGGCATCGCCGTGATGGAGCGTGAGGCGGCGATCGCCGAGGTCACCGATGCGGTGCTGACGGGCGGCCATATGAAGCTCGCCTTCTGCAATGCCAATCTGGTGAATGTCGCGGCCAACAACCCGGCTCTGCAACGCAGCCTCTCAACCTTTCTCGTTCTGGCCGACGGCATCGGCGTCGATCTCGGCAGCTGGATGCTCTACGGCAAGGCCTTCCCGGCCAATCTCAACGGGACGGATTTCTTCCCCACCCTCTTCGCCCGCTCCGAGCGGCCGATGCGGGTTGCCCTGCTCGGCGGCCGGCCCGGCGTCGCGGATCGCGCCGTCGCCAATCTGACGCAGCGCTATCCGGCGCATCGGTTCAGCGTCGTCTCGCACGGCTATTTCACCGCCGACGAGGAGATCGTGCTTCTCGGCAAGCTGAAGGTCGAGCGTCCGGACCTGCTGCTGGTGGCCATGGGCAATCCGCTGCAGGAGCGCTTCATCGCCGACAAGCTCGGGCCGCAGCATGGCTCGGTCGCGGCCGCCGTCGGGGCGCTGTTCGACTTCTTCGCCGACGAGGTGCCGCGTGCGCCCGAGCTGATGCGCCAGATCAGGCTCGAATGGATCTATCGGCTCTGGCTCGAGCCGCGCCGGCTCTGGCGCCGCTACGTTCTCGGAAATCCCGCTTTCCTCCTGCGCATGGCCCGGCAATATGCCGTGGGGGGCCGACGGAGCGGGTGAGTCCAACGAATTGAGTGAAACTTTTGCCCTGGCGACGCCGAGCTACAGGGGCGATATCGAGCGTTGCCGGCTGCTTTGCGCCAGCATTGATCGCTTCGTCACCGGCCACGCCGTCCATTATCTCCTGGTCGAAGACCGCGACGTCCCGCTCTTTCGCGAGCTCGAAGGGCCGCGCCGGCGTATCCTGCCGGAATCGCAATTGCTGCCGGATTGGCTGAAATCGCGGCCTGATCCACTGAGCTTCGGCAGGCGTCGCCTCTGGACTGGCGCGCAAGCTCTGGCCCGCGGCGTCCCGCCGCTGCGCGGCTGGCACGCCCAGCAGCTCCGGAAATTCGCGGTGGCGCGGGCGAGCGCCGAGGACGTCATCCTCTTCGCCGATTCCGACATGCTGTTTGTGCGGCCCTTCGACCTGACGAGCCTCGCCGATGACGGCGCGATCCGGCTTTATCGCAAGCCCGATGCGATCACCGCCGAGATGGCGCGCCATATCCCCTGGTGTGAGCATGCCTGCGCCCTGCTCGGGCTCGATGCGCCATCCTTCCCGAGCCCGGACTACATCAACAATCTGGTGAGCTGGCGGCGCGACCATGTGCTGGCCCTGCTCGACCATGTCGAAAGTGTCAGCGGGCGCGACTGGGTTTCCGCGATCGCCCGCGAGCGGCAGTTCTCGGAATATGTGATCTACGGCTATTTCGTCGAGCGCGTGCTGGGGCTCGAGGCCGCCGGCCACTGGCCGGATGAGCGCGAACTCTGCAAGGTCTACTGGTTCAGCGAGGATGTCGCCGGGATGGAGCGCCTCGCCTCCTTCGAGGAGGTTCTGGAACCCTGGCAGGTCGCCATCGGCATCCAGTCCTTCATCGGCGAGCCGCTCGATCGCATCCGCGCCCTGTTCGAGCGGCAAGCTTCAGCCTGATCGAACCATCAAACCGTCATTGCGAGGAGCAAAGCGACGAAGCAATCCAGGGGGACTGGGTTGGACGCTTCAGTCCAAACCCCTGGATTGCTTCGCTGCGCTCGCAATGACGGATTGGTGAGGTCGAACACCGCGCTAACGCCGCGCCCGTGCCAGCAGCGTATAGGTGAAGCCCGCCGAGGCGAGGTAGACCACGCCGAAGACGAGGTTCATCCCGGCAGCCCAGCCTCCGGCCTCCGGGAACCGCGTCATCACCAGCGAGATCAGCCCGGCCTTGATCGCGGTCAGCAGGCACAGCAGTGCGATGCGCGAGCCGGTGCGCTCGCGGGCGTAGAGCAGCTCGGCGTGGTACTCGACGAGATTGCGGAAGGCCGGGACCAGCAGCATCGGCGCGAACAGATAGGCCGCTTCCGAGACATTGCGGCCGAGCAGGTGCGGGAAGGGCTTGAGCGCGATGATGACGGCGACGAGCCCGGCGACCGAGACCAGCGCGATTCCCGTCTCGTAGGCCGCAAGCCGCCTGAAGCCGCCGACGCCGCGATCCTGCATGATCTTCTGCACCAGCATCTGGTTGAAGCTGCGCACCGGCATGGCGGTAAGGTCGATCACCCGGAGCGCGATCGCATAGAGGCCGGCGGTGCGCTCGCCGGCGAGGCCGAGCACCAGGAGCTTGTCGAGTTCCGACTGGACGTAGAACACGATATCGGCCGCGCCGGCGAAGACGGCGTCCGCCATGCGGCGCGGATAGAGGTGGCGCACGAAGCGCCAGCGCGCCTTCGGCAGGAAGGCGAGGAGCGCGATCAGGGCGCTCGCCATCGTCGCCCCGCAATAGGCGAAAGCCCAGATCTCGAGGCTGGCATGGCCGAAACCGGCGAAGAGCAGCGCTGCGACCGTCCGCAGGCTCGAGCCGATGATCACGAGCAGCGCCGCCTGCCGGAAGCGCCTGAGCCCATTATTGACGATGGCGACGACCTCGACGAGCCGCCAGCCCAAGACCTCCGCGACGATGATCACCGCGAAGGGCAGGAGCGCCAGGCGCTCCGCGAAGAGCAGCAGATAGGCGGCGCCGGCGACCGCGACGATCAATGGCAGCGACAGCGCCGAGAGGCCTGCGAAACCCGAGAGATAGGCGCCGAGCAGGCGCGGCTTGACGGTCGCGACGCGGTAGAGCGGCGAGATGAAGCCGAAGGCGAGCAGCCGCGACAGGATGAGCCCGGTCGAGGACGCCGTGGCGAACAGACCAAATTCGCCGAGGGTCAACGTATTCGCAACGATGAGGAAGTAGACAAGGGAGATCACGAGCCGGCCGGCGGAGCCGCTCAGGATGGTAAGGTAGGCGAAGATGGTGGCGCGATCCGGCAGCATGACCCGTTTCCGCGGCGGCTGGCCCGGCGCGTGCCTCAAGCGTTGCGATGTGACGAATCCCTCTTAGCCCAGAGGCGTTGAACGACCCTAAACGATACGGAAGCGTCCCGATTGACCGAGCAGAAAGCTGAAACGGACCGGAATGGGGCGTCGCCGACGCGCCGCGGCGTGCTGCGCGGCGCTTCCGCTTGCCTGGTGGCCGGTGCCATGGGCCGAACCGGTTCGGCCCTTGCGGCCAACCGGCCGATTCCCTTCGGTTCGGCGGCGGAGATCGGCGCCTTCCGCGACGACCCGCGCTATCGCGACGCGCTGAAGCGCTATTGCGACGTCATCGTCCCCATGAACGACCTGAAATGGGAGGCTTTGCGGCACGACCAGCCGCGCTTCGATTTCTCCGGCGCCGACGAGCTCGTGGCTTTCGCTCAGGAGAACAGGAAGGCGCTGCGCGGCCACACCCTGCTCTGGGGCGAGGCCCTGCCCAATTGGGCCAGGGAAATGACGACGCGGGCCGAGGCCGAGCGCGAGCTCGTCAACCACATCGAGATCGTCGTCGACCGCTACAAGGGCAAGATCGCGACCTGGGACGTGGTCAACGAGGTCATCAAATATGATCCCACCGATGGCGGACCCTGGCGCGACACGATCTGGCAGCGCCTGCTCGGCCCGGAGCATGTCGAGATCGCCTTCCGCACGGCGGCGCGGGTCGACCCGAAAGCCCGGCTCGTCCTCAACGATTTCCATTTCGAGGAGCCGGTTCCCGGGGCCGCCGCGCGCCGTAAGGTCGCGCTCGATATCTGCCGGCGCCTGAAGGACAAGGGCATCCCGGTGCATGGCGTGGGCATGCAGGCGCATCTCTATGCCGACAAGGGCATCGACGTGGATGGCCTGCAGCGCTTCATGCGCGATCTCGACGAGCTCGGCCTCGATGTCGAGATCACCGAGCTCGACGTCATCGACTGGAAGCTGCCGGCCGATGCCGCGAAACGCGACAAGACCGCCGCCGCCCTGGTCTCGACCTTCCTCGACGCCGTCGTCTCGGCCAAGCGGCCGAAGGCGATCGTCACCTGGGGGCTGACCGACCGCTATTCATGGGTTCACGAAACTTTCCCGCGCAAGGACAACGCCCGGGCCCGGCCCCTGCCGCTTGATGCCGATTACCGGCCCAAGCCAATGATGACCGTGCTAGAGCGCTACCGGCGTGGCACAATGTGATGCGGGACAGTGAAGCGTAGCGTCATGTTCACGACCGATCCGGCTGCGAGCGAAGCACAGGACAGGCAGGACCGCCGCGAGCGGCCGGCTTCTGCCATGCCTGCCCAGCTTGCCCGCCTTGCCGACCCCGTCTGGATCATCACGGCCCTGTGGGCGCGGCGCGGGCTGATCCTGCTGATGGCCGTGCTCGGCCTCGCGCTCGCGATCGTCGCAGCGCTGCTGATGACGCCGAAATACGTCTCGACCGCGCAGCTCTTCATCGATCCGCGTGACCTGCGCGTGCTCCAGAACGACGTCTCGCCCAATACCGTCGGCAGCGACCCGACCTCGATCACCGGCTACCTCGAAAGCCAGGCGCGTGTGATCGCCTCCGACAGCATCAAGTCGCGCGTCGTCGAGCGGTTGAACCTCGATCGCGATCCCGATTTCGGCGGGGCCTCGGCCGGCTTCCTCTCCCGCCTGATGGGTACTGACACCGGCCCGTCGCCGAAGGCGACGCTCTACGCGCTGGCGGCGCTCGACCGAACGGTCGGCGTCCGGCGCGGCGAGCGCACCTTCGTCATCGACATCTCCGCGACGGCGCAGGACCCGGACAAGGCGGCGAAGATCGCCAATGCCCTGGCCGAGGCCTATCTGGACGATCAGGCCGCGGTCCGATCCGAGGCGGCGCAGCGCGCGACCACGGCCCTGACCGGGCGGCTGGAGGAACTGCGCAACCGTCTGCGCATCGCCGAGGAAAAGGCGGAAAAATACAAGGAAGCTAACAACATCGTCGGTGTCGGCACTCGCTCGCTGAGCGAGGAGCAGTTGTCGCTCAACAACACGCAGCTCGTCGCGGCCCGGACCCGCGCGACCGAGGCCAAGGCCAAATACGACCAGATCACGGCGACGCGTGCGACCAATATCGAGGCCGGCGCGATTCCCGAAGCCGTCGCCTCCAACACGATGACCGCGCTGCGCGCCCAGCTCGGCGCGGCGCTGGCGCGCGAGGCGGATCTCGTCTCCTCGCTCGGCGCGCGTCACCCGGCCCTCACCGCGTCGCAGTCGCAGGTGCGCGATGCCCGCCGCCAGATCGCCGACGAACTCTCCCGCATCGCGCGCGCCGCCAAGGCGGAATACGACCGCGCGGTCGAGGCCGAGCGCCAGCTCGCCCGCCGGGTCGACCAGCTCACGGCCGGGCAATACGCCGCCGGCCGCGCCTCGGTGCAGTTGCGCGAGCTTGAACGCGAGGTCGAATCCTCGCGCGCCATCTACGACGCCTTCCTGAAGCGCGCCCGCGAGACCGGCGAGCTCGGCGGCATCGACACGACCAATGCCCGCATCATCAGCCCGGCGATGCCCCCGCTCGAAAAGAGCGGCATGAGCCGCCGCACGGTCGCCATGCTCGGCGCCTTCGGCGGCGGCGGCGCAGGCGCCATGCTGGCGCTGGGCCTCGCCCTGTTCGCCGTACCGCGACCTCCGGCCAGCAGGGAAACCCGCCCGCGCAAGCCGTTCTGGCGCCGTGCGCCGCGCCCCGCCGCGCCCGAGGCGGTTGCGGAGGAGCGACCGATATCCGCGCCTCCCGCGCCCGCGGCTCCTTCCTCCCCTCCGCCGCAAGCCAAGCCGTTCTGGCGCCGCGCGCCGCGCGCCGTCGCCACCGAAGCGGCCGAGAGCCCACGGCCTGCACCCCCGCCAGCCGCTGCCTCGCCCCAGCCCGCGGCAATGCGGCCGGAGCCGTCGCCGGCGGCTTCCTCAGGGTTGGGACCGGCGGGCTGGCGGCGTCTCATGGCGATCCAGGGCGGGCAGGCGGAGCGCGCCCCGAGCCGGCCCGCGCCGACGGCCGAACCGGCTCCTGAGCCAGTACGCCGCTCGGTCCCCGCGAGGATCTCAGAGACAGCTCCCGAACCGGCCTCCCAGTCCGCTTCCCTGCCGACGCTGGGCACCATTCCCTCCGTGCGCAACCGCCGCTGGCGGCGTGGCGTGGCGGAAGCGCGCTCGGTCTTCCAGGGGCAGGCGCATCTGGTCGATGTCATCGACAAGCCGCAGGGCAGCTTCGCCGAGGCCGTCTCGGCCGTCCGTCTCGCGCTGGCCGGGGCAGCGGGGGGCGAGCAGCGCCGCCGCGTCCTTGTTCTTGGCGTCGAGCCGCAGGCGGGCGCGACCACGCTCGCCCTCAATCTCGCGCTGGATGCGGCCCGGTCCGGCCTGCCGGCGCTGCTCGTCGATGCCGGCGACGGCGCTCACGGCCTGACCCCGGTTTTCGCCGCCGATGCGCCGCTCGGGCTTGGCGACGTCCTGGCAGGGCGCGCCGCCCTGGCGCGCGCGATCCTCAAGGACGAAGGCACCGGCCTGACCTTCCTGCCGTTGGCCGGAAACCCGCCGCCGGCCGGGCAAGGCTCGCTGCGGACAGGCCCGTTCGCCGCGGCGCATCGCTTCGGGCCGATGATCGTCGATGGCGGCAGCCTGCCGATCGCGGGGCTGATCGTGCGGTTTGCCGAAGCGGTCGACGATATCGTTCTGGTCGCGCGCGACGGGCGCTCCGCCAAGGCGGCGGCAGAGGGCTGGCAGAAGGCGCTCGGGCCGCACGCGGGCAAGTTGCGCGGCCTCGTGATCAACGCGGCCTGAATCGCCATTGCGAGGAGCGAAGCGACGAAGCTATCCAGGAGGACTGGATTGAACGTTGCGACCCAGTCCCCCTGGATTGCTTCGCTACGCTCGCAATGACGGGTCGAGGGAGCGAAAGCCGGGTCAGTTCTTCTCGGGCTTGCGATACTGCTCGTTCGTGCCGGTGAATTCCGACATCAGCCGGCCGATCGCGACCTGCAGATGATAGAGGCCGATCAACCCCGAGCGGGTGCGCAGGCCGAGCGCGAGCCCCCTTGGAAAGGCCGCGGCAAGCAGGGCCAGCGATTTCGCGAGCACCCGGATGCGGCCGGAAACCCCTGGATTCTCGCGTCTCTGGATCATTGCGGAGAGGGCGCCGTTGCGCAGGCCGCGCGCGTGGATCCAGGCGAATTCGCTGCGCCGCGCCGGCATGGTCTCGCGCTGCGCCGCCTCCTGCACCCACCAGAAGCGGAAGCCGGCGGCCTTGGCGCGCGTGAAGAAATCGGTGTCGCCGCCGCCGGTGAAATCGAAGCTCTCGTCGAGGAACGGGAAGCCGAGCTTTTCGAGCACGCTGCGCCGGATCAGGTAGTTCGCGCTCGAATAGAGCATCGGCACCGGCCCGGAGGCGCTGTAATGCGACCGGAATACCGGATGCGCTGACAACCAGGCGCGCGAGGCGTCAGTGAAGACGGGCGTGACCGAGCCGCCGAACAGCTCTGCCGGTGCGGTCCGGGCCGCCGTGACGAAAGCATCGAGCCAGCCCGGCTCCGCCTCCTCGTCGTCATCGATGCCGAGGATCTGTTCCAGGGCGGGGAAGCGCGTCAGCGCGCAGCGCCAGGCGGCGTTATAGGCCTTGCAGTTGCCCTGGCGCGGCTCGACGATGACGAAACCCTTGAACAGCCCGGCGGCGAGCAGTGTGCTGGCGCGGGTGGCGCCGGCTCGCTCGAGACCCTCGTTCTCGACCACGATCACCGCGAAATCATGTCCGCCCTTTTGGCCGGCGAGCGAGCGCAATGTCGCTTCCAGCATGTCCGGGCGCCGGAAGGTCGGGATGCAGACGACGCTCGTGACACCCGCCAGCGCCTTCGGCGCCGAACTGGCCACGATCTCGAAACTTTCGGGCATGCTGAAGGCGGGGAGCGAGCGATCCCGCTCGCCTCCGGTCGCAGCTTCGGTCGTCTGGCTGGCCATGGTCATCGCGCCGCAAGCTAGGCCGCGGCAGCTTAAGGTTCGGTGTTCGCCTTCGTGGAAAGACCCGTCGATCCCGGCAGATCCCGTTGATCATAGCCGACGGCGCAGCTTGACCTGCCTGGCCAATGGGACGAGTGGAGTTACCACCCGTCGACGAGCTTTCCGCCTTGCGTCTTGCTTTCCTGACCTCGCTCATTCCCGTCGCCCGGCCGGATACCGGCTTCGAGATCGCCAATGCGGCGATCCTCTCGGCGTTGCGCGCGGCCGGGCACGAGGTCACCGCGATCGGTTTCCTGCGCCCCGGCGAGGTTCCGGCCGAGCCCGAGCAGGCGGTCGTGGTCGCCGAGGCCGATATCGAGAACGCGGTGGTGCCGACGGCGCAGAAGCTGCGCTGGCTCGCGGCGGCCGTGCGGCTCGGCTTGCCGGTTGCCTGCGCGAAGCTCAGGCTTGCGGGAGCGGGACGCCTCGTCGAGGCCGTCCGGGCTCACGGGCCTTTCGACGCGCTGATCCTGAATTCCGTCATGCTGCCGGGCGCTTTTCCGGAATTGCTGCGGCTCGCGCCCTGCATCCTCGTCGAGCACAATATCGAGCATGTTTCGGCCGGCGAGAACGCCGATCATGCCGAAAGCCTGCTGTTGCGCCGGCTCTACCGGCGCGAGGCACGCCTGCTGGAGCGGCTGGAGCGAAAGCTTTGGCATGAGGCGCGCTTCATCTGGACGCTCGCGGAGGAGGATCGTGGGGCGATCGGCCCCGCATACCGGGACAAGTCCTGCGCCCTGCCGCTGGTCTCCGCCGACGGTCCGGCCGCGGCTCCACCCGGCGATCCCGGCGAGGCGCCGGCCTTCGATGTCGGCCTGATCGGCACCTGGACCTGGGGCTCGAATCTCATCGGCCTGGAATGGTTTCTCCAGGAGGTCTGCCCGCTGCTGCCCGATGGAATCCGCGTCGCGATTGCCGGCCGGGTACCTCCCGAATTACGGACGCCGCTCAGCGTGACGCTCGTCGGGCGCGTGCCCTCGGCCGAGCACTTCCTGCGCTCCTGCCGGCTGATTGCCCTGTCGAGCCGGGCCGGTACCGGCGTGCAGCTCAAGACGATCGAGGCGATGCAGCTTGGCCTGCCGGCGGTCGCGACGATCCTGTCCTGCCGCGGTTTCACGGCACTGCCGGCCAATTTCACCCTCGCCGATACGGCTGAAGACTTCGCCCGGGCGCTGACGGAGCGCGTCGCGACAATCCGCATGGGAGACCGGCAGCGCATCAATGGTGCGGCCTTCATGGCGAGCCAGCGCGCTGCGCTGGCTGACGGTCTCGCGCGGGGCCTCGCCGCTGCTTTGGCCTGAGAGCTGCTATTCCGCCGCGGCCTTGCGGTCCCGGCGGCCGATCAGGCCGAAGATCGGTCCGGCCGAGACCATCACCAGGAAGACGCGGATGATGTGATGGGCCGCGACGAAGGCGACCTCCGTATGGAGCGCCAGCGCGATCAGGCTCATCTCGGCGAGGCCGCCGGGCGAATAGGCCAGGATCAGCGGGACATGGCCGTGCACGGACATCAGCGCGACGAGCCAGGCGAAGCCCAGCGTCAGCGCCAGCAGGATCATGGTCGAGCCGACCGAGAGCAGCAGCACCCGCAGGATGATGCGCGGTGCCGTGCCGACGAAGCGGCAGCCGATCGTGACGCCCAGCACGAGCTGCGCCGCATTGACGATCTCCGATGGCGGCATTGCGGCGCTGAGGCCGGTGACATGCACGATCGCGCTGACCAGCATCGGGCCGAGCAGGTACTTTGCCGGCATCCTGAGCCAGTGGCCGACGATGACGCCGGCGATGCCGCAGCCGATCAGCCAGAGCTCGGAGCCGAGCGGCGTCTGCGTGATGGAAGGACCGGCGACGCGCCCGCCGCTCAGCGTGACGCCGCCGATCCACTGCACGATGAAGGGCAGGGTCATCACCACCAGCAGGATGCGGGCCGAGTGGATCAGCGCGATGATGCGGGCATCGCCGCCCTTTTCCTCGCCGACCGTGACCATCTCGATCAGGCCGCCCGGCATGCCGGAGAAGAAGGCGGTGACCGGGTCGAACCCGGCGACACGGCGGAAATAGCTGACGCAGCACAGCCCGCAGGCGACCATGAACAGCACGAGCCCGGCGAGCGTCGGCAGCCAGTTAGGCATTTGCGAGATCACCTCGGGCTTGAACGAGGCGCCGAGCATCACCCCGATCACCGCCGTCATCGGCGGGCGGATCACCGCTGGCGCGGCGACGGGCAGGTTGACCAGCGCGGCGATGGTGCAGACCACCATCGAGCCCAGCATCCAGGGCAGGGGCAATTGCGCCTGGACGAAGAGCCAGCCGCCGAGCCCGCCGAGCGCGAGCGCCAGCGCGAAGCGGCGGTAGGGGAAGTGGCTCGGGGCGAGCTGGTGCAGGCCACCCAGGAAATCGTCGAACAGGGCCTTCATCGGCCGGTGCCGCCGTGCCGGATCGGCCGGTCGGTTTCCATGGCCCGGAGGCGGCAAGAGGGGCAGTCTCGAAGCGTCAAGCGGCAGGTCCCTTTCGGGTTCCTCCTAGAGGCAGTTGGAGCTCTTGCACAGTCCGCGCCTGGTATGTCGCCCCTGCGCGTCGCGCGGCCGGGACAACGCGGCCATGCCGCATTGTCATTGGCCGAATTGCCGCGTTTCCTCAATGATTTGCGGCAAGGGATGAAATGCCGCGCCGGCCATCGGCCGCCGACCACTGGTTGAGGGTGATGAGCGAGGAACGGCAGTCCGGCCGGCAGGGTCGGCCGGGGTTCGAGGGTGATGCCCCCTGGCATGAGCCGGCCGCTTCCGCGCCTCCGGGATCCGGGTCTTCCGCCTCCGTTCCGATCGTCGAGGCCGAGCCATCGGGTGGCGCGAAGGCAGGCAGGTTGGGCTGGCTGGAAACCCGCAGGCAGCGCCTGCGCTACTGGTGGCGCGGCGCGAGCCCGAATCTGCGCGGTTCGGTCTTCATGCTCGCCGCCTTGCTCGTCTATGCGGTGATGGTCGCCGGCATCAAGCATGTCGGGCAGGGCATTCCGCTCGCGCAGATCCTGCTGATCCGGCAGGTGATCATGACGGCGATCCTTTTGCTCTTCGCCGCTGGCAGCCTGCGGCGGGCGCTCCATACCGACCGTCTCGGCCTGCAGGTCTTTCGCAGCGTGGTCACGCTCCTGTCCATGCTGTGCGGTTTCACGGCGGTCATCAAAATCCCGCTCGCCCAGGCGACCGCCATCGGCTTCAGCCAGGTGCTGTTCGTCACCATCGCGGCGGTCCTCGTCCTCAAGGAGGTCGTCGATATCAGGCGTTGGACGGCGACGGCGATCGGGTTCGTCGGCGTGCTGATCATGCTGCGGCCGAGCTCGGAGGGGCTGGATATCTATGCGATGCTCGCCGTCGCCGGTGCGATCTGCGGCGCCGCCATCACGGTCAGCGTCCGCAAGCTCGCCGCGAGCGAGCGCACCGATACGATCCTGCTCTATCAGGGCATCGTGCTGATCGTTCTCCTGGCCGGACCCACCTGGTTCTGGTGGCAGATGCCGACGCCCAATCAATGGTTCTGGCTGATCACACTCAGCGTCTTCGGCACCGCCGGGCAATGGCTGATCACCCGCGCCTATCAGGTCGGCGAGGCGGCGGCGCTCGCCCCGCTCGATTTCAGCCGCCTGCTGCTGGCGAGTTTCACCGGCTTCGTCTTCTTCGCCGAGATTCCGGCGCTCACCACCTGGCTCGGTGCCGCCATCGTCATCGGCGCGACGCTCTATACGATCCGCAAGAACGCCCGCACGGCCGCACCGCCACCAGCCGCGGCCTGAGCGTCGGGATTGCGCCGGTCCCGCCCCAAGGGCTATGAATCGGCGCACGCCTCTCCGCGTGCGGCCGCCGGGCCCTGGCCCCGCGACAGCGAGATCCAGAGGCCCGATCATGCGCATCGAAAACGATCCGAAGCTCGATTTCCGCGACGTGCTGATCCGCCCGAAGCGCTCGACGCTGGGCAGCCGCGCCGAGGTCGATGTCGAACGCTCGTTCCGCTTCGCCCATACCGGCAAGGAGTGGAAGGGTTTTCCGCTGATCGCCGCCAACATGGACGTGGTCGGCACCATGGCGATGGCCCGCGCGCTGCTGACGCACGGCGCCATGGTCGCCCTGCACAAGCATTACAGCGCCGAGGAGCTGATCGCCTTCTTCCGCGAGCCGGGCTCCGTCAATGCCTTCTATTCGCTGGGCACGACGGATTCCGACCATGACAAGCTCAAGGCCGTCCACGCCCAGTCGCCGATCGGCAAGATCTGTCTCGACGTCGCCAACGGCTATACCGAGAAATTCGTCGACACGGTCAAGGCGACGCGCGCGGCCTTCCCGGATGCCGCGATCATGGCCGGGAATGTCGTCACCGGCGACATGACCGAGGCGCTGATCCTCGCCGGTGCCGATATCGTCAAGGTCGGCATCGGCCCGGGCTCGGTCTGCACCACCCGCAAGATGACCGGCGTCGGCTATCCCCAGCTCTCGGCCATCATCGAATGCGCGGACGCCGCCCATGGTCTGAAGGGCTTCGTCTGCGGCGATGGCGGGCTCACCGTGCCGGGCGATGTCGCGAAGGCCTATGGCGGCGGCGCCGATTTCGTGATGATGGGCGGCATGCTCGCCGGCCATGACGAATGCGAGGGCGAGATCCGCTACGAGGAGCGCGACGGCGAGAGGGTGCCGGTGGCGATGACCTTCTACGGCATGTCCTCGGACACGGCGATGAACAAGTATTCCGGCGGCGTCGCCAAGTACCGGGCCTCCGAGGGCAAGACTGTCGAGGTGCCCTATCGCGGCCCGGTCGAGGGCACGATGCAGGAGCTGATGGGCGGGGTGCGCTCGGCGATGACCTATATCGGCGCGGTGCGCCTGAAGGAGATGTCGAAGCGCACGACCTTCATCATGGTCGGCAGCCAGCTCAACACCGTGTTCGGCAGCTGAGGATGGGGCGACAGGGCGATTCCTGACAGATTCTGGCAGGGATCGCCGGGCCGCCCCATCCACTCGTCTTTCGATGCGCTATCGCTTTGCCTGCGCCTGTTGCATAGTCGCCCTGCAACACAGAAAGCCGCCCGACGGCTTCGGGGAGACGGATATGACGTTCAGGATCTTGGGTACGGCGGCTCTGTTCGCTGCAGGAATTTCGATGGCGCAGGCGCAGCAGCTCGCGCCGAGCCCGACGCTGGACGCCGTCAAGGCGCGCGGCAATCTCGAATGCGGCGTGCATCTCGGCCTGCCCGGCTTCTCCTTCGCCAATGACAAGGGCGAGTGGAGCGGGCTCGATGTCGACTACTGCAAGGCGCTCGCCGCCGCGGTGCTCGGCGATGCCAGCAAGGTGAAATACACGCCGACCTCGGTGCAGCAGCGCTGGCCGATCCTGCAATCGGGCCAGGTCGACGTGCTCTCACGCAACTCGACCATCACCTTCTCGCGCAACGCCACGCTCGGCCTCAACTTCCAGGGCATCAATTTCTACGAGGGCCAGACCTTCATCGTCCGCAAATCGGCGAATGTGAAGGATGCCGAGGGCCTCGACGGCGCCTCGGTCTGCGTCGCTGCCGGCTCGACCGAGGAGAAGAACGCCGCCGACTGGTTCCGCGAGCGCAACCTCAAGGTCACCATCACCAATTTCCAGAAGAACGACGACGCCATCGCCGCCTATGACGCCGGGCGCTGCGACGCCTATACCGCCGGCGTCGGCGCGCTCGCCGGCCAGCGCATCAAGCTCAAGGTCCCCGGCGACCACGTGATCCTGACCAAGCCGATCTCGAACGATCCGCAGGGCCCGGTGACGCGCTGGGGCGACGAGCGCTGGCAGCTCATCGTGCGCTGGGTGCTGAACGGCACCATCGCAGCCGAGATGCTCGGCGTCACCTCCGCGAACGTGGACGAGATGAAGGCGAACTCGAAGAACTCCGAGGTCCGCCGCCTGCTCGGCGTCGAGGGCGGCTTCGGCGAGATGATGGGGCTGCCGAACGACTGGATGTACAAGGCGATCAAGCAGGTCGGGAACTATGGCGAGAGCTATGAGCGCAATGTCGGCATGGGCTCGGCCCTGAAGCTCGAGCGCGGCCAGAACCAGCTCTGGACCAAGGGCGGCGTGCTCTTCACCCCGCCCTTCCAGTGAGAGCGGACGCCTAGCGACCCCGCCAGCGCGTCATCCCGGACAAGCCGCGTCAGCGGCGCCGATCCGGGATCCATGCCTGAACCGTTCCGGCATGGATCCCGGGTCTCCACTTCGTTCCGCCCGGGATGACCGCGTGTTTCCGACGCAAGTTGCGAAGGCCTCGCGGCATGAACGTCCTATCCCTCATCAACGACAAGCGCGTCCGCGACTGGTTCTACCAGATCGCCGTCGTCGTCCTGCTCGTCGGCCTCACCGTGTTCTTCGTGCGCAACGCCTCGGAGAACATGGTCAAGGCCGGCATCGCCTCGGGCTTCGGCTTCCTCTGGCGGACCTCGGGCATCGAGGTGCCCTTCGTCCTCACCCATTATACCCAGGCCGACAACATCCTCGCCTTGTTCTGGGTCGGCGTCGCCAACACCATGCTGGTCACGGTGATCGCGATCGTGCTCGCCACGTTGCTCGGTTTCCTGGTCGGCATCGCGCGGCTCTCCTCGATCTGGCTGGTCTCGACCATCGCCGGCGCCTATATCGAGTTCGTCCGCAACATCCCGCTGCTGTTCTTCGTGCTGTTCTGGTATTTCGGCGTCATCGCCGCCTTGCCGCAGCCGCGCCAGAGCATCGGTCTCTTCGGCGTCGCCTTCCTCAACAATCGAGGCCTGACCATCCCGCTGCCGGACGGCATGGAGAATCTGCGGATCGCCGCCTGGATCATCCTCGCCTGCATCCTGGCCTATGCGGCATTCCATCTCTGGGCGCGCAAGCGCCAGGAGCGCACGGGCGTGCATGCGCCGACCTTGCGCGTTGGGCTCGTCCTGCTGCTCGCAGTCCCGCTGCTGGCCCTGACCTGGGCGGTGCTGGCGACGCGCTGGGACGTGCCGGCGCTGCGCGGCTTCAACTATCGCGGCGGCTTCGTCGTCATTCCTGAATTCGTGGCGCTGCTGGCGGCGCTCGTCACCTATACCGCCGGCTTCATCGCGGAGATCGTGCGCGGCGGCATCCAGTCGGTCTCGCATGGCCAGACCGAGGCCGGGTCGGCGCTCGGCCTGCGCTCCGGCCAGATCCTGCGCCTCGTCACCATCCCGCAGGCGTTGCGCGTGATGATCCCGCCGATGACCAACCAGTATCTCAACGTGCTGAAGAATTCCTCCTTCGGCGCGGCGATCGCCTATCCCGATCTGGTCAGCCTGTTCATGGGTTCGGCGCTGAACAATACCGGCCAGGCCATCGAGATCATCGCCATGACGCTCGCCGTCTATCTCGTCATCGGGCTCGCCGTCTCGGCGCTGATGAACTGGTACAATGCCCGCATCGCCCTGGTGACGCGATGAGCGGCCGCGCCTCCACCTCTTCGCTGTCGCTCTGGCGCGAGCGCCTGTTCGGCACGCCCTTCACCGGCTTCGTCACGGTGGTGCTGCTGCTTGGCATCGCGTGGGTGGCGGTGCCGCTGCTGCGATGGGCGGTGATCGACGCCAGTTGGCACGGCACGACGCGGGCCGATTGCACCGCCGGCGGCGCCTGCTGGGTTTTCATCCGGGCCCGTTTCGGCCAGTTCATGTACGGGCTCTATCCCGTGGACCAGCGCTGGCGCGTCGACATCGCCGGCATCGTTTTCGTCCTCGGCATCGCGGCGGTCGTTCTGGCGCCGCAGCGTCTGCGGCTGAAGCTCGGCGTCGCCATGCTCGTCGTTCTGCCGCCGCTCGGCATCTGGCTGCTCTCCGGCGGCTTCGGACTGCGCTATGTCGAGACGCGCGAATGGGGCGGGCTGATGCTGACCCTGTTCATCTCGATCTATGCGAGCCTGATCGCCATCCCGCTCGGCATCCTCTTCGCGCTCGGCCGGCAATCGGAACTGCGCGTGATCCGATTGATCAGCGTCATCTTCATCGAGTTCTGGCGCGGCGTGCCGATCATCGCGGTGATCTTCCTCGCCTCGCTGCTGCTGCCGCTGATCATGCCGGGCGGCATCGACATCGACCGGCTGGCGCGCGCCGTGATCGGGTTGGGCTTCGTCATCGCCGCCTATATGGCCGAAGCCGTGCGCGGCGGCCTGCAGGCCCTGCCCAAGGGCCAACGCGAGGCGGCGACGGCGCTCGGCCTTAACTACTGGAAGGCGACGGGGCTGATCGTCCTGCCGCAGGCGCTGCGCATCTCGCTGCCGGCGATGACCAACGAGTTCATCGCGCTGATCAAGAACACGACGCTGGTTCTGGTCGTCTCGATCCTCGACCTGCTCGGCATCGCCCAGGCTTCGCTCGCCGATCCCAACTGGGTCGGCATGAACATGGAGGCCTATGTCTTCTCGGGGGCGATCTACTGGCTGATCTGCTTCGCGCTCTCGCGCTGGAGCCGCTCGCTGGAGAAGAAGCGGAGATTGTAAAGGGCATTCCGCCCCATCAGAGAAGCTCTGTCATCCCGGGCGACCGGAGGGAGACCCGGGATCCATGCCGGAACGCTTCCGGCAAAGGTCCGGAATGGATCCCAAATCGGCGCCGCTTCGCGGCTTGTCCGGGATGACGGCGGTGAGGTTTGTGGCAACAAAAAAACCGGCCTTTCGGCCGGTTTTCCTATTCGATGCTCCCAAACCCGATCAGGCCCGGGCCTTGCTCCGGTCGCGCCGGCGGTCGGCGGCGGGCTGGTAGGCGATGCGGGCGTGGTGGCTGCAATAGGGCAGGCCGGTCTGCGAACGCGCGCCGCAGAAGCGGAATTCCGGCGTCGTCGGGTCGCCCATCGGCCAGCGGCACATGTATTCGCGCAGGTCCATGATGGTGACGCGCTCGGAGAACGGGATCACCACGTCCTCGGAGGGCAGCGGCGACGCCTCGACCGCGATTTCCGCCTCAGGCGCGAAGCCGGGCGCCAGCGCATGGGCGCCGCGCGTCGGCGCGGGCGCAGCGCCGGCCATCGGATGGCTCGGCGAGCGCGCCGGGGCCTTGCGGGCTGTGCTGTTGCGTGGCGCGGCCGGCTGTGCCGCGCTCTTGGCGCGGCCCGAGAGGCCGAGCCGGTGGACCTTGCCGATCACCGCGTTGCGCGTGACGCTGCCCAGCTCGGCGGCGATCTGGCTGGCGCTCAGCCCATCGCTCCAGAGCTTCTTGAGCAGCTCGACGCGCTCTTCCGTCCATGCTCCGGCTTCGTTCATCCGCATCACCTGTCTTGTCCGGCCGATCCCTCGCGGGATCCGCCTTTAAGGGCGCTTCGTGACGGAATCCGGGACCGGCGGCCTTGTCGCAGGGACAAAGCCGTTGCTGCCGCAACAGACGGTACAGGAGGCGCCGCACGAAATGTCGTATCTGACGAAGCCGACCATACAAGCTGCGGTGACTCGCGAACAAGAGTCAGCGAATCGGAATCAGGCTTTTCCCCAGGCGATTCGCGATTGTGCGGTCAAGCGAATCCTTTCGGCAACACTGTCCCCGCGGCATTGAATTGACAGCCGCGGCCGCCTTAAGCATATTTATCCACAAGGTGACGCCGCCCTCGATCGGGCGGCGCTTATGTTTGGCGGATCAAGGTTCCGACGATGCGGATGACGGCGCGACGAGAGATCGGGAGTTGGGTGCGACGATAACGTCGTCACCGGGTCTTATCGTGGCTGCATCCCTGCAGCATCCATCCCGGATCGTCGTTTTCCGTTCAGCGCCAATCCGTTTCTCACCCCGTCCCCCTCGCGAGGATCTTCGTCCCATGGCTCCCGCCCCTGTTTCCGCCAGCCAGTCCGTGCTTGTCCCGACCTATGCCCGCGCCCCCGTCGCCTTCGAGCGCGGCGAGGGCCCCTGGGCGATCACCGCCGACGGCACGCGCTATCTCGATTTCGGCGCGGGCATCGCGGTCAACGCGCTCGGCCACGCCCATCCGCATTTGGTCAAGACATTGACCGAACAGGCCGGCAAGATCTGGCACACCTCGAACCTCTATGGCGCGCCGGATGGCGAGCGGCTGGCCCGTCGCCTCTGCGAGGCGACCTTCGCGGAACGCGTCTTCTTCACCAATTCGGGCGCCGAGGCGAACGAGTGCGCCATCAAGATGGCGCGGAAATACCATGCCGCGAAGGGCCATCCCGAGCGCTATCGCATCATCACCTTCGAGGGCGCCTTCCACGGCCGGACGCTGGCGACCATCGCCGCCGGCGGCCAGCAGAAATATATCGACGGTTTCGGCCCCAAGGTCGACGGCTTCGACCAGGTGCCGTTCGACGACGAGAAGGCGCTGCGCGCCGCGATCGGCCCCGAGACCGCCGCGCTGATGATCGAGCCGATCCAGGGCGAGGGCGGCCTGCGCTCCGTGCCGGCCCGTTTCCTCAAGCTGCTGCGCGATCTCTGCGACGAGCAGGGCCTGATGCTGATCTTCGACGAGATCCAGACCGGCGTCGGCCGCACCGGCAAGTTCTTCGCCCACGAGACATACGGCGTCACCCCCGACATCATGTCGATCGCCAAGGGCATCGGCGGCGGCTTCCCGATGGGCGCCTGCCTCGCGACCGAGGAAGCGGCCTCGGGCATGACGCTTGGCACGCATGGCACAACCTTCGGCGGCAACCCGCTCGCCATGGCGGTCGGCAATGCCGTGCTCGACGTCGTGCTGGCGCCCGGCTTCATCGAGAATGTCGGCCAGATTTCGCTCCGGCTGAAGCAGTCGCTGGCCGAGCTCAAGGACAGGCATCCCGAGGTCATTGCCGAGATCCGCGGCGAGGGCCTGATGCTCGGCCTCAAGCTCCACACGCTCAACACCGATTTCGTCAACGAGGCCCGTGCTCACGGTCTGCTCGTCGTCGGCGCCGGCGACAATGTCGTGCGGCTGCTGCCGCCGCTGATCATCTCGGAGGCGGATGTGGCCGAGGGGGTTTCGCGTCTCGACAAGACGGCTTCCGCCGTCGAGGCGACGCTGAAGCGCCCGGCCGCCGAATAATTTCACCCCAGACCCCACCAGCGAAGCGAAGGAAGCGCCCGTGACGCGCCATTTCCTCGATCTCTCCGATTTCTCCGGCAACGAGCTGCGCGCGATCCTGCGCACGGGCGAGGAGATCAAGTCGCGACGCCGTACGCCCGCCGCCGCCGGAGACCGCCTGCTCGAGGGCAAGGTCATCGCCACGATCTTCGAGCAGCCGTCCTTGCGGACCCGCGTCTCCTTCGACGTCGGCATCCGCGAGCTCGGGGGATCGCCGATGATGGTCGCCGGCCACGAGATCGAGCTCGGCGAGCGCGAGACCATCGCGGACACCGCCCGCGTGCTCTCGCGCTATGTCGACGCGATCATGATCCGCATCCTGGATCACGACTCGCTGGTCGAGATGGCGAAATACGCCACCGTCCCGGTGATCAACGGCCTGACCAAGCGCCAGCACCCCTGCCAGGTCATGGCCGATGTCATGACCTTCGAGCAGCGCAAGGGCGCGATCGAGGGCAAGCGCATCGCCTGGACGGGCGACACCAACAACGTGCTGACCTCCTGGGTCCACGCTGCCGGCCGGCTCGATTTCGAGTTGTCCGTCGCGACGCCGGAGGAGCTTAGCCCCCCGCCGGCCCTGATCGCCTGGGCCAAGAAGCAGGGCGCCCGGATCAAGCTGACCCATCGCCCCGAGGAAGCGGTCGAGGGCGCCGATTGCGTCATCACCGATTGCTGGGTCTCGATGGGCGATGACAACGAAGGCACCCGCCACAACCTGCTGCGACCCTATCAGGTCGACGACAGGCTGATGGAGCGCGCCGAGAAGGACGCGATCTTCATGCACTGCCTGCCGGCCTCGCGCGGTGAGGAGGTCACGGATGCGATCATGGACGGCCCGCAATCGGCCGTCTTCGATGAGGCCGAGAACCGCCTGCATGCGCAGAAGGGCATTCTCGCCTGGTGCTTCGGTGGAGTCGCGGCCTGATGGCCGCCGACGACAGCATGAGCACAACCGGGCTCGACGATCGGGTCATCCCCTTCGCCGTGCCCGATCTCGACGTGCGCGGCCGCGTCGTGCGGCTGGGCCCGGCGATCGATGCGATCCTCGATCGCCACGGCTATCCGGAGCCCGTCTCGCGCGTGCTCGGGGAGGCGGCGGCGCTCACCGTCCTGCTCGGCACGGCACTCAAGTTCGAGGGCCGCTTCCAGCTCCAGACCAAGAGCGACGGTGCCATCCCGATGATGGTCGTCGACTTCAACGCGCCCGACAATTTCCGGGCCGTCGCCCATATCGACGAGGCCAAACTCGTCGACGCGATCGCGCTCGGCAAGATCTCGAGCGGAGAGCTCCTCGGCGAGGGTCATCTCGCCATGACCGTCGACCAGGGCTCGGCCACGACCCGCTATCAGGGCATCGTCGCGCTGAAGGGCCAAAGCCTGGAAGAGGCCGCGCATCAGTATTTCCGCCAGTCCGAGCAGATCCCGACGCGGGTTCGGCTCGGCGTCGGCACCGTCACCACGGGCGGGCGCCCGCAATGGCGCGCCGGCGGCATCCTCGTCCAGTTCATGCCGCATTCGGCGGATCGCCTGCGCGCCGCCGATATGCATCCGGGCGATGCTCCAGAGGGGCACGAGATCCTCGCCAAGGGCGATCCGGACGGGGTCAGTGACGATGCCTGGATGGAGGCGCGCTCGCTGGTCGAGACGGTCGAGGACCACGAACTGCTCGACCCGACGCTGGAAAGCGAGCGCCTGCTCTATCGCCTGTTCCACGAGCGCGGCGCCCGCGTCTTCGAGCCGGTCGTCGTGCATGAGGCCTGCCGCTGCTCGCGCGAGCGCGTGCTCTCGATGCTGCGCGGCTTCGCGCCCGAGGACCGCAAGGCGATGATCGCCGATGACGGCAAGCTCGGCGTCACCTGCGAGTTCTGCTCGCGGCGCTATTCCTTCGACCCGGCCGAGGTCGAGGACGGGCAGGCGGCGGGGCAGTAGGCGTCTAAGCACGCCGCTCCCGTCATGGTCGGGCTTGTCCCGACCATCCACGTCTTCGTCGATGCCGTGCGGTGTTCAAGACGTGGATGCTCGCCACAAGGGCGAGCATGACGAAGTGCGTGAACGTCAGCCCGGAACTGGCCTACCCCGCCTGGCACTCCGCCATCAGCTTGCGCATGAAGGTCTCGCCGGCTGCCAGTTGCTCCAGCGTGATGTATTCGTCCGGCTGATGCGCCTGGTCGATCGAGCCGGGGCCGCAGACCACGGTCGGAAGTCCGGCCTGCTGGAAATGCCCCGCTTCGGTCGCATAGGCGACGGCGATCGTGTGGTTGCGGCCGGAAAGCCGCATGGCGAGCCGCTCGGCCTCGGAGCCCGGATCGGGCGCCAGACCCGGCACGTCCGAAGTCATCTGCGTCTCGATCGCCGCGCTCGGCGCGGTCGCGCGCATCCGCGCCAGCACCTTGTCGGCCGTCTTCGCGAAACGAGCCGGCCCGGCCTCGGGGTCGGAGCTCGGCACTGTCCTGATCTCCCAGAGGATCTCACTGCGATCGGCCAGGATGTTGCGGGCGATGCCGCCATGGAAGGTGCCGATATGGACGGTGTCATAGGGCGGGTCGAAACGACCGCTCGTGTCCGGCCGCTGCCTGGCATCCTCGGCCATATGGTCGAGCTCGGCGGCGAGCAGCGCGCCCGCATGGACCGCACTGGCGCCGAGCTGCGGCTTGGAGGAATGCGCCGCGAAACCCTTGACCACGGTCTGGAAGGTCCTGACCCCCTTATGCGCGTCGCAGATGTCGAGCATGGTCGGCTCGCCGACGATGACGGCGCGCGGCCGCGGCAGGGTCTTGCCCATGGCATTGATGCCGTCGACGACGCCGAGGCAGGTCACCTCCTCGTCATAGGACAGGAAGAGATGGATCGGTGTCTTGAGCTCGGCCGCCAAAAAGTCCGGCACCAGCGCCAGCCCGAGCGCGACGAAGGCCTTCATGTCGACGGCGCCGCGGCCATAGGCCTTGCCCTCCTCGACATGCAGCGTGAACGGGTCGCGGCTCCAGGCCTGACCCGCCACCGGCACGACATCCGTATGGCCGGACAGCACGATGCCGCCGCGATCCTGCGGGCCTAAGGTCGCGAACAGCGCGGTCTTGTCGCCGGTCTCATTGGGGAAGCGCACGCAGGAGACGCCCCAGCCGGCGAGGTAATCCTCGACGAAATCGATCAGCGGCAGGTTGGACTTGTCGCTCACCGTGTCGAAGGCGACGAGGCGGGCGAGCATATCGAGCGGCGTATAGCGCTGCCCGGCTTGAGCGGAGGCGGTCAATGCAGAACCTTCTTCACATAGGGGGAATCGAGCGGGAAGAGCGGCACCTCGACATCGAAGATCGTGCCGTTCTCATCCTGCATGGCGTAGAAGCCGTGCATCGAGCCGTCCGGCGTCGTCAGCGGGCAGCCCGAGGTGTAGTTGAAGCTCTCGCCCGGCCGCAGCACTGGCTGCTTGCCGACCACGCCTTCGCCGCGGACTTCATGGACCTCGCCGCGCCCGTCGGTGATGAACCAGTGCCGGGTCATCAATTGCACGGTCTGCGTCGAGAGATTCACGATCTCGATCGCATAGGCCCAGAAATAGCGGCCCTGCGCATGCGAGGATTCGCCATCCATGAAACGCGGCGCCGCGGTCACGCGCACGCCATGCGTCTGGGCCTGATACATCGAAGGCTCCGCCTCGGCCGGTCGCGGCTCTATCGTGTTGATGTGTTACCGGCCGGCCGGCGCCAGCGTCAATGCGGGCGAGCCGCGATTCCGGCGTGGACAACCCGCCGGCACATGCATGGCTCGCGCGCGGCATGCTTGGCCTTCAGGGCCTGCTTCGCCAGCTATTGGCCGGTCCACACCATCGTTCTGTCGGTCGACGAGAAATCCCAGATTCAGGCGCTGGACCGCACCGAGCCGGGACTCCGCTGAAGAGGGGCGCGCCGGAACCATGACACACGACTACAAGCGCCAGGGCACGACCACGCTGTTCGCTGCGCGAGACGTGCGAGAGGGCAAAGTCATCGGTCCGCTTCCCGGCAGTTCAATCTGGCGACCAGCGGTGTCGGCCTCCCGCGCCGGCGTCGGACGATGAGATTAGCCGGCCGCTTTCGATTTGCCCCAGCCTCTGGAGCACGTCCGGGGCGACGCCGACGGTAGCCCGCGACAGCATCAAGCCGCCTCAACCCTCTTGGCAAGGCGCGATTGTTACCCGATGGCAACATCGGTCTGAAATCACGAAACCTCCGGGAATCGTGGACGCGGCGCCAAGGGGTTTGCCGCCGATCGTGCTAACTTCCCTTTGTGACTCCGCTTCGGTCTAGGCGGTGTCGAGACTGCTGGGGGGTATGATGAGCGACCGGTTGAAGCATGCGCTGCTCAGGTCCACGGCACTCATGGCGCCCTCCACCGTGCGGGTTCGCGGCCATGCACCGTCCATCGTCAAACTCGCGCTGCTGGCATCCGTGGCTGCGGGACCGGCGGCGGCGCAGAGCACTTGGATCGGGACGACAGGCGACTGGAATACGGGTGCAAACTGGTCTCCGATCGCTGTCCCGAGCTCCTCAGATACAGCCAATTTTGGCGCTGGACCCCTGTCCGGTGTTTTCACAACCGCAGACACCTCAATTGGTCAGATCATATTCGGACCCGGAGCGACGAGCTACACGCTTACTCTGGGTAACAATCTTACCATCAACACCGGGGTCGTGAATGTCTCCGGCGTGAACCAGACCATCGCAACCGGATCGGGCCCCTCGAACACGATATTCGTTTCCGGAGCGACAGGCGACCACGTCACTTATGACCTCGCGGCCGGCGGTAATGTCATCCTTGATGGCTCCTCCAGTGGAGGTAACTCGACCTTCAACCTCGGTGGCGGAGGCCGCCTCGCGTTGCGCGGCTCAGCGCCGATGGTAACGATCGGGTCGCTTTCGGGCATTGGTGGCAGGGTGGAGAATTTCTCCGGTGCACCCGCAGCGCTCGCGATCGGCTCGCTCAACACGAGCACGAGCTTTGGCGGCGCGTTCATAGAAACGTCCGGATCGATCTCGATCGGCAAGGTTGGCACCGGCACGCTGACGCTGAGCGGCGTCAATACCTACACGGGTGCAACGACAGTCTCTGCTGGCACGCTAGCGGCCGGCCGAGCCAACGCGTTCAGCGCCGGCAGCACCACGACAGTCAATGCTGGCGGCATCCTTGACCTCAGCGGTTTCAACCAGTCGATCGGCTCGCTGGCGGGATCGGGCGCGGTGACGTTGGGCGGTGGCACCCTGACCACCGGCAGCGACAACAACTCGACCACCTTTTCCGGTGTCATCTCTCAGGCCGGTGGTCTGGTGAAACTGGGCAGCGGAGCCCTCACGCTTTCGGGTGCCAACACCTATTCCGGCGGGACGAGCCTCAACGCCGGCACGTTGGTGATGAACAACGGCTCGGCCTTGGGGACCGGCACGCTGTCGCTGAACGGCGGCACGCTGAAGATCGACGGCGGCATCTTCGCGAATACCAATTCTGTTCTGATCACCAATGCCGGCGGAACCGTCGACGTGGCGACAGGTTCTCTCGACCTCAGCGGGAATATCACGGACGGTGCCGGCGGCGCAGCAGGAACCCTGACCATCACCAGTTCGGGCGGTCTCGGAACTGTCGCGTTCGGGGGCAACAACACCTACTCCGCTGCGACGCATGTTCAGGCCAACACCATCCTTGGTGCTGGTTCGTCGATGGCCTTTTCCGGGAGATCCCATCATGACGTCGATGGAATCTTGGTTCTTGCGGGCTTCAGCAACAGCGTCGCCTCCCTGGCTGGCACGGGAACTGTCGTCAATGGCAATCCGACCGCCGCGGCACTGACCATCGCTCCGGCGGCTGGGACGACGACCTTTAGCGGCCGGATCGAAGACGGCGGCGCCGGGGCCTTGAGCTTGGTCAAGGCCGGCGCGGGCACGCAGGTGCTCGCTGGCACCAACACCTACACGGGCGGGACGAGCCTCAATGCCGGCACGTTGGTGATGAACAACAACTCAGCCTTGGGGACCGGCACGCTGACGCTGAATGGCGGCGCGCTGCGGAATGGGGGCGCCATCCTTAGTGTCAACAACGCGGTGCAGATCACGTCCGCCGGCGGCACCTTCCATACGGCGATGGGCACCATGAGGATGACCGGCAACATCACGGATGGCGCCGGCGGCGCAGCCGGAACCCTGACCATCGCCAGTTCGGGCGGGCTAGGGACCGTCGTCCTCTACGGCAACAACACCTATTCGGCCGCGACGCATGTTCAGGCCAACACCGCCCTCGTTGCATCTTCGTCGACGGCCTTCTCCGCGATGTCCCATCATGTCGTCGATGGGGCCTTGTACCTTGGCGGCTACAGCAACAGCATCGCATCCCTGTCCGGCTCCGGCGCTGTCGCCAACGGCAATGGGACCGCAGCGACGCTGACCATCGCCCCCGCGAGCGGGACGGCGACCTTCGGCGGCTTTTTCGTCGACGCAGCGGGTGGCGGCGCCCTCAGCCTGGTCAAGACCGGCGCCGGCACGCAGGTGCTCTCCGGCACAAATACCTACACGGGCGCGACGGCGGTCACCGGCGGCACGCTGGTGGTGAACGGCTCGATTGCGTCGTCCGCCAGCCTGACCGTCGCGGCAGGCGCCACAATCGGTGGTTCGGGCACGCTCCCTTCGACGACGGTGAACGGTACGGTCGCGCCGGGCAACTCGCCGGGGACGCTGACGATCAACGGCAACCTGACGCTGGGTGCCGGCTCGCTCTACCTCGCCGAGGTGCAGGGGGCGGCCTCCGACCGGCTCGATGTCTCCGGCACGGCGAGCCTTGCAGGCACGTTGCGGATCGTGCCGCTCGGCGGCGCCTATCTGTTCTCGTCGCCCTATACGCTGCTTTCGGCAGCGGGCGGATTGGGCGGCAGCAGCTTCGGCACGGTCGATACCAGCGCCTCCTTCGGCGACGGTGTCACCCGCACGGTCAGCTATACCGGCACCGAGGTCCAGTTGACGCTCACCCCGAAGCCGCTGGCTCCGATCGTGACGCCTCCTGTGGCACCTTCGGGACCTGGCTCGCTCGGTGTCGGCCGCCCGGCCAATGCGGTTGCGGTCGCCTCGGCGATCGACGCGGTGGTGGCGAATGGCGCCAACCCGTCCGCGCTGTTTGCGATCTACAACCTGCCGGCAGCCGCCATTCCGGCCGCGGTCAACCAGCTTTCGGGCGAGGTCCACACCTCGGCGCCGGCTATGGCCAACAGCGCGGCTGGCCAATTCCTCGGCACGATGCTCGATGGTTCGGGCGCCGGCCGGCTTTCAGGGGCGCCCGGCGGGCCCGCAGGTGCCACGGGCTTTACCGCCGACCTGCCCTCAAGGCAGGACGGGCCGGGACGCCAGAGCTTCGATCCGGCGCGCTTCTCGCTCTGGGGCGCGACCTTCGGCTCGACCGGGCGCAATGATGGCGACCGGATCGTCGGCTCTGCCAATCGCAACCTCTCCGATGCGCATCTCGCGGTTGGTGCCGACATCCGACTGGGCACGAACACCGTCGTCGGCGCCGCCGTCTCGGGCGGCCAGTCGCGCGCCTCGCTCTCGGCCGGGCTCGGCAAGGCGGAGGCCGATGTCTTTCAGGCCGGCCTCTACGGCCGCACCCTGGTGGGAAGCGTGAACCTGGCCGCGGCGCTTGGCTATGCAAGGCTCGACACCGACACGAACCGCGCCATTCCCGCACTCGGCCTGACCGGGGTCACGGCGTCCTATGCGACGCAGGCCTGGAGCGGGCGGGTCGAGGCCAGCCTGCCGGTGATGAGCTGGAGCGGCATCACGCTGTCGCCGCTGGCCGCCTTCCAGGCGGTGCACGCCAGCAGCCCCGCCGCAATGGAGCGCGCCACGACCGGCGCCGTCGCCGGCACACTGACGCTGGCCAGCCGTTCCGACATGACCAGCCGCAGCGAACTCGGCCTGCAACTCGACGCCAACCTGATGGCGGGCGCCATGCCGGTCACGGGTTTCGTGCGGGGGGCCTGGGCGCATTACTTTCAGCGCGATTTCGATCTCGGCGCCTCGCTCAACGGCCTGCCTGGCGCGAGCTTCGCAGTGACCGGCGCCAGGCCTGATCGGAATGCCGCGTTGGTCACGGCAGGCGCCGACATCCGCCTGAGCCAAACCGTCAGCCTCGGCATGCGCGTCGATACCGAACTCTCCGCTAACACAAGCCGGCTCGGTGGAACCGCGCAGCTCAGGGTCAGCTTCTGATCGGGAGGCGCCCCCCGAAGGGCGGGTTTCGGGTAGATGGACGATGGCTGCTTTCCACCCCGAACCGAAGTTTGGAACGTCCGGCAAGCGGCCGGTACCATCCGTCAGATTCGCACCACTCGCGGAAAGTCACTGTGGATGACGAGGTCAATGGCGGCTTGATTGCTCCGTTGCATGTAGACTATCCGCCAGACCCTTTCGGTGTGAGAAACGATGAATTTTGGAATTTGGCCGTCGCAGTGGATCCGGCGGGCTATTGAGGCGGGCGTCATCTGCGCTAGCACGCCGATCAATGAAGCCGCGATCCAGCCAGCGAGCCTCGATCTTCGCTTGGGGGACCGAGCTTATCGCGTTCCCACGAGCTTTCTGCCGGGTAAAGGAAATTCAGTCGCCCAGCGCTTGAGCGATCTCGCAACGCATGAGGTGGATCTGACTAAGCCTCAGGTTCTTGAGCGGAACTGCGTCCATATCATTCCGCTTCAGGAACATTTGCGCCTCGATGAGGGCACCAGCGCCCGCGCAAACCCCAAAAGCTCTTCCGGCAGGCTCGATATCTTCGTTCGCCTCATCGCAGATTGCGGAACCGCTTTCGACGAGATCCCCGCTGGCTATTCTGGCCCGCTCTTCGCCGAGGTCGTGCCGCGCTCATTTCCGGTGATTGCGCGGGCCGGCGATTCACTCAACCAACTCCGGTTCCGGGAAGCCGCTCCTGACCCGAAGCGTCCCAGTCGGACGTTTCCTGTTTCGATCGATCTGGAAGGAGCGGCTGCCGGCGGCATCGTCGCGTATCGGGCGCGCAAAACCACTGGCCTGATCGATCTTCAGCAAATCGGAAAGTATGACAGGAACGATTTCTGGGAGCCTATCCAATGCCGCCCTGGTAGGCGGGAGCTCGTCCTCGTGCCGGACGAATTCTATATCATGGCCTCGCTGGAAGATATCGAGATCGGCGAAGATGAGGCCGCCGAAATGGTAGCTTATGATACCGCGGTTGGCGAAGTGCGTGTACACTACGCCGGTTTCCTGGATCCATTTTTCGGAAAATCAAAGATTACTGAAAGTAGCAATAGTAAGGTCGTTCTTGAAATTAGAAGTCATGATGTTCCATTCATGCTTGACCACGGGCAGCGTGTTGGGACTTTAATTTTTGAAGACATGATCGAAACTCCAGATAAACTGTATGGGCAGCAGATAAAATCCAACTACCAGGGTCAAGGCTTGAAGCTGTCGAAGCAATTTTTCTGAGCCTGTGGGGCCGTAGCCCTCAGCGCCATCGCACAGCTCCAAGCGTTTCATGTGTTTCGGCGTGCCAATATTGCGTGCCGTTTGACACCCGAGGAGTTCTTCGACATCCGCGCCACGAGCGCACCCGAAAATTCCTCGGTGAAATCCTTAGCAAGCACTGAGACAGAGGTCAGAGCGCCCAGCCGGCCATCTCGCATGTACCGGTGTGCGCCAGGAGCAGACTCTGGCTCCTGGCCCGAAAGCGGACATCGAGTGGCGTCACGACGCAAAGAGCTCATGCGGCCAGGCATCCAGGTGTAGCGGCGACGGGACGGAGCATTGGCGTTGCGGCCTCCCGGGGTCGCTACGGCAAGGGCCGGATGTTTGACTTACGTCATCCACACCGGAGAGACATTCGTATCGAGTGGAGCGATAGGCCGGCGAATGCGGCGGTAGGGTATTGCGGCGGCATCGGGCGGATAGGGGCCGCCACAATTCACGAAAATCACATCGGCGGCGATCGGCGCGAAGGCTGTGTGAAAATGGCTTGCGGATTTCACCACGACGATTTTTTTCTTCGAGAGTTCTATCCCGAGCAATTCGAAGACAGCGGGGTGGAACGTCTGGGCGCGTTTGCTTGCCAGCACCACATCCAGCTTGCCGAGACGTACCGAGGCTGCCGCCCCCAGGGAAACACGGCTCTCTTGAAACGGAATGACAAGATCGCGTGTGGTCGCGACGACCTCGATTTCAGCATCGACGGGCATGCCCGAACTCGGCGCCGCCTTGCCACCGAAGCGCAGATGTAGGCGCGCACCGGGGCCCGCCGCCAAACAGAACGAGACAGCGACCGGATCCCACAGAGCCCCGACCGCGGCATCGATGTCCGGGCGCTCGCGCAGCGCGTGAACAAGGAACGTGCTGTCGCCAGCCACGCCGCCGCCCGGATTGTCCCAGCGATCGGCAAGCACAACAGGTTGACCGGCCACGGCTAGGGCCATGTGGATCGCCTTGGCCGGGTCGGGCATGTACGGCATGCGGTTGGCGCCGAAAGCAACGATCCGGGCACCGAATTCGGCCGCCACGGATCGCCCCCTTTCCGGCGCATCGTCACTGATGACGACGATCTTGGTGCCGACGTCGTGGACATCCGCCGCCGGAAACCCGTGCACGACGGAGATGCTCAACACGCCGTCCCTGCCTTCGCGGGCGATCATGTCGTCGACAAGGGACCTGCCAGGTTCGCGGCTGGTCAGGAAATTGGCGATGGCGCGGCAGTCGAGGATACTCATCACCGGCGTGATTTCCTTGCGGGCGGCGCGCAAGGAAAGATCCACCATATCCTCCGCGCGCTCGAAGAAATCGCTGTGCGGCACCTCCTTGAAAGTGACCAGGATCGTGGCTGCGTCGATCATCGCCTGTGTGAGATGGCAATGGGGATCGAGTTCGACCCCGATGATCGCGTCCCGCCCTGCGATCGTGCGGGCCCGGGTGAGCAGATCGCCCTCGCAATCGTCGTAACCCTCGGCGATCATTGCGCCATGCAGGCCGAGAAGCGCCACGTCGACGGGCATCGCGGCGCGCAGCTGGTCGAGGATTTCGTCCCGCAACCCCTCATAGGCCTCCCGGGAAACCAGGCCCGCAGGCTCGGCCCAGGTCGCCGTCCCCTCGATCAAGGTGAACCCCTGCTCGCTGGCGCGTTTGCGGGCCACGACAAGGGGTGCGGAACAGAGAGTGGGCGTCTCGGGGTGCTCGCCCGGCGGGGCGTAGAACGCATCTTCGAAGGCGCCGCGGTCGATGCGAATTGGCGAGAACGTGTTCGTTTCAGTCGCCAGCGAAGCGACAAAGACCCTCATGATTTGCTCGTTCTGCGGCCTGCCGGCGCCGCCAGCGGAATGCGCAGATCGGCGAGGCTGTTCTTCGCCTCGCGCAGGCGATCGAAAAGCGCCGGTCCGCCACGGAGAGCCATCGCTGTCGCGATGATGTCGATCAGCACGGCATGGGCCACGCGCGACGTCATCGGCGTGTAGATTTCGGTATTCTCATGCGCGTCGATCTCGAGGACGATGTCGGCCGCAGCCGACAGCGCGGTATTCGGCCGGGTGATGGCGATGACCGTGGCGCCGCATTCGCGCGCCTTCAGCGCCATCGCCTCGATGTCGCGCACCATGCCGGTATGGGAAAAGCAGAGCGCCACGTTGCCCTTGCGCAGCGTGGCGGCGGCAAGGCGCTGCAAATGCGTGTCGTCATACGCCACGACCGGGATGCCGAAGCGCATCAGCTTGTGCTGGGCCTCCATGGCCAGGATGCGCGCCGCACCGGCACCGTAGCAATCGATGCGGGGCGCGTTGGCGAGGATGTCGACGACCCGCGCAAGCACCTCCTGGTCGATGGACCGTCGCAGCATCGTCAACGCGTAGATCGAGGAATCGACAAGCTTGTCGACGACCTGGTCGAGCGGGTCGCTGGAGGCAACTTCGCTGTGAACATAAGGCGTCCCGGCGACGATGCTCTGTCCGGTGCGCAGCTTGAGTTCCGGATAGCTGGCCAACCCCATCGTACGCACGAACCGAAGCACGGTCGGCTGGCTGACGCCCACCTCTTCGGCCAATGTCGCGATCGACATATGGATGACCTTGTCCGGCGCATCGAGCACAAACTCTGCCACCCGGCGCTCGGATGGCGAAAGCTCGGCCCTGCGGGCGGTCAATATGTCGAGGAAGCGGTCGTCGCCTCCGGCGTGACCATTTCCCGGCGCTTCACCTGTCATCATGCCCTTCCCCTATTCGAACGCGAAGGCCGTCCACCTCGATGCAGGCTCGGAGCGGGAGGGTCGCAACATCAATGGCGATGCGGCTATGCCGGCCGGACACGCCCATGCCTTCCAGTATCATATCGGATGCACCACTCGCCGCAGTCCCCGGCGCGACGAAATCCGGATCGGTGTTGACGAAGCCGCCTGACGAACGCATTTCGCGATCCGGTCAGGCAAACCCAGCGTCAGTCTCCCATGGGCGAGGATCAGCCGCCGGCAGAGGCGTGCAGCAGCATACCCGCCTGCTTCCGTAATTTTACTCCCTAGATCGCCTTTATAGGCTTCGGGTAGCCTCCCGTCCGGGACCACGGATAGCTGCCCGGAGCCGTACAGCAAGGTCCCGATGACACCGTAAGATATAATTGCCTTATAATTCAAAACTATCTTGCGCCTCCACGTGCAGCTCGGCCAAGCGAGTTTCGATGGGAGAGACGATGGTCAAGACGCCCGTCTCCACGCCATGATCGTCATGGCAGCGGCCCGTCATCTGACAGCTTCAGCCCTTCCTACACCGGCTCCGGATGCGTTGACGAGACCATTTTCGTAATTTATCTACATCGCGCTCGGCGAGCGCCGATGCCCTTGCAGGACGCCGCGATGCTCGTAACTTGCCCGTCTGCTGTTTCGATCGATCCGATATCCGGCCGCCCGCGTCTCGACATGGCCCGCCTGCCGACGCCTTTCGAGCCGGCGCCGCGGCTGGCCGAGCACCTCGGCGTCGCATCCGTCCACATCAAGCGCGAGGACATGGCCGGCTATGCGCTCGGCGGCAACAAGCTTCGTCAGCTCGACTTCATCCTTGCCGAGGCGATCGCGGCGGGAGCCGACATGCTGATTGCGACGGCCGGCAGCCAGTCCAATTTCTGCCGGTCGCTGGCCGGCGCAGCCGCCAAGCTGGGGCTCGGTTGCCACCTGCATTTGCGCGCCAAGATGGGCACGGAGCATGTCGGCAATCTACTCTTGGACGACATCTTCGGGGCGCAAGTCACCTTCACCCAGGAGACCGACCCATGGCACCCCGCCATCAAGGAAGAAATCGAGGCGATCGCCGATCGTTACCGCAGACAGGACCGGTCCCCCTTCGTCGTGCAGCTGACAGGCGTGAGTGCCAATGTCGGTGTCGCAGGCTGGATGTCGGGTGCCGCTGAGCTCGTCGAGGATTTCAAGGCGATCGGGCGGATCCCCGACAGCGTCGTCGCGGTTTGCGGTTCCGGGCTGACGGCGGCCGGGCTGGCGCTCGGCTTCAAGCATCTCGGCGTTCCAACCAGGGTCATGGGCGTCAGCGCCCAGCAACCGGAGGCGCGGCTGCGCAAGTGGATCACCGAGACCGCCAACATTGCCGCCGCGTGGATGGGCATCGAGACGCGTCTCTCGGGGCAGGATTTCGACATCGTCGACGCAGAGATCGGCCCAGGCTACGGCATCCCCTCCGCCGCGAGCCTCGCCGCAGTCAGGACCGCTGGCCGGCTCGAAGGGCTGGTGCTCGATCCCGTCTATACAGGCAAAGGCATGGCCGCCCTGATCGGTGCCGCTGAGCAGGGCCTGCTCGGCAAGGCGTCCTCCATCGTCTTCCTGCACTCCGGCGGCACGCCGGGGCTGTTCACGCACGCATCCGCCTTTGAACGCGGCGCGCCCCGATGAAACGCGGCGTCTCGGGAGCAGGCGGCCCCGCCCGGCTGGAAGTCGAACTCGATCGGTCGGGGCGTCACGTCGGCGCCCTTTTCGTCCCGCATTCGCACGACCGCTCCGCCTATGGTCGCATCACCCTTCCGGTGATCGTGGTCAAAGGCGGCGACGGGCCGACATTGCTGTGCACCGCCGGGCTGCATGGCGACGAATACGAAGGACAGTTTGCGCTGTCGCGTCTGGCCCGGACGCTCGATCCGGATCGGCTGCGCGGGCGTGTGATCTTGCTGCCGGTTGCCAATCCCGCCGCATCGGCGGCCGCCAGGCGCACGTCCCCCATCGACCGCGTCAATCTGGCTCGCTGTTTTCCGGGCCAGCCGGACGGCCTGCCCACGGAACAGATCGCGGATGGCATCTTCCGGCTGCTGCTGAACTTGGCAGATTGCGTGGTCGACCTGCATAGCGGCGGTGGGACGCTCGACTATCTGCCATGCGCTTTTGGGCGCCTGCCCGTGGACCGCGCTTTGGCAGAGCGTACGCTGGATCTCATGCTGGCCTTCGCGGCGCCTTATGCGATGGTGATGCGCCATCCCGAAGCCAGCGCGACGCTGGTCTCCGCGGCGTTGGAGCAGGACATTCCCGCGATGGCGACGGAGCTGGGCGGCGGCGGATGCGTAACGCCGCGGACCGTCGAGATCGCACGGGCCGGCATCGAGAACGTTCTCGCTCATCTCGGTATGATCGATGCTGTCGCAACACCGCGCGCGAGAACACGCCTGCTGGCGATCGAGCCGCGAGGCTTCCTGCGTGCGCCGGGACGCGGTGCCTTCGAGCCTGCCCATGCTTTGGGCGAGACGGTGCGGGCTGGCGAAACGGCTGGGTGGCTGTGGGATTTCGAGCGCGCCGACCGCGCGCCCGAGCCGTTGCTGATACCGGACGATGGCGTGGTCGTATGCCGCCGCGTGCCGCCTATGTGCTCCGCCGCCGACGTGCTTCTTCATCTTGGCCGGGATACGACCCGCGCCGACCTGCTCGGCCTTGCCTAAGTGGGAGGGAAGGGGAGGCCTCGGCCTCCCCCCTCCCGCTTCATTTCAGAAGTGCCTGTACGCGAACGGTAAGATCATCCATCGCCCGCTGCGGCGTCTTCATGCCCAGCACCGCAGCTTCGGCTTCTTCCTTGAAGAAGTCGGCGGCGCGTGCCGCTTCGTTGAAGGCAGGCAGCGGCACGCGCGAGACGGCGAGGACCCGCCGCTCGTCCTGCGCATAGGGCAGCGCTTCGATGATGCGCGGATCATCATAGGTCGAGTTGCGGACCGGTCCGTTTCCGTTGAGGGCTGCCCCCAGCGCCGCCTGTGGAGAAGACATCCACTTAACGAACTTCCAGGCCAGATCCTTATTCTGGGAATTCTTCGGGATCGCCATGCTCCAGAACTCGACCTTGGCAGGCGCGACATCGTACTTTCCCAGCAATGCCTTTGTGACCGGGAAGAACGTCGTCTTGATCTTGCCGGCGGCCTGCGACTTCTTGGGGTCGTTGTAGAGCCCGTTGCGGCTCATCGAGCTCATCGCCATCGCGGCACGGCCGGTCTGCATCCAGGTGTTGGCGTCTTCCGCCTTCATACCGGTCAGATTGCGCGGCACGGCGCCCGCCTCGAAGAGCTGACGAATGGCGGTCAGCGCCTTTACCATCGGCTCGGAATTGGCGACGACCTTCATGTCGGGGGTGATGAAGTCGGCGTCCCAGGCGCGGGCAAAGGCGATCACCTCAGGATAGGCGACACCGGGTAGGATAAAGCCCACGGCAGGCGTGCCGTCGGGCCGCTTCCTGGTGCATTTCTTGGCTATGTCGATGAATTCCTCGATCGACTTGGGTGGGCCGGAAACCCCGCATTCGGCGAAGATTTCCTCGTTATAGTGCAGCCCGGTCGAAGCATGGCGGAACGGCACGGCAAAAAGCTGCCCGTCGAAAGTCACCGCCTTCACAAGGCCGGGAAAGATGTCGTCGAATTTCTCGATCGGGTCGCTCTTCATGTAGGCGTCGAGCGGTTCGAACAAGGTCGTGACGCGCGGCGTCGCATAGGTGTTGAGCAGGAAGGCGACATCGATCGTCGACTGGTCGAGCGACGCTTCGCGAAACACGCGATCGTGCAGCGGCCCGGTCTCGAACGTTGCCCAGTTGATGCTGGCGCCGTTAGCCGCCGTGAAACCCGCCGTGACATCGCCGCCCGCGGTGCCGTTGGACACATTCTGCAGAACGCGATGGGCAAACACATTCAGTTGCTTGCCCTGCGCGAACGCCTGACCCGCCGCATAAGGCACGGCGTAGGCGGCCGCCGCCCCGGCGAAGAAATGCCGTCTCGTCAAACGCATTTGTCCCCTCCCTTGTTTGTTCGAATTTCGCTGCATCCAGAGCCTCCGCGTCCAGGCGCAGGGCGCGAAACCCTCTTTTCCCCAATTTATCTCATGTAGAATAATTACAGAATCTAGCGAAGCACAATCGCATAGTCACGATGTCAGGTCGAATTTTTTATATTTACTACATAAGCCGCTTCTGCCTCCGCCGGGGTAGGGCGTTGCACCATCCAAGGGCGGTACGCGGTAGCGAGCTTCTCGAAAGTGATGAGCAGATGGCGCCAGCATTCGGCCGTGGAGCCATGAATGTCGACAGGAAGCTCGCACGGGCGCCCACGGCGGCAGCTCGGGCTCACATGAGAGCAGCTCCGTTATATCATTGCGCTCCGCCGAATGGCGGATCATGCGCGCTAATGCGGCCGCGTCGCGCCACAAGCGGTCATTGAGCGAAACGCAAGAGGCGGGCATTCTCGAGTCATCGATTAAGAAGTTGAGCTAATTAGCTCTAGTAATTTAAAGCGGCTAATCGATTATTGCTCAGGCCTTTAGGTTCCTCGAACGCTGATAGCGATCGAGGGAATGATGCCTGCAATGAAGATGCGCACGTTTGGGATAGCGCTTCTGCTGGGCGCCGCCACGTTTACGTCGCTGCCAGCCGCCGCCCAGCAGGGCTCGCGCGCCGAACCCTCGTCATCCAGGATCAAGGCAGCTTCGCCACCGGCGGCTCCGTGACGACCGCGCCCGGCACCTTCGATCCCTTGAAGCCGCTGCAACCGAGCGGTCAGACTTTCCACGGCGACCATCTCTACGCCTTCTACCAGGTGCCCGTGAACGCCCGCGGCCTTCCGATCGTGATGTGGCACGGTGCCGGCCAGTTCTCGAAGACTTGGGAGACGACGCCCGATGGGCGCGAGGGCTTCCAGAACATCTTCCTGCGCCGCCGCTTCGCGACCTATCTCATCGACCAGCCGCGGCGCGGCAACGCCGGACGCAGCACGGTGGAGGCGACGCTCAAGCCGACGCCCGATGAGCAGTTCTGGTTCGGCCAGTTCCGGGTCGGCATCTGGCCCAACTATTTCGATAGCGTCCAGTTCGACCGGAGGCCGGAAACGCTGAACCAGTATTTACGCGCGATGACCCCGAATACGGGCCCCTTCGATGCGAACCTCGTCTCGGACGGCGTCTCGGCGCTCTTCGCCAAGATCGGCCCCGGTATCCAGATGACGCACTCCCAGAGCGGCGGGCCGGGCTGGCTGACCGCGATCAAGAGCCAGAACGTCAAGGCGATCGTCGCCTTCGAGCCCGGCAGCGGCTTCGTCTTCCCGCATGGCGAATTGCCGAAGCCGGTGCCGACCTCCTTCGACACGATCGAGGGCGTGCCCGTCCCGATGGCGGACTTCATGGCGTTGACGAAGCTGCCGATCATCATCTTCTACGGTGACAACATCCCGTCCAAGCCCACCGATGTGCCGACGCAGGACGCCTGGCGTGGCCGGCTGGAGATGGCGCGGGTCTGGGCCGACACCGTCAACAAGCATGGCGGGCAGGTCACGCTCGTCCACCTGCCGGAGGCGGGCATCCGCGGCAACACGCACTTCCCGTTCTCGGACCTGAACAACGTCGAGATCGCCGACCTGGTCTCGAAGTTCCTTGCCGAGAAGAAGCTGGACTGACGCCTCGACGCGACGCCTGCAAGCGGGCTCGTCGCGCCCCACCCCATCGAGCACCGGAGGTCGTCATGACCGTAACGACGCGTGCCCCCAGCAAACGCGAATTTCTCGGAGCGTCCGCGCTCCTGTTCGCCGCCACGCTGCCAGGAGGTCCATCAATGGCCAATCCCACCCCGTCCGTCGCCGACTACAAGCGAAATCCGTTCGGCCTCGTCTACCGCGGCGCCCTCACGAAGAACGAGCCGGGCCAGGTCAACGTCAACCCGGTCCGCTACGAGCTCAACGGCGTGGATATCGTCGCCAACGTCTACACTCCGGCGAACCACGATCAGAGCCGCAGATACCCTGCCATCGTCGTGGCGCATCCCAATGGCGGGATCAACGCGATCGTCGCGGTCAACGTCGCTCGCGACGTCTTCAAGGCCAAGTGAGGATCGCGATGTCGCCCAGGATCCTCGCCGTTGTCGCCGCACTGATGCCTGCCGCCGAGGCTGTATCCCAGACCGCTCAGCCCGTCACGGTCCAGCGTGCCGGCACGCAGCCGCCCAGCGCCGGCCCGGCCCAGAACTTCACCGGGACCGTGCGCGTCGACGGACGGTTCCAGGGAACCGCCCCGGCCCGGATCAGCGGAGGAATGGTCACCTTCGAACCCGGCGCTCGAACGGCCTGGCATACCCATCCTCTCGGTCAGACCCTGCTGGTCACGGCCGGCGCCGGGCTGGTGCAGCACTGGGAGGGGCCGGCCCAGGAGATCCGCGTCGGCGACACGGTCTGGATTCCGCCGGGGGTCAACCATTGGCACGGGGCGTCGGCGACGAGCGCCATGAGCCACGTCGCGATCTCGGAGGCGCTCGACGGCAAGACGGTCGACTGGCTGGAGCATGTCTCCGACGAACAATACCGGGGCTAGGAAGGACACGCCCATGACGATCCCGAGGTTCCCGCTCGCCATGGCGGGCCTGTCGATGGCCGCCGTGATGACGGTTGGCTGGCAGGTCCACGCCGAGGCCACCCGCGCCACCTTCCCGGAGCTGGACAAGCTGGTGCACTACACCACCGTCAAGCGCGGCAACGTCACCGAGCACATCATGACGACACCGGCGGCGATCGAGGCGGTCAAGAACCGCCAGCCTATCCCCGCCGGCACGCATTTCGTCCTGGTGGACCATCGGGACGGCAAGCTGTTCCGCTACTTCGTGATGGAGAAAGGCCAGGGTTGGGGCGCCGACTACGATGAGCGTCGCCGCACCGGCGACTGGCAGTTCCAGTGGTTCTGGCCCGACAAGACGATCAACACAGCGGAGAACACCGCCCGCTGCCAGTCCTGCCATAAAAGTCAATCGGGAGCCGAATTTCTCTTCACCGGCTCCCGTATTCCCCGCTTCAACGGCGCCCCGATCGAGTAAGTGTTTGAGGTCAGAACGTGAACCGCCTGTTCCTCTCGCGACTCTGGCTCGATGGGCTGACGGCCGGGCTGCTGCTGCTCGGCTTCGCCTACTGGTGGCTCGGCAACTTTGTGCATGAAGTCGCCGGGACGGCGATGTTCCTGCTGCTCATCGCCCACAACGCCTTCAACCGGCGCTGGTGGGGCGGCGTCCCGCGGACCCGGCGGGAGCCGCGCAGCCTATTGAACGTCGGCGTCACGCTGGCGCTGCTCGGCGCCGTGCTTGCCTTGCTGGCGACGAGCGTCCTGATCTCCAACGCGCTGTCGCCGTTCCTGCCGGCCTGGGGCGGCTTCACCGCACGGCAGATTCACACGCTCGCGGCCTACTGGGTGCTGATCGTGGTCGCGATCCATCTCGGCCTGCGCTGGCCGATGCTGATGGGCGTCGCGCGCAACCTGTTCGGGATCAGGAGACCGTCCGCACCGCGGACGTTCGCGCTACGGATCTTGGCGCTGGCGATCGCGCTGCACGGCGTCTGGAGCTTCACGGTCCTCGGCCTCGGCGACAAGCTCTCCATGCGGATGACGCTGGACTGGTGGAACTTCGAGGAAGCGGTCTTCGGCTTCTTCGCCCACTACGCGGCCGTGGCCGGGCTGGTGATGGCGGTGACCTATTACGGTCTGAAGATGTTTCGGGTGGCCTGGGCATCGACCAGCCGGACCAATCCGACCGCCGAACGCGGGCGGGCGGCCGCGCAGGGGTCGGAGTGATGAAGGAGAGCCGGCATCATGCGATCCGGGCTCGCGGGCTGGTGTCGCGGCGCGACTGCCTCGCCTTGCCGTTCCTCGCGATAGGAGCCGAGGGCGCCGTGGCTCAGCACAGTCCCAGCATCGCCGCACCTCATGCGCGCCTGACGGGCGACAGCACGATCGGCGACCTGCTGTCCCACCCTGCCTATTCAGGGTTCTCCCGCCGCATCCTGCCCTGGGACGACCGCGACTACGACAAGCTGGCCAAGCTCGACGCCCTCGGGTCCTTGCTGCCCTATCACAGCCACGTCGATACTGCCTCGACGCTTCATGGCCTGAACCGCCTGATCGACGACGCCGGGCAGGGCCACCAGATCTTCTTCGAGATATACTCCGAAGCGGAACGGCGCGCCGAGCCGGACAAGGCCCATGCCGGCCTGTTCTTCCTGCGCGGCCGGCCGGGCGCTCCTTTCGCCATCATCTGCCCGGGCGGCGGCTTCGCATATGTCGGCTCGGTTCATGAGGGCTTCCCCTATGCCGCCGCGATCGACGAGGCCGGGCTGAACGCCTTCGTGCTGAAGTATCGTGCCGGCAAGGGGGGCGCCGTCGCGACCCAGGACCTGGCCGCGGCCTTGGGATACGTCTTCCGCAACGCTGGGGCGCTCGGCGTGGACACGCGCGACTACTCGCTCTGGGGCAGCTCCGCCGGCGCCCGCATGGCCGCTTCGATCGGCAGCCACGGCGTCGTGGCGTATGGCGGCCCCGACTTGCCGAAGCCGGCCACGGTGGTGATGGCCTACACGGCTCACTCAGATCACGCGGCCAGCGAGCCCGCGACCTTCGCCTTCGTCGGGGACCGGGACGGCATCGCTCCGCCCATCGCTATGCGCCGCCGCGTCGAAGCCTTGCGTCGCATCGGCACCGAGGTGGACTATCGAGAGTATCCCGACGTCGGCCACGGATTCGGGCTCGGCATCGGAACGAGGGCCGAAGGCTGGATCGACGACGCGATCCGCTTCTGGACGCGCCGTCAGTCCCGGTAGCGCAGCGCGTCGATCAGGACCGACAGCGCGGGGGAGGAATGCCGGCGGCTGGGGTAGTAGAGGTGATAGCCCGGGAACGGCGCACACCAGTCCTCCAGGACCCGGATCAGCCGTCCGTCGCGGATGTGGGGCAGCGCGTGGTCCTCGGGCATGTAGGCGAGGCCGAGCCCGTCCAGTGCCGAACTCAGCCGCATGGCCAGGTTGTTGAAGACGAGTTGGCCGTCCGATCGGACCTTCACCTCATGGCCGTCGCGCTCCAGCCCCCAGGAGAACAGGCCGCCGTGGGTCGGCATGCGGGTCGCTATGCAGTTATGGGCCGTCAGCTCCTGCGGCGTCGTGGGAATGCCGTGGAGCTCGAAGTAGCTCGGCGACCCGACCACGGCCATGCGCATTTCCGGGCCAATCCGCACCGCGATCATGTCCTTGGCGACCTGCTCACCCATGCGCACGCCGGCGTCGTAGCCCGCCGCCACGATGTCGACGAGGCCGTAGTCGACGATGATCTCGACCTTGATGTCGGGATGGTCCGGAAGGAACCGCTTGAGAGCCGGCTGCAGGACCGAGATCGCCGGGTGCTCGCCGGCGGTGATCCGGATCGTGCCGGCGGCCTTACCGCGCAACTCGCCGAGCGCGGCGATCTCGGCCTCAATCTCCTCGAAACGCGGTCCGACCGTCTCCAGCAGTCTCAAGCCAGCCTCGGTCGGCGCCACGCTGCGCGTCGTGCGGGTGAGCAGGCGCAACCTGAGACGTTCCTCCAGCCCCTTGATCGTCTGGCTCAACGCCGACTGCGACACGCCTAGCTTGGCGCCGGCCTTGGTGAAGCTGCGCTCCCGCGCGACCATCGCGAAGGCGGCGAGGTCGTTGAAGTTAGGGTGGAGCATTGATTAGAGCGCCTTATCAGCCCTTGCGGAATATAGCCCCTAATCAGCATAACACGGCGGCGTTAGATACCCCTCATCGAATGATCGAGGCGGTACATGACGACATCACTTGGGATCGCTGGCCTATCGCGTAGAGCGATTCTGGCCGCTCCGCTTGCTCTTCCCGTCGTCGCCGGCGAGGCGTCCGAAGCGCCAACCGCGGCGAACGCGCCCGGGAGGGACACGCTGGTCGCGTATTACTCTCGCACCGGCAATACCCGCGTCATCGCCGGACAGATCCAACGCGCGCGCAATGCCGACCTCTTCGAGATCCGCACGGCCACGCCCTATCCCGAGGATTACGAGCAGACGGTCGAACAGGCGCGGCGCGAGACCGAGGCCGGCTTCGAGCCGCCGCTACGGGCCGCCCCGCTCGACATGGCCCGTCATCGCAGGATCCACCTTGGCTTCCCGATCTGGGGACAGACGGCGCCACCGGCGATCCGCTCCTTTCTCAAGGCCCACGATTGGTCCGGCAAGTGCGCTCCGCTGGCATGGCAATTTGCGCGAAATCGATACCCAGATTGACGACGCTTCACGAGAGGCAGCCAATCCGCGCAGGACTGGCTAGCGTCATTCCGGCCACTCTACCACATTGAGCCCCGGGCAAAAGCCGCGCTAGGCGTGGTGCAGAATCTGGCCAAGGAACTTTCGCGTGCGCTCGCTCTGCGGTGCCGAAAAGAACTGTTCCGGCGGCGCCATCTCGACGATCTCGCCGGCATCCATGAAGATTACGCGGTCTGCGACCTTGCGAGCGAAGCCCATCTCATGGGTGACGCAGATCATCGTCATGCCGCTCTCGGCGAGCTCGACCATTGTGTCGAGGACTTCGCTGACCATCTCGGGGTCGAGCGCCGAGGTTGGTTCGTCGAAGAGCATGATCTTCGGGTTCATGCAGAGCGAACGTGCGATCGCGACGCGCTGCTGCTGTCCGCCCGAGAGCTGGACCGGGTATTTATGGGCCTGCTCGGGGATATGGACACGCTCCAGGATCTTGCGGGCGGTGGCTTCGGCCTCGGCCTTGGGCGTGCCGCGCACCTTCATCGGCGCCAGCGTGCAGTTTTCCAGCGCGGTCAGGTGCGGAAACAGGTTGAAGCTCTGGAAGACCATGCCGATCTCGCGGCGGATGTCCTCGATGCCCTTGAGTTTCGCGTGGACGGTGGTGCCGTCGATGATGATCTCACCCTTCTGATGCTCTTCGAGCTGGTTCAGGCAGCGGATCAGCGTCGACTTTCCCGAGCCCGAGGGACCGCAGATGACGATGCGCTCGCCGCGCGAGACCGTGAGGTCGATATCGCGCAGGACGTGGAAGTCGCCATAGAACTTGTCGACCTTGCGCATCTCGATGATCACGTCGCCGAGTGTATGGCCGGCGGCGGAAGGGGCGGTCGCGGACATCTGCAAAAACCGTTTTGTGACAATCGAAATGGGTGCCGGGCGCGAGGCCGGGCACCCGTCTTCAGGATCAGAACTGCGGCATCGCCGGCAGCTTCGGCAGCGCGATGCCGAACCACTTCTGGTTGATCTTCGAGAGCTCGCCGTTGGCCTCGATCTCGGCGATGAACTTGTTGGAGAACTCGGCCAGCGCCGTGTCGGCCTTGCGGAAGGCCATGCCGTTGGCCTGCTCCTTCAGGGTCAGCTTCGGCTCGATATTGAGCTGCGGATAGTCCTTGAGGAGCTGGGCGAGGATGGTGTTGCTCGCGCCCATGGCCTGGACCTGGCCGGAGATCAGGGCCTGCAGCGCGGTTGCGTCGTCGTCGAAGCGCTTGAGCGGCGTGCCGGCCGGCGCGACGGCGCTGATCGCGGTGTCCTGCGTCGAGGCGCGCGCGACGCTGATCGTCACCGGCTTCAGATCTTCCGCCGTCTTGATGTTCAGGCTCTTGGGCGCCAGCACATAGATGGTCAGCGTGCTGTAGGGGTTCGAGAACAGCACCTGCTTCGAGCGCTCGGCGGTGATGCCGAAGGTCGCGATCAGCACGTCGATCTTGTTGGTCAGGAGATAAGGGATGCGGTTCGGGCCGGTGACCGGAACGAGCTCCAGCTTGACGCCGAGAGACTTGGCCATCAGCGCAGCGACATCGGCATCGTAGCCGGCCGGCTGCTGCTGGGCATCGGTGCCGCCGAAGGGCGGATAGTCGGTCAGAACGCCGACCATCAGCTTGCCGCGGGACTTGATCTCGTCGGGCGTGGCGGCCTGGGCCGGGGCGGTATTGAGCGCAGCGGCGGCGAGGCCGGCGAAGACCAGCGCACCGAGGCTGCGGCGGCAAATCGATTTAAACAGTGACATGGGGCGTTCTCCTCTGAGGGGTAGGCTTGGTATTGCGCAGCCGCGCCTAGCGCGCGGCGACGAGGAGCTTTTGCTCCATTCTCTTGCTGTAGGCCGAGAGCGGCCGGCAGATGACGTAATAGACCAGCGCGACCATTGCGAAGATCGTGAAGGGCCGGAAGGTGGCATTGTTGATGATCTGCGCCGCGCGCGTCAGCTCGACGAAGCCGATGATCGAGGCGAGCGAGGTGCCCTTGATGAGCTGCACGAGGAAGCCGATCGTCGGTGGGATCGCGATGCGGACCGCCTGCGGGGCGATGATCAGCACCATCTTCGGGGCGTAGCGCAGGCCGAGTGAGGTCGCCGCCTCCCATTGCCCGCGCGGCACGACCTCGATGGCGCCGCGCCAGATCTCGCCGAGGAAGGCGCTGGCATGGAGCGAGAGGCCAAGCGCCGCCGCTGTCCAGGGATCGACCGACCAGCCGAAGAGACCGGGCACGAAGAAGGCGAGGAAGAGCTGCATCAGCAGCGGCGTGCCCTGGAAGACCTTGATGTAGCCGGCGGAGGCGACCCTCAGCCATTTGTATTCCCCAGTGCGGGCGAGCGCGACCAGCGCGCCGCCGAGCGCCCCGCCGAGGAAGGCGACGAGCGAGAGCAGCAGCGTCCAGCGCACCGCCATGAGGATGTAGATGATGTCGGGAGAGCCGAGTGTGCGCATCGTCTCACCTCACCGGGTTGGCTTGCGCAGGAAGGTGCGCTCGATGCCGGCAAACACCGACCAGAAGAAGACGGAGAGGCCGAGATACATGCAGGTGACGACGAAATAGACCTCGAAGCTGCGGAAGGTGCGTGACTGGATGTCGCCGGCCACCGCCGTCAGTTCGCTCGCCGCGATCGCCGAGCAGACGCTGGTGTTCAGCATCAGCAGGATGAACTGGCTGGTCAGCGAGGGGTAGATCGCCTGGATCGCGGGCTTCAGGATGATGTAGCGGAAGATCTGGAGCGGGCGCATGCCAAGCGACCTGCCGGCCTCGATCTGCCCCTTCTGGATGCTCTCGATGCCGGCGCGGATGATCTCGATGCCATAGGCGCCGACATTCACCACCAGGGCCAGGAGCGCGGCGCCGTTCGAGGAGAATTTCAGGCCGAGCGACGGCAGGCCGAAATAGATCATGAAGATCTGGATCAGAAACGGCGTGTTGCGGATCAGCTCGATATACTCGTCGATGATCCAGACCAGCCATTTCGGTCCCGAGGTCTTGCCGAGCGCGCCGGCGACCGAGACCACCATGCCGATCGCCATCGCCAATGCCGAGAGCACGAGCGAGTTGACCAGTCCCTGCAGCAGCTCGGGCCAGGCCGCGAAGACGTCGGCGAAATCGAACTCGTAGCTCATGCGGGCAAGCCCCTCCGGGGCTTCCGCTGCTCAACAGCCTTCATCGATCTTGTCCTCCCTGAATATGCGGCCGGCTTGCCACCGGCTTCTCGGTCTTGCCAGTCCAGTCTTGCTACAATCGCGGAATCAGCAAGCCGCCATCGACATTGATCACCGTTCCCGTCGCATAGGCGAATTGTCCGCTGGTCAGGGCGGCGACTGCGGCCGCGACATCCTCGCCTTCGCCCCAGCGCCCGGCGGGGATCAGTCCGTCGGCGATGCGTGCGTCGTATTTGGCGGCGACCTTCGCGGTCATGTCGGTGCGGATCACACCCGGCCGGACCTCGAAGACCGGGATGCCCTCCGGCGCCAGCCTGACGGCGAGCGCCTTCGCCCACATCGAAAGGCCGAGCTTCGAGACGCAATATTGTGCCCGGTCGATTGAGATCAGCTCGGTCGAGGCCGAGGTGATGAAGACGATCGCCGGCCGCTCCGGCCTGTCCGCGAGCATCGCCCTGGCGATCTCCTGGCTCAGGAAGGCGGCGCCGCGCAGGTTGATGTCCATCACGAGGTCGAAGCTTTCCTCCGTGATTTCCAGCATGTCGCCGCGTATGGGCGCCCCGATGCCGGCATTGGAAACGAAGAGGTCGAGCCGGCCGAATTTGGCTTTCACATCGGCGACGAGACCGGCATGGCTCGCGACGGCCGCGACGTCATGCCTGAAGAACCGGGCCTTCGCGCCTGCCGCTTCGAAGAGCTTCGACGCTTCGGCGACGGCCTCGTCCTCGGCGATATCGGTGAAGGCGATGTCGTGGCCGGCGTTGGCGAGGGCGATGCCGATGGCGCGGCCGATGCCACGCCTCGCGCCGGTGATGAGAGCAACGGGCCGCGTCATCTCATTCCCCCCGGTAAGTCGGCGTGCGCTTTTGCTGGAAGGCGGAAACGCCTTCCTTGACGTCGTCGGTATAGGAGACGAGCGAACTCGCCAGCGCTTCCATGAGGGCGCCGCTGTCCTCGTCCTCGGCGGCGTTGATCAACTGCTTGACGACGATGTTGGCGACCGGGCCGCGCTGGCAGATGCGCTCGGCCATCGCCTGCGCGGCGGCGAGCGCGCCGCCCTTCTCGACGACCTGATCGACGATGCCGAGCGAAAGCGCGGTCTCGGCGGTGACGATCTCGCCGGTGAGTGCAAGACGCCGTGCGACCTGCCCGCCGAGGCGCCGGACCAGGCGCTGCGTGCCCGACCAGCCGGGGATCATGCCGAGCCCGGTCTCGGGCAGGCCGATCTTGGCCTGGGCCTCGCAGATGCGGATATCGGCGGTGACGGCGAGCTCGAGCCCGCCGCCGAGCGCATGGCCGTTCATCGCGGCGATGACCGGCGGCTTCATCCGGGCCAGCTTGTCGAAGACGCGGTGGCCCGAGCGCACCCAGCCCTGGCCCATCTCCAGCGGAGAGAGCCCGCCCCAGGCGACGATGTCGCCGCCGGCGCAGAAGGCCTTGCCCTCGGCCGTCAGGATCACGGCGCGGACCGAGCGATCGGCATCGATCACGTCAGCGAAGCGGCCGAGCAGCCCGACCATGACATCGTCGAGCGCATTGAGCTTTTCCGGGCGGGCGAGCGTGATCGTCGCGATGCCAGCGGCGATGTCGAGGCGGACGGGATCGCTCATGCCGCCCTCGCGGGAACTTCGAGGCCGATGAGCGCCTCATTGAACAACGCCGCGTCCATCAGCTTCGGCGGCTTCGGCACCAGCAGCGGGAATTCGCTCTGGCTGAGGATATCGCGCTCCAGATCGACGCCGGGCGCGATCTCGGTGACGACGATGCCGTCGGCCGTCAGCTTCATCACGCAGCGCTCGGTGACATAGGTGATATCCTGCCCCTGGGCGATCGCGCGCGGGCCGGAGAAGGAGATGTGCTCGACGGCCTCGACCAGCTTCTTCACCTTGCCTTCCTTCTCGATGACGAGCTTGCCGTCCGCGATCGCGAGCTTGGCGGCGGCGCTGAAATAGCCGGAGAAGACAATGCGCTTGGCGCGCGCGGTGATGTCGATGAAGCCGCCGGCGCCGGCGGTGACATGCGGCCTTACGCCGAGCTTGGAGACGTTGACGCAGCCCTGCCTGTCGATCTGGAGGAAGGAGAGCAGCGACATGTCGAAGCCCGCCCCCTGGAAGTAGGTGAACTGGTAGGGGGAGGGCACGATCGCCTCGGCATTGGAGGCGCAGCCGAACTGGAATTCGAGCAGCGGCACGCCGCCGACGGCGCCCTGCTCGATCACCCAGGTAACCGCGCCGTGCCGGCCTTCCTCGATCAGGATGCGCGGGACATTGGCCGAGATGCCGAAACCGATATTGACGGCGTCGCCATGGCGCAATTCCTGCGCCACACGGCGTGCGATCACCTTGGCGACGTCGAAGGCCGGCGTCTCGAAGCTCGACAGGGGCCGGCGCACCTCGCCGGAGATGGCGGGGTCGTAGACGGTCTGCGTCGTCTGCATCTGGTCGGGCGCGACCACGATGGCGTCGACGAGGATGCCGGGCACGAAGACGGCCTGCGTGTTGAGGCTGCCGGCCTCGACCACGCGCTTCACCTGCGCGATGACGATGCCGCCATTGTTGCGCACCGCCAGCGCCTGATCGAGCGGGCCGAGCAGGCCGCCCTCATGCTCGTAGGAGAGGTTGCCGCGCTCATCGGCCGTGGTGGCGCGAATGATCGCGACCTTCGGCACGATGCTGCGGAAATAGAGCCAGTCCTCGCCGTCGAATTCGACGCGGGAAACGATCGGCTCGGCCATGGCGCGCGCATTCATGGCGCAGCCCTGATGCTTGGGATCGACGAAAGTGTCCATGCCGATCTTGGTCAGCACGCCCGGTCGCTTGGCGGCGGCTTCGCGATGCATGTCGAACAGGATGCCGCTCGGGATGTTGTAAGCCGGGATCTCATCGCCGGTGACCATCTTCCAGATCGCGGGCGGCTCTGCCGAGGACGGGCCGGACGGGTAAGAGCCACCCATGATCCGGGCCAGCAGGCCGGGCTTGGCGAGATGGTCGATGCCCTTGACGCCCCACATGTCGCCGGCCGCGATCGGATGCAGCGTGGTCAGGTTGCGCGGATGGCCCGACGCATCGAAGCGCCGGCCGATCGCCGCCAGAACCGCATCCGGGCAGCCGAGGCCGGAGGAGGAGGAGACCGTGACGATCGCCTCGTCCGGGATCAGGGCGGCGGCTTCGTCGGCGGAGAGGATGCGGGGGAAGGCCATGGGTTACGTCTCTTCGGAAAGGGTTCAGCCGGCGGCGGCGAGCGCGCGCTCATAGGCGCCGCAGGATTCGCGGATGACGAGATGGGCGGGGCCGATGAAGCTTTCCGGCTCCGCTGAGAGATCATTGATCTGCTTCAGCAGCAGGGCTGCGGCGCGCTCGCCCAGGCCGACGGGATCGATCGCGACGGTGGTCAGCGCCGGCGAGACATGGCGCGCTTCGCTGGTGTCGTCGAAGCCGACGATGGCGATGTCGCGCCCGACGACAAGGCCATGGCGCGCCGCCGCCAGCATCGCCCCGATGGCGGTCACATCGTTGTAGCAGACGACCGCCGTCGGCCTGTCGGCGAGCGAGAGTACCGCGCTCATCGCGCCGAAACCGCCATCGCGCGTCGGCATGCTTTCGATGTTGAGGGCGGGATCGACAGTGCGGCCGGAGGCCTCCATAGCGGCGACGAAGCCGCCATGCCGCTCTTGGCGGACAACCATCGAATGCATGCCGCCGAGATAGGCGATGCGCTCATGGCCGAGGTTGATCAGATGGCGGGTGACGCGGCTGGCGCCGGCCAGATTTTCGGGCACGACGACGCTCGTCTCGGCGCCGGGCAGGCGGCGGATCGCCACCAGCAGCGCGGTGCCGGCCGCCATGATCCAATCGAGGTGCTCGGGGCGGGTATCCAACGCCGGGCAGAGAATGATGCCGCCGGCGCCGTGCTCGCGCATCATCCGCATCACCTGCTCCTGCCGCACCACGCTCTCGGCGGTGTTGGCCATGAAGGCGACATAGCCTGCCATTTGCAGCACCTTCTCAACGCCGATCGCGAATTCGGCGAAGAAGGGGTTGGAGAGGTCGTTGAGGACGAGGCCGACGATGCGGGACTGCGCATTGCGCAGATTGGCGGCGCCGCGATTATAGACATAGCCGAGCCGGTCCATGGTCTGCAGGACGTGCTGGCGGGTCTCGGGCTTGACCGCGCCGCGGCCGGTGAGGACGAGCGAGACCGTCGATTTCGAGACGCCGGCGGCGTCCGCGATCTCGATGATCGTCACCTTTCCCTTGCTGCCTTGCGGCTGCGGCATGGTTTCGTCCCTGATGCGCGTGGCGCTGTTCTTTTCTTGGAACGTTCCATTATCAGCGAATGAAGCGACATGCAACATCACTCTTTCAAAGCGTTTTATGGCTCTGTATAAGGCTGTGAACGCGTTTCTTAATTGGAACGTTCCAATAAATTCATGGGAGGAAGCGATGGTCGAGATCAACCTGCCCCGCATGGACGGCAGCAGCGAGCGCTACAGGCTGGTGCCGCCTTCGCCCTTTCCGAAGACGGCCAAGGCCAACGGCATTCGCACCGTCTATGCCGCCGCCCATGTCGTCGCCGACCCGCTGAAGCTGGTCGATCCCTGGCGCGAGCCGGCCGTCGATTGGGACGCGACTCTGGCTTTCCGTCATCATCTCTGGGGTCTCGGCTTCAGGATCGCCGAGGCGATGGACACCTCGCAGCGCGGCATGGGTCTGGACTGGCCCAACGCTGCCGAACTGATTGCCCGCTCGCTGGCCGAGGCCAAGGCGACGCCGGGCGCCGATCTTGCCTGTGGCGCCGGCACCGACCAGCTCGCTCCGCAGGATGCCCGCAGCCTCGACGACGTCATCCGCGCCTATGAAGAGCAGATTGGCCATGTCGAGAAGCATGGCGGCAAGATCATCCTGATGGCGAGCCGGGCGCTCTGCCGCGTGGCGAAAGGGCCGGATGACTATCTCGCGGTCTATGGTCGCCTGCTCAAGCAGTGCCGCGGCAAGGTGATCCTGCATTGGCTGGGCGAGATGTTTGATCCCGCCCTCACCGGTTACTGGGGCAGCCGCGACTTCACGCCCGCGATGGAGACGGTGCTCACCCTGATCCGCGAGCACGCCGCCAAGATCGACGGCATCAAGATCTCGCTGCTCGACGCCAGCAAGGAGATCGAGATGCGCCGCCTCCTGCCCGAGGGCGTCGTCATGTATACCGGCGACGACTTCAACTACGCCGAGCTCATCGCCGGCGATGCGCAGGGTTTTTCGCACGGGCTGCTCGGCATCTTCGACCCGATCGCCCCGGCGGCCGCGGCGGCCTTTGCGAAGCTGGAAGCGGGCGACGAGGCGGGCTTCCGCAGTATCCTCGACCCGACGGTCGCGCTGTCGCGCCGGCTCTTCGAGGCGCCGACGCAGCATTACAAATGCGGCGTGGTCTTCCTGGCCTGGCTCAACGGCTTCCAGAGCCATTTCCGCATGGTCGGCGGCGCCGAGTCGGCGCGCGGCATCCTGCATTATGCCGATCTTTTCCGCCTCGCCGACAAGGCCGGGCTGTTCGTCGATCCGGAAATGGCGACACGCCGGATGACGCATCTATGCGCCCTCAACGGCATCGCCTGAGGAGAAAGCAAGTCATGCACGCCCCTCTGCTCGACGCCGAGATCTACGACCAGATCCGCGAGACCGCCCGGCGCTTCGCCGAGGACGTCGTGAAGCCCGCCGCCGCCGATCTCGACCGCGACGAGACCTTTCCCGCCGAGATCTACGCCCGCATGGGCGAGCTCGGCCTGTTCGGCATCACCGTGCCGGAGGAACACGGCGGCGCCGGGCTTGATACTTTCGCCTACTCGATCGTCATGGAGGAATTGTCGCGCGGCTATGCTTCCGTCGCCGACCAGTGCGGCCTCGTCGAGCTGATCGGCACCCTGCTGACCCGCTACGGCACGCCCGAACAACTCAAGCGTCTGCCGGACATTCTCTCTGGGAAGACCCGCGTGGCCTATTGCCTGACGGAAGCCGAAGCCGGTTCCGACCTCTCCAATGTCCGCACCATGGCGCGCGAGACGGCCGAGGGCTACGTCATCGACGGCGGCAAGCTCTGGATCCACAACGCGCCGGTCGCCGATCTCGGCTTCGTGCTGGCCTCGACCGATCCCGCCGCCGGCCATCGCGGCATGAGCATCTTCCTGGTCGATCTCCATGCACCGGGCGTCTCGCGCGGGCCGAAGGAGCACAAGATGGGCCAGCGCGCGAGCCAGGTCGGCGCGCTCAATTTCGACGACGTCACCGTGCCGCGCGAGGCCCTACTGGGCCCCAAGGGACGCGGTTTCCACATCATGATGAGCGTTCTGGAGAAGGGTCGCGTCGGCATCGCCTCGCTGGCGGTCGGCATCGCCCAGGCGGGGCTGGAGGCGGCTCTGGCCTATGCCCGCGACCGGCGCCAGTTCGGCAAGCCGATCCTCGACAATCAGGGGCTGCAATGGATGCTGGCCGACATGGCCAAGGACATCGCAGCCGCCCGTGCTTTGGTCGAGCGGGCGGCCTTGCTGATCGACCACGGCAGACCTGCAACCTCCGCCTCCTCGATGGCCAAGTGCTTCGCCAGCGACATGGCCGTGACGCAGACGGCCAACGCCGTACAGATCTTCGGTGGTTCCGGCTATATCCGCGGCTTCGAGGTCGAGCGGCTCTATCGCGACGCCAAGATCACCCAGATCTACGAAGGCACCAACCAAATCCAGCGTACCATCATCGCGCGTGAGCTAATCAAGAACGGTGCCTGAGCCGGGGAGGACAGCATATCCGGAAGCGGAGGTTCCCAGGGCCCGCTTCCGGCCATCTCCGGCAGCCCGCCGCCCGCTTTATCATGCTGCTCGGTCTCGTCCCACCACGATACAGCACCGGCGGCAAAACAGTGCTGGGGTGCATCTCGAAGCAGGGCACCACCTATCTGCGCATGCCAGGATGCGCGGGCCGTGCTCGAAGTCCGCTCCCGCGACGTGCCTTCATCATCGAGGACGGCCAGATCGTCGGCCGGCTGGTCTATGAGAGCATGGCGGCCCGTCGGGAGGCGCTCTAAGGCGCCGATCTGAAGTCCAATTATCAAGGCCAGGCCCTGAAGCCCTCCAAGCATCTCAAGGGCTGAGGCGCCGGCCTGATGCGCTTCCGCGCAATCGGGGCTGCCTGCGGCGATTCCCGGATGACACTGGGGCTCGGACCCGCTATGAACGCGGGCCTGCCGCGCGCTGCTTCGCCAGCGTGAAGGGCATGCGGGCGTAGTTCAGTGGTAGAACGTCAGCTTCCCAAGCTGAATGTCGTCGGTTCGATCCCGATCGCCCGCTCCAAAATCCCGATGGGCCAGGCCCCTTCTCGAAAATTTTCAGATGACCGCAGTTCCGGGCTGCGAGGCTTTGCCGTTCAACAGGCGGCGAAAGTGGTCGGCCTGCTGATAGAAGCGTTCCGCGGCGACCTTGTCGCCCGCCGCTTCGAACCCCCGGGCGAGGGCCGCGGCGCGGTCATGGCGTGCCTGCAGATCGGAACCTGCCGGCTTCTCCGTTCGATTGCGCCGGCGGGTCGCCGGCAGCCGGGGATGATCGAGGTGCATGGCTTTCTTCTCAGCCCATGATCCGCGCGACGATCCTGCGCAACTCCTCGCGGGACAGGCCGCAGGGTTCGGGTTTCCAGTTCGGGGCGGATTTCGGCAGCGAAGGTCCCAAGACCGATGGGCCAGGGGGCTGCGTCTTGTTGTGGTCGTGTCGGATTTTGCTTTTCATGTCGTTCCAGTGGCGCGCGGCCTAGCCGCGCTGCCTGTAAGGCTGCCGGGCGGAATGCTGGCGGCAGCGTGCCGCAAAGCGGCGTTCGATTGTCGAAGAGGTGGAAAGTCGGGCAACGCGCCTGTTGCGGCGGGCCAGTCGAATCACGTGATCGATCGGGCATTGTTAGCGCCTCATTGTGGCCTTTTGACGTTGCAGCCTTGACGCTCTGCCGTGACCTGGCGGCACGCAGGCCGCCGCTGCGCCGGAGTTCTCCGCCCGCGATTCCGATCCGCTGCAATGTCGCTCCCATTGCGGGATCGAATCGCCGTTTCGCGGGTTGGTCTGCCAGATCATCGAACCGAATATCGTATTTGGTCCGATGCTTTGAGCCGCCGGTTCGGCGCAAGGAGCAGGATATGATGACGATCAGGCAGACAACCACCACCCTCGCCGCCGTTCTGATGCTGGCTTCGCCGGCGATGGCGCAGCAGCGCTCGCTCGGCCCGGCGACGGGAACCGTGCGTCTCGAACAGGTTCAGGCGGGCTTCATCGCCTCTGGCGAAGCCGGCGGCGGGACGCTGCGTTTCCAGGGCCGCTCCTACCCGATCACGGTGGGCGGGCTCGGCATCGGCTCGATCGGCGCTTCGCGCTCGGTCGCCTCGGGCACGGTCTACGGGTTGCACCGCAGGTCCGACTTCGCGGGGGCCTATGTCCAGCTCAAGGAGGGCTGGGCCGTCGGCGCCGCCGGCCGTGGAACCACCTGGCTGCGCAACGACAAGGGCGTGACGCTCAAGCTCGCGACGCGACGCCAGGGGCTGCAGCTCCAGCTTGGCGCCGACGGCGTTCTGATCGGCTTCAGGCAGTAGCCCGGAAGCCGCTTCAGAGAGCCGTTTCACACCGTAGGGCGGCGCGCCCTCTAGGCTTTTGCGCCGCCTCGACTATGGTGCGGGCACTTTGGAAAGCGTGCTTCGCCCTCTGTTGATCTGTGCTGCCGCCGCCGTTCTGGCGGCGGTGCTGTGCGTGGCCTTGCGCCCGCTCCTCCTGCGCTATGCGCTGGCACGGCCGAATGCGCGCTCCAGCCACAAGATCCCGACTCCGCAGGGCGGTGGCATCGCCGTTCTCGCCGGCACCTTCCTCGCGCTGGCGGCGGCACTCTGGCTGGCGCCGGTCGAGGGCGAAGCGATCCGCCCGGTATTGATGCTGGCTGTTGCCGTGACCGGCCTCGGCACCGTCGGCGCCTGGGACGATATCCGCCCGCTGCCGGCGAGCGTCAGGCTCGTGCTGCAGGCGGCCTGCGTCGGCTTCGTGCTGCTTCGCGCCGCGCCGGAGCTGCGTCTGTTCCCGGAGCTGCTGCCCCTGCCGGTCGAGCGTGCCCTGGCGCTTCTGGCGGGTGTCTGGTTCGTCAACCTCGTCAATTTCATGGACGGGCTCGACTGGATCACCGTCGCCGGCATCGTGCCGCTGGCGGCGACGCTCGCGCTTGCCGGCATGACCGGCACGATCGATCCGGTGACGGGCTGGCTTGCCGCCGGGCTCTGCGGCGGCCTCCTCGGCTTCGCGCCGTTCAACCGGCCGGTGGCGCGGCTATTCCTCGGCGATGTCGGCTCGCTGCCGATCGGCCTTCTCACCGCCTATCTGCTCTATCGGCTGGCCGGCACCGGCGCTTTCGCCGCCGCGCTGATCCTGCCGCTCTATCACATCACTGACGCCACGATCACGCTGCTGCGGCGCCTCGCCCGCGGCGAGAAGGTCTGGGAGGCGCATCGCTCGCATTTCTACCAGCAGGCGACGACGAACGGCTTCAGCGTGCCGGGTGTGGTCGGCCGGGTCGCCCTGCTCAATCTCGGGCTCGCCGTCATCGCGGGCGGTTCGCTGATCTGGCCCGCCCTGCCGGTCCAGTTCGCCTGCCTGGCCGTCGCCGCCTTGCTCACCGGCCTGCTGTTGCGCCGCTTCGCGACAGGCCCGCGGCATGGCTGAGGGCTGCGTCCTCGTCACCGGCGCGAGCGGCTTCGTCGGGCCCCATGTCGTCGCGGCGCTGATTCGGGCCGGCTATCGCCCGCGTCTGGCCCAGCGCATGGCACAACCAGCCCCTTCGGGTACGGAAGCCATCGTGACCGGCGATCTGATATCGCCGGTCGACTGGCGCGCGGCCCTGGATGGCGTCGACTATGTCGTGCACATGGCCGGCCTCGCCCATGCCGGGCCGGGCCTCGACGAGGCGCTCTACCGGCGCATCAACACCGAGGCGACGCTGGAACTCGCCCGCGCCGCCGAAAAGGCCGGCGTGCGGCGCTTCGTCTACCTCTCCTCGATCAAGGCGCTGACCGATGCCTTCGACGGCCCGCCCCTGCGGGAGGATATGCAGCCCGCGCCCGGCGACGCCTATGGCCGCTCCAAGCTCGCGGCGGAACAGGGCCTTGCCGCGCTCGATCTCGATTGGGTCGCGCTGCGCCCGGTCCTGATCTACGGGCCGGGCGTGAAGGCCAATATGGCGGCATTGCTCAAGCTGGCGCGCTTGCCGGTGCCGCTGCCTTTCGGCGGCCTGAAGGCGCCGCGCTCGCTGCTCGCCGTGGAGAATCTCGCCGGTGCCATCCTGTTCGCGTTGAATCCGGCCTGCCCGGCGCGGCAGAGCTATGCGCTATCCGATCCGGATCCGATCAGCGTCTCCGACATGCTGGCCGCGATGCGCGCCGGGCTGGGGCGCGGCCCCTCCCTGCTGCCGATGCCCGAAGCCTGGTTGCGCCGGCTGGCGCGTCTTGCCGGCCGCGAGGACACCTTCCTCAAGCTGGCGGGAAGCCTTGTCGCCCGGCCTGAGCGCCTGCTCAGCGCTGGCTGGCAGCCGCAGGTTCAGACGAAGGCGGCGCTGGCGCGTCTGGCCGCTTCGAGTCGCGCCGGCTGAAATCCGGGATCGCCTCGTCGAGCACGGCATGGGCCGCTTCCTGGTCATTGGCTTTCACCGCTGCCTGGAGCTGCGCCAGCCAGGCCTCGATCCTGGCGCGGCCGGCGAAGATCGGCTTGGCCGCCATCACGCCGTCGAGCCCGGTTTCCGCCATCGGCTCGTCGCGGGCGAACAGGATCTCGTTCAGCCGCTCGCCCGGCCTGACGCCGGAGACGATGATCTCGATATCCTCGCCCGGCTCGAAGCCGGCGAGGCGGATCATCCGCTCCGCCAGATCCATGATCCGCATCGGCTGGCCCATCTTGAGCACGTAGACGGCCGCCCGCTCAACCTCGGCATCCCCGGCGCGGGCGTGCGAGGCAGCGGTCAGCACGAGGTCGCAGGCCTCGCGGATCGTCATGAAATAGCGGATCATTTCGGGGCTGGTGACGGTGACCGGTCCGCCCCGGGCGATCTGTGCCTTGAATTTCGGCACCACCGAGCCGGCCGAGCCCAGCACGTTGCCGAAGCGCACCGCGACCAGGCGGATGCCGGAATCCGCGGCGGTGAGTTCGGCATCGCGCGACTGCGCGTAGATCTCGGCGAAGCGCTTGGTCGCGCCGAGCATCGAGACGGGCTCGATCGCCTTGTCGGTCGAGATCAGCACGAAGGTCCGGGCGCCGGCGGCAACGGCCGCGTCGGTGACGTTCACCGAGCCGAAGATATTGGTCTTGATGCCCTCGCTCCAGTCGGCCTCCAGATAGGGCACGTGCTTGAGCGCGGCGGCATGGATGACGATATCGGGCCGGAAACCGGCGAAGAGCGGCATGATCCGCTCGCGGTCGCGGACATCGGCCAGCACGCCGGAGACGGCGGTATCCGGGGCCTGGATGGAGAGTTGCTCGGTGATCTGGAACAAGGCGGGTTCCGAGCTTTCGACGACGAGCAGTTCGGCCGCGCCGAAGGCGGCGCAACGCAGGCAGATCTCGGAGCCGATCGAGCCGCCGCCGCCGGTGACGATCACCCGCTTGCCCTTCAGGAACGAGCCCAACCTTTCGCGATCGATCGTCGCGGTTGGGCGGACCAGCAGGTCCTCGATCTCGAGCGGCGCGACTTCCGTGTCGCGGACGCCCTCGCCCAGGCTGTCGATGCGCGAGATCGGCAAGGCGAGCTTGCGCGTGCGCGCCAGCCATTTCTCCGGCTGCGCTTCCGGCAGCAGGGCGGAAGGGGTCGCGACGATCCGGCGGTAGGCTTCGCCGTGTTCGATCGCTTCGGCTGCGACCCGCTCGATATCGGCGAGCAGCCCGAGCACCGGCACGCCGCGGATCGACTGGCCGAGATCGTCGGGGCGGGGCGACAGGATGCCTGCCGGCCGGAGGCGCCGCATCGTGCCGGCCTCCATGGCGCGGATCACCATTTCGATCTCGACGCCGCGCCCGAGCAGCAGCGCCGGCAGGCTCGCCTCGCGCACGGCGGAGGTCCGCGACCGCGCATATTTGAAATAGCGATAGGCGAGGCGCGGGCCGCCGAGCAGCGCGACCTGCACCAGCCAGTACAGCGCGATCGAGATCTTGCCGAAATAGAAGGCGCCGTAGAAATTCGGCGCGACCAGCACATAATCGGCCACCAGCAGCGTCACGGTCAGGACGGAAACCGCCTTGACGATGTTCGAGAGGTCCGGCAGCGAGGCGAAGCGCCATTTCGAGCGGTAGAGCGAGAACAGCCAGTAGACCAGCCCGGCATAGGCCACGAAGAAGGGCAGGAAGCGCGGCAGATAGCGCAGGTGCTCGATGAGCTGCGCGCCTTCGAAGCGGACGACGAAGACGAGCCAGATCGCCAGCGCCGTGACCGCGAGGTCATGCAGGACGACGGCGAGCTTCTTGAGATTCTGTTTGGGCAGGATGGCCATGTCCGGGCGGTATCCCGCTCCCTCGGCGGCTTGTCAACGCGTTGGGCCGGGATCGGCTGGAGCATGTTCGAGCGAAGAGGATACCGATTCGCGTGAAGAAAATGCGACAAAGCAAAAAACTGGAGCGCCTGCCCGCTTCGGAGAGACGCGAAAGGGCTTCAGCGGGCCTGGGGCCGGGCTTCCAGCGCGCTGAGCACGAAGGCGATCATCTCATCCGCGTTCGGGCCGGGAATGCACTCACATTGCGTGATCAGCAGCGGGTGCATGAAGCGGATCATCGCGGTGCGGATGCAGCCCGTGGCATGGGCCGGCTCCATCGGCCGGAACTCGCCGCGCGCGATGCCGTCGGCGACCACGCGGCGCAGCACCACGTCGAAGCGCTCGATATGGGCGATGATCGCATCCCAACTCTCCTCCATCGCGGCGCAGACCATTTCCTGCATCCGGGCATGGCCGGCGAAGCGGGCCGCGTTCAGGCGATAGGAGGTCGCGAGGATGTCGCGCAGGCGCTCGGCTGCCGGCCTATCTTCGTCGGCGATCGTCGCGATGGCCTCTTCCTGCTCGCGCTTGTAGCGCTCGAGCACGGCCTCGTTGATCGACTTCTTGGAGTCGAAAAAACGATAGACGTTGGCGGGGCTCATCCGCAGGGATTTGGCGATGTCCGCTACGGTCGTCTTCTGGTACCCGATATCGCGAAAGAAGCGCTCGGCGGTGTCGACGATGATCTGCCTGGTATCGCGTTCGGGATTGCTCACGGCGCCGTTGGCTGGGTTGTTTCAAACGAAGGCGATGAAGAATTGATCGTTATGACGAATTTCATCATTCGTCAACATAATGGCGAATAAAGACTTTTGCCTTGATGTGCATCAATCCTCCCGCGAAGCCGCACCGGGAGAACAGGCGAAGGCAGCCGAGGTTCCCGAAATCGCTTACCCAGCGGAAATACGCGTCCGGGCCAGATCGAGCAGGGTTTCCGTGTCGAAATGATCATCCAGATGCGCTGCGAGCGCATCGAGCGTCGCTTCGACCGCATCTTCATAGAGCAGCTCCGACGCAGCTCGCTCCTTGTCGACGGCCTTGAGCCAGGCGCCGCGCACCGCGTCCGACGCAAAGACACCATGCAGATAGCTGCCGGCGACCCGTCCGTCCGGGCTCGCGGCACCCTCGGCGCGGCCCTCCACCCGGAAGGGCGCGCGGGCCGTGTCGGCGCCTTCGGTCCGGCCGAGATGGATCTCGTAGGCCCGGCCCTCGGTTCCGCTCGCGGCATCGACGAAATCGACTTCGCGGACGGTCTTGTCGGCGTCGAGCGTGGTCCCGACATCGAGCAGGCCGAGGCCCGGCGCTTCTCCCGGCGGTCCCTCCAGCCCGAGCGGATCGCGCACGACATGGCCCAGCATCTGGTAGCCGCCGCAGAGTCCGAGCACGCGCCCGCCCCGGCGGCGATGCGCGAGGAGATCGATGTCCCAGCCTTCCCGGCGCAGAGCCGCGAGGTCGCGTAGCGTCGTCTTGGAGCCCGGCAGGATGACGAGATCGGCATCGCCCGGCAAAGGCTCGCCCGGCCCGATCATGGCGAGATCGACATCGGCTTCCAGCTTGAGCGGGTCGAGATCGTCGAAATTGGCGATGCCCGGCAGGACCGGCACGGCGATCCTGATCCGGGCTCCGGCTTTCCGGCCCGAGCGGATGTCGAGCCCGTCCTCGGCCGGCAACCGGACCGCCTCGGCGAACCAGGGCACGACGCCGAGGCTGGGCCAGCCCGTGGCCTGCTCGATCGTCGCGACGCCGGGCGTGAACAGTTCGACCGCGCCCCTGAAGCGGTTGATCGCGAAGGCGCGGATCATCGCCCGGTCGTCCGCGTCAAGCACCGCATGAGTGCCGACGAGACTTGCGATCACGCCGCCGCGGTCGATATCGCCGATCAGCACGGCTGGAACGTTGGCAGCGCGGGCGAAGCCGAGATTGGCGATATCGCGGGCGCGCAGGTTTGTCTCGGCCGGTGAGCCCGCGCCCTCGACGATGACGAGATCGGCGCCTTCGCTCAGGCGTTCGAAGCTGTCGAGCACCTGCGGCAGGAAATCGCCGCGCCGGGCGAAGTCGCGCGAGGAGAGGCGCCCGGCGACGCGGCCTTGCAGGATGATCTGGCTGCCCTGCTCGCCCTCCGGCTTGAGCAGCACGGGGTTCATGTCGGGATGGGGGGCGATCCGGGCGGCGCGTGCCTGCAAAGCCTGCGCCCGGCCGATCTCGCCGGCGCCGGTCGCAGCGGCATTGTTCGACATGTTCTGCGGCTTGAACGGTCGCACCTTCAGCCCGCGATTCGCAAAAAGTCGGCATAGGCCCGCGACGATCAGCGACTTGCCGACATTCGAGCCGGTGCCGAGGATCATGATCGCGGGGACGGGGGGGCGGGCCATGCGCCTGCTTAGCGCGGTTCGCATAGGTGCGGAAACCGGCGGCGGCAATCTTCACGCAAGGAGAGTGGGAAAGTTTGGCGCGGACTGCGCGGGTCGGGAGGCGGTTTGCATCATCCTGACAAGGTTCGCCGGTCCACTGCGGCATCCTGCTGCGCCAAAGGGGCGAAGTCGCAACAGGCGTCCGCCGAGGACCGGCTGAGACTCAATAGATACTGAACACTGACGAATGTCAACATTCATCATTCGCTATTTTTCGCAGGACCTTTGAAGCCGGCTTCCGACTGGATGCATGGCCCTTTACGGCGTGCTACAGCCAAGGCTCCTGCCCTTGCCGAGCCGATCCGACCGCAATGAATCCGATCCTCTCCGCCCTTCCCACCACCGTTTTCGAGGTGATGTCGCAGCTCGCGCGCGAGACCGGCGCAGTCAATCTCGGCCAGGGCTTCCCGGACGATCCCGGCCCGCTCGATGTCCGCCAGAAGGCGGCCGAAGCGGTGGTCGACGGCTGGAACCAGTATCCGCCGATGATGGGGTTGCCGGAGCTGCGCGAGGCCGCTGCCAAGCATTACAAGCACTGGCAGGGCCTCGATCTCGATCCGGGCAGCGAGATCATGGTGACCTCGGGCGCGACCGAGGCCATCGCCGGCGCATTGATGGCCCTGATCACGCCCGGCGACGAGGTCGTGCTGTTCGAACCGATGTACGACGCCTATCTGCCGCTGGTGCGGCGCGCCGGGGGCATCCCGAAATTCGTGACGCTGACCCCGCCGCATTTCGGCCTGACCGAGGAGGCGCTGGCCAAGGCCTTCTCGCCGAAGACCAGGGTCGTGCTGTTCAACAACCCGCTGAACCCGACGGCGACGATCTTCGGCAAGGCCGATCTCGACCTGCTTGCCGATTTCTGCATCCGCCATGATGCGATCGTGGTCTGCGACGAGGTCTGGGAGCATGTCGTCTTCGATGGGCACCGCCACGCCTCGGTGCTCGGGCGGCCGGATATGCGCGAGCGTACCGTCAAGATCTCGTCCGCCGGCAAGATCTTCTCGCTGACCGGCTGGAAGGTCGGGCTCGTCATGGCGGCGCCGGCGATCATGCGCGTGCTGTCCAAGGCCCACCAGTTTCTCACCTTCACGACGCCGCCGAACCTGCAGGCCGCGGTGGCCTATGGCCTCGGCAAGGATGACGGCTATTACGAGGGCATGCGCGCCGATTTCCAGCGCTCGCGCGACCGCTTCGCAGCCGGCCTGCGCGATCTCGGCTTCGCGGTGTTGCCGAGCGCCGGCACCTATTTCCTCAATGTCGACATCGCCCCGCTCGGCGAGAGCGACGACGTCGATTTCTGCCGCAGGCTGGTGACAGAGAATGGCGTCGCCGCGATTCCGGTCAGCGCCTTCTATGCCGAAGGCGCGGTCAGGAATGTCGTCCGCTTCTGCTTCGCCAAGCGTGACGCGACGCTCGATGCGGCGCTGGAGCGGCTGGCTGCGCGCCGCCCGCGCTGAGGCAGAGGATCGGCCGAATCAGCCGGCGATCAGTTTGGTCGCGAGCGCGCCGGCGGCCCCGAGCCGCTTCTGCAGATCGGCGGCGAGCGTGGCGCCGTTCGCGGCCTGTCGAGCGGCTTCGGTTGCCGCCATCAGCTGGGCGAGCGCCTGCTGTGCCAGGGGCTTGTCCTTGTTGCGGCGCGCGAGCTGGAGCACGGCTTCGGCCTGGTTGGCCGATGTCTGCGCCCAGAGCAGCGGCGCGCGCTCCTGGCGATACTCCTCCAGCGCGGCGGCGAAGGCGGCGATCGCCTCCTCGATCACGACGGGCTCGCTGTAGCGCTCGCCCATCGCGGCCAGGACGCCGCCCATCTGGTCCTGGAGCTCGGCCCAGCGCAGGGGATCGCGGCTGCGATCGATCGCCTTGGAGACGCGGTTGAGGCCGTTGAAGGCCCGCTCGAGCAGGGACAGGTCGTTGCGGCGCCGGCCGAGCGTGGCGCGAGCCCGGGAAATCATGTGCTCGGCTTCGAGCCAGTGGGCCTCGTCGTCGCTGCGCTGCCAGACGGCGAGCGCGGTGGCGTAGGTAGCGACCGCTTCCTCCAGCAGGTTGTCGTCCTTCTGCGAAACGCCGAGCATGACCGCGAGCTTGCCGAAGCGCAGCTTCAGGGCGCGCCAGAGGGCGGGTGCCTCGTCATGGCGCAGATCCTCGAGCCCGGCCCGGCAATGGGCGAGGGCTTCGTCGAGCAGCCTGGCGTCGCCGTTGAGGGTTGCAAGCCTGTCGAGCGCGGTGGCCAGCGCTTCCTGGGCTCCGGCGAAGGCGACGGTATCGGCCAGGCTGTCCAGCCCTTCGAGCAATCGGCGCAGGGCGGCTATGGCCGCGTCATAGCCGTCGCGTCCGCCGAAATCCTCGCTGATCCGGGCCATGGCCTTCGCCTGGTCCAGGGCGGCGTCGCGGCTGCGGTCGACAGCGGCGAGGCCGATCAGGGCAGAGGCCTCGCCATAGCGCGCGGCGGCTTCGCGATAGGCCTCGGCCGTCGTGCGCAGGAAGCTGAGCGCGGCCCGGTCGGCGCGGTTCTCGCCGATCAGCAGCCGGCGCTCGAGCGGGAGAGCCGACAGGTCGGTGGAACCGCCGATGGCATGCAGTTCGGCTTCGGCGAGGCTCTTGTCGGCTTCGGCGAAGCGGCCGGCGGCGATGGCGCCTGCCGCCTCGCTCCGCAGCCGCCTGATTTCCGCGTCACCCAGCGGCATCGCAAGGCGCTTCACCAACGCAGCGAAGTCGGCTGCCTTGCGGTCGAGCAGGTTTTCGCTCGGCGGGTTGGAGCCGGGGCGGCGCAGCCAATCCGCAATCATCGCTGCCAGAGCCATCGGTGCGATGCCGCGGCGCCCGGCGACGCGGGCGAGAAGCGGAGCGATCTGGTCGGTCTGGCTGATGGTTGCCTCCCGCTCCGGTCCGGAGAAAGGGAGCACCGCGCGCCCGGATGGACGCGCGGCGTTCCGGAATGGCTTACTTGGCGGCGATGACCGCGATCTCGACCGTGAACTGCGGCGCAGCCAGCTTGGCCTCGACCGTGGCGCGGCCCGGCGTGGCCCCAGCGACGACCCACTTGTCCCAGACGGCGTTCATCTCGGCGAAGGTCGAGATGTCGGAGAGCCAGATGTTGACCATCAGCAGCTTCGTCTTGTCGGTGCCGGCCTCGGCCAGGATGCCGTCGATGATGTCGAGGATGTCGGCGGTCTGCTCGCCGACGCTCTTGCCGGCGGCGTTGGCCGCGACCTGGCCGGCCAGATAGACGGTGTTGCCATGCACCACGGCCTTGGACATACGCGGGCCGACGCCGATACGCTGAATGCTCATAGTCAAATCTCCTTGAACGAACGTCTTCGCTGGTAGCCCGGCCCGGCTGGTTTCGCAAATGCTAGCTGTGTCATTTTCGAAAGGCGCGAGCCGCTTTCAAAAATGACATGCGCGCAGATGAGCCTGGCTCAGGCGAGGCTCGCCCAGCCCGCCCAGAGCGTCGCATAGCGCGCGGCCTTGCCGATCAGGACGAGTCCGGAGAAACGCCAGAACGGATAGTTCAGGGTGCCCGCCGCGAAGGTCAGAGGGTCGCCGACCAGCGGCAGCCAGGCGAGCAGGAGGGACGGCCAGCCGAAGCGGGCGAACAGGTCCTGCGCCTGGGCGAAGCGCTTCGGATCGGGCCGCAGGCGCGCCGGCAACCTGTCGACGCCATGGCGCGCGATCAATCGGCCAAGCCACCAGTTCAGGATCGAACCGGCGGTGTTCGCGAGACTGGCGGTCAGGAACAACGCGAGCGGATCGACGCATTTTGCCGCGAGCAGCCCGACGAAGACCGCTTCCGACTGCGCCGGCAGCAGGGTTGCGGCGACGAAGGCCGCGCCCGCCATGGCGGCGAGCGCACCAAGGGCTCCCATCAAAGCCGCCGCAGTGCGACCTGCTGGATGCGATGGCTCGCGCCCTTGGTCAGGATCAGGCTGGCACGCTGCCGCGTCGGCAGGATGTTGTCCTGCAGGTTCGGCAGGTTGATCCCGGTCCAGAGCTTCTCGGCGATGGCGAGCGCCTCCTCCTCGCCGATCTCCGCATATTTGCGGAAGAACGAGCGCGGGTCGCGGAAGGCCGTCTGGCGCAACGTCATGAAGCGGTTGACATACCAGCGGTGCAGGTCGTTCTCGTCGGCGTCGAGATAGACCGAGAAGTCGAAATAATCGGAGACGAAGGGGATGACCGTGCCGTCCTTCGGCATCCGGCTCGGCTGCAGGACATTGAGCCCTTCGAGGATCAGGATGTCCGGCCGCTCGACCGTCACCGTCTCGCCGGGCACGACGTCGTAGACGAGATGCGAGTAGACCGGCGCGCTCACCTGCGGCTTGCCGGCCTTGACGTCCGAGAGGAAGCGCAGGATCGCCGCGCCGTCATAGCTCTCCGGGAAGCCCTTGCGCTGCATCAGCCCGCGCCGCTCGAGCTCGGCATTGGGCAGCAGGAAACCGTCGGTGGTGACGAGCTCGACCTTCGGCGTGTTCGGCCAGCGCGAGAGCAGCGCCTTGAGCACGCGCGCCGTGGTCGACTTGCCGACCGCGACCGAGCCGGCGACGCCGATGACATAGGGCACCTTCGGCTCGGCCTCGGCCATCAGGAAGCGCTGCGTCGCCTTGAACAACCCTTGTGTCGCCGCGACATAGAGCGAGAGCAGCCGCGACAGCGGCAGGTAGATCGCCACGATCTCGTCGAGCGAGATCGGGTCGTTGATCGATTGCAGCTTGGTCAGGTCGTCGACCGAAAGCGTCAGCGGCTGGTCGGCGCGCAGATGTGCCCACTCGTCGCGCGAGAACAGCCGATAGGGCGAGACCAGGTCGCGCTCCGGTGTCGGGATGAGGCGCTGGTCCATGACGCGGCCCGCAATCCAGGCTTCGAGGTTCAAGGGAGGGGCATCCTGGCGGTCCTCGCGATACTCAACTGGCAAGCTACCGGGGTCTGGCCGCTTTTTCCGCCAGTCCGGAGCGAGCCGTGCGGGCTTCAAGCTGGCTCAAGACGTCCCGCAATGCAACATCACGAGCCTTGAGCACGACCAAAAGATGATAAAGCACGTCGGCGCTCTCGGCGATCAGCTCGGCCCGGTCGCCCTTCACGGCGGCGATGACGGCCTCGACCGCCTCCTCGCCGAATTTCTTGGCGGCGCGCTCGGGGCCGGCGGCCAGGAGCTTGGCCGTCCAGGACTCCTCCGGCGAGGCGCTCGCACGCTCGGCGATGCGGGCTTCGAGATCGGAGAGGGTGAAGGTCGTCATCTCAGTCCAGCCTCATCCTGAGGCCGGCTTCCGCCATATGCGCCTTGGCCTGGCCGATCGTGTAGGTGCCGAAATGGAAGATCGAGGCGGCGAGCACGGCCGAGGCATGGCCTTGCGCGACGCCGGCGACGAGATCGTCGAGATCGCCGACGCCGCCGGACGCGATGACCGGGACGGAGACCGCATCCGCGATCGCCCGCGTCAGGCCGAGATCATAGCCGACCTTGGTGCCGTCGCGGTCCATCGAGGTCACCAGCAGCTCTCCGGCGCCGAGCGAGACGACCTCGCGCGCGAAGCCGACGGCCTCGATGCCGGTGGCATTGCGCCCGCCATGGGTGAAGATCTCCCAGCGGCCGGGCGTCACCTGCTTGGCGTCGATCGCGACCGTGATGCACTGCGCGCCGAATTTCTCGGCCGCTTCCTTGACGAACTGGCGGTTGGTGACGGCGGCCGTGTTGATCGAGACCTTGTCGGCCCCGGCCAGCAGCAGCGCGCGGATATCCTCGACCTTGCGCACCCCGCCCCCGACGGTGAGCGGCATGAAGCAGGCTTCGGCCGTGCGCGTGACCACGTCGAACAGGATGCCGCGATCCTCATGGCTCGCGGTGATGTCGAGGAAGCAGAGCTCGTCGGCGCCGGCCGCGTCATAGGCCTTGGCGGCCTCGACGGGATCGCCGGCATCGACGAGATCGAGGAATTGCACGCCCTTGACGACGCGGCCGTCCTTGACGTCGAGGCAGGGGATGATGCGGGTCTTGAGCGTCATGCCGCCGCTCCCGTGCCGGCCGTCGCCAGCCGCTTCAGCGCCGCCGCCGGATCGATGCGCCCGTCATAGAGCGCACGGCCCGTGATCGCCCCTTCGAGGATCGCGGCGTCGTCGGCGCAGAGCCGTTCGATATCGGCCATCGAGGCGAGGCCGCCGGAGGCGATGACCGGGATCGACACGGCCTGCGCCAGCGCGATCGTGCCCTCCCAGTTGATACCTCCCAGCATGCCGTCGCGGGCGATGTCGGTGTAGATGATCGCGGCGACGCCGGCATCCTCGAAGCGCTTGCCGAGATCGGCTGCCGCGAGCGAGGAGGTTTCGGCCCAGCCTTCCACAGCGACGAAGCCGTCGCGCGCGTCGATTCCAACAGCGACCCGGCCCGGAAAGGCCTTCGCCGCCTCGCGCACGAAGCCGGGATCGCGCACCGCCGCCGTGCCGATGATGACGCGGCGGATGCCCTTATCGAGCCAGCCCGCGACCGTCTTCATGTCGCGGATGCCGCCGCCGAGCTGCACCGGGAAGGCGACGCGCTTCAGGATCGCCTCGACTGCTGCCGCGTTCATCGGCTTGCCGGCAAAGGCGCCGTCGAGATCGACGACATGCAGCCATTGGAAGCCTTGGCCCTCGAATGCGGCGGCCTGTGCCGCCGGGTCATCGTTGAAGACCGTGGCCTGTGCCATGTCGCCCTGCTTCAACCGGACGCAGCGGCCTTCCTTCAGGTCGATCGCGGGGAAGAGGATCATGGTGCCCAGCTCAGGAAATTCGTGATGAGCTTCAGCCCCAGCTTCTGGCTCTTCTCGGGGTGGAATTGCGTGCCGGCGACATTGCCATGCGCGACCATCGCGGTGACCGGCCCGCCATGCTCGGTCAGGGCCAGCACGTCCTGCGGGCGCTGCGCCGCCAGCGCATAGGAATGGACGAAATAGGCGTGCAAGCCCCGCGGGCCGGTCTCGATGCCGTCGAGCAGCGGGTGCTCATCCTGCTTGTGCAGGGTATTCCAGCCCATATGCGGGATCTTAAGGGCGTCGTCCGTCGGCTTGATCAGGGTGACGTCGCCCGGAATCCAGCCGAGGCCTTCAGTCACGGTGTATTCCAGCCCGCGCGAGGCGAGGAGCTGCATGCCGACGCAGATGCCGAGAAAGGGCCGGCCCTTGCCCCGCACCACCTCTTCCAGCGTCTCGACCATGCCGGGCACGGCATCGAGCCCCTGCCTGCAATCGGCGAAGGCGCCGACGCCCGGCAGCACGATCCGGTCGGCTGCGCGCACGACGGCGGTGTCGCTGGTGACATGGATGGTCGAGGGAATGCCGGCCTCAAGTCCCGCCCGCTCGAAGGCTTTCGCAGCCGAGTGCAGATTGCCCGAGCCGTAATCGATGATCGCGACGCTCTGGCTCATCGTCCCCGGGCCTCCGGGAACAGCCCGATGATCGGCAGCGGGCCGCTCGGCCGCATAGCGGGCGCGGCCGGCGCTGCCTCGACGCGCGGCAGCGCCGCTTCGCCGGCCAGAGCCCGCTCGAAATAGCGGCGCTCGGCCTCGGCCAGGTTGCGGGCTTCGACGACATCGGTGAGCCGCCAGCCCTGGCGGGTCAGCTTGCGAACGACGAGGTTGTGGCCCTCGATGCCGAGGAACAGCGCGATCGACCAGTAGATCAGCGAGAGCGCGCTGGCATGCAGGCCGAAGCGGCTTTTCAGCCAGGTCAACAGGCCCCAGACCAGCACGAACAGCAGCGTCGCCAGCCAGAGCCGCTTGCCCAGCAGCCACAGGCCGGTGAACAGGAAGGCGCCCCAGGCGAAACGCTCGGGAACGAGCCGTGCCTGTTCGATCTCCTCGCGCCGGTCGCTTCCATCGGGCGGCGGGGTCATGACGGTGTAGAATGCCATGGTCGCCTCCTACAAAGCGCCCTTGGTCGAGGGAATGCGGTCGCCTTCGCGCGGATCGACATCGAGCGCCTGCCGCAATGCCCGCGCCAGCCCCTTGAAGCAGCTCTCGGCGATATGGTGGGCGTTGTCGCCGTAGAGCGTCTCGACATGCAGCGTGATGCCGGCATTGATCGCGAAGGCCTGGAAGAACTCGCGCACCAGCTCGGTGTCGAATGTGCCGATCTTCTGCGCCTTGAATTCCGTACGGAAGACCAGGAACGGCCGGCCGGAGACGTCGACGGCGACGCGCGTCAGCGTCTCGTCCATCGGCAGATGCACGTCGGCATAGCGGCGGATGCCCTTCTTGGTGCCGAGCGCTGCTTTAAGCGCTTCGCCCATGGCGATGCCGGCGTCCTCGACCGAGTGGTGGTCGTCGATATGGGTGTCTCCCTTCACCTTGACCCTGAGATCGATCAGCGAATGGCGGGCGAACAGGTCGAGCATATGGTCGAAGAAGCCGACGCCGGTGGCGATATCGGCCTTGCCGGTGCCGTCGATCAGGAGCGAGACCGCGATATCGGTCTCGTTGGTGCGGCGCTTCACTTCGCCCGAACGCATGCTGGCCTCTCAAGCCTTGGCGGGAAAACGGCTTCGCTTTAGCAGGGGCGGGCGGGGATGACCACAGGGGTGGGAATTCCGCCGTCATGCTCGCCCCTGTGGCGAGCATCCACGTCTTGAACACGACCTTCGAACAGCGGAGACGTGGATGGTCGGGACAAGCCCGACCATGACGGAAAGCCGTGGTTCAAACCTTCGCCAGTGCCTGCTCCAGGTCGGCGATCAGGTCGTCATGGTGCTCCAGCCCGATCGAGAGGCGGATCAGCCCGTCGCTGACGCCCATCGCGGCGCGCACCTCCGGCGTGAAGCGCTGATGCGTCGTCGTCGCGGGATGGACGATCAGGCTCTTGGCGTCGCCGAGATTGTTCGAGATGCGGATCAGCTTGCAGGCGTCGAGCAGGCGATAGGCGCCGGCCTTGCCGCCGGGAACCTCGAAGGCGATCATCGTCGAGGGGCCACTCATCTGGCGCGCGATGATCTCGGCCTGCGGATGGCTCTTGTGGCCCGGGAAGATCACCTTGGTCGGCTTGCTCTGCGCCGCCAGCCAGTCGGCGACCTTGGTCGCGTTCTCAGCCTGCTTGCCGACGCGCAAAGGCAGCGTCTCCAGCGCCTTCAGCATCACCCAGGCATTGAAGGGCGAGAGCACCGGTCCGGTCTGGCGCAGGTAGTTCTGGATATCGGCCTCGATCAACTCCTTCGAGCCGAGGATCAGCCCGCCGAGGCAGCGGCCCTGGCCGTCGATATGCTTGGTCGCGGAATAGACCACGATGTCGGCGCCGAGCTCGAGCGGGCGCTGGAAGAGCGGCGTGGCGAAGACATTGTCGACGACAAGCCTGGCGCCAGCCTCCTTCGCCACCTTTGCGATGGCCGCGATGTCGAGCACTTCGAGCGTCGGGTTGGCCGGCGATTCCAGGAAGAACAGCTTGGTATTGGGCCGGACCGCCCTGCGCCAGGCCTCGATATCGGAACCCTCGACCAGCGTGGTCTCGACGCCGTAGCGCGGCAGGTGATCCTCGATGATGTAGCGACAGGAGCCGAACAGCGCGCTCGCCGCGACCACGTGGTCGCCGGCCCGCACCGGCGCCATCATCGCCGCGGTTACGGCCGCCATGCCGGTCGCGGTGGCGCGGCAGGCCTCGGCGCCCTCGAAGGAGGCCATGCGCTCCTCGAGCATCGACGTGGTCGGATTGGAGAGCCGGCCGTACTGAAAACCGGGATCGGTATTCAGGAAGCGGCCCTCGGCCTGCGCGGCGTTATCGTAGACATGGCCCTGCGTCAGGAACAGCGCTTCCGACGTCTCGCCGAACTGCGATCGCAGGATGCCGTCATGGACGAGGCGGGTCTCGGGATGCAGCTTGGCTGCGGCTTTGTCCGGTGCCGGCATGGAACTCTCGATCCGTTCTTTATAACGGACAGGAGCAGTATCAGCTCCCAGAGGGTTCGTAAAGAAGAACGAAATTTCCTTTGGAAGGAACCTGAGCCGGAGGAAATGCCTCTCGCTCAGCCGTGCCCGTCGCCGAGGCGTCCGAGCGGCCTGAGGAAGCCGGTGAGATCGGCCGTGACATGGTGGACATGCCCGGCATCGATGGCGGCCTGCTCCCAGGCTTCCCGGAACGGATCGGGCGTCTTGGGGATGATCAGCACGGTCTTCATGCCCAATGCGCTCGGCACGATCAGGTTCTTCTCGATATCCTCGAACATCGCCGCACGGCCGGGATCGACGGAATGCTTGGCAAGGAAGTTCTCATAGGTCGCGCGCTCGGGCTTCGGCAGGAAGCCGGCATGGACGATGTCGAAAATATCCTCGAACTGGTCGAGGATGCCGAGCTTTCCGGCGACGTTCTTCGCGTGGCCGACCGAGCCGTTGGTCAGGATCAGCTTGCGGCCCGGCAGCGCCGCGAGCGCCGCCCCGAGGGCCGGGTCCGGCTCGAGCAGCGTCAGGTCGATATCATGGGCGAAATCGAGGAACCGGTCGGGGTCGATCTGATGCTCTTCCATCAGCCCCTTCAGCGTCGTGCCGTAGCGGTGGTAATAATACTGCCGCAGGGCGTGCGACGACAGGCCGTCGAGCCCAAAAAGGTCCTGCAAAAACAGCGTGATGCGCTCGTTGACCTGCGGCCAGACACGGCTCTCATGCGAATAGAGCGTATTGTCGAGATCGAAGATCCAGTGATCGACATGGGCGAAGCCTTCCGCCGTCAGGGGCGGGGTCGCGGCAGGGGTGTCGGCAAGAATTGTCATGGGACTCCGTGATGTGGCGAGCCGGAGTCTGCGCCGCAAGTGCTTGGCGGGGGCTTAATCGGTAAAGGGCAACGCTCTGCCGTCATTGCGAGCGGAGCGAAGCATCCCAGGGGCGGTAGAGCTCTACGTCCCCTGGATTGCTTCGCCGCTTCGCGCCTCGCAATGACGGGAGGAGATCAACGCCGGATGATCGTGCCGGCGCCGGTATCGGTGAAGAGCTCGATCAGCGCGGCATGCGGCACCTTGCCGTCGAGGATGACGACCGCCTCGACGCCCTTTTCCAGCGCGTAGATGCAGGTCTCGATCTTCGGGATCATGCCGCCGGAGATGGTGCCGTCGGCGATCAGGTGGCGGCATTCCTCGACCGTGAGCTCCGGGATGAGCTGCTTGTCCTTGTTCAGCACGCCCGGCACATCGGTGAGCAGCAGCAGGCGCTTGGCGTTGAGCGCCCCCGCGATGGCGCCGGCGAAGGTATCGGCATTGACATTGTAGGTCTGGCCGTCGGCGGCGGCACAGACCGGCGCCAGCACCGGGATCAGCTCGGCCTTCAGCACCGCGTCGAGCACGGTGGTGTTGACCTTCTCGGGCTCGCCGACGAAGCCGAGGTCGAGGACCTCCTCGATCTTGGAATCGGGGTCGACGACGGTGCGCGTCACCTTGCGGGCGGTGACCATGTTGCCGTCCTTGCCGCAGAGCCCGATGGCGCGCCCGCCCTCGCGGGTGATGTAGCCGACGATCTCCTTGTTGACCGAGCCGGCCAGCACCATCTCGACGACCTCGACGGTGGCCTCGTCGGTGACGCGCAGGCCCTGCTTGAACTCGGACTGGATGCCGAGCTTCTTCAGCATCGCCGCGATCTGCGGCCCGCCGCCATGGCAGACCACGGGTTTGAGGCCGGACTGCTCGAGCAGCACGATGTCTTCGGCGAAGTCCTCGGCGGTGGCTGCGTCGCCCATGGCGTTGCCGCCATACTTGATGACGATGATCTCCTGGTCGTAGCGCTGCATATGCGGCAGCGCCTGGACCAGCAGCTCGGCGGATTGCGACGGCGTCAGGTTGGGATGGTCGGTCATTCGGGCAGGCTCCGCGCGGCCGCAAGGACAGATGCGGGCGCTTCTAGCGGAAGTTTTCCCGACGCGGAAGAACGCTGACGCCGTTCAGCTGCGCTTCGCCATCACGGCGGCAACCGCAAGCCCGAGCCAGCCGCCGAGCATGAACCAGCCGCCGGTTGGCGCCGCCCGCGGAAATAGCGCTTCGCCGCCAAAGCCGCGCCGGGCGAGATCAGCCGCGAACAGGGCCGCCCCGACCATGATCGCCGAGAGTGCGATCCGCGCCAGCAGGTCATGGAGATGCCCGCTCTTGCGTGCCGCGGTCGCGCCGATGACGACGGAAGCATGGAACAGCAGCATCTGGCCGGCGGTCTGCACGTGGCCGGGATCGACCGCGACATGAGCCGCAGCCGCCAGCAAGGCGACGCCGGCGAAGCCCATCAGGGCAGCAAGGGCCAGATGGATGCGCGTCGCGGTCATGGCGTTCAAGCGCGCTCCGCCAGAACCCGGCCGATCGCGGCGCGGAATTCCGGCATGCCGGCGCCGGTCTCGCTGGAGGTCAGCAGCACCTCGGGGAAGGCGGCCGGGCGGCGCTTGATCTCGTCGAACGTGGCCTCGGTCATGAATGTCTGGTCGGCCGGCTTCAGGGCGTCGCCCTTGGTCAGCACGACCTGGTAGGACACGGCCGCCTTGTCGAGCGTCTCCAGCACGGCACCGTCGACATCCTTGATGCCGTGGCGGGCATCGATCAGCACATAGACGCGCATCAGGTTGGCGCGGCCGCGCAGATAGTCGTGGATCAGCCGGGTCCAGGCCGCGACCTTTTCCTTGCCGACGGCGGCATAGCCGTAGCCGGGCATGTCGACGATGGTCGGCGCATGGAGAGAATAAACCGGAACCGGCTTTTCGCGCGAGCGCTTGCTGCCTTGAGATCCCGCCCCGGCGGGCTCCTCGTGCTCGACCTGGCGGAAGAAGTTGAGCTGCTGCGTCCGGCCGGGCGTATGCGAGGTCCGCGCCAGCGCGTTGCGCCGCGTCAGCGCGTTGATCAGGCTCGACTTGCCGACATTGGAGCGCCCGGCGAAGGCGATCTCCTGGCCGACCATCGGTGGCAGGTCATCGATCCTGGTCGAGGCCCAGACGAAGTCCCACGGCCCTTCGAAGAGCTTGCGGGCGGCCTCGATCTCCTCGGCGTCATAGGGTTTTGTCGTGGATGTGGTCATGGAAACCTGCCTACACGGCTGCGCTGAGCGCGTCGATGTTTGCACCCTGGATCGCGTCGATATGGCGCGCGATCCTGTCGGCGTCCCAGTCCCACCAGCGGATCGCCAGCAGCTTGGCGACGATCTCCGGCGCAAAACGCATCTTCACGACGCGGCCGGGATTGCCGGCGACCACCGCATAGGCCGGCACGTCCTTGGTCACCTGTGCCCGCGTGCCGATGATCGCGCCGTCGCCAATCGTCACGCCCGGCATGATCACCGCCTCGCGCCCGATCCAGACATCGTTGCCGATCACCATGTCGCCGCGGTTGTTCGGGCCGGGGCGCTTCAGGCTCTCGGGATCGCCGAGGCCGAACATCTGGAAGGGATAGGTCGAGAAGCCACCGATCGGATGGTTGGCGCCGTTCATGATGAACTGTGCGGCCTGCGCGATCGCGACGAATTTCCCGATGATCAGGCGGTCGCCGATGAAGTCGAAATGGTAGCGCACGCAGCGGGCGACGAAATGCTCCGGCCCGCGCGAGTCGTCGTAGTAGCTGTAGTCGCCGACCGCGATCAGCGGATGGTCAACCACCGCCTTCAGGAAGGCCGTGCCCTTCCAGCCGGGGATCGGGTGGCGCGTGTTCGGATCGGGCAATGGCATCGGGTCGAGGACCTTCAAAAGCGAAGGGCGGGAAACCCCGCCCTTCGATCTCTCACTTCTTGTTGGTATTGGCGGGGCTGGGCGCGCCGCCGGCAGTCGCCGGCTTCTTCTTGCCGAACATGCCCTTGAGGTTGTCGAACAGTTCGATCTTCACCCCGTTCTTCTTCATGATGTAGCCCTGCTGGGTCACCGAGAGCAGGTTGTTCCAGCTCCAGTAGATCACCAGGCCGGCCGGGAACGAGCCGAGCAGGAAGGTGAAGAACACCGGCATCCAGGTGAACATCATCTTCTGCACCGGGTCCGGCGGCTCCGGGTTCATCTTCATCTGGATGAACATCGTCACGCCCATGATCAGCGGCCAGGCGCCGAGATGCAGCATGGTCGGCGGCGTGAACGGCAGAAGCCCGAACAGGTTGAACAGGTTCGTCGGGTCCGGCGCCGCGAGATCGTGGATCCAGCCGAAGAACGGCGCGTGCCGCATCTCGATGGTGATGAACAGGATCTTGTAGAGCGCGAAGAACACCGGAATCTGCAGCAGCACTGGCCAGCAGCCGGCGACCGGGTTGATCTTCTGCGTCTTGTACAGCTCCATCAGAGCCTGCTGCTGCTTCATCTTGTCGTCGGCGTAGCGCTCGCGGATCGCCGTCATTTCCGGCTGCATCGCCTTCATCTTCGCCATCGAGGCGTAGGACTTGTTGGCGAGCGGGAAGAACAGGCCCTTGAGCAGCACCGTGACGATCAGGATCGCGACGCCGAAATTGCCGATGTGCTTGTAGATCCAGTCGAGCACGAAGAAGAGCGGCTTGGTGAAGAAATAGAACCAGCCCCAGTCGATCAGCAGGTCGAAGCGCTTGATCTGCTGGCTTTCCTCATAGCCGTTGATCGCCGCGACTTCCTTGGCACCGGCGAACAGCCGGGCATTGGACGAGGCCGTGGCGCCCGGCGCGACGGCGATGCCCTCGCCGAGGAAATCGGCCTGATAGGTGCGGCCGGTGCCGGTCTGGACCGAGGAGTAGCGACCCTCGTACTTGCGCTGCTGGTCGGGGACGACCGCGGCGGCCCAGTACTTGTCGGTGATCCCGATGAAACCGCCGACGGCATCCTTCCAGGTCTTGCCGGTCGTGCCCGGCGAGAGCAGCGGCTCCTTGTCGAGCTTGTCGTAGGTGTATTCCTGCAGGCCCTGCTCGCCGAGATAGCCGACGAGGCCCTCGTGCAGCACATAATAGCCGAGCGTATGCGGCTTGCCCTGGCGGACGATCTGGCCATAGGGGAACAGGGTCACGGCGGCGGCGCCCTTGTTCTCGACCTCGTCGCGGATCGTGAACATCGCATTGTCGTCGACGCTGATGACGCGCTTGAAGGTCAGGCCCTGGCCGTTGTCCCAGCTCAGCGTCACCGGCTTGGCCGAGGTCAGCGTCTGGTTGTCGGCAGTCCAGACCGTCGTGGCGTTCGGCAGCGTGACCGTCGTGCCGGGCGCAGCGACCCAGCCGAAATCGGAATAATAGGCGTCCGGGCCGCCGACCGGCGAAAGCAGCACGATGATCGGGCTCTTCGGGTCGACCGTCTCGCGATAGGCCTTGAGCGAGACGTCGTCGATGCGCGCGCCGGTCAGAGAGATCGAGCCGGCGATCTTGGGCGTATCGATCTTGATGCGGGGGCTCGCGGCCAGCGCCTGCTCGCGGGTGCCGATCGACTGCGTCGCGGCAACGCCGGGCGCGGCCGAGCCTGCGGGCTGGCCGGGCGTGGAAGGGGCCGGGGCGGTGCCGGTCGCGGGCGCCTGCTGGCTCTGGGCCTGCTGGCTATGCTGCGCGGCCTGCTTCTGCTTTTCCATCTGCGGCACGCCGTAGAAGAACTGCCAGCCGAGCAGCACGACCACGGACATGACGATCGCGAGAAGCAGATTGCGGTTGTCTTCTTTCATCATGGTCGGAAACAGATCTCGCTTGGTCCGGCAGGAGCGCGACGGGGTCAGGCTTGCGCAGGCGTGCCGCGCTTGGGATGCGGGCGGCGCCTGTCGGCAAAGGTTGCTTCACGCGGCTTGTGAGGCTTTGCCCGGTCGATGGCAATCGAAAGATCGGCGACGAGCGTCTTAAATCGCGCGGTCAGCACGTCGGAGCGCGCGACGACCACGATGTCGCAGGGGCGTTCGGACTGGCTGGCGAGCGCCTGTTTGGCCGCTTCGCGCAGGCGCCGGCGGATGCGGTTGCGCTTCACGGCATTGCCGGTCTTGCGCGAGGCGGTGAGGCCGAGCCTCAAGGCCACGGGTTCGCCATCCTTGCGGGGCTCATCGGGCGCGGCGTCGCGCACCTGCGCCATGAAGGCGGACGAACGAAAACGGCGGCCGTGTTCGGCCGCCGCCAGGAATTCTTTGCGTTGCGTCAGGCGGGCGAGGCGCATGGCGATTGGCCCGTCTTCCCGAACCCGCGCGCTGTCGTCACGCGCCAGGGCTCGTCAGGCCGACAGGCGCTTGCGGCCGTGGGCGCGGCGAGCGGCGATGACCTTGCGGCCACCCTTGGTCGCCATGCGAGCGCGATAGCCGTGGCGGCGCTTGCGAACCAGCTTGCTGGGTTGATAGGTTCTTTTCACGGTCCGTCTCCGGGGCCTTTATGAGCACGACGGCCGCGGCTTTCCCAGGGAAAGCATGGCCAACCGAGCCTGTCATGCGATAAGGGTCGGCGCCGCCTTTCGGCTGCGCAGGTGGCGGGCTTATGACGGATGGACGACACCAAGTCAACGCCAAACTGGCAGGTCCGATACCGGCTGCGACGAAGCTTCGCGGTCTCTGCGATGCCGGCTTGCGATTCTCCGAGACATCCCCGATATAGCGGGCGGGAGGTTGGCGAGGGACGTCTCACTCGCCAACCGGGTCAGGTCCGGAAGGAAGCAGCCCTAACGAGACCGAACGGGTCTTCGTCCAGCCTCCCACCTCATGCGCCCGATAAAGCGCCGGACCGAAGCGCGGGACCGGCGCGGCGCCATTGACCCTCGCCTCCCGATTGGCGAAACCAGTCCGCATGACCGACCAGATCGACGCCGCCTCTGCTGACGAACCGGGATTCGCCGGGTTCGATCCGGCGCCCGTGCCGCAAGCTTCTGCCAGCGGGGCGCCCGCGCCCTATCGCGTGCTTGCTCGCAAGTACCGGCCGGCGCATTTCGGCGACCTGATCGGCCAGGAAGCGATGGTGCGCACGCTCACCAATGCCTTCGCGGCCGGCCGCATCCCGCAGGCCTGGATGCTGACCGGCGTGCGCGGCGTCGGCAAAACCACGACCGCCCGCATCCTCGCGCGCGCCCTCAATTTCCAGACGCCCGATGGTCAGGGCGCCCCGACCACGGACCTGCGCGATTTCGGCATCCATTGCCGCGAGATCATCGAGGGCCGCCATATCGACGTGATGGAGATCGACGCGGCCTCCAACAACAGCGTCGACAATATCCGCCAGATCAACGACGCCGTGCGCTATGCGCCGGTCTCGGCGCGCTACAAGGTCTATATCGTCGACGAGGTGCACATGCTCTCGACCGGCGCCTTCAACGCCTTTCTGAAGACGCTGGAGGAGCCGCCGCCGCATGCGAAGTTCATCTTCGCGACGACGGAAATCCGCAAGGTGCCGATCACGGTGCTGTCGCGCTGCCAGCGCTTCGACCTGCGCCGCGTCGAATCCGACATGCTGGTCGACCATCTCGCCAATATCTGCCGGGCCGAAAGCGTCGATGCCGAGCAGGAGGCGCTCGCGGCGATAGCCCGCGCTGCCGAGGGCTCGGTCCGTGACTCGCTCTCGATCCTCGACCAGGCCATCGCGCATGCGGCCGGCCGGATCACACTCGACGATATCCGCTCGATGCTCGGCCTCGCCGACAGGGCCCGCGTCATCGATCTCTTCGAAGCGGTGATGAAGGGCGACATCGCTGCGGCGCTCGGCGAATTGCGCGCGCAATACGATGCCGGCGCCGATCCGGTCGTGGTGCTGAACGACCTCGCCGAATTCACCCATCTGGTGACGCGCCTCAAGCTCGTGCCCGAGGCGGTCAAGGACAACAGCCTCGCCCAGGCCGAGCGCGTGCGCGGCGGCGATTTCGCCCAGCGCCTCTCGGTCCGCATCCTCGCCCGCGCCTGGCAGATGCTGCTGAAGGGCATTGCCGAGGTGAAGCAGGCCGACAGGCCGGTGATGGCCGCCGAGATGGTCCTCGTTCGCCTTGCGCACGCTGCCGATCTGCCGACGCCGGACGAAGCGCTGAAGATGCTGCGCGACGGCATGGGCTCCGTCCCTGCCGGCAATGGCGGCGGCAATGGTATGGGCATGCCGCGCCCGCCTTCCGGTGGCGGCAATACCGCGCTTGCGGCTCGCCCGATCCTCGCCAGCGCCAATCCCGCCCCCACGCCGGTCGCGCGGACTGCCGCCGCGCCCATGGCGATCGTCGCCACGCTGGAGGATGTCGTCGCGCTCGCCTCGCAGCACCGCGATATCACCCTCAAGATCGCGCTGGAGCGCGATATCCGGCCCGTGCGTTTCGAGCCCGGCCGCATCGAATTCTCGCTCGCCGACGGCGCCTCGCGCACCCTCGCGCAGGACCTCTCCCGCCGCCTCAAGGAATGGACCGGCCAGACCTGGATGGTCGCTGTCGTCAATGACGAGGGCGGCGCCACCATGCGCGAGCAGGCGGCGGCGGCGAAGGACCAGCGCGAGAACGACGCGGCGGCTCACCCGTCGGTCAAGGCGGTGCTGGAGCGCTTCCCCGGCGCGCGCATCGTCGATGTCCGCGATCCGCGCGCGCTCGCTGCGGCCGAAATGGCGGCAGCGGCGCCGACCGAAGACGAATACCTGCCCGATGCCGAGCCCCTGTTCGACGATTCCGAACCGGATTTCGACGGCATCGATTTCTGACGATTCCGAGGAGGATTTCCGATGCGCGACATGATGGGCCTGATGAAGCAGGCGCAGCAGATGCAGCAGAAGATGGCCGACATGCAGGCCGAGCTCGACAATATCGAGGTCGAGGGCGGGGCCGGCGGCGGCATGGTCACGGTGACGATGACGGCCAAGGGTGCGCTCAAGGGCGTCAAGATCGATCCGAGCCTGATGGTGCCGGACGAGCGCGAGATTCTCGAGGACCTGATCGTCGCCGCTGCCAACGATGCCCGCAGCCGCGGCGAGCGCGTCATGCACGAGCGCATGGCCGAGGTCACCAAGGGCCTGCCGATCCCGCCCGGCATGAAGCTGTTTTGAGCATATTGCGGACCAACGGCTGTCATTCCGGGGCTTCGCAGTGCGAAGAACCCGGAACCCACGACGGGGCTGCGCCGGTTTTGGCGACGCTGTTTGCCGGGCTCACCCGGTCGTGGGTTCCGGGTTCGGCCTGCGGCCGCCCCGGAATGACAAGGTAGCGCCATGCCCCGGGCCATTGCCGGTCCCGAGATCGAAAGGCTGATCCAGCTCCTGGCCAAGCTGCCGGGGCTCGGGCCGCGCTCGGCAAGGCGCGCGGCGCTGCATCTGGTCAAGAAGCGCGAGCAATTGCTCGGCCCGCTTTCCGAGGCGATGGCGGTCGCGCGCGAGCGCATCGTCGTCTGCGCCCGCTGCGGCAATGTCGATACCAGCGACCCCTGCGGCCTCTGCACCGATCCGCGCCGCGACGACGGTCTCATCGTCGTCGTCGCCGATATCTCCGATCTCTGGGCGCTGGAGCGCTCGGGTGCGGTGTCCGGCCGCTATCATGTGCTCGGTGGCGTGCTCTCGGCGCTCGACGGCGTCCGGCCCGAGCATCTTTCGCTCGACGCACTGGTGGCGCGTGCGTCCGATCCGTTGGTGAAGGAGGTCATCCTCGCGCTCAGCGCCACGGTCGACGGCCAGACCACGGCGCATTTCATCACCGATCTCCTGGCGCATCTGCCGGTGAAGGTGACGAGGCTCGCCCATGGCGTGCCGGTCGGTGGCGAGCTCGACTATCTCGACGACGGCACGCTGGCCGCCGCTATCCGCCAGCGCACGGTGTTCTGAGACCTTCGCGGCCCTCTCCGTCATTGCGAGCGCAGCGAAGCAATCCAGGGGGCTGGGTTGAACGTCTCACCCAATCCCCCTGGATTGCTTCGTCGCTTCGCTCCTCGCAATGACGGGAAGGGGTTTCTCAGAACTTGTAGGCGACGCTGGCGCGGGCGCTGTGGCTCGACAGCTCCTGCGAGCCGGTCAGGCCGGCAAAGGCGCCGGAGCTGGCGAAGCGGTTCCGCCCGAAATCGGTGTAGCGGTATTCGGCACCGAGGATCAGATGGTCGGTGAAGGCGAAATTGACGCCGGCGCCGACATTCCAGCCGGTGCGGGCGCTGGTCAGCCGTTCGCCGAAGCCTGCGCCGGGCGCGAAGATGCGCCGCTCGTATTCGGTGAAGGAGACGCCGCCGGTGCCGTAGACCATCCAGCGGTCGAACGCGAGGCCGAGACGGGCGCGGGCCGAGCCCTGCCAGTCCTGGCTGACGCGGGCGGAGAGGCCGATCCCGTCGAACCGGCTGCGGCTGTTCAGCGCTTCGACATCGCCCTCGATGCCCAGCACGATGCCGCCGAGCTGGTAGTTGAAGCCGGCATGGGCGCCGCCGAAAGCCGAATCCGCGCCGACGCGGAAGCTGACGGGTGCGAAGGCCCCTCCGGGTGCACTCATCCGCACGCGGCTGTCGCCCCAGGCATAGCCACCCTGGAGACCGGCATAGAAACCGGTCCAGGAATAGAGCGCCGGCAGGTCCGGGGCCGGCGGCAGCGCGACCTTGCTCAGGTCGGCCGCTCCGGCCGCGCCCGACAGCAGGATCGCGAGGGCCGTCAGGCCGGTTCTGAAGAGCTTCGTCATCGGGCTTTCCGCTGGATGGAAACAGCGTCGGCCGCTCGCGGCCGCGCCCCGTCATAACGAAGCATTAAGGTTAACAATCGGCTAAGCCGCCCCTTGACCGGCCTGTTGCCGGAACGATTGCGGACGCGGCCGGTTGCCCTCAAGCTGCGATGGCAACACTGGCGGAGCGTGAATCCCGACATGGCTTTCCTCAAACGGATCACGGGCGCGGCCGGGATCGGGGTCGCGCTCGGCTATCTGTCGGGCGTGCTGGCCGACAAGCTCGGGCGCCGTCGGGCGGAAGCGGTGCGCGGCCGGCTGGCGAAGACGCCGCTGCAGATGACCTGGCTCGGCTGGAAGGACGTGCTCCTGCGCTTCATCGGCAATGTCGCCGAGAACCGCCTCTCGTCGCTTGCCGGCGCGGTCGCCTTCTTCACCCTGCTTTCGCTCGTGCCGGCCCTGTCGCTGCTGGTCACGATCTACCGCTATTTCACCGACCCCGCGACCATCGCCGAGCAGCTCGACACGGTCACGACGATGTTTCCGCAAGCCGCGCGCGAGCTCATCCACGAGCAGGCGATGCGGCTCTCGACCCAGTCCGGCGTCGGTCTGTCGCTGACCTTCTATGTCAGCCTGGGCGTCGCGACCTGGTCGGCCAACGCCGCGGTGAAGGCGCTCTTCGATGCGTTGAACATCATCTATCGCGAGGCCGAGAAGCGCAGCTTCCTCAAGCTCAACGCGATCTCGCTGTTCACCACGGTCAGCGGCGTCGTGCTGCTGACGGCCGCGCTGATCGCCATCGCCAGCCTGCCGGTGGTGACCGCGCTCTTCCCCTTCCATTCCGAGCTCGAACGGCTGATCCGCCTCGTCCGCTGGCCGTCCTTCTTCGTGATGGCGACGCTCTCGATCGCGGTTCTCTACTGGATCGGCCCGAGCCGCGAGCGCATGCGTTTCATCTGGGTCATGCCCGGCGCGATCGCCGCGGCCCTGCTCTGGGGCGCGGCCTCCTACCTGTTCTCCTGGTATGTCTCGACGCTCGGCAACTACACGGCGGCCTATGGCTCGCTTGCGACCGTCGTCGTGTTCATGACCTGGCTCTGGCTCTCGGCGACGATCGTGCTGGCGGGGGCCGAGCTCAATGCCGAGCTCGAACACCAGACGGAGCATGATACCACCACGGGGCGGCCGAAGCCGCTCGGCCAGCGCGGCGCCACGATGGCCGACCGCGTCGGCCCGGCAAGGGCGGAGTGATGCTCGATCCCCAGACCACGCGCCAGGACGATCTGCGCACCGGCAAGGGGCCGTGGCGCCCGCTTCTGCAACGCCCCACGGGACGAGAGCTTGAAGCGGATACGCGGTGCGATGTCGCGATCGTCGGCAGCGGCATCACGGGCGCGCTGGCCGCCGAGCACCTCACGGCGATGGGCTGCGATGTCGTCCTGATCGATCGCGAGCGCGAAGGCTTCGGCAGCACGGCGGCATCGACCGCGATGCTGCAATGGGAGATCGATCTCAGATTGTCCGAACTTGCGGCGCTTTACGGCTTTGCTGCCGCCGCCGAGGTCTATCGCCTGAGTTTCCAGGCCGTCGAGGGCTTGCGCGATCTGGTCGGCGAACTTGCGCTGCCCTGTGGCTTCGCGCCCCGCCAGACCGTCTACCTCGCAGCGGGCGAGAGTGGTTCGCGCGAATTGCTGGAAGAGATGACGGCACGCGAGCGCGCCGGCCTTCCGGGCAGCTTCGTCGAGCACGCGGCGTTGCGCGCGGCCTTCGGCTTCGACCGGGGGGCCGCCATCGTCTCGCCGGGCTCGGCCGAGGCCGATCCGCTCAGCCTCTGCCATGGGCTCATCGCGACAGCGGTGCAGCGGGGAGCGAGGCTGATCCGCGACGAGGCGGTGGGCTTCGACGGTGCCGGCCGCTCGGCGGCCGTCACCTTCGCCAGCGGGCGGGTCGTCGAGGCCGGCCGGATCGTGCTCGCCACCGGCTATGTCATGCCCGATATCGTCAGCGACGACCTGCACCGCGTCGCGTCGAGCTGGGCGATCGCGACGGTTCCGCAAGCGCCGCAGGCGCTCTGGCCCGGCCCGGCGCTCGTCTGGGAGGCATCGGAGGATTATTGCTACTGCCGCACGACCACGGATGGCCGCATCGTCTTCGGCGGCGAGGACGAGGATTTCGACGATCCCGAGCGGCGCGAAGCTCTCGGCCCGGAAAAGGTGAAGGCGCTCCAGGCGCGGCTGCACGCCCTGATCCCGCAGGCCTGCCTCGACCTTGGCTATGCCTGGTCGGGAGCCTTCGGCCAGACCGAGGATGGTTTGCCGTTGATCGGGCGCGTGCCCGGCCAGCCGCGCCTGCTCGCGGCCTATGGCTATGGCGGCAACGGCATCACCTTCAGTTTCCTGGCCTCACGATTGATCGGGGCGCTGGTCGAGGGACGCGAGGAAGGCTGGTTCCGCCATTTCGCCATCGATCGGCCGCGTCCCGGCTGAGCACGAAGCTCATTGCAGCCTTGCAATCGCGGCCTTGCCGGCCGGATGGGCGACAAGATCGGGCGGAAGCACCATTTTATAGGGCGACAGCTTGAATGGCCGCCGCGAAAGGATGTCCCATGGTCGCAACTGCCGAACGGACGGCCCCGGCCGCCGCCACTCTCGAAGCGCACAAGGCGCCGGTCTTCATCGGTGCGGTGACGCTGCGGGTGCACGACCTCCCGGCTCTCACAGCCTATTATCGCGACGCGATCGGCCTCGGCCTGATCCGCCAGGATGCGACGAGCGCCGAACTCGGCGTCTGCGGGCAGGTGCTCGTGAGACTGGTGGCGGGCGCGGCCCGGCCGACCTCGGCCGCCGGCCTGTTCCATCTCGCCATCCTGCTGCCATCGCGTCGCGATCTCGCCAACTGGCTGAAGCATGCCGCCGTGACGCGCATTCAACTCGAAGGCGCCTCCGACCATCTCGTCAGCGAGGCGCTCTATCTCTCCGATCCCGAGGGCAACGGCATCGAGATTTACCGCGACCGCAAGCGTGAGGAATGGCCGCGCAAGCCCGATGGCGGCATCGCCATGGCGACCGAGCGGCTCGATCTCGACAAGCTGCTCGGCGAAGCCGACGCCGCGGCTTATGCCGGCATGCCAGAAGGCACGGGGATGGGCCATATCCATCTGCGCGTCGGCGACACGGCGGCGGCGGAAGCCTTCTATCGCGACCTGCTCGGCTTCGACCTGATGGTGCATTATCCCGGCGCGAGCTTCCTCGCCAGCGGCGGCTATCACCATCATATCGCCGGCAATATCTGGGGCAGCCGCGGCGCCGGCCCGCGTCAGCCGGGCGAGGCAGGGCTCGACCGTTTCGAACTGGTCGCGCGTGATGAGGCGGATTTCGCCGCGATGCGCCAGCGCATCATGGCCGCGGGAGGCAGTGAGCCCGACGGCGTGCCGACGGTCACCGATCCCTGGAACAACCGGCTGGTTCTGGTGCGCTGAGGCGCGCTCAGCGCGTCAGCAGATGCGAGCGGCGCGTTCCGCTCGTGTCCGGATGGAAGCCGTTCGCTTCCCAGAAGGTGGTCGCGCGGGGATCGGCGGCTCGTAGCGAGAGCCGCGGCGCCAGATCCAGCCCCTGCTGTATCAGCGCGGCGGCCAGCATCCGCCCGATGCCGGCGCCGCGATGCAGCGGCCGGACATAGACATGCCGGACGCGCAGCAGATCCGGCGCGGGATCGTAAGGGTCGGGCGTCAAGGCGCCGATGCCGGCGAGTTCGCCGTCATGGAAGGCGGCGAAGGTGACGAAGCGCGCGTCCGCGCTGCCGTATTGGCCGGCGAGCCATTCCTCGCGCAGCCCTTCGATGAAACGGTAGCTTTCGGCGCTCGCTTCCTGGCGCAAGGCCTCGAAATCGTCCGGCAGGCTGTCCGCCAGCCGGACGATCTGGATGGTCGTTGCGGTCACAGACCCTCGAACAGGGCGCTGGAAATGTAGCGCTCGGCGAAGGAGGGGATGATCACCACGATGGTCTTGCCGGCATTCTCCGGCTTGGCGCCGATTTCGAGCGCCGCCGCGACCGCCGCGCCGGACGAGATGCCGGCCGGGATGCCCTCGCTCTTGGCGAGCGCGCGGGCGGTCTCGAAGGCGGTCTGGTTGCCGACGGTGACGACCTCGTCGATGATCCCCTGGTCGAGGATGCCCGGCACGAAGCCGGCACCGAGGCCCTGGATCTTGTGCGGGCCGGCCTGGCCGCCCGACAGCACCGGAGAATCCTCCGGCTCGACCGCGACCATCCTGAGGCCGGGCTTGCGCGGCTTCAGCACCTGGCCGACGCCGGTGATGGTGCCCCCGGTGCCGACGCCGGAGACGATGATGTCGACGCCGCCATCGGTGTCGTTCCAGATCTCCTCGGCCGTGGTCTTGCGGTGGATCTCGGGGTTGTGCGGGTTCTCGAACTGCTGCGGGATGATCGCGCCCGGGATCTCGTTCCTGAGCTCCTCGGCCTTGGCGATGGCGCCGCGCATGCCGCCGGGGCCGGGCGTCAGGACGAGCTCGGCGCCGAGCAGGAGCAGCATCTTGCGCCGTTCCAGCGACATCGTCTCCGGCATGACCAGGATCAGGCGATAGCCGCGCGCCGCGGCGACGAAGGCGAGCGCGATGCCGGTATTGCCGGAGGTCGGCTCGATCAGCGTGCCGCCGGGCTTGAGCGCGCCGGAGGCCTCCAGCGCATCGATCATGTTGACGCCGATGCGGTCCTTCACGCTCGAGATCGGGTTGAAGAACTCGAGCTTGGCCAGGATCGTCGCCTTGACGCCGCGCTCGGCCGGCAAACGATTGAGCCTGACCAGCGGCGTGTCGCCGATCGTGTCGGTGATCGAGTTGTAGACGCGTCCGCGTCCGGGGGCCTTCGTCGATTTCTGTGCTTCGGCCATGACATGACTCCTCTGGACGAGAGAACGCTCAGCTCCAACGCTAGATCAATTCACAGAAATTGTCGATTAAAGAAATAAATAACACGTCTAAATTGTGAAATCAGATTTCTTGCCGGGCTCGCCGAAGACGGCTTTCGCCTGCGCGCGCTGGCACAGTTCCTCGACCGTGACCGTGTCGAGCGCGGCGAGGAACGCAGCCGACGCCTGCGCGACCTCGGGCCCGATGACCTCGTCGACCAATCGCGATTGCGGCTCTGGCCCGAGCCCTTCCTCGATCGCTTCCTGCATCGCGGCGCGGGCAATGTCGCCGGCCGTGATCTTGCGCCGCTCGCGGGCAAGCTCGTAGCCGCCGCGCGGGCCGCGCACGCCCTTGAGGATGCCGACGCGCACCAGCGTCTGCAGCAGGGTTTCGAGATGGCGCGGCGGCAGGGCATGGCGCGCGGCGAGCAGCTTGGCCGCGACCGGCTGCGGCCTTGCATGCAAGGCGATATCGACCACGGCGGCGATGGCGAGCAGGCTGCGGCGCGAGAGCAGGATCATGGCCGGCTCTCCGCATTGGCACCGCCGCTGACGCCCGTCGAGCCGTAGCCGCCGGCGCCGCGCGCGGTCTCATCGAGCGTCTCGACTTCCGAAAGCCGGACATGGCTGACCGGAGCGATGACGAGCTGGGCGATGCGATCGCCGCGCGTGACCGTGAAATCCTCGCTGCCATGGTGGATCAGCACGACCGAGACCTCGCCCCGGTAGTCGCTGTTCATGACGCGGTGCAGGGTGAACTCAGGGCTGGGCAGCCGATTTGGTGACATCACCACACTCGTTTGGGTGAAGACAGCGGCCTTGGCGGACCGGTTTACCAGGATGTGTTCCAAGCGCTGCATCATTAGAACGCGTCGGCGAGGACCTTGCAGCGCTGTCTTGTCAAACTGATAAAAGCCATTTTGCCTAAATCCCCGTGGAACCGAAGCCGCCATGGCCTCTTTTAGTCGATGCCGAAAATTCTTCAACAATTTTAAAATCTGGTCGAAGTATAGGTAAGAATACTAATTGCGCTATCCGGTCGCCTGGGGTAATAATTAAAGGGTTACTGCCTGGAATGGTTCGAAGCCAAGCGCTGATAAATATCTGATTAGTATAATCAGCGTCAATCGTGCCAACGCTTTGCCCGAGAATGAGGCCTTTCTTATGACCAAGGCCGGATCTTGCAAGAAGAAATGCAGCTACATTAGGATCATTCATTTGCACGGCGATGCCGGAAGGAATTAAGGTAGCCGGCGCTTGGGGTTCAATCTTTATGGGAGTCTCGATGCATGCAAAAAGATCTATTCCTGCAGATTGATCTGTCTGATAGCTGGGAAGTCCCCATTCGAAAATTCTTTTATCCAGGACTTTAAGTTCAAATACCGGATTTTTCAGGACTCTGGTCAATTCCACGCTCATGGTTTGGTGCTCGCTGATGGGGAAGCAAAGTAGGTGCGGCTAGCCACCTGAATAAGGAAGGCCTCCTTGAGCTGCGGCAGCCTCGGTGCCGTATCCGCTTTATTCGCGAGCAGGTTCCTTCGGTTCTGCAACTAGATCACTAACGGTCGCTTCGAGGGCTTGGGCAATTTCCCAGAGGCTGACCGCGGTGGGATTTCGCTGCCCCATCTCCAAAGCGCTGACGTGGGCACGGTCCACACCTAGCCGCTGCGCAACTTGTGCCTGTGTCAGCCCTTTCGCCAGCCGCAGCGCGCGCGCATTGGCCGCGATCACCATACGAATATCCATGCATCACTGGTAAGGCTAGCGAGCGATTTACCGCGACGCGGTTTAGGGCGTTGCGCTTTAACGCGTTGCGCTTTATCGCACGTTCCGCAGTTTTTGTTCTGCCGCGTCGGACGGCTCGCCGTGACGTCAGCTGTCGAGGTCCAGTTCTCGAACGCAATGGGTCCGCATTGAGCCTTGGTCGAAATCTCGAAGGGGCCTTGGATGAAAGAACCAACGGACGAGGGGCGGGTCCGCCTGAGCTGCTCTGGGATGCGTGTGTTCGATAATGTCACACGGCGCTGGGAGCTTTCCGAGCGCATGAAGCTTAGTTCGACCCGGGTTCCTCGGGAAAGGCGCCGGAGACGGCATCGACCCGGCCACCGGTCACGCCTGCGCCATCGACCCCACCCCTGCCGAGCACGCCTCCGGGACAAAGCGCTCCCCCATCCGCCCCCGACACCCGTCCCGTTCGATCCCCACCCGGAACGTTCGCCGAGTATCCGGCCGCGGCCGCGTTCAACGGAGCGCGTGCCGCCCCCGTTCTCGACACGCCAGACAAGCGCGCCTATCGCACCCGGCTCCGTACCGCCGCGAATGGAGGGCCGAACTTCGCCGGGCGCCTCGCCGTCGCCGAATGGGGGTGCGGGACGTCCTGCATGACGGCTGCCGTGGTCGACCTACAGACCGGGGGCGTCGCCTTCCTTCCCGGCTCAGTGTCGGGCTGGGGGCTAGTCGATCCCAAGTTCAAGGCCGCCGAATACCGCCTCGGTAGTTCGTTGATCGTCCTCTCGGGACAGTTCAACGAGGAAGGCCCGGTCGGTTCACACTATTTCCAGTTCTCCGACCTCCAGTTTCGATATCTCGGGTCGGTGCTGACGTCGGACGACTTCAAGACGCAGTTTGGGGCGCGCTGGCTTTCGGCGATCGCCGATCGGTTTTCGTCGAGACCACTGCCGCAGCCTCAGGCAAGTGCCCCCGATACACTCAATGGGAGAATCGCCGAGTTCGTCTGCGGCGACAACTGCTACCTCACAGTCGTCGACGACTTCGGGAAGAAGCACGACGGCTTATGTGTCGCGCCTGCCTGCGCTCCTTGGAACAAGGCAGCCGCGATGCCGCGGGGGCTTATGGGGAGGCAGGTCTCGGTGAAGGTCGAGATGGGCGTCCAGATCGACTCGAGCGGCACCGAACAAGGCCGGATACTTTCGTTCCGGGAACTTACGCTGCTTCCTGCCAGCGGCTCGACGCAGCCCTGATCTGAAGACACCATATCCGGAACCGCTTTGGTTTAGCCAGCCCGAGAACCTTATTGCCAGCCGAGAACACCCACTGCTGAGAAATGTCTGGTTTCGGGCACCGCGCCAAGTTCAGCTCTTGGCGCGTGCCTGACCGGGCGCGTAAAACTCAGCCTACGCTCTAGAGGTTAGCGTCGACAGCTGGTCGGTGTCATAGCGGTCCCGGAGATCGGCAAGCACAGCCGGATCGGGGGCGCCCTGGGCGGCAAGTTTCGCAAGTTCCTCGAAATAGTGTTCGTGCCCGGGCGGCGAAACGGTCATCAGCACGCGCGCTGGAGTCTCGCTCACATTCGTGATGTTGTGCGGCACGCCCGGCGGAATGAACAGGAAGGTTCCCGGGCTCGCGCGAACGATCTCGCCACCGACATGCCATTCGCAGTCGCCATCGAGGACATAGAAGGTCTCCTCCTGCACGCGATGGACGTGCAGAGCCGTTCGACAGGGTCGAATTCAGCTCCGCCGTCGCCCACGAAGAAGCCCGAAGCCCAGAGGATCAAATCGCAGCAACGGATTCGATCGGCCTTGCTCTGTTCGTCGTGATCGAGAAACTGGCTCCGGCTGAGCGGCTGGCGTTCGTTTTGCACGACGTCTTTGCCGTATCCTATGAGGGGATCGCTCCCGTCGTTGGCCGCTCCGTCGAGGCAACGCGCCAACTCGCAAGCCGCGCGCGCCGCCGCGTGCAAGGTCCGCCCATCTTTGAAAATACCGATCGAGCCAAGCAGCGGAAACTGGTTGAAGCCTTCCTCGAAGCGGCGCGGGGCGGCGACTTCGACGGGCTTCTCTCAGTGCTCGATCCAGATGTCGTTTTCCGGGCCGACAAGGACACCATACGGCTCGGTTCTGTTCCTGAAATTCATGGTGCCAATGCGGTGGCGGAAGCCTTCAAAGGTCGCGCAGTGGCCGCGATGCCAGCGCGCGTGGATGGAGGCTTTGGTTTTATCATAGCGCCCGACGAGCGGACGCGTGCCGTTTTTCATCTCTCATTCAAGCATGGAAAGATCGTCGAGATACGAGCGCTGGCGGATCCAGAACGCCTTGCACGGCTCGATCTCGCAATGCTGCCGGACGAGCCATCTCAGTCTGTGCGGGCAAGCCAATAGCCGCCGCGCGGCCGCGGATCGGTTGCCTTCTTGAATGTCCGCTCCCGGACAGCGAGCCAACTTTGGCTGTTGGCGCACAGCGGCCTCCAACATCCGCCGCTCTGAGAATGACCGGCTTGAGTCGATTGCTGACGTTCGCCGAGACCTGCCGGCTCGATCTCAATGCTCAAAATCCGGGCGCTCCTGATCGCCCACCCGCGTCGTCTTCAGCCTCGCCGCACCACAACAATGCGGCCCAGTGTAGATGATCCCCGGAAACGGTTTCCATTGGACGCCGATAGCTGGCATCGGTGGAGACTCGTTGCTCCCCGATTTCTTTCCGGACTTTCCCTACCACCCCAAGCTTGAAACCCGTGGCCGAAGGACGACGCTTACAAACCTGCTGGCCACTGGTCATAAACTCGCCCTTAACCTTAATCGGTCAGTTCGTTGGGCTAATTAGTGGCTTCGCGCGGGCTGTACCTGCTGCGGCGCGAGGGTGGCAGACCATGCGGCTGATCGTCGGTGCAATTATCGTCTTCGTCTGCGTCTTCGGCAGCTATGCGGCGATGGGCGGCCACCTCGAGGTGCTTTGGCAGCCGTTCGAGTTTGTCATCATCCTCGGTGCAGCGATTGGTGCCTTCGTCATCGGCAACCCTGCGCCGGTGCTCAAGGCTGTGCCCGCCATGCTCGGCACGCTCATGAAGGGTCCCAAGTACAAGCAGGAATGCTATGTCGAACTGCTCGGGATGCAGTATTCCTTGTACAAATTTGTAAAGCAGAAAGGCATGCTCGCGGTCGAGGATCACATCGAAAATCCGAGTGATTCGACGCTGTTCAATGCCTTCCCGACTTTTGCAGCGAACCATCATGCGGTCGAGTTCGTCTGCGACTACATGCGAATGCTGACAATGGGCGCCAACAATGTCCACGAGATGGACGCTCTCATGGACGAGGAACTTGAGACGCACCATCAGGAGCAGGAGCGTATGGTTGCGGCAATGCAATCGCTCGCCGACGGTACACCGGCGCTCGGCATCGTCGCCGCCGTGCTCGGCGTGATCAAGACGATGGGGGCGATCACCGAGCCGCCGGAGGTGCTGGGACATCTGATCGGCGGCGCGCTCGTAGGTACTTTCTTCGGTGTCTTCGTCGCCTACGGCTTCTTCGGGCCCATGGCGCAGTCGCTCAAGGGCACGTTCGAGGCGGAATCCAAATACTTTCTTTCACTCAAGGCGGGTCTCCTCGCCCATATCGGCGGCCAGCCGCCGGTGATGGCCGTAGAATTTGCCCGCAAGGCCCTGATGAGCGACGTCCGCCCAACGTTCAACGAAGTGGAAGCGGCAACCGCCGACCTTCCCGCCTAGATCTGATCCAATCTCCGGCAGAGACTCGATGACTAAGCCCGCCCAGCCGACGATTATCGTCAAGAAGGTCAAGAAGGCCTCTCATGCGCACCACGGTGGGGCCTGGAAGATCGCCTATGCGGATTTCGTAACCGCCATGATGGCGTTCTTTCTGCTGATGTGGCTGATCAGCATGACGACGCAAGAGCAGAAGATCGGCTTGGCGGAATACTTTGCGCCGGCATCTGTGAGTCCGACGACCAGCGGCTCTGGTGGCGTCCTGATGGGTAGTGCCCTGGACAAGTCAGGCAACAGGCCCTCGGTGCCCCGCGACGCGGCGAGGGGGACTTCCGGGCAGGACGACAAAGCGCGCCCGACAAGCTCGGGCCGCGCCAGCGACCGTGAGGCCAGCCGCCCGGCCGCCGACATGCAGGCCAACTACAGCGCCGTAGCCAGCCTGCGGCAGGCGCTCCAGAAAATGCCCGAAATTTCCGAGTTGTCGCGCAACATCGTGATCGAGCCGACCAAGGAGGGATTGAACGTTTCCCTCGTGGACGAGTACGGCCGCTCCATGTTCCCCGAAGGCTCGGTCCAGCCCTACGAGCGCACCCGTCTCGTGCTGGAGGCGCTCGCGCCCACCCTGCGCCGGCTGCCCAACCAACTGTCTGTCGCCGGCCACACGGCCGCCGCGCGCCCGGGCTCGGTGCAGGCCAGTGATTCCTGGGCCCTCACCGCCGGGCGAGCGATCGCCGTGCGCGAGATTCTGTCGGGTGCCGGGCTGCCCAGCAACCGCTTCGCTTCCGTGGTGGGACACGCCGACACCGAGCCGCTCTTCGTCGACAATGTTTATAGCCCGTCGAACCGACGGGTGACGATCACGCTCCTCAATGCGGAGCCACCGCTGCCCCCCGGCGCCTTTCCCTGACGGCAAGGCGCGTCGGCCGCCTCAGGGACCGTTTGAGATTGAGCTCGGTGGCTGACTCACAAGAGGCGACCATCGCGATGTGGATCAAGGCCTCGGAGATGTCGATGTGCTGCGCGAAGCTACGGACGGCGCGCCGCGAGCAGTCATCGACAGGTCCGCTCTGCGACCTATGGTGTCGATAAGACTCTCGAAGCCTTTCCGGTTCGTAAGCGCTAGCCGCCTTGCCCGCTTAAGCCCGAGGAGGCGTTGCCCAGCGAGCGCGGTTCCACTCGGCCGGCCATGCGCGCTTGGGACCATGTCGCCAAGGACGGGCAGATTCGGATGCCGAGTGCTTTGAGGGAGCGCGAAGGAGTGCGGTTTTCTCACGTCGAGGCCTTTCGCGCGGTCATGATTGTTAATCGGCTTGCTGATGGGACCCCGGTCCGGCCAACAATTCCAGAGGGTTGAGATGCCAATCGGCGCCAGGACCCCGCGCTGATTCACACCAGTGAGAAGGCCAGAGGCAGAATCTCGCGGCGACTGCAGAGACCGTAGGTGGGTTTCAAACCGGCTATACGTCCCGCTTAGCTACCGCCTGGTGAGTATGTGGATATGTACGTCTGGGGTGTCACAAACCTCCGGCGGCGAGACGCCTATCGTTGGCTGCTTACGATTCGAATTTGGGGTGGGGGACTAGACTGTCGTGGTCACGGAAGCGTGAGGCCTCGACCGGCGGCGGAATAATCGGTGCCGTGACGCATCTCACCTGCTCAACGAGGAGCAGGGCATGTCCAGCAGAAATCCGATCGCGCCGAGCCGTCGCACAGTGCTTCAGGGAGCCGCGGCGGTCGCGTTGAGCCCGACGATCGCCAGGGCGCAGGGCAAATCCGCGGAAACGGGGCCACGCGCAGGCGACCGGGTCTTCCTGACCAACGAAGATTCCAACACGTTAAGCGTGATCGATCCGGTGACGGACGAGCTCCTGCCGACGGTCAATCTGACCAGCTTCGACGAGGATCCGCGCCCTCCCTTCCGCTTCGTGACGGGCAACGTCACCCCGACCCATGGCGAAATGGTGCAGAAACCGCTCTATCACGGTGCGATCTCGATCCATGGCTGCGTGCCGTCGCCGGATTCCAGCATGTTCGCGACGGCCGGCCGCGGCACGAGCAACCTCTATCTCGTCGACACGGCCAAGTTGAAGGTCATCGGCAATCAGCCGAACCCGCAAGCCGGCGCGACGACATCGCCGGATATCCTGACCTCCGGCATCCTGGTCGGGCGCGAGCCGCATGAGCCGACCTTCACCCGCAACGGCAAGGAAGTCTGGGTCGCGCTGCGCGGCGAGAGCAAGATCGCCGTGATCGACGTGCAGCGCGCCAAGGCCGAATCCTCCGGCGAACTGCCGCGCGGCGCGGCGATCCGCCGGTTCATGCCTGTCCTGCCCGGCCCGGCGATGATCTGGTTCTCGGCCGGCGGCGAGACTGCCTTCCTGATCTCGCAGAAGCTGCCCCGGATCGAGGTCTACGACGTCAAATACGACGCGCAGGGCTTCTCGACGACCGAGCGCAAGACGACGATCGACACCACCGCGCAGGACCGCTTCGGCTTCGCGCCCTTCGTCAAGATCACACCGGACGGGCGCGAGTTCTGGGTTTCCCAGAAGCTGGCGGATTGCCTCTCGGTCTATGAAGCTAGCGCCGAGCACCGGCTGCTCGACCACGTGCCGCTGGGCGAAAAGGCCCGGCCCAACCATGTCGAGTTCGTCAAGAACGCGCGCGGCAGCGTGGCCTACGCCACTTTCGCCCGGGTCGACGATGATGGGCCGGAGGGCCGGACCTCCAGCCGGATCGCCATCATCGACCGCTCGGCGCCGGTCGGGAAGCGGCGCGTCGTCGGCCACTTCTTCAGCCATGGCCGCGAGGCGCACGGCATCTGGACCGATCCCTCCAACACCAAGCTCTATGTCGCCCATGAGCTCGACGAGCTGCCCGGCGCGCCTCATGCCGGGCAGACCGTCTGCAGCGCGTTCGATATCAGCGATCCCCTGCAGCCGCGCTTCATCAGGCAGATCCCACTCGGCACGCTCGACCTGCCATCCGGCAAGCTGCGCAACAAGAAGTCGATCAACCTGGTCTATGTGCGCCCGGGCGCGCGCAGCGAGACGGCGTGACGGGAGGGGAAGATGAGATTTTCTCTGGACGCCATGTTGGCCCGAGTCGCCGGGCGAGCCGTGCCGGTGCACGATCATTCCCATCATGGCGGGACGATGCCGCCTTCGCCTGACAAAACCGCGGCTGCGACGGCCGCTGCGCCGAAGGGCTATGATGCCTATCTCAGCGACATGCATGTCGGCATGGAGAAGATGATGCGGGACATGCACGCCGACCCGCCCTCAGGCGATCCCGATATCGATTTCCTCGCCATGATGGTTCCCCATCACTGGGGAGCGGTCGAGATGGCGCGGCTGGTGCTGCGCGACGGGCGGGACCCTATCGTCCGCGAGATCGCCGAGGCCATCCTCGCCGGGCAGCAGACGGAGATGCAGGGCATGCGCGGACGCCTCGAGGCCTTGCGCCGCGGCGGCGACGACTACCCCTCGCTGAGCGGCAACCGGGGACCGTGACATGTTCGGCAGCGTGTCCGACCTCGAGATCGAGGCCCAGATCCCGGCATTGCGACGGTTCGCACGCTCGCTCGCGCGCAACCCGGACGATGCCGACGAGCTGGTGCAGGACACGCTGCTGCAGGCGCTCTCGCGCTGGCGGCAGCTGCGCAGACCGGAGAGCGTCAGGGCCTGGCTGTTCCAGATCCTGTTCAATTTCCACCGCACCAGGGGGCGCGGGCGCCAGCGCGACCTCGCCCGCTTCACCGACGAGGACGGTGCGGACCATCCCGACCCGTCCGGCGATCCGGCGCAGGGGCTGCATCTCGGCGATGCGCTCTCGGCGCTGGCACGGTTGCCGCAGGATCAGCGCATCGCGCTGGAGCTCGTGGCGATGGAAGACATGACCTATGAGGAGGTCGCCAAGGTGACCGAAGTGCCGATCGGAACCGTGATGTCGCGCCTGAGCCGCGCCCGCGAGCGCCTGCGGACCGAGCTCGAGGGCGGCAACGTCACCCGGCTGCGGAGGCTGAAATGACGCCCGGCTCGCGCCCGATCGGCGACGACGACATCCAGGCCTTCATCGACGGACGGCTCGCGCCGGCCCGCCAGCGGGAGGTCGAGGCCTTCCTTGCAGCCGAGCCGGCGTTGCGAAGCCGCGCCGAGCAATTCCGGGCGGATGCTGAGACCCTGCGGGCAGCGGCGCAGCTTCGTCGCCCCGAGCCGATTCCCGCCTCCTTGCGGCTGAGCGAGGTGCGGCGGCGGCGCACGGCGCGGACCGTCGCGTTCCACCGGCGGCTGGCCGCTGGCATCTGCATCTTCGCCCTTGGTGCCGTGCTGGGTATGGCCCTCCCTCGGCAGAACGCGGAACCACCGACGGCACGCCCCCAGATGACCGATGCGGTCGTCGCGTTCCGTGCCTTCGCCGGGCGCGCCGGCGACGCGGTCGAAGTCCCCGCAGCCCAGACCGCCGCGTTGAAGCGGATGATGTCCCATCACCTCAGGCAGGATGTCGTCATACCCGACCTGTCTGGGCTCGGCCTGGTGTTTCGCGGCGGACGGCTGCTCGCGAGCGACGAGGGCCCGGGCGGCATGTTCGTCTATGACGAGCCGGCCGGGGGACAGGTCGCGCTCTATGTGAAGACGCTCGCCAGCCCGCGCAAGGCGGCGCTGGCATCGCGGCAGGACGGCGATCTCGTCGCCTATTTCTGGTTCACAGGCGCGCTCGGCTACGCGGTGCTCGGCGTTCCCGGCTCGACCTTCGTCAAACGGGCAGCCGAGCAGTTGAGCAACACCTCATGAAGCGGTGCTGAGCCATGGCAACCTTCTGTGGGTCGCATATTGCCGCGTCTCCAGGGCTCTCGCTACCTCGTCGCACAGGCGATGGCGCCGCGTCTCGCGAGCGACCGAACGGCCTGCTCTTCCATTTGGTCTCGCGAACTCGATCGTGAGCTCCGTTTGTCAGACCTAATTGCCCGGAACCCGACATTCCCGGCGTCGGCATGGCCATTCTCGACAACTGTGTCGTTGGGCGGCCAGTGTGCGACGTGGGTCGCGAGCCGCTAATTTGGACCAGAGCCGGCAAAGTCCGATTCCGGGCATTGGCCCAATGTCTGGTTGTGGCGCTAGCCGTCCTGAGAGAATTACAAGAAGCGCGGACGCTGATCGTCGGGCATAAGATCATCTTGCCGCGGTTGCCAACTTCGCGGGCGGTCATGGGCCATCGCGGAACGCCTCGAACACCTGCGCACGGAGCCAGCGATGGCCGGCATCGGCATCCATCCGCGGGTGCCAGATCTGCGACACGACGATCTCCGGCATCGGGATCGGCAGATCGAACAGCGCCGTGTCATATCCCGCCAAGGCCAGGCAAGCCGAGCGCGGGACGAGACCCAGGAGATCTGAGGCCGAGACCACTGCGATCACCGCCGGAAAGCCCGGAACGATGACGACCACCCGACGGGAAAGCCCGTGGAATGCCAGCGCCTCGTCCGCCGGGCTGGACCGGCCCCGCCGCCGCGCGAACACCACATGGCCCCAGGCGCACAGGCGTTCAGGCGTGACCGGCGCATCGAGGAGCGGATGGCCGGCCCGGGCTATGCCGACATAGGCATCGCGATAGAGGGTCTGGACACGAAGCTCGCCGCCATTCTCGGAGATCACCCCGATCTCGAGATCGACCGTCCCGTCCCGCAGAGGCCCGATATCCTTGTCGGGCTTCGTCACGAAGCGCAGCCGCACGCCGGGTGCCAGGGCGGACACCGCCGCGCTCAGCTTTGCCGCATAGAGCTGCGTGAAGGCATCGTTGGCGCGGATGGTGAACTCGCGCTCCATGCTTCGGGGGTCGATCGGCAGCGGCGGCCGCAACACCGCCTGCGCGCCCAGGCGCAGCGTGTGGACCTGTTCGGCAATGACCTCGGCATGGGGGGTAAGCACCAGCGCGCGGCCGGCCGGCGCCAAGATCGGGTCGCCGAGCGCCTCCCTGAGCCGTGACAGGGTGCGGCTCATCGCGGAGATGCTGAGCCCAAGCCTGAGCGCAGCCCGCGTCACGCTGCGTTCCTGAAGCAGGACATCGAGGGCGTTCAACAGGTTCAGATCGATGTCACGCATGGCGCTCTGCGCAAATGTCAATTGAGTTTGTTGCGTCTGGTGCAAGCTCGGGCTGCGGCATACCAGAATGGAACCAACTCGGAAAGCTCCCATGCCGCAACCTGCTCTCGATCTCCATGCCGACGGTCTGCCGGCGCCACGCCGCTATTTCGCGATAGCCGTCCTCCTCCTGACCTTGGTGCTGGTCGTGCTCGACGGCGCCATCGCCAATGTCGCCCTGCCCTCGATCGCCGCTTCGCTGCACGCCAGCCCGGGCGATGCGGTTTGGGTCGTTTCGAGCTACCAGTTCGCGGTCCTGGTCGCGTTGCTGCCCTGTGGCGCCATCGGCGAGATGGTCGGGCCTCGGCGGGTCTTCCTCGCAGGCGTTGCGCTCTTCACGCTGGCGTCGGCGGCCTGCGCCTTCTCAGGCACCCTGCCCATGCTGGTGGCGGCGCGGTTCGTGCAAGGTCTCGGCGGCGGCGCGGTGATGGCTCTGGGCGTGACGAATTTGCGGCTCTGCGTCCCGCAGCGCCTCCTCGGCACGATCATCGGGGTCAATGCGATGACGATCGCGATCGCCTCGGCCGCAGGACCGGGTATTGCGGGCGCTATCCTCGCGGTGGCGAACTGGCCTTGGCTCTTCGCCGTCAACGTGCCGCTCGGCATCGTCGTGCTGGCATCCGGTGCCGTTCTGGTCCGGGCGGCGGGCGTGGCGCGCCGGCTCGATAGCAGGGCGATAGCAGCCAACAGCCTGATGTTCGTCCTGTTTTTCCTTGGTGCCGACCGCGTCGCGCAATCGCCGGTGACGGGCAGCCTCCTGATCGCTGCGTCAATGGCCTGCTTGGTCGTTCTGCTGCGGATCGAGCGCCAGAGCGCGGCGCCGCTCCTGCCGACCGATCTTTTCGCCGCAGCGGCCTTCCGCTTCTCCGTCATCGCATCGGTCTGCTGCTTTACCGGCCAGATGCTGGGGCTGCTCGCCTTGCCCTTCTATCTCCAGCAAAGGCTCGGCATGATGGCGACCCAGACGGGCCTTTACATGATGCCCTGGCCCGCGGCGGTTGCGCTGATCGCGCCGATGTCCGGCTGGCTCGCCAACCGCATCAAGACGGCCTGGCTCTGCACCGCGGGGAGCACCCTGCTGGCTATCGGACTTGCCAGTGTCGGCCTGTTGCCAGCCGGGCCGCACGGAGCGACCTTCCTCGCCGGCACGGTGATTGCCGGCCTCGGCTTCGGGCTTTTCCAAACCCCGAACAACCGCATCCTGCTCCTGTCGGCTCCCAAGGCGCGCAGCGGCGCTGCCGGCGCCATGCAGGGCACGGCACGGCTGACCGGCCAGACCCTCGGCGCCGTTGCGATGGCCGCCATCTTCGAGGGCGCCCCGCTTTCCGCCGCGCCGGAGGTTGCGCTGGTGCTGGCCGCGGCCTTCGCCGGCTTCGCCACAATCGTCAGCCTTGCGCGCGTGCGCCACGAGGCTGCAGGCTGAGACAGGTCACGTTGGTTCGCTCGCCGGCTGGAACATAAGCCAGCCACGCAAGTGGCCCATCTTGATGGATATACGGCGCGGATTGGCGAGGCTGCTTGGACTAGCGTCGCGATGGTGAGCGGCCGAACGTCTGTTCCCAAGTGGCTGCTGAATGTCGGCTCGTGGCGCCAGTCGACCGTAGCCGCAAAAGAACGGCTTGGTTCAATGCCGAGACGCTATCGGTAGGAATTCAGCCGCGGCTTCAGGCCGAGTTCTGTCGAAAACTTGACGAGCCCCTGTCAATCGCGGGCAGATCGGGAGCTCGGTCATTCTCTCATATGAATTGTTCGGTGCGGCTTGATCGCGTCGATGAACGCCTCGTCGTGGCTGATCACCAGCACCGCTCCGTCATAAGCGGCCAAGGCCGCCTATGACGGAGCGATTCTGTCGAGACCGAGGTGGTTGGCTGGTTCTGGCGCAATCGCGGTTCCAAGGACGTGACGATCACGTTGAAGACCAACGGCGCCTATGCCGAGATCAAGCGGATGACCTGAACCAAGGTGGACCCAACTTGATGCTTTGAACGGCGGTTTGGGCCGCCTACAGAACCGCAAGAATGTCATTTCCGCTTGCCTTGAAGGCTTCATATCGATAAGTCTCGACATATGGAAAATGAACAAGTCATTCTCGCCTTGGCGGCGCTGGCACAGGGGACCCGTCTCGACGTCTTCCGCTTGCTGGTGACCGCGGAGCCGGAGGGATTGCCTGCCGGCGAGGTGGCCCGGCGCCTCGCCGTTCCCCACAACACCATGTCGTCCCATCTGAGCATCCTCAGCCGGGCGGGGCTCGTCCGTTCCGAGCGCTTCAGCCGCTCGATCGTCTACCGGGCTGATCTCGACGCGCTTCGATCGGCCATCGCCTTCCTCCTGAAGGATTGCTGCGGTGGCCGCGCTGAGATCTGCGCGCCGCTTCTGGCTGAGCTCACGCCCTGCTGCCCACCGAAGGTCACGACCGATGCCTGATCGCATCCACAACGTGCTGTTCCTCTGCACGCACAACTCCGCCCGCTCGATCATGGCCGAGGCCTTGCTCAACCATCTCGGGGAAGGGCGCTTTCGAGCCTTCTCCGCTGGCAGCGAAGGCGGTCCCGGGCCGAAGCCGATGGCGCTCAAGGTGCTGGATGCCGAAGGCATCCCGAGCGAGGGCCTCTCGTCGAAGACCTGGGATGTCTTCGCGCAGCCCGGCGCGCCCGTCATGGATCTCGTGATCACCGTCTGCGACCAGGCGGCGGACGAGGCCTGCCCGCATTGGCCGGGGCAACCGACCACGGCGCATTGGGGCATCGAAGACCCGTCCAACGTCCAGGGTAGCGAGATCGAGCGCGAGCGAGCCTTCGTGACGGCGCTGCGCTATCTCAGGAACCGGATCAACGTCCTCTTGTCGCTGCCCGTCGCCAGCCTCGACGAGATGGCGTTGGCTCAGCAGGTTCGGCGGATCGGGGGCCTCGAAGGCGCGAGCGGTCGCCGCCCGGAGGTCGCCTGATGGACGTGATCATCTACCACAACTCTGTCTGCGGGACGTCCCGGAACACGCTCGCGCTGATCCGCAATGCGGGCGTCGAGCCGCATGTCATCGAATACTTGAAGACGCCGCCGAGCCGGACGCTGCTGAAGCAGCTTCTGGAGCGCGCCGGGCTGACCGTCCGGGACATCCTGCGCGAGAAGGGAACGCCCTTCGCCGAACTCAACCTCGGTGACCCGAGCCTTTCCGACGATGCCCTGCTCGATGCGATCGAGGCCCATCCCATCTTGATGAATCGCCCGCTGGTCGTTTCGCCCAAGGGCGTTCGGCTGTGCCGCCCGTCTGAGGCCGTGCTGCCGCTCCTGCTGCCGCAGCGCGGCGAATTCCGCAAGGAGGATGGCGAGCTCGTCGTGGATGCCTCCGGCCGCCCGACTGCTCTCGCCTGAGGTCATGATGTCCACCTTCGAACGCTACCTGACCATCTGGGTCGCGCTGTGCATCGTCGCCGGGATCGCGCTCGGCCATGTCATGCCGGGCGTCTTCCACGCCATCGGCTCGGCCGAGGTCGCCAAGGTCAATCTGCCCGTCGCAGTCCTGATCTGGCTGATGGTCATCCCCATGCTGCTGAAGATCGACTTCTCGGCGCTCGGACAGGTCGGCAGGCACTGGCGTGGGATCGGCGTCACGCTCTTCATCAACTGGGCGGTGAAGCCCTTCTCGATGGCGGCGCTCGGCTGGTTCTTCATCGCCTGGCTGTTCCGGCCGTGGCTCCCGGCCGACCAGATCAACAGCTACATCGCCGGTCTCATCATCCTGGCGGCCGCGCCCTGCACGGCGATGGTCTTCGTCTGGTCGAACCTGACGAGGGGCGAGCCGCACTTTACGCTCAGCCAGGTCGCGCTCAACGACGCCATCATGGTCGTCGCCTTCGCGCCGATCGTCGGCCTGCTGCTCGGCCTGTCGGCGATCACCGTGCCGTGGGGAACGCTCGCCCTCTCGGTCGTCCTCTACATCGTCATTCCCGTAATCGTCGCGCAGCTCGTCCGCAGCAGCGTTCTGGCGAAGGGCGGACAGGCCGCGCTCGACAGGCTGCTCCGCCACCTCGGGCCAGTTTCTCTGGTCGCGCTGCTCGCCACGCTCGTCCTGCTCTTCGGCTTTCAGGGCGAGCAGATCCTCGCCCAACCGATGGTGATCGCTCTGCTGGCGGTGCCGATCCTGATCCAGGTCTATCTGAATGCCGGGTTGGCCTATCTCCTGAACCGGATCGCCGGCGAACAGCATTGCGTCGCGGGGCCGTCCGCCTTGATCGGCGCCTCGAACTTCTTCGAGCTCGCCGTCGCCGCGGCGATCAGCCTGTTTGGCTTCAACTCCGGAGCAGCGCTCGCAACCGTGGTCGGCGTCCTGATCGAGGTGCCCGTGATGCTGACCGTCGTCTGGATCGTGAACCGGTCGAAGGGTTGGTACGAACGCGGCGACAGCGTGCGGAAGGTGCAGGCAGCGGAGTAATTCGATGTTCGTGGAAATAAGGCTTGACGGAGTAATCCCGTCCGTGCCTACCTATTTCCATGAACGTCGAAGAAGCAGCGAAGCAGCTCGAAGCGCTCGGTAATCCGACGCGCCTCCAGCTCTATCGAACCTTGGTCCGCGCGGGTCACGGCGGCCTCCCGGTCAATCAGGTGCAGGAACGCCTGGGGATCCCGGCTTCGACCCTGTCCCACCATCTTCAGCGGCTGATCCGGAACGGTCTCGTCACGCAGGAGCGACAGGCCACCACCCTGATCTGCCGCGCGGTCTATCCCGCCATGGATGCACTTCTCGGCTTCCTCGCCGACGAATGCTGCATCGAGGAAGGCTGCTCGGAGGCTTCCGGAAAGGCCGCTTGAGCGCTTTTCATTTGCCACTTAATTCCATGTTTCTAGCAGGAGTGGAGGATATCCAGATGAAGGAGCTTCCCGTCGTCGTCATCGGGGCCGGGCCGATCGGACTCGCGGCCGCAGCGAACCTCGTGATGCGAGGTGTCCCGGTGAAGGTGCTCGAGGCAGGCGACGCGGCCGGCGCCAACATCCGGGACTGGGGTCACGTCCGACTGTTCTCGCCTTGGGAGTTCAATGTCGATCCGGCCAGCCGGGTCCTGCTTGAGGCCGCCGGTTGGAAGGAGCCCGAAGCCGGAAGCTATCCGACCGGGAACGAGCTCGTCGAAACCTACCTCACACCCTTGGCGGCGACGAACGAATTGGCCTCCGTCATCGATTATGGGGTCCGCGTCGTTGCGATCAGCCGCCTTGGCATCGACAAGGTGGTGAGCAGGGACCGCGAGCTGCGCCCGTTCCAATTGACCGTCGTGGGTCGCGACGGCGCGGTGAGCCACGTCCAGGCCCGGGCGGTAATCGACGCTTCCGGAACATGGAGGACCCCGAACCCGGTGAGCGCCAGCGGCGTGACCGCGGAAGGCGAGGAAACGCTGGCCGATCGGATCGCTTACGGCATCCCCGATGTCCTCGGCCGTGACCGAGCCGACTATGTCGGCCGAACGACGTTGGTGGTGGGCGCCGGGCACTCGGCCGCGAACGTACTGCTCGACCTCGATGAGCTTTCGGCTCGGGACAGCGCGACGAAGGCGATCTGGGTCACGCGCGGCCGGGATCTCTCCCGTGTCTATGGCGGGGGCTCGAACGACCAGCTCGCCGCCCGGGGAGATCTTGGGCAGCGCCTGCGCCGTCTCGTCGCGGCAGGTCGCATCGAATTGGTCTCCGGCTTCGCCATTTCGGGTCTTCGCCAGGAAGGGGTGGGGATCGTCGTACATGGCGAGGTCGGCGGTGTCGGCAGAACCATCGGACCGATCGACCGCATCGTGGCCTGCACGGGACAGCGGCCCGATCTTTCGCTGACCCGGGAGCTGCGGGTCGAGTTCGACCCCTGGCTCGAAAGCGCCCGGGCGCTCGGGCCCATGATCGACCCGAACCTCCATTCCTGCGGATCCGTTCCGCCGCATGGGCACCGCGAACTCTCGCATCCCGAACCCGGGTTCTACACCGTCGGGATCAAGAGTTACGGGCGCGCACCCACCTTCCTGATGATGACGGGCTTCGAGCAGGTTCGGTCGGTGGTGGCGGCGATCGCGGGCGATCTGGCCGAGGCCGACGATGTCAGGCTCGTCTTACCGGAAACGGGCGTATGCACCGCAGCGCCGGCGGCAGCCGCAGGATGCTGCGGAGGTCCCGCACCGGCTGAAGCGGATGCCTGCTGCGTCGATGATGCCGCGGCGAAGGCCGACGACAAAGCCAATCCGCCGCCATACGTCGGTACGAAGCTGGACCCAGAGTCAGCGCGGCTGCGCAACCCTAGCCAGCTGCGCCGCGCTGCCTCTTAAACCGCGGAGCGTCGCAAGCAGGCCAGATGGACGAGTTCACCTTGCTGAGTCGGGTGGTATGAATGTCGCTGTCGACCGTGCCCGGCGCATTCAGCACGGTGACGCCATGGCGCAGCGCCAACCCCGAACGCGGCCGGACCTGCCCTTCGAAACCTGCCGGCAGTTGCATCGACAGCCCCGTCGGCACGAGCGTCCGCGCACCGGGTGCAAGTGTAACGCTCTCGCCGATGGCAGCGCGCAGGTCGAGCCCGGCCGCGCCTGCCGTCTCATAGGCGGGCAAGGGCAGGTCGGCGCCATGCGGGAGGCGTTGCAGCAGGACCGTGACCATCGTCAATCCGCCTGCCGGACCGGCGCCAGCCCCGCGATGTGGGCGATCAGCCGCGCCGCGACCTCGCCCTTCGGCAGGGTCGGCCAGGTCTCGACACCCGATGCCGTGACCAGATGCACGGTATTGGCGTCGCCGCCCATCACGCCGGTGCCGCCGACATCATTGGCGACGATCAGGTCGCAGCCCTTCCTGGCGAGCTTGGCGCGAGCGTAGTCGATCACGTTCTGCGTCTCCGCCGCGAAGCCGACGACCAGAGGCGGGCGCCCGCTCCTGCGATGCGCGACGGTGGCGAGGATGTCGGGGTTCTCGACCAGCGAGAGCGGCGGCAGTGCCTTGCCGTCCTTCTTCAGCTTGTCGGAGGCGGCATCCGCCACGCGCCAGTCGGCGACGGCGGCGGCGAAGATCGCGATATCGGCCGGCAGCGCCGTCTCGACGGCGTTGAGCATCTCGCGGGCCGATTCGACATGGATGGTCTCAACCCCCGCGGGATCGGGCAGGCTGACCGGCCCGCTGACCAGCGTGACCCGCGCGCCGGCCGCGGCTGCCGCGGCAGCGATGGCATGGCCCTGCTTCCCGGAGGAACGGTTGGCGATGTAGCGCACGGGGTCGATCGGCTCATGCGTCGGCCCCGAGGTGATCAGCACATGCTGCCCGGCGAGCGCGCCGGTCGCGTGTTCGCCGCCCGGCAACCGGCCGAGGAAGCCGATGGCGCGCTGGGCATTGGGCTTCTCGCCGGCAAGGGCCAGCTCGATCGCGGCGAGGATTTCCGGCGGCTCGGCCATGCGGCCAGGTCCGCTCTCGCCGCGCTCGGCCATGGCGCCGACATTGGGACCGACGACCAGAATGCCGTCCTTTTCGAGCTGCGCCATGTTCCGCCGCGTCGCCGGGTGCTGCCACATGCGCGGGTTCATCGCCGGCGCGATCAACACGCGCTTGTCGGTGGCGAGCAGGGCGGTCGAGGCGAGGTCGTCGGCGAGCCCGTTCGCCATCTTGGCGATCAGATCGGCGGTCGCGGGCGCCACCACCACGAGATCGGTCGAGCGCGAGAGCTGGATATGGCCGATATCGGCCTCGTCCGTCAGCGAGAACATGTCGGTGAAGCAGCGCTCGCCCGCGAGCGACGAGACGGTGAGCGGCGTCACGAACTGTTCGCCGGCCTTGGTTACGATGCAGCGCGAGGCGATGCCGCGATCCTTCAACCGGCGGATGACTTCGAGCATCTTGTAGGCGGCGATGCCGCCACCGATGATCAGCAGGACGGAGCGGGAAGCGGACAAGACGGCTCCTCGGGCAGCGCGACGGTCGAACTGTCCGTTACCTAGCATCCGCCGCGCCGCGCTGTCATGCGCCGCGCGTTGCCCCGTCTTCCTCAGTTGCGGGGCAGGTCAGGCACCTTGTAGGCCGTCGTCGCCTTGATCCGCTCCATCGCGAAGCGCGAGGTGACGTTCTTGAGCGGGATCGTCTCGATCAGCTTCTTGTAGAAGCCATCATAGGCGGCCATGTCGGCGACGACGACGCGCAGCATGTAGTCGACATCCCCCGCCATCCGGTAGAACTCCATCACCTCCGGCATCGCCGCGACCATCTGGGCGAACTTGTCGAGCCACGGGCCGGAATGATCCGCCGTCTCGATCTGGACGAAGACGGTGAGACCGAGCCCGATCTTCTCGGGCGCCACCAGCGCGACGCGCTTCAGGATCACGCCGGCCTGTTCGAGCTTCTGGATGCGCTTCCAGCACGGGGTCTGCGAGAGCCCGACGCGGTCGGCCAACTCCGCGATCGAGATATTCGCGTCCGCCTGAAGCACGGTGAGGATCTTGCGGTCGATGGCGTCCATTCTCTCAAGCTCGCTATCTGAAGAAATTCATTTCGCAGATTTCGCAGGAAAGAGATGGAATATCTTTTTCTAGCTGATCTATTGCATCTAGATAGAAAATCCTTTTCTCAATCTGTCAATGGGGGCTCGTTCCGCCCTGTTTTCGAGAAGGATTTGAACGATGGATCGCCGCCAGTTCCTCATCGCCGGGTCGAGCCTCGCGGCGGCCATGCCCCTCGCCGGCCCGGCCCGGGCCCAGAGTGTCGTCGCGCGCGCCGGCTATATTCCGGTCGTCGGTACGGCGCCGTTCTTCGTTGCCAATGGCGAGGGCTGGCTGAAGCAGGGCGGCATCGAGACCGCGATCACGGTGTTCGAATCCGGCCCGAACATGATCCAGGCGCTCGCCTCGGGCACGATCGACGTCTATGTCGCCGACGTCGCGCCATTGGCCGTCGCCCGTTCGCGCGGCGTCGACATCCGCGTCGTCGCCTCGACCGCGATCGGCGAGAACGTCGTGGTCAGCGCGCCCTCGCTCACCAAGTTCTTCACGCCAGGCACGAATGCGGCTGCCGCCTTCAAGGCCTTCCGCACTGCCAACGGCAAGGCGGCGCGGCTCGCGACCCAGCCGGCGGGCTCCGTGCCCAACACGACGCTGCAATACTGGCTCTGGGAGGTCGCGAAGGTCGACAAGGCCGATGTCGAGATCGTGCCGATGGGCATCGATGCGACCCAGCAGGCGATCCTGGCCGCCGCGGTCGATGGCGGCAGCGTCCGCGAGCCGGCGCTGACGATCCTCCAGACCCGCAACCCGCAGATCAAGCTCATCGCGGAGGGCGAGGAGGTCTTCCCGGGACAGCCCGGCACGGTCGTCGCCGTCTCCGGCGCCTTCGCCACCAAGAACCCGCAAGCCGTGCAGAACCTCGTCTCCGGCCTCGTCAAGGCGGCGGCTCTGATCAAGGCCGATCCGACCAAGGCCGCCCCCCATGTCGGCGCCGCGCTCGGCAAGGGCATCGTCGATCCCGAACTGATCCGGAAGGCGCTGGTCTCGCCGGCGAGCCGCTTCGAGATCGATCCGCGCAAGATCATCGAGCCTGCCCGCGCCATGCAGGCCTACCAGGTCAAGCTCGGTTCGCTGGAGAAGGAACTCCCCTTCGACGGGCTGTTCGAAACCCAGTACTACGAGCGTGCGGTCAAGGCGGGCGGCTGAGATCGTGACCAGACTGCGGGCTCCGGCCCTTGCCTTTCTGGGCCTCGTCGCCTTCCTCCTGCTCTGGGAGGCGATGCCCTTCTTCGGATGGGTGAATCCGGCCTTCCTGCCGGGGCCGAGCGCCCTGCCGAAGGCTTTCATGCGGGAACTCTCCTCCGGGGCCTGGTTCTCGGCCATACTCGGTTCGCTCTGGCACTACTTCGTCGGTTTGTTCGTCGGCGCCGGGCTCGGCATCGCCTTCGGCGTGCTGATCGGTATGTCCCGTATCGCCGAGGAGGCGACGGCCTGGGTCGTCCGGGTCCTACGCCCGATTCCCGGCCTCGCCTGGGTGCCCTTCGCCATTATCTGGTTCGGCGTCACGCCGGGTGCGGCGGTCTTCATCATCGCCATCGGCGTGTTCTGGATCGTCTTCTTCGCGGCGCAGGGCGCTATCCGCGGCGTCGACCGCGATCTCATCGAGGTCGCAGATGCCTTCGGCTTCCGCTCCCCATGGCAGCGCCTGTTCAAGATCCTGCTGCCAGCGGCCCTGCCGGGCATCCTCGTCGGTATCCGGACCGCACTTGGCCAGGCCTGGATGGCGGTGGTCGCGGCCGAGATCTTCGGCGTCGCCGGTGTCGGCCAGCGCATGATGCAGGCCTCGAGCCTGCTCGCGACCGATATCGTCGTGGTCTACATGCTGACGATGGCGGCGCTCTACGGCCTGCTCGACACCGGCTTCGTCGCCTTCCAGAAATGGGTGCTGCGTTGGAAAGCGTGATCGAGATCAAGAGCCTGTCGCTGACCTTCAAGCGCGACGGCGAAGAGACCGAAGTCCTGCGCAAGCTCGACCTCTCGGTCGGGCGCGGCGAATTCCTGGCCATCGTCGGCCCCTCCGGCGTCGGCAAATCGACCCTGCTCAGGGTCATCGCCGGCCTGGCGAAGCCGAGCGGCGGCGAGGTCGTCATCAATTCCCGGGACAAAGCGCGCCGCCCGGTCGCGCTGGTCTTCCAGGATTCGCGCCTGCTGCCCTGGCGCAAGGTTGTCTCCAATGTCGGCTTCGGGCTCGAAGGCCGCGCGTCCCGTGCCGAGCGCCTCGCCAAGGCTGCGGCGATGCTCGATCTGGTCGGCCTCGCGCCGCTGGCCCAGCGCTGGCCGCATCAGCTCTCCGGCGGCCAGCGCCAGCGTGTCTCGCTGGCGCGTGCGCTTGCCGTCGAGCCCGAAATCCTGCTGATGGACGAGCCCTTCTCGGCGCTGGATGCCCTGACCCGCGAGACCCTGCAGGAAGAATTGATCCGCGTCTGGCAGCGCACCGGCAAGACTGTCCTCTTCGTCACCCACGATATCGACGAGGCCGCCTATCTCGCCGACCGCGTCGTCGTTCTCTCGGGCGCGCCGGGCCAGATCATCGCCGAGCACCGCATCGACGCGAGCCGTCCACGCCGGCGTGGTGCCGAGGCGGAAGCCGAGATCGTGCGCGCGGTTCGCCAGGGCCTCGGCGCCGACACCGTCACGGACGGCGCCGCGATCTGATCGCCTCCCTGCTGTCATTGCGAGGAGCGTAGCGACGAAGCAATCCAGGGGGCTGGGGGAGGGTGTTCCGCCCAATCCCCCTGGATTGCTTCGCTGCGCTCGCAATGACGGCAACGGCGGCGACATCGTGGCACGCTGCCTCCCGAAGGCGGATCGCCCAGAATGCCTGCGACCCCGCCTCACTGCCTTGTCATTGGCAGGTGAGGGCGGAATGAGGCATGGGGTCGGGATGTTCAGGGATTGCGACGGCATCATGCAGCGGCATTTCGGCAAGTGTTTCCTGCCCAAGGTGGTACTGGCGCTGGGGCTGCTGGCTCCGGGACTTGCGCTCGCGGCCGAATCCGCCGCCGTCACCTCGCCGCGCGTCACCGCGACCCTGCTGTCGAGCCGCGATGCGGTCGCGCCCGGTGAACGCTTCAAGCTCGCGCTCGTCCAGAAGCTCGCGCCGCACTGGCATACCTATTGGCTCAACCCCGGCGATTCCGGCGAGCCGACCCAGATCAAATGGGACCTGCCGGCCGGCGCCTCCGCCGGCGAGATCCAGTGGCCGGCGCCGCAGGCGATCCGCGTCGATCCTCTCGTCAATTTCGGTTTCGAGGGCACGGTGCTGCTGCCGCTCGAGATCACGGTCCCCGCCGATGCGAAGCCCGGCGAGAGCTTTGCGCTGAAGGCCGAGGCGACCTGGCTGGTCTGCGAGAAGATCTGCATTCCCGAAGAGGGGTCCTTCTCGCTTGATCTCCCCATCGCCGCTGCAGGCACGGTCGATCAGGCCGCCGAGGCGCGGATCGATGCCGCGATCGCGGCGTTGCCGAAGCCGGCCTCGTTCCGCGGCAAGCTCCGCGACGATGCCGGCAAGCTCATTCTCGATCTGCCCGGCCTGCCGGCAGGTGCCGCCGATCTGCGCTTCTTCCCGGTTTCCGACACGCTGATCGAGCATGCCGCCGATCAGCCCCTCGCAGCCGGCGACAAGCCCGCCCTGACGCTGACCCGTTCGAGCGCCTTCAAGCTGGCGAACCCTGAAATCTCTGGCGTTCTCACCTTTACTGAGGGAGGGGCGCCGAGGGCCGTCACGCTGCTCGCCGATGCCGATCCTGCTTTGATGGCGGCCAGCGGAGCCGCCGCGCCGGAAACGCGCCCGGCCGTCGTGCGGATTCCGATGCCGGCCGAGGGCGCCGACCTGACGCTCTGGGCGGCGTTGGCCTTTGCCTTTGCGGGCGGCCTGATCCTCAACCTGATGCCCTGCGTCCTGCCGGTGCTGTTCATCAAGGCGCTCGGCTTCGCGCAGCTCGCCCATCGCAGCCGCTCCGAGGTGCGGGAGCAGGGCCTGCTCTTCATGGGCGGCGTGCTCGTTACCTTCATGGTGCTGGCCGGCGCGGTGATTGCATTGGGGGCGCTGGGCAGCAGCGTCGGCTGGGGTTTCCAGCTCCAGTCCCCGCCGCTCGTCATCGCGCTTGCGGTGGTGATGGTCCTGATCGGCCTCAATCTGCTCGGCGCCTTCGAGATCGGCACCTCCGTGACCGGCCTCGGCGATGGCCTCGCCAGCCGCGGCGGGCGCCTCGGCGCCTTCATGACCGGCGTGCTCGCGGTCGTGGTCGCGACGCCCTGCACGGCGCCTTTCATGGGCGCGGCGATGGGTTATGCGGTGACGCAACCACCAGCGGTTGCCCTCTCCGTCTTCATGGCACTGGCGCTTGGCTTTGCGCTGCCGGTGGTTGCGCTCTCCTTCGCGCCTAGCCTCCTGCGCCTGCTGCCGAAGCCCGGCCGCTGGATGCTGGTGCTGAAGCAGGCCTTCGCCTTCCCGATGTTCGCGACCGCGATCTGGCTGATCTGGGTTGCCGCGGTGCAGAGCGGTCCGCAGGGTGTGCTCGCGGCGCTGGTCGCGGTTCTGGCGGCGGGTTTCGCCGTCTGGCTGGTCGGCGTGACGCGTGGTTCTTTCGCGCGCCGCGTCTTCGGCTCGGTACTGGCGGCGCTGGTCGTGCTCGGCGCCGGCTGGTTCACCGTCCAGAACGCCATACCCGGTGCGGCGACCGAGGCGCGAGCCGGCGATATCGAGGCCTGGTCGCCCGAGCGTGTCGCGGCCTTGCAGGCGCAGGGCAAGCCGGTCTTCGTGAACTTCACCGCGGCCTGGTGCATCACCTGCATTGCGAACGAGCGCGTCGCGCTTTCCCGGCAGGAGGTGAAGGACGCCTTCGCCAGGCTCGGCGTCGTCTATCTCAAGGCCGACTGGACCAATCGCGACAGCCGCATCGCCAGGGCGCTGGCGGAGCAGGGCCGCGCCGGCGTGCCGCTCTATCTGTTCTATCCCGCCCGCAAGGAGGCGCAGGCCGAGATCCTGCCGCAGCTCCTGACGGTCGATACGCTGGTCGAAGCGGCCGAGCGGGCTGCCGGGCGCAACGCAAAGACGGCGGCATTGCCGTAGGTTTTCGACGTCAACCAAGGGAGACAGACATGCAAAGCCTGACCAGACAGACTTTCATCGCCGGCCTTACCCTCGCGGCCCTCGCCGTCCCGGCCGCTGCCTTCGCGCAAGGCACGGCCAAGGTCGGGGCCCCCGCCCCCGCCTTCCAGGCGGTCGATGTCGAGGGCAAGACCCGCAATCTGTCCGAGTTCGCCGGCAAGACGGTGATCCTCGAATGGACCAACCATGACTGCCCCTATGTCCGGAAGCACTACAACAGCGCGACCATGCAGAATCTGCAGAAGGACATGGCCAAGGACGGCGTGGTCTGGCTCTCGGTGATCTCCTCGCCACAGGGCGAGCAGGGCCATGTCGATGCCGCCAAGGCCAAGGAATTGACGGTCCAGCGCAACGCCGCGCCGGCCGGCATCCTGCTCGATCCGAACAGCAAGATGGCGCGGGCCTATGGCGCGCAGACCACGCCGCATATGTACATCATCGATCCCAAGGGCACGCTCGCCTATATGGGCGCGATCGATGACAAGCCGACCTCGGCGGCGTCGAGCCTCGACGGCGCGAAGAGCTATGTCCGCCAGGCCGTCGCCGAGCTCAAGGCCGGCAAGCCGGTCTCGGAAGCCAGCACCAAGGCCTATGGCTGCGTCGTGAAATACGCCCCGCTGAGCTGAGGCCTGTAACCCAACGCGATCAGGAAGCGGCCGGGCCTTGCCCGGCCGTTTTCGTTTGCGGGTCTATTGTGAGCGCGGCCCGAGATCGCGCGGCGCGGCGTTGACCGTGACGATCTGGCCGTTGCGCAGTTCCAGCACGGCGAGCCCGCGCTCGACCTGCCCGTCCGGACGGAAGCGGAAGACACCGTCCGCCCCGGCGAAGCCCGAGGCGTTGGTCAGCACGGCTTCCGAGAAGCGCTGCGATCCTTGCGTGCGCGCCAGCGCCGCCGCCAGCGAGACCGCGTCATAGGCGAGCGTCGCAGTGCGGGTTGGGGAGCTGTTGAAGCGCTGCTGATAGCGCCCGGCGAAGGCGTTGAAGCCGGCGGTATCGGGCGAGGCGAACCAGCCGCCCTGGATCGCCTGCACGCGTGCGATCCCCGCATCGTTCCAGACGCCGGTGCCGAGCGGCTTGACCTTGGCCGGGTTGTAGCTGGCCTCCTGCAGGAGCTGGCCGAGCGTCGGCATCGTATCGGCGGCGGCCGGCACGAACAGCGCATCGGCCTGGGCGAGCGAGGGCATCAGGCGCTGGATCGCGGCCTTCATCGCAGCCGGGTCCGAGCTGAAGCGTTCGATCGCGGCGACGCGCGCGCCGCGGCTGGCGACGGCCTGCTGGAAGGCGGCCTCGACGACTTTGCCATAGGCGGTGTCCGGCACGAGCGCGGCGAAGGACTTGCGGCCCTGCTGGGCGGCATAGCCGATCACGCGGTTGACGTCGTTCTCGGGCGGGAACGAGAGCAGGTAGACGCCGCGCGAGGCGACGTTGGAATCGCTGGAGAACGCGATCACCGGCTTGTTGGCGCCGCGCGCGACCTGTCCCGCAGCCTGGACCGAGGGGGCGAAGAGCGGGCCGACGATCAGCTCGGCCCCTTCGGAGAGGGCTTCCTGCGCGGCGGCGCGGGCGCCCTCCGGCGTGCCGCGATCGTCCTTGACCAGCAATGTGAGGTCGGCGTTGGGGAATTCGCCGAGCGCCATCTCGGCGGCGTTCTTCAGGGAGTTGCCGACGACCGCGCCCTGGCCCTCGGCGGTCAGCGGCAGGATCAGGCCGACCTTGACCTTGCCGGTGCCGATGGTCTGGCCGCTCGGCGCGGCGCCTCCCGCTGCCGGCGTGCCCGAATCGAAGCCCGGCAGGCCGGAGGTGCCGCCGCCGCAGGCGGCGAGCGCGAGCGGCAGCAGGATCGCGAAGGCCTGTGCCTTGAACCGCAGGATCGGTGCGATATGCCGATGATGGAACACGGGCGATCTCCAGTCGTGACCGGGCCGGCGAAACGCGGCCTGGCGATGAGTCCTGTGGAACCGATATGCCCCCGGACCTCTCGTGCCAGTGCGGAAGCCTATTTTCAAGTTGTTAACTATGGGTTGCACAGGCGCGGGCGTTCCCCGCCATGGCGCCGCTGCGGCGGCTGTGGCAGCGTGGCGCGATGTCGAACACTGCCGCCACCCCCCGCGCTCCCAGCTATACCGCCTTCGGCCTGAGAGCCGAGGCCGAGCCGCTGGCGCCGGGCCTCCACATCGTCGCGACGCCGATCGGCAATCTGCGTGATATCTCGTTCAGGGCGCTGGCGACGCTCGCCGCCGCCGATGCGATCCTGGCCGAGGATACCCGGACCTCGAAAACGCTGCTGGCGCATTACGGGATAGCGACGCCGCTCCTGCCCTATCACGAGCACAATGCCGCGCAGATGCGGCCGAAGGTGCTGGCGAAGCTGCGCGAGGGCGGCAAGCTCGCGCTGATCTCGGATGCCGGCACGCCGCTCGTCTCCGATCCCGGCTACAAGCTCGTCGCCGAGCTGGTGGCGGAAGGCCTGCCCGTCACCGGCATTCCCGGTCCCTCTGCCGTGCTGGCCGCCTTGGTGCTCGCCGGCCTGCCGACGGACCGCTTCTTCTTCGAGGGCTTTTTGCCGCCGAAATCGGGCGGGCGCCGCACGCGATTGACCGAGCTTGCCGCCATTCCGGGCACGCTGGTCTTCTTCGAATCGCCCCGCCGCCTCGCCGAGATGCTGGCTGACGCCGCTGCCGTGCTCGGCGCCCGGCCCGGCGCCGTCGCGCGCGAACTCACCAAGTTCTACGAGACGGTCCGGCGCGGCACGCTTCCGGAACTCGCCGCCCATTACGATGGCGAGGAGGAAGCACGCGGCGAGATCGTCGTGATCATCGGCCCGCCCGGCGCCGCCGATCTCGCGACCTCCGACGAGGCGATCGACGAGCGTTTGCGTACGGCGATGGCCAAGGTCTCGCTGAAGGAAGCCGTGGCGCAAGTCGCCGCCGAGACCGGCCAGCCGCGGCGCAAGGTCTATGCCCGCGCGCTCGAACTGACCCGCGACGATCCGTGAGCAAGGCAGGTGCCGATCCGGGCGGGCGCAGCCTTAAAGCGCAGCGCTCCGGCCTGACCGGGCGCCGTGCCGAATGGCTCGCCATCCTCTGGCTGATGGCGAAAGGCTACCGCTTGCTGGAGCGGCGCTTCGGCGGCAAGGGCGGCGAGATCGACCTCGTGATGAAGCGCGGCCGCACTATCGCCTTCGTCGAGGTGAAGGCGCGCGGCCGGCTCGACGACGCCATGCTCGCGATCACCCCGGAAAAGCAGCGCCTCATTGAGCGGCGCATCCGGCACTGGCTCTCCCGCAATCCCTGGGCCGCCGGCCATCATTTGCGCGCCGACGCGGTGTTCCTGGCGCCCTGGCGCCGGCCGCGCCATGTGCCGGCCGCCTTCGCGCTTGTCCTGTGATGCAAGAGCATTGTGCAAAAGTGGGTACCGGTTTTTGCTGAAACAATGCTCCAAGCTTCTGGAATCGATCACGTTTTCGCCTTCTGACGATTCCGTCAGAAGGCGACGTGGTCGATCCGCCCCACTTGCAGGAACCCCGCCAGCGGCCCGATAAGAACGGCCTGCAACAGGAAGCCTGTCATGAGCCTCAACGTCGCCATCCAGATGGACCCGATCGAGCGCATCCGGATCGCCGGGGATACCGGCTTCGCGCTGATGCTGGAAGCGCAGGCGCGTGGCCACACGCTCTACACCTACACGCCCGACAAGCTCTCGATGCGCGACGGCAAGGTCACCGCGCCGATGCGCCCGGTGAAGGTGCGCGATGCCGAGGGCGACTATTTCACCGCCGGCACCGAGGAGAAGGTCGACCTGTCGACGCTGGATGTCGTGCTGCTGCGGCAGGACCCGCCTTTCGACATGGCCTATGTCACCACGACCCATATGCTGGAGCGCATCCACCCGAAGACGCTGGTGGTCAACGATCCGACCTCGGTGCGCAACGCGCCGGAAAAAATCCTCGTCACGCATTTCCCCGAATTGATGCCGCCGACGCTGATCACCCGCGACAGGGCGGAGATCGAGGCCTTCCGGGACGAGCATGGCGAGATCGTCATGAAGCCGCTCTACGGCCATGGCGGCGCAACCGTGTTCAAGACCGGCAAGGACGACCCGAATTTCGGCTCGCTCTTCGACCTGTTCAGCAACCTCTTCCGCGAGCCCTGGGTGGTGCAGGGCTTCATCAAGGAGGTCACCGAGGGCGACAAGCGCATCATCCTGATCGACGGCAAGGCGGCCGGTGCCGTCAACCGCGTCCCGGCGGTCGGCGATCTGCGCGCCAACATGGTGCGCGGCGGCGCCGCCCGCCCGACCGATCTGTCGAAGCAGGAGCTGGCGATCTGCGAGGCGATCGGCCCGACCTTGCGCGAGCGCGGCCTGCTTCTCGTCGGCATCGACGTGATCCATGGCAAGCTCACCGAGATCAACGTCACTGCGCCGACCGGCGTGCGCGCGATCAAGAAGCTCGGTGGCCCGGACCTCGCGGCGCAGCTCTTCGACGTGATCGAGGCGAAGCGCGGGCGCTAAGCTGGCTTCACATAACCCTTCCAGCAGCGCCCGAGGGTGATTTCCCGCCGGCCGGTCAGGACCGGCGCGTAGATCCGGCGCAGGGCCTCGTTCGCGACCGTGATCGGGCAGAGCGGATAGAGCACCAGATCGGCCTCGCGGGCGAGCGCGATCTCCTCGGAATCCGGCTTCGGCACGGCGCGAAACGGGTCGGCGCCGATGGCGATGCCGCGCGGGGCGCTGCGGCCCATCACGGCGGGGAACGGGTTGACGAAATTGAGGCTCATGATCGTCCCGAAACGGCGCCCGCTCGCCTGCTCATGCGCCAGGATCGCCGAGACGCCTTCGTCCACCGCCATCAGCCAGGAGGCCTGGAAGTCGAGCTCGGAATAGAGCTGCGGTGACGGCAGCATCTCGCGCGCGGTGAATTCCCGGAAGGTTGCGGGATGGTTGGCGTAGATGTCGAGCATCGCGCTGGCGCGGTTCATGACGTCGGCATGCTGCGAGACCTGCCCCAACTGGCCGAGATGCTGGTTCGGCAGGGCGGCGTAGCCTGCCTGCGCCATCAGCGCGCGTGCGCCGCGCTGGAGCACCGTTTCGGCCGGCGGGATCGCGGTGGCGGCGACGAGGCCGCAGACGACGAGCGCACCGCGTCGGCCGCTGCCGAGCCAGCGTGACAGGATCACCAGCAGCACCGGCCAGATGAAGATGAAGGCCTGCCCGCCGGTGTTCTGGGTCTCGAAGAACAGCCCTGCGGCGAGAACGGCACCGAGCCAGGCGACATCGCGGTCGATCAGGCGGGCGAAGCCGGCGGCGGAAGGCTGGCGGCGCAGCGCAAGCGCGGCATCGATGATGTCGCGTCGGTCCAGCCAGAGCAGGGCCAGTCCGAGCGCTGTTCCGGCGCCGACGATGTCGAGATGCAACGAGGCGGCCTGGACGAAGCGCGGCAGGATGCCGCCGGCATTGATCGCGATCAGCGCGAGGATACCGTCGAAATAGGCGCTGACGAGGCCGGTCGCGAGTTCGAACCCGAGCATCCCCAGCCCGGCAGCGGCGGCGATCAGCAGGCTCTGGAGCCAGCCGATCCGCCCGGCCGCGAGCGCGAAGGCCGTGACGAGGCCGCCGGCGAGGAAGCCGGTGATCTTGATCAGGAACAGCGCGGTCAGCGTCCAGCCGATGACGGCGCCGAGCGCGGGGCCGCGCAGGAAGACGAGGCCTGAGACCAGCACGTAGAGCACGATGCTGACATGCCGGTTGTAGATGCCGAACCCGTCCGTGCCGGGGAAGAAGGAGTAGTGCTCGACATTGATCGGCAGGATCTGGAAGACGAGATAGGGCAGGAGCAGCGCCAGCGCCTTGGCGCGCGATTGCCGGTCGACCTTGTGCAGGATCAGCGCCATGGCCGGCGCCGTCACCGCGAACAGGCACCATTGTGCCGTGAGCAGCGGATGAGCGCGCGGAAACAGCGCATCGAACCCGGCGAAGAGCCAGTAGCCAAGCGGTCCGACCGGTGCGATGAAATCGATCAGCGGCACCTGGCCGTCGCCGATCCGGTTGGCGGCGTCGAGATAGAGGACGAGGTCCCAGTACATCGGCCCGAGCGGCAGCGTCAGGGGCTGCGCCAACAGCAGGGCACAGATCAGGACAGCGGCGCCGAGCAGGATGAGCGGCAGGCTCGGAAGCCACCGCGCTTCGGTCGTAACTCCCGCCTCGATCGTGCCGCCGGCCTGCATTGTGCCCTTCCCCGTGCTTTCGACGGGGATTGGCTAGCAGATGCGGGTTAAGATCGGCCTTCGGCCAGGATGTGCCCGTTCAGCGGATTGGCCTCGTCCCAGCCATAGCGCAGCGTCTCGAAGCGCATCGTCAGGGAATCGACCAGCAGGAGCTTGCCGACGAGCGGCTCGCCGAAGCCGGTGATGGCGCGCACGACCTCCAGCGCCATCAGCGAGCCGATCACGCCGGGCAGGGCGCCGAGAACCCCTGCTTCCGCACAGGTCGGGATCGCGCCGGGCGGCGGGGCTTCCGGGAAGAGGCAGCGCCAGGTCGGGTTCGGCCGCCCGTCCGGCCCGGCTTCATGGGCGCGGATCGTGGTCAGCGAACCGTCGAAGCGCCCGAGCGCGCCCATCACCACCGGCTTGCGCTCGTGGAAGCAGGCATCGGAGACGGCATAGCGTGTCGCGAAATTGTCGGAACCTTCGGCGACGACGTCGTAGAAGGCGATCAGCGCGCGGGCATTATGCGGATCGAGCCGTGTGACATGCTCCTCGACCACGACATTCGGGTTGAGGTTGCGCACGAAGCGCGCGGCGACCACCGCCTTGTGCGCGCCGATATCCTCGTTCGTGAAGATGGTCTGGCGCTGCAGGTTCGAGAGCGAGACGATGTCGTCGTCGACGATGCCGATCTTCCCCACCCCTGCGGCGGCCAGGTACTGAAGCAGTGGCGCGCCGAGCCCACCGGCCCCGACCACCAGCACGCGCGCGTTCTTCAGCCGCTGCTGGCCCGGCCCGCCGATCTCGGGCAGGACGATATGGCGCGCATAGCGCTCGATCTCGTCGTCGTTCAGCATCATCGCTGGCAGCCTAAGGCCGGGAGAGGCCCCTCGGCAATCGCCATGCCTGCACGATCATGCCGTCGTGATGAACATGACCTTTCGCCAGCTTGGCCGCGCCGTCGCGCCATGTCATCGTGCCGCTATCGAGGGCCGGACAACGGCGCCCGGCTGCAACAGGGGATCGCTTCCATGCGTTTGGGTTCTTTTGCGGCGGCGCTCGCCGGCGTGGCGCTTTCGACTGTCGCGGCCTTGGCGCAACCGCAGCCGATCAAGCCCGCGGTCGTCTACGACAAGGGCGGCAAGTTCGACAAATCCTTCAACGAGGGCGTCTTCATCGGCGCCGAGAAGTTCAAGACGGAAACCGGCGTCGAATTCCGCGATTTCGAGCCGACCAACGACGCCCAGATCGAGCAGGCCCTGCGCCGCTTCGCCCGCGACGGCCATTCGCCGATCATCGCGGTCGGCTTCTCGCAGGCCACCGCCCTGCAGAAGGTCGCGGCTGAGTTTCCGAGCCTGAAATTCACGATCATCGACATGGTGGTCGAGTTGCCGAACGTGCAGTCGGTCGTCTTCAAGGAGCATGAGGGCTCCTATCTCGTCGGTCTTCTCGCGGCGATGGCCTCGAAATCCGGCAAGGTCGGCTTCGTCGGCGGCATGGATATCCCGCTGATCCGGAAGTTCGCCTGCGGTTATGTCCAGGGCGTCAAGGCCGGCAAGGCCGATGCCGAGATCTTCCAGAACATGACCGGCTCGACGCCGGCCGCCTGGAACGACCCCGTCAAGGGCGGCGAGCTCGCCAAGTCGCAGATCGATCGCGGTGCCGACGTGGTCTATCACGCCGCCGGCGGCACCGGCATCGGCGTGCTCCGCGCCGTGGCGGATGCCGGCAAGCTCGGCATCGGCGTCGACTCCAACCAGAACGCCCTGCATCCCGGCAAGGTGCTGACCTCGATGCTGAAGCGCGTCGACATCGCCGCCTACAACTCGTTCAAGGCGGCGCAGGACGGTTCCTGGAAGCCGGGCATCTCCGTGCTGGGCCTCAAGGAAGGCGGCATCGACTGGGCGCTGGACGACAACAACCGGAGCCTGATCACGCCCGAGATGAAGGCCGCCGCCGACAAGGCCAAGGCCGACATCATCGCCGGCACCGTCAAGGTCCACGACTACATGTCCGACCAGAAATGCACGATGTGAGTTGGCTCAAGCGTGCAGATCAGGGCACGGGGAACCCTTTCCCGGAGGGAGAGGGCAGGGTGAGGGGTCGGCCGTTCACCGTGTTGGCTGTGAGGTGGTCGCTGCGTAGCGGTGAGGCTGCGGTTTCTTGGTCCAGGGGCCTACACCTCACCCCTGCCCCTCTCACCCATCTCGGGCTTGCCCGAGATGGGCATCGTAAAGTGTCGAAGTCGGCAACAGCCGACTTCGATGCCGGAGAGGGGTTCTGCGTCGCGTTTCCCGCGTCATGACGATCAAAGCGCCGCCGCCCGCCATCGCGCTCGCCGGCATCTCCAAGCGCTTCGGCCCGGTCGCGGCCAACAGGGACGTATCCCTTTCGGTTGCGACCGGTTCGATTCACGGCATCGTCGGCGAGAACGGCGCCGGCAAGTCGACGCTGATGTCGATCCTCTACGGCTTCTACGAGGCCGATGCCGGCGAGATCAGGATCGCCGGCGCGCCGCGCCGCATCCGCTCCCCGGCCGATGCGATCGCGGCCGGGATCGGCATGGTCCATCAGCATTTCATGCTGGTGGAGACGCTGAGCGTCGTCGAGAACGTCGTGCTCGGCGCCGAAGGCGGAGCGCTGCTCAAGGGCGGCGTCGGCAAGGCGCGGGCCGCGCTCGCCAGGCTCTCTGGGGATTACGGCCTCGCGATTGATCCCGATGCCATCGTCGGCGAGCTTTCCGTCGGCCTGCAGCAGCGCGTCGAGATCCTCAAGGCGCTCTATCGTGGCGCCGAGATCCTGATCCTCGACGAGCCGACCGCCGTCCTGACCCCGGCCGAGGCTGACCAGCTCTTCGCCCTGCTCCGGGCGCTGAAGGCGCAGGGCAAGACGGTGATCCTGATCACCCACAAGCTGCGCGAGATCATGGACGTGACCGACCGGGTCTCGGTGATGCGCCGAGGCGAGATGGTCGCCCATGTCGCGACAGCCGAAACCTCGCCGCCGGCCCTGGCCGAGGCGATGGTCGGGCGGCGCGTGCTGCTGCGCGTCGAGAAGGAGCCGCGCCAGCGTGGCGCACCGGTGCTGGAAGCGGTAGGCCTCACCTGCCGCGACGGGCGTGGCACCGAGACCCTGAAGGATGTGAACCTCACGCTCCATGAAGGCGAGATCGTTGGCATCGCCGGGGTCGCCGGCAATGGCCAGAGCGAATTGCTGGAGGTGCTGGCCGGCCTGATCCAGCCGAGCCGCGGCGTGATCCGGCTCGGCGGGCAAATCCTGGCGGCAGCCGATCGCCATCCGGCACGCTTGCGCGCTCGCGGCCTGATGCATATTCCCGAGGATCGCCATCGCAGCGGCCTTGTCACCGCTTTCTCGGCCGCCGAGAACGCCATTCTCGGCTACCAGCACGATCCGGCCTTCGGTGCCGGCCCGCTGCTCTCGCCCATTCGCATCGAGGCGCATGCCCGCGAAGCCTTCGCCGCTTACGACGTGCGCCCACCCGATCCGGCGCTGAAGACGGCGAAATTCTCCGGCGGCAACCAGCAGAAGATCGTGCTCGCCCGCGAGATCGAGCGCGGCCCGAAAGTCCTGCTCGTCGGCCAGCCGACGCGCGGCGTCGATATCGGCGCGATCGAGTTCATCCACCGCCGCCTGGTGGCTTTGCGTGATCAGGGCGTCGCGATCCTGCTCGTCTCGGTCGAGCTGGAAGAGGTGATGGCGCTCTCCGACCGGATCATCGCGATGTGCGGCGGCCGGATCACCGGCGAGCGCGCCGCCGAAGCGGCCGACGAGCGCGATCTCGGCCTGCTCATGGCCGGCGTGACCGACGAGGCCGCATGAGCGCCGCGCCCGTCGAACTGCCGCGCTGGGCCGATGTCGCGCTGGTGCCGCTGGTCTCGGTCGCGGCGGCGTTGCTGGTCGCCGGGCTCGTCGTCGTCGGCATCGGCGAGAACCCGCTGGAGGCGACGGCCCTGCTGCTGCGCGGCGCGCTCGGCAGCGCCGAGGGCATTGGCTTCACGCTTTACTACGCCACGAACTTCATCTTCACCGGGCTTGCGGTCGCCGTCGCCTTCCATGCCGGCCTGTTCAATATCGGCGGCGAGGGACAAGCGACGGTCGCCGGCATCGCCATGGCGATCGCCTGTCTCGCGGTTCCCACGTTGCCCGGCTTCATCGCCGCACCCTTCGCGATCCTCGGGGCGGCTGCGGGTGGCGCACTCTGGGCCTTCATTCCCGGCTGGCTCCAGGCGAAGCGCGGCAGCCATGTCGTCATCACCACGATCATGCTCAACTTCGTCGCGGCGACGCTGATCGTCTATCTCCTGCGCGAGGTCATCGGGAAGCCCGGTTCGATGCAGCCCGAGACGCCGGATTTCCCGGCCGGCGCCATCCTGACGCCGATGCATCAATTGCTCGCGCCGCTCGGCCTGAAGCTGCCCTCGACGCCGCTGAACAGCGCCTTCTTCCTCGCCCTGATGGCGCTCGCCGCCGTCTGGCTGCTGATCTGGCGGACGCGGCTGGGCTATGCGATCCGCACCGTCGGCGCCAATCCGCGCGCCGCCGCCTATGCCGGCATCTCGCCCGCCACTGTGACCATGATCGCGATGGCGATCTCGGGCGCGCTCGCCGGTGGGCTCGCGGTCAACGAGGCGCTCGGCGTCCAGCATCGGCTGGTGCTCGATTTCACCGCCGGCTACGGCTTCGTCGGCATCGCGGTCGCGCTGATGGGCCGTGGCCACCCGGCCGGCGTCGGACTCGCCGCCCTGCTCTTCGGCGTGCTCTACCAGGGCGGGGCCGAGCTCTCCTTCGACAAGCCGGCCATCACCCGCGACATGGTCGTGGTCATCGGCGGCGTGCTCGTGCTCTTCGCCGGCGCGCTGGACGGGTTGTTCCGCCGGGTCATTGCGACCGTGCTGGGAATGGGGCGGAGCTCATGACGGCGCGAGCCCCTTTGTCATTCCGGGGCGGTCCGCAGGATCGAACCCGGAACCCACGACCGGGTGAGGTTGTCTGTCGTCGTTTTGAAAGCGCACACCCAGTCGTGGGTTCCGGGTTCTTCGCTGCGCGAAGCCCCGGAATGACAAGGGGGAGCGAGTGACGATGGACCTGCTCCAGCTCCTTGCCGTCATCCTCGATTCGACGATCCGGCTGTCGGTCCCGCTGATCTGCGCGGCGATGGCGGGCTTGTGGTCGGAGCGGGCCGGCGTCGTCGATATCGGCCTCGAGGGCAAGATGCTGGTCGCCGCCTTCGCCTCGGCGGTCGCGGCCTTCGTCACCGGCTCGGCCTGGATCGGGCTCGGCGCCGGCATCCTCGCCGCTTTGGCGCTGGCATTGGTCCATGGCTTCGCCGCGATCACCTGGCGCGGCAACCAGATCGTCTCCGGCGTCGCCATCAACATGCTGGCGGCGGGGCTGACGGTCGTGCTCGGCAATGCCTGGTACGGGCAGGGCGGCCGCACGCCCTCGCTCGAAGGACCGGCCCGTTTCGGCGATCTCACCCTGCCTTTCGCCCGCTGGGCGCGCGAGCACGTCCCGGGGCTCGGCCTGATCTATGACGAGGTCGTTTCCGGCCATGCCGCCCCGGCCTATCTCGCCTTCCTCTGCGTGGTCGTCACGGCCTTCGTCCTGAAGCGCACCCGCTTCGGCCTGCGCATCCGCGCCGTCGGCGAGAATCCGGCAGCGGTCGACACGGCCGGCATCTCGGTCGCCGGCCTGCGCTACGGCGCGGTCGCGATCTGTGGCGTGCTCTGCGGCATCGGCGGCACCTATCTCGCCGTGGCGCAATCCGCCGGTTTCCTGCCGCATATGACGGCGGGACGCGGCTTCATCGCGCTTGCAGCCGTGATCTTCGCCAATTGGCGGCCCTGGCCCGCGCTCGGCGCCTGCCTGCTCTTCGGCCTGCTGGACGCGGTTGCGATCAGGCTCCAGGGCGTGACATTGCCCGGTATCGGCCTCGTTCCGGTGGAAGCGATCCAGGCCTTGCCCTATGTGATGACGATCGTCCTGCTCGCCGGCTTCATCGGCAAGTCGACGCCGCCCAAGGCCTCCGGCCTGCCCTATGTCAAGGAACGCTGATTTGTCGGCCGATCCCGATTTCGAGGCCCTGTTCGCCGCCGCCGCCGCCATCCAGCGGCGCGCCTATGCGCCCTATTCGCGCTTCAAGGTCGGTGCAGCGCTGCTAGCGGACGACGGCGCCGTCCATGTCGGCTGCAATGTCGAGAACGCCGCCTATCCCGTCGGCTCCTGCGCCGAGGCCGGCGCGATCGCGGCGATGATCGCGGCCGGCGGCAAGGCGATCCGCGCCATCCTTGTTTTCGGCGAGGGGAGCGAGCTGGTCACGCCCTGCGGCGCCTGCCGCCAGCGCATCCGTGAATTCGCCGCGCCGGAGACGCCGATCGCGATCGCCGGCCCCGAAGGCATCCGGGCGCATTTCACGCTGGACGAGCTGTTGCCAGCCTCCTTCGGACCGGCCAATTTGCCGCGGTGATTTGGGGCCGTCCGCTGCGGCCAGGGGAGAGCATGCATGGCGGCCGATCCGGCCTTCGACGAGGTGGCGTCCATCCTGGCGGACCGGGGCGTCGATGTGATCGACTGCGCGATCGTGCTCGGCACCGGCCTCGGCGCCGTCGCCGAGGATGTCCAGGACGCGATCCGCATCCCCTATGCCGAATTGCCCGGCTTTCCGCGCGGCGCGGTTTCCGGCCATGCCCGCCAGCTCTGCTATGGCACGCTGCATGGCCGCAAGGTGCTGATCTACCAGGGTCGCGCCCATTACTACGAGGGCGGCGACCCCGCGGTGATGCGTATTCCGCTCGGCGTGCTGACCGCCTTCGGCTCGCCGCCGCTTGTCCTGACCAATGCAGCCGGCTCGCTCTCGGCGGAGATGCGCCCCGGCAGCCTTGCGCTGATCACCGACCATATCAACCTGAACGGCCCCAATCCGTTGATCGGCGAAACCGGCGATGGCCGTTTCGTGCCGATGGTCGATGCCTATGACCCGCATCTGCGCGGCCGCTTCAAGCGCGCGGCCGAAAAGGCGGCGCTATCGCTCGGCGAAGGCGTCTACATGTGGTTCACCGGGCCGAGCTTCGAGACGCCGGCCGAGATCCGCATGGCGAAAATCCTCGGCGCCGATCTCGTGGGCATGTCGACCGTGCCGGAGGTGATCCTGGCGCGACGCCACGGCCTGCGTGTCGCCGGTCTGTCCATCGTCACCAATATGGGGGCAGGCCTGCACGGCGGCACGCCGCACCATACCGAAACCCGCGATGTCGCATCCCTTGCGGCGGGGGCGCTCAGGCGCCTGCTGCGCGCCTTCCTGTCGGAGTTGTGAGCCATGTCCGATGCCGATCTCGCCAGGCGCGCGCTCGCCCTGCTCGACCTGACCGATCTTGCCGACGATGCCACGGAAGAAGGCACCCGCGATCTCTGCCGGCGCGCCGTCTCCGGCCCCGTGCCGGTCGCGGCGATCTGCCTGTGGCCGCGCTTCGTCGCGACGGCGCGGGCCGAGCTCGGCGACGGCCCCGTCCGCATCGCGACCGTGGTGAACTTTCCCGATGGCGACACACCGATCGCCCCGGCGATGCGCGAGACCGAGGAGGCGCTCGCCGCCGGTGCCGACGAGATCGACCTCGTCCTGCCCTGGCGGGCCGTTCTCGCCGGGCAGACGACGGCTGCGACCGCGATGGTGCGCAACGTCAAATCGCTCTGCGGCGAAAGGCGGCTGAAGGTCATTCTGGAAACCGGCGAATATCCCAATCTCGACAAGGTCAGGACGACGGCAGAGCTTGCCATCGCCGCTGGCGCCGATTTCATCAAGACCTCGACCGGCAAGACCGCGAATTCGGCCAGCATTCCGGCAGCGCGCGTGATGCTCAGCGTCATCGCGGAAATGGGCCGCCCCGTCGGGCTGAAGCCGTCCGGCGGAATCAGGACGCTGGCCGACGCCACGCGCTATCTCGATCTCGCCGATGCAATCATGGGAGAGGATTGGGCGACGCCCACGACCTTCCGCTTCGGCGCCAGCGGCCTCTATGGCGCGCTCGTCGAGGCCATTGATGGCGTCGCGCCCGATGCCGCGCCGCGTGGGGGCTATTGATGCGCCTGACCCAGGAGATCATCGCCGCCAAGCGCGACGGTGCGGAACTGTCCGACGCCGATATCCGCCAGCTCATCGCCGGCTTGCCTGATGGCTCTGTCAGCGAGGGGCAGGCCGCGGCCTTCGCCATGGCAGTCTATTTCAACGGCATGAGCGAGCGCGAGCGCGTCGCGCTGACGCTCGCCATGCGGGATTCCGGAACGGTGCTGCGCTGGGACGACCTGCCGGGGCCCGCTCTCGACAAGCACTCGACCGGCGGCGTCGGCGATACGGTCAGCCTGCCATTGGCGGCGGCGGTTGCGGCCTGCGGCGGCCATGTCCCGATGATCTCCGGCCGCGGCCTTGGCCATACCGGCGGCACGCTCGACAAGCTCGACGCCGTACCGGGCTATGTCACCCAGCCCGGCATCAACCTTTTCCGCAAGGTGGTGCGGGAAGCCGGCTGCGCCATCATCGGCCAGACCGCCGATCTCGCCCCGGCCGACAAGCGCCTCTATGCGATCCGCGACGTCACCGCGACGGTCGAAACGATTCCGCTGCTGGTTTCCTCGATCCTGTCGAAGAAGCTCGCTGCCGGCCTGCACGGCCTCGCCATGGACGTGAAATTCGGCTCCGGCGCCTTCCTGCCGGATTACGGCAAGGCGCAGGCCTTGGCGCAGGCCTTGGTCGGCGTCGCCAACGGCGCCGGCCTGCCGACGAATGCGCTGCTCACCGACATGAGCGAACCGCTCGCCTCTGCCGCCGGCAACGCGCTCGAGGTCGCCTATGCGCTCGATCATCTGACCGGGCGCCGGCGCGAGCCCCGCTTCCACGAGGTCACGGTCGCGCTCGCCGCCGAGATGCTGTTGCTCGGCAAGCTCGCCCCGGATCTCGACACCGCCCGTACGAAGATCGAGCAGGCCTTCGCCTCCGGCGCAGCGGCGGAGCGCTTCGCCCGGATGGTCGTGGCGCTCGGCGGCCCGGCCGATCTGCTGGAGGCGCCGCAGAAGCATCTTGCTGCCGCTCCGGTCGTCAAGCCGGTCTATGCCGAAACGGCCGGAACCGTCGCTTCCGTCGACACGCGCGCGATCGGGCTTGCCGTCGTCGCGCTCGGCGGCGGCCGGGTGCGGCCGCAGGACCCGATCGACCATGCCGTTGGCGTCGTCGCGCTGGCAGGTATCGGCGACGATGTCGGGCCCGACCGGCCGCTCGGCATCGTCCATGCCCGCAACGACGCCGGCTATGCTGCGGCAAGCGAGCGCTTGCGCAAGGCCTACCGGATCGGAGAGGGTGCGGCGCGCGGCCCGCTGGTCGCTGAACGGATTACGGAGAGGGCGTCGGGATGAGTTTGCTTCTGGCCATGACCGGCTGGCATGTCGAGGATTGGCGCGCGCGCTTCCAGGCGCTGCTGCCGGATATGCCCGTCGTCGTCCTCGGCGAGCCCTTCGACCGCCGCGCCGTGCATTACGTCGCGAGCTGGAAGCACCCGCCCGGCAGCCTGACCGGTCTGCCCAACCTCGCCGCGATCTTCTCGCTCGGGGCCGGCGTCGATTTCCTCTTCGCCGATGACAAATTGCCGGCGGCACCGATCGCGCGCATCGTCGATCCGGACCTGACGACGCGGATGAGCGAATATATCGTCCTGCATTGCCTGATCTATCTGCGCCAGCAGCGCCGTTACGACCGCCAGCAGCGCGAGGCGATCTGGGACGACGACCGCAACCAGCCGGCCGCTCGCTCGGTCCGCGTCGGCGTCATGGGGCTGGGCGAACTCGGTCAGGACGCGGCCCGCAAGCTAGCCGTCATCGGTTTCGACGTCGCCGGTTGGAGCCGCTCGCCCAAGACCATCGAGGGCTTGCAGACCTTCTCCGGTGAGGACGGCATGAAGGCCTTTCTTGCCCGCACCGACATCCTCGTCAGCCTGCTGCCGCTGACGCCGGATACGCGGGGCATCATCAATGCCGCGCTGCTTTCGGGCCTTGCGCAGGGCGGGCGCCTCGGCGGGCCGTTCCTGATCAATGCCGGGCGCGGCGGCCTGCAGGTCGCGGATGACATCCTCGCCGCGCTCGACGCCGGCATGCTCAAGGGCGCGACGCTCGATGTCTTCGAGACCGAGCCGCTGCCTGTGGACTCGGCCCTCTGGAGCCATCCGGGCGTGACGGTGACGCCGCATAATTCGGCGATGTCGGAACCCGAGGCGATCGCCACCGCGGTTGCCCAGCAGATCGGCCGGCTGGAGGCGGGCGAGCCATTGCTCAACCTGGTCGATCCGGCGCGGGGCTACTGAGCCTCAGGCGATCCGCTTGTCGGCGGAATCGCAGAGGTCGTTCTGGATGCAGCGGACGCATTCGGGCCGCAGCGCCTTGCAGGTATAGCGCCCGTGCAGGATGAGCCAGTGATGGGCGTGCCGGCCGAATTCGGGCGGCACCGCCTTCTCCAGCCCGAGTTCGACCTGCAGCACGTTCCTGCCGGGCGCGATGCGCAGGCGGTTGGCGATGCGGAAGACGTGGGTGTCGACCGCATGGGTGATCTCGCCGAAGGCGATGTTGAGCACGACATTGGCGGTCTTGCGGCCGACGCCGGGCAGGCTCTCCAATGCCTCGCGGGTCGCCGGCACCTCGCCGCCATATTCGGCGATCAGCTTCTCGCAGAGCGCGATCACGTTTTTCGCCTTGGTGCGGTAGAGCCCGATCGTCTTGACGTGCTCGCGCACCGTCTCCTCACCGAGCGCGAGCATCTTCTCCGGCGTATCGGCGATGGCGAAGAGGGCGCGGGTGGCCTTGTTGACGCCGGCATCGGTCGCCTGCGCCGACAGCACGACGGCGACCAGCAGCGTGAAGGCGTTGGTATGATCCAACTCGCCCCTGGGCTCGGGATTGGCGGCCTGAAAGCGGCTGAAGATCTCGCGGATCTCCGCCGGCTTGCGCGCGCGCGGCAACGTGATGCGCTTTGCCGGCGCAGCCGTGCGAGGGGGCCTGTTCCGCTGATCCATGACGGCGTTATAATCGTCGCATGACACCCGGCAATAGCCTCGGCAGTGATAGCTTTGGCAGCGAGATCGCGGACGCGTCGCAGCGGCCGGTCTTCGATGCCACGATCACGCCGCACCGATCGCTCGGCCAGAACGGCTTCCGCATCGTGATGACGCTGGTCTGCCTTGCCAGCGTGATCTCCTCGATCCCCTTTGTCGTGCTCGGTGCCTGGCCGGTCGCCGGCTTCTTCGGGCTCGACATCGTCGCGCTCTTCGTCGCCTTCCACGTCAATTTCCGGCATGCGCGCGCCTTCGAGCGCATCGTGGTGACGCCGCTCGAAGTCTTCCTGCGCAAGGTCTCGCATCACGGCCGCGAGGCGGTCTGGCGCTTCAATCCGGCCTGGACCCGGCTCGAACGCCGGACGGACGAGGATTACGGCCTGCTCGGCCTGACGCTGGTCTCGCGCGGGCAGAGCGTCGCGATCGCCTCCGCGCTCTCGCCGCAGGAGCGTTCCGGCTTCGCCGATGCGCTGGGCTCGGCCCTGTCGAGCGCCCGCCGCGGGCCGGATTACGGCGCGCCCTGAGCCGTTCTGGCGAGCCAGATCGTATGGCCGCCGCAACTTTGGTCTTCGACGACATGGTCGACGACGGAAAAGCCATTCTCCGCCAGCAGGGCCCGGTATTCCCCGGGATCGAGGCTGCCATGATAGAGCGCCTCGCCTTCGAAGCTGCCGATCGCTTCGCCATGCGCCGGGCCGCTGGTGAACATCAGGACCGCGCCCGGGGCGGCATGGCCCGCGAAGACCTTGAACATGCCGCGTTGATCCTCCGGCGTCAGGTGGAAGAACGAGTCCCAGGCGATCAGTCCGCCGAAGCGACGGCCGAGCGCGAGGCGGCGCATGTCGCAGACATGCCAATCGCCCTCCGGAAAGCGCGACCGGCACAGCGCGATCATCGCTGGGGCGGAATCGACGCCGGTGACGGCATGGCCGTGTTCGATGAAATGGCGGGCGATCGGCTGACCGGTGCCGCAGCCTATATCGAGGATGGTGGCATCGGGCGCGAGCAGGGCCCGGAAACGCGCGAGCCACGGGCCTTCCATCAGTATCTTGCCGCGCAAGCCGTCATAGGTGGCGGCGTGGCGGTCGTAGAGATCGATGATGGCATCGGCGGGGGAGGTCATGCGCATTCGCCTCTACGATCTGTCGCTCCTGCCGGAGCGCTGTGGGTCGAGGTAAAACCATTGCCGTCATTCCGGACAAGCCGCGTCAGCGGCGCCGATCCGGAATCCATCATAAAGCGCGACATCCTACGATGGATTCCGGGTCAAGCCCGGAATGACGGCACATTCTCGATAGGATATTCCATCCCGGATGCTTGGCGGCGCTGCGCAAGCCTGCCCTTGCCAGCTTTCGGGTGGGAACGGCATGGTGGGCACCCTAGATTCGCATCATGACTGATGATGCGAGGTTCCAATGAACGCTCATGCTCCGATGAAAACGGCGATGACCCCGACGCGCTTCTCCAATGCGGTGCTGGCGCGCGCCACCGATGCGATGCCGAGCGAGGCCGATTTCCCGGCTGTCGCGCCCGGCTCGGACTACGATACCGTCCGGCGTATCCTTTCCTTCATCACCCATAACTGGCGCGAGCAGCCGACGATCGAGGCGATCGCCGAAGCTGCGGGCGCGACCCCGACCGATGTCCATCACCTCTTCCGCCGCTGGTGCGGCCTGACGCCGAAGGCTTTCCTGCAGGCGATCACGCTCGACCATGCCAAGGGGCTGCTGTCCTCCTCGGCCAGCATTCTCGACACGGCGCTCGAGGTCGGCCTCTCGGGCCCCGGTCGCCTGCACGATCTCTTCGTGACGCATGAGGCGATGTCGCCCGGCGAATGGAAGACCGGCGGCGAGGGGCTGAAGCTCTCCTATGGCTTCCATGCTTCGCCCTTCGGCGAGGCGCTGGTGGTGATCACGGAGCGCGGCCTCGCCGGTCTCGGCTGGGTCTCGAACAGCGCCGATGGCGGCAAGGTCGTCGGCGGAAGGGCCGAGGCGCTGGCCGACATGATGCGGCGCTGGCCCCATGCCGATTATCACTACGATCCGATGCTGACGGCGCCCTATGCCGGCCGCATCTTCGAGCCGAAGGCCTGGTCGGCGGAGACGCCTTTGCGTGTCGTCCTGATCGGCACCGATTTCGAGGTGCGGGTCTGGGAGACGCTGCTCCGGATTCCCGTGGGCTGCGCCACCACCTATGGCGAGGTCGCCAACCATATCGGCAAGCCCAGCGCGGCGCGGGCCGTCGGCATGGCGGTCGGCAAGAACCCGATCTCCTTCGTGGTGCCCTGCCACCGCGTCATCGGCAAGTCCGGCGCGCTGACCGGCTACCATTGGGGTCTGACGCGCAAGCGCGCCATCCTCGGCTGGGAAGCCGGGCAGACGGCGGCCGGCTGAGTCGTCGGCACGGTCGTCATTGCGAGCGTAGCGAAGCAATCCAGGGGCGGCAGAGCTCTACGTCCCCCTGGATTGCTTCGTCGCTTTGCTCCTCGCAATGACGGCTTTCGATCTGGCTCGATCCAGAGCGGTCTTATTTCCTCAGATACATGTCCCAGCAGGGCGCGAGCGCGATCCGCTCGCGCCCTTCGAGCGCTGCGGCGAAATGGCTGCGGATCATCTCGCGCGGCGTCGTGACCGGACATTTCGGCATCAGGAGCGCGTCGGTCTGCCTGAGGGCCTCGATGGTGCCCGGCTGCAGGTCCGGCGTGCTGCGGCCGGGATCGACTCCAACAGGCACGATGCGCGGCGGCGTGCGCTGCAGCAGGACGTTCAGCGGATCGACGAAATCGAAGGTGAAGAAGCCGTTGAGCTCGCGCTTGTTGTTGGCTTCCCAAGCCTTGATCGCGGTCACCGCCTGCTGGATCTCGAGCATCCAGGTCGCCTGATAGTCGATCTCCGAATAGAGGATGTAGGACGGCAGGATGTCGCGCCGGATCAGGTCGCGATAGCCCTCGGGCTGCGTCGCGTAATGATCGAGCATCGCGGCGGCGCGTGCGGCGATGTCCGGCTTCACGCTGACCCGGCCAAGCGGCCCGAGATCGGGCACGTCGAGTGCGACATAGGTCGCTCCACCCATCACCGCGCGCATCCCGCGCTCCATGCAGATCACGGCGCTCGGCAGCGAGACCGCGAGCGCCAGGACGAGGACCACCGGCCGCATCCGGTCGTCGCGCCGCTCCCACCAGTCGAGGATCAGCGGCAGGAGGATCGGCCACAGGCCGATGAATTCGAGCGAGCCGGTATTCTGCGTCTCGAAGAAGGCAAGCGCGAACAGGCCGGCTGCGAACCAGCCGATCGGGGCATCGGCCAGCGCCCGCCAGCCGGCGAGCGTCGTCGGCAGACCGTCGCGCCAGGAGGCGTAGGCGAGCGCGGCGAGCAGGATGAGCGACGGGCCGATCACATTGAACTTGACCGAGGCCACGGTCAGGAAGCGCGGCAGCAGCGTACCGGTGTTGAGGCCGAGCAGCGTCAGGATGTCGATGAGATAGGCCGAGCTCAAACCGGTCGCGAGTTCCAGCACGCCCAGTGCGAGGATGACGAGCCCGGCGGCGATGATCGCATCGCGGAAGCGCATCCGCCCGCTCAGCGTGGCATAGCCGACGAGAAGCGTGCCGGAGACGGCGCCCGTGACCTTTGTCAGGAACAGCGCGAGCATCAGCACGGCGACGAGCGCGATCTGCAAGCTGCGCCGCGGCACGAACAAGAGGACCGCGATCAGCAGGTAGAGCTGCAAGGCGACATGGCGGTTGTAGAAGCCGTACCCGTCGAAGCCGGGCGACGGATAGAGCCCGTGCAGGTTGATCGGCAGCGCCGCGAACAGCAGGAAGGGCAGCACCAGCGCCAGCGCCTGCGGGCGGGAGCGCCGGGCAACCTCGCCGGCGAGCAGGGCCAGCACCGGCAGCATGATCGGCAGCAGCGCCCAGTTGATCAGCAGCATCGGCTGCGCATCGGGGAAGATGGCGTCGAGCCCGGCGGCAAAATAGAAGCCGAGCGGGCCGATCGGCGCGAAGAAATCGATGGTCGGGACCTGCCCGAGACCGATGCGCTGGATCGCGTCGAGATAGACGACCGTATCCCAGGCATTGGGCCCGAGCGGCAGGCGCAGCGGCAGGATCAGTGCCGCGGCGGCCAATGCGGCGAAGGCCACGATCCAGGCGAGGGGCGAGCTGGCCAAGCGCATCGCTGCTCCCTTGCCGATGAAATCCTTGCCGTCGATTGGGGAGTTCTCTCTCCCGATTTCGCTCATCGCCACGCCGAACCCTCCTGGTCCAGCCCGCTCTGTGGCAGAAAAAACTTACCAGCTGCCTGACGGAAAGGCAGGTTCTCGCCGAATTTCGGTAAGAACCCTCGGTTCCGCTGCTTCCTTGCTGTCAGTTCGCCCGTTCCGGCGCCAGGTCAGAGCAGCCCGCGCCCGGCGAGGTAACGCATCAGATGCGAGGCGCCATAGGTCCAGGGTGCGCATTCATCGGTGCGCTTCATCCGGTTGATCAGGCTGCCGAGCTCGGGCGCGGCGATGGTGACGATGTCCCCGTATTTATGGGTGAAGCCGCCGCCGGGCGCATCGCGATCCTTGATCGGCGCGAACATGGTGCCGAGATAGAGCGCCGCCCCGTCCGGATACTGGTGATGCGGGCCGATCATCTGGGCGGCGAGATCGGCCGGGTCGCGGCTGATCTTCGCGATCGAGGAGGTGCCTTCCAGCCGGAAGCCGTCCTGCCCCTCGACCGTCAGCGTCACCGTCGTCCGGCGGACATGGTCGAGCGTGAAGCCGGCATCGAACAGGCGGATGAAGGGGCCGACCGCCGCGGCGGCGTTGTTGTCCTTGGCCTTGCCGAGCAGCAGGGCCGAGCGGCCCTCGACATCGCGCAGGTTGACGTCGTTGCCGAGCGTGGCGCCGACGATCCGTCCATCCGAGGCGACGATCAGCACGATCTCCGGCTCGGGATTGTTCCAGCTCGAGGCCGGATGCAGGCCGGCATCCGCGCCGGTGCCGACCGTCGACATCGGCGGCGCCTTGGTGAAGATCTCGGCATCCGGCCCGATCCCGACTTCGAGATACTGGCTCCAGGCGCCCTGCTTGATCAGCACCTCCTTGAGATGCATCGCCTCGGGCGAGCCGGGCTTCAGCTTGGAGAGATCGTCGCCAATGAGCTTGCCGATCTCCTCGCGGATCGTCGCGGCGGCGGCCGGGTTGCCGCGCGCCTTCTCCTCGATCACGCGCTCCAGCATCGAGACCGCGAAGGTGACGCCGGCCGCCTTCACCGCCTGCAGGTCGAGCGGCGAGAGCAGCCAGGGCCGCGTAAGGTCGCGGCCGTCCACAGGCGTGTTGGCGAGGATGTCGGCGAGCGAACCGATCGCCTCGCCCTGGGCCGCCCGCAGCGCCGCCGCCGGATCGGCGTCCTCGCAGAGGTCGCGGCTGGTCGCGAAGCTCGCGGTGACATCGATCACCTGCCCGCCGCGCAGCGTCACTACGGCTGGCCCGCCGAGATCGGGACGCCAGACGCGGCCCGCGAGCGCGGCGGCCTCGGCATCCGCGGGCAGGGTCGTGGTCACGGCAAGGTCGAGGCTGGGCATGGCGGCATCCACAGGCGGATTCGGATCGGGGAGCGCAGATCAGCCGGTTCCGTCGGAATGTGCAAGCGAGAGGCCGTCACGGTCGATGCCGGACCTCCGACCGAGACCATAGGCGGATTGCGCGGGTCGTCATCGATTTGTCATTGAAATGTCGCCTGCGCTTCATGCTAGCTTGCGCACCAACGACAAGAACCGCGGCGGCGCCCGCCCGCGGAAGGGAGATATTCCATGAGCATCAAATCGCGCATCCTGATGTCGGTCGCGGCCTTTGCGCTGGCCGGCGCCTCGCCGGCCCTCGCGCAGACCGAAATCCAGTGGTGGCACGCGCTGACCGGCGCCAATAACGACGTCGTCGTCAAGCTCTCCGAGGATTTCAACGCCTCGCAGAAGGATTACAAGGTCGTTCCGGTCTACAAGGGCTCCTATCCCGACACGCTGAACGCCGGCATCGCCGCCTTCCGCGCCGGCCAGGCGCCGCATATCCTGCAGGTCTTCGAGGTCGGCACCGGCACGATGATGTCGGCCAAGGGCGCGATCAAGCCGGTCCACGAGATGATGAAGGAAGCCGGCGAGAAATTCGATCCGAGCGCCTATCTGCCGGCGATCAGCGGCTATTATTCGACGGCCAAGGGCGAGATGCTCTCGATGCCGTTCAACTCCTCGTCGATGGTGATGTGGTACAACAAGGACGCCTTCAAGAAGGCGGGCCTCGACCCCGAGAAGCCGCCGAAGACCTGGCCCGAGACCTTCGAGGCCGCCAAGAAGCTGAAGGCCGCCGGCTACGACAAATGCGGCGTCTCGAACGCCTGGGCGCCCTGGGCCAATATCGAGCAGTTCGGGGCCTGGCACAACATCGCGCTCTCGACCAAGGTCAACGGCATGGCCGGCGCCGATGCCGTGCTGAACTTCAACAAGAGCCCGGCCTTCCTGAAGCACTGGACCAACCTGGTCGAGCTGCAGAAGGACAAGACCTATGACTATTCCGGCCGCACCAATAATGGCGAAGGCCGCTTCACCTCGGGCGAATGCCCGATCTTCCTGACCTCCTCCGGCTTCTTCGGAAACGTCAAGGCGAACGCCAAGTTCGACTGGGCCAACGCCGCGATGCCGTACTATCCCGACGTGCAGGGCGCTCCGCAGAACTCGATCATCGGCGGTGCTTCGCTCTGGGTGATGGGCGGCAAGAAGGCGAACGAATACAAGGGCGTCGCCAAGTTCTTCACCTTCCTCTCGAATGTCGACCGCCAGGTGAAGCTGCATACCGAGTCGGGCTACCTGCCGATCACCAAGGCAGCCTATGAGAAGGTCAAGGCGTCCGGCTTCTACAAGGACAAGCCCTATCTCGAGACCCCGATCCTCGAGCTGACCAACAAGCCCCCGACCGACAACTCGAAGGGCCTGCGCTACGGCAGCCTCGTCCAGATCCGCGACATCTGGTCGGAGGAGCTGGAGGCGGCGCTGAACGGCCAGAAGTCGCCGCAGGCGGCGCTGGACGCCGCGGTCGAGCGCGGCAACCAGATGCTGCGCCAGTTCGAGCGCACCGCGGCCCGCTGATAGCGCTTGCATATCCAAGGCCATCCCGGACAGATGTGTTCGGGATGGCCGTTTCGTTCCAGGGAAGCCGATGCAGAAGAACGCATATTTCAAGGGGCTGACGATCCCCTTCCTGCTGCTTCTGCCGCAGCTCGCGATCACCATCGTGTTCTTCTACTGGCCGGCGAGCCAGGCGGTCTGGCAGAGCTTCCTGCTCGAGGATGCCTTCGGCATCTCGACGCAGTTCGTCTGGTTCGAGAACTACCAGGCGCTCTTTGCCGATCCCGGCTATCTCAAGGCCTTCATCAACACCGCCATCTTTTCCACTTTCGTCTGCGTTCTCTCGCTCTCGATCGCGCTGCTCTTCGCCGTGATGGCGGACCGGCAGATCCGCGGTGCCGAGATCTACAAGACCTTGCTGATCTGGCCCTATGCGGTGGCGCCCGCCATCGCCGGCGTGCTCTGGCTCTTCATGTTCGATCCCTCGCTCGGCATGCTCGCGCGTGGCCTGCAATCGCTGGGCATCCCGTGGAATCCGCGCCTCAACGGCAACCACGCCATGCTGCTGGTCATCCTCGCCGCGACCTGGAAGCAGATCAGCTACAATTTCCTGTTCTTCCTCGCCGGCCTGCAATCGATCCCCAAGAGCGTGATCGAGGCGGCGGTGATCGACGGCGCCCGGCCGATGCGCCGGTTCTGGACCATCGTCTTCCCGCTGCTCTCGCCGACGACCTTCTTCCTGCTCGTCGTCAACATCGTCTACGTCTTCTTCGACACCTTCGGCATCATCGACACCATGACCGGCGGCGGCCCCTCGGGCGCGACCGAGACGCTGGTCTACAAGGTCTTCTCCGACGGCAAGGGCGGCTCCAATCTCGGCGGTTCGGCGGCGCAATCGGTGCTGCTGCTGATCATGGTGATCGGACTGACCGCGGTGCAGTTCCGCTTCATCGAGCGCAAGGTGAGCTACTGATGGCGTGGCCGGCCAGCGCCTTTGCCGTCGCGGTTGTCGGCCTCCTGCTGCTCCCGGCAGTTGCGGGCGCACAGGCGCGCCGGATCGATGCCTGGTCCGGCATCGTGCTCAACTGCGGGCCGGGCACGACGCTGGCCTGGGCGGAGCGCATCTGCAGTCGGTTGATCGGCGAGATGCGCAGCCAGGCCGAGCAGGCGAAGGTCGCTTTCGTCGCGGTCCCGGTCTTCGCCGACGATGCGACGCTGGACCGTCGGGCGTCGGACGAGGGGCTGGACATGTTCCGGCTTCTGCATGTGCGCTTCGACGTCTCGCCACCGACCGGCAGCCTGAAGAGCCGGGATCTCACCCTCGTCCTGCGCTCGTTGACCGAGGGCTCGCTCGCCGCGCGCCGCAAGGATGGTCTCTACAAGGTGCTCAACCATACGCCGATGATCATCGTCAACGAAGGCGAGGCGGCAGCGCGCGCGCCCTTCCTGGCAAAGACGCTGACCGAAGCTTTCTTCTTTCCGCTCCTGAGGCCCGCGCCGTGACCCGAACCTCTTCCGTACTCTGGCAGGACCTGACCGCCGAGGAACTGCGCGCCAAGGCGGCGGGCGACGCGATCGTCGTCCTTCCCGTCGCCTCGATCGAGCAGCACGGCCCGCATCTGCCCGTCGGTGTCGACACCATCCTGTGCGGTGGCGTCTGCAAGGCGGCGGCTGAGCGCGCCGACGATGTCGACGTCGTCGTCGCACCGACCCTGTGGTGCGGCATGGCCGAGCACCACATGGCCTTCGGCGGCACCTTCACCTTCGACATCCCGACTTATCGTGCGGTGCTGCTGTCTTTCCTGAAGAGCATCGAGCGCCATGGCTTCCACCGCGTGCTGATCGTCAACGGCCATGGCGGTAACATTGCAGCGCTCACCGCCTTCCTGCCCGATTTCGCCCGCGAGACGCGGCTGCATGTCGAGGCGACCACCTATTTCATGCTGGCCGAAACGGCGCTCGGCCCTCTCCTGGAGGACCAGAAGGGCGTCCAGCATGCCTGCGAGGTCGAGACCTCGATGATGATGGTGCTGGCGCCGGGCTCGGTCCGCGAGCCGCGCCTGTCCGAAGCCTTCGGCGCGCTGGACCGCGCGCCCCGTCGGCAGGTCGTCTCGCGCCACCGCTCCTTCCGGGAGATGACCGAGACCGGCGTGGTCGGCGATGCCCGCCGCGCCACGCTGCAGAAGGGCCAGGCCTGTCTCGATGCCTGCGCCGATGCGCTGGCCGATCTGCTGCGCGCGATGGAGAGGGCCACCTGATGGTCGAGGACCGCCGCCTGGGCGACCTGATCGCCTATGTCATCCTGACGATCGGCGTGCTGATCGTCGCCTTCCCGGTCTGGCTGACCTTCGTCGCCTCGACCTGGGACGCCGCGACCGTGATCAACGGCCAGATGCCGCTCTATCCCGGACCGTACTTCTTCGAGAACTACAACCGCATCCTGTTCGTGGGCACGTCGAGCACGACGCGCGAGCCGGTCATCCACATGATGCTGAACTCGTTCATCATGGCGATGACGATCGCGCTCGGAAAGATCTTCATCTCCGTGCTCTCGGCCTATGCGGTGGTCTATTACCGCTTCCCGTTCCGCATGGCGGCGTTCTGGATCATCTTCATCACGCTGATGCTCCCGGTCGAGGTCCGCATCTTCCCGACCTTCAAGATCGTCTCCGATCTCAACATGCTCGATACCTATCAGGGCCTCGCCATCCCGCTGATCGCCTCGGCGACGGGCACGCTGCTCTTCCGCCAGTTCTTCATGACGATCCCGGACGAATTGCTGGAGGCCTCGAAGATCGACGGTGCCGGCCCGTTCAGGTTCTTCAAGGACACGCTGCTCCCGCTCTCGATGACGACGATCGCGGCGCTCTTCGTGATCCAGTTCATCTATGGCTGGAACCAGTATCTCTGGCCGCTGCTGGTGACGACGAAGGACTCGATGCAGACCATCGTCATCGCCATCAAGAAGATGATCGTCACCGCCGACGCCCTGACGGAATGGCAGCTCGCCATGGCCACCGCCATGCTGGCGATGCTGCCGCCCGTCCTCGTCGTCATTGCCATGCAGAGGCTCTTCGTGAAGGGCCTGGTCGAAACCGAGAAGTAACCCGCGAATGGCTCAGGTCACCCTCACCAACGTCAAGAAGGTCTATGCCGGCGGCGTCGAGGCCGTGAAGGGCGTCTCCTTCGACATCCCCGACGGCGGCTTCTGCGTGCTCGTCGGCCCCTCCGGCTGCGGCAAGTCCACGCTTTTACGCATGGTCGCCGGTCTGGAGACGATCTCGTCGGGCGAGGTCTCGATCGGCAGCCGCGTCGTCAACCAGATCGAGCCGGCCGACCGCGACATCGCCATGGTGTTCCAGAACTATGCGCTCTACCCGCATATGAACATCTACGACAACATGGCCTATGGCCTGCGCAATCGCGGCACGCCGAAGGACGAGATCGACAAGCGCGTGCGGGAAGCCGCCCGCATCCTCGCGATCGAGCCCTTCCTGGAGCGCCGGCCGCGCCAGCTCTCCGGTGGCCAGCGTCAGCGCGTTGCCATGGGCCGCGCCATCGTGCGCAAGCCGCAGGTCTTCCTCTTCGACGAGCCGCTCTCGAACCTCGACGCCAAGCTGCGCGTGCAGATGCGCGTCGAGATCAAGAAGCTCCAGCGCGCGCTCGGCGTCACCGCGATCTACGTCACGCACGACCAGGTCGAGGCGATGACGCTCTCCGACAAGCTCGTGGTGATGAATGCCGGCCAGGTCGAGCAGATCGGCCTGCCCGCCGAGGTCTACCGCAAGCCGGCGAGCAAGTTCGTCGCGACCTTCATCGGCTCGCCGCCGATGAACATCCTGCCCGGCATGGTCGACGGCCCCGGCATCGTCGCGCTCGGCGACGCGATCATCGAGGTGCGCGATCTCCGCGAGGATCTGGCGGCCCAAGTCCCGGTCGAGGTGGGCTTACGCCCCGAGGATGTCGAGATCGCCTCAGAAGGCCAGGCCGGTTCGCTGCCCTTCGACGTCGAGTTCATCGAGGAGCTCGGCGCGACCCAGCTCTTCCACGGCAAGCTCGCCGGCCAGCCCTTCGTGATGCAGGCGGCGACGGGCGAGGTCGCGGCGCAGGAAGGCCGGCTCTGGATCACGGTCGATCCCGACAAGATCCACATCTTCGATCCGAAGACCGGGGCGCGGTTAGGTAAGGGCTGAGCGATTTATTTCGCGCTCTTCATCATAGTCGGGCTTGTCCCGACTATCCACGTCTTCACTCGTCGAAGATCGTGTTCAAGACGTGGATGCTCGCCACGAGGGCGAGCATGACGCTGTAAGCTCCGCGTAGTTCAAGCCGCCAGATCGGCCACCAGCGCATCGAGCAGCAGCGCGCCATCAGGCGTTGCCGCGAGCCGCCCGCCTGCCCGTTCCATCAGCAGCTTCTGCTCGATCAGGCTGCCGACGCGCCTGGCGTTGAGCCGGCGCCCGGCCAGTGCCCTGAACACGCCGGGATCGATGCCCTCGACGAGACGCAGCCCCATCAGCAGATATTCGTCGCCCTGCGCTTCTTCGGTTAGCCGATCGTTCTCGACCAGCGCATGGCCCTCGGCCTCGACGCGTTCCAGCCAGACCTCCGGCCGCTTCTCGGTCGAATGCGCCATGCGGCCTTCACTCGTCACCAGCCGACCATGGGCGCCCGGCCCGATGCCGGCATACTCGCCATAGTGCCAGTAGACGAGGTTGTGTCGGCACTCGGCACCCGGCCGCGCATGGTTCGAGATCTCGTAGACCGGCAGGCCGTGCTTCGCCGTGATCTCCTGCGTCGTCTCGTAGAGCGCGGCGCCGGCATCATGATCGGGAATGGCGAGCTTGCCGGAACGGAACAGGCGCTCGAACGCGGTCCCGGGCTCGATCGTGAGCTGGTAGAGCGAGAGATGCTCGGCCGCATGGCTGATCGCCAGTTCCAGCTCGGCGCGCCACAAGGCGGGCGTCTGCAGGGGCGAGCGGGCATAGATCAGGTCGAAGGAATAGCGCTCGAAATACTGGCGCGCGATCGCGACGGCGGCGAGCGCCTCCTCGGCGGAATGCATCCGTCCCAGCGCCTTGAGATCGGCATCGTTCAGCGCCTGCACGCCGAGCGAGACGCGGTTGACCCCGGCCGCCCGAAAATCGCGGAAGCGCCCGGCCTCGACGCTGGTCGGGTTGGCCTCCAGCGAGACTTCGCAATTGGGATCGACCGCCCAGTATTCGCCGATCGCATCGAGGATCGCACCGACCGTGCTGCCTTCCATCAGCGAGGGCGTGCCGCCGCCGAAGAAGATCGAGGAGACTGTGCGGCCGGGCACCAGCGCGGCGCGATGGGCTATCTCGCGGCGGAAGGCGGCGATATAGCGCTGCTGGTCCGGCGGCTGCAGCCGGACATGGCTGTTGAAGTCGCAATAGGGGCATTTGGCCAGGCAGAACGGCCAATGCACATAGACGGCGAAGCCCGCATCCGCGGTCGGATGCAGGATCGAAGGCCGCGTTGCAAGGGCGGCCGGGGCGCTCACGCCGGCTTCCTCAGGCAGGCGGCTGCCAGCTCATGGAAGGCGCGGGCGCGATGCGACAGGCCGGGCGAGCCATCGGCCGGAATGCCGTGCTTCTCCTGTGCCGTCATCTCGCCAAAGGTCTTGTCGTGGTCATCAGGCAGGAAGATCGGATCGTAGCCGAAACCGCCGGCGCCACGCGCCTGCTCGGTCACCGTACCGAAGACACGGCCCTCGAACAGCTCCTGATGCCCGTCCGGCCAGGCGATCACCAGCGCCGAGACGAAATGCGCCTTGCGCGTCTCGGGCGTGGTGGCGCCGCGCTTGGCCAATTCCATCTGCACGCGCCCGATGGCGGGGGCGAAATCCTTGCCCGGCCCCGCCCAGTTGGCCGAGAACAGGCCGGGCGCGCCGTCGAGCGCGTCGATGCAGATGCCGGAATCGTCGGAGAGCGCCGGTAGCCCGCTGGCGCTCGCCGCGGCGACCGCCTTGATCGCCGCGTTCTCCGAGAACATGTAGCCATCCTCGACCGGCTCGGGCAGGCCGAGCTCCCCGGCCGAGACGAGCTCGATGCCGTAGGGCGCCAGCAACTCGCGCATTTCGCGCAACTTGCCCTGGTTATGGGTCGCGATCACGACCTTGCCGGTGAGAAGGCGATGCGGGCTCATGCTCAGGCCACCGCCGCCTTCTGCAGCGTGACGAGCTTGGCGACACCGCCCTTGGCGAGCTTGAGCAGCGCGAGCAGCTCTTCTTCCGAGAAGGGCGCGCCCTCGGCCGTGCCCTGCACCTCGACGATGCCGCCCGAGCCGGTGATGACGAAATTCGCGTCGGTCTGCGCGCCGGAATCCTCGACATAGTCGAGATCGATCACCGGGTTGCCGGCGACGATGCCGCAGGAGATCGCGGCGACATGGTCCTTCAGCGGGTTGGTGCCCTTGAGCAGGCCGCGCCCTTCCATCCATTTCAGCGCATCGTGCAGCGCGACCCAGGCGCCGGTGATCGAGGCCGTGCGGGTGCCGCCATCGGCCTGCAGCACGTCGCAATCGACGACGATCTGGCGCTCGCCGATCGCAGTCAGGTCGACCACGGCGCGAAGCGAGCGGCCGATCAGGCGCTGGATTTCCTGCGTGCGGCCCGACGGCTTGCCGGAGGTGACCTCGCGGCGCGTGCGCTCGTGGGTGGCGCGCGGCAGCATCGAATACTCGGCGGTGACCCAGCCTTTGCCGGTGCCGCGCAGCCACGGTGGCCCCTTTTCCTCGACGGTCGCGGCGCAGAGCACCTTGGTCTCGCCGAACGTCACCATGCAGGAGCCCTCGGCATAGCGCACCACGCCGCGTTCGAGCGTGACCTTGCGCATCTCGTCGGCGGCGCGTTTGGAGGGTCGCATGAAACTGTCCTGTCTTGCGGGGAAGTGGCGGCTTGTAGGCGCTTGCGCCGCGCGCGGCAAGGCGCCGGCCGGGCTTGCCCCTTGATCCGCGCCTCCGGCATGACGACAATAGGACAAGAACGACATTTCGCCTGAAAAAGGTTCATGAGCGCCCATACGCCCCGCCCCGAGACGATCAGTGGCCTGGTCGAGACCGACCAGCGCTCGCGCGAGATTTTTCGTCAGATCGTCGACGGGTATCTGACCACTGGCGAGCCCGTCGGCTCGCGCAACATCGCCCGCCTGCTGCCGATGGCCTTGTCGCCGGCGACGGTGCGCAATGTCATGACCGACTTGGAAATGGCCGGGCTGATCTATGCGCCGCACACCTCGGCCGGGCGCCTGCCGACAGAAAGAGGCCTGCGCTTCTTCGTCGATGCGATGATGGAGGTCGGCAATCTCACCACCGAGGAGCGCTCGCGCATCGAGGCCCAGATCAGGGTCGCCGCCAGCAACCGCAATCTCGACCAGACGCTGACCGAGGCCTCGGCGCTGCTCTCCGGCCTGTCGCGGGGCGCCGGCGTCGTCGTCACCACCAAGACCGATGTCCGGCTGAAGCATATCGAGTTCGTCCGGCTCGATCCGCTGCGCGCGCTGGTCGTGCTGGTCTCCGAGGACGGCACGGTCGAGAACCGCCTGCTGGCGCTGCCGCCCGGATTGCCGGCCTCGGCGCTGAGCGAGGCCGCGAACTTCCTCAATGCCCGCATCCTCGGCAAGACGCTGGCCGAACTGCGCGGCGAGATCGGCGGGCAGCGCGCCCTGATGGAACGCGAGCTCGACGCCCTGACGGCACGGCTCGTCGAAAGCGGCATCGCGACCCAGGCCGGCCCCGGCAGCGACCGCCATCTCATCGTGCGCGGCCAGGCCAATCTGCTCGACGATCTCCGGGCGCAGGAGGATCTCGAACGCATCCGCATGCTCTTCGGCGATCTGGAGACGCAGACCGACGTCATCGATCTGCTCTCCCGGGCCGAGGATGGCGACGGCGTGCGCATCTTCATCGGCTCGGAGAACAAGCTGTTCTCGATGTCCGGCTCCTCGATGGTCGCCGCGCCTTTCCGCGACGCGGAGCAGCGCATCGTCGGCGTCGTCGGCATCATCGGCCCGACGCGCCTGAACTATGCCCGCATCGTTCCGATGGTCGACTATACCGCCAAGGTCGTCGGTCGCCTGCTCGATGGCAGCCGCTAGGCGTTGGCCAAGGCCCTGAGTTGGCTTTGCCGGCGGAAGCGGCTATCGAGCGGGCAAAGCAACACTTTCCGCAATTCAGGTGCGACCCATGTCCGAGCAGCTTCCCGACCGTCTGTCTGTCAATCCGGACAGCCCTTTCTACAATGAAGAGGTGCTGGCGCGCGATATCGGCATCCGCTTCAAGGGCGTCGAGAAGACCAATGTCGAGGAGTATTGCGTCTCCGAGGGCTGGGTGAAGGTCTCCGCCGGCAACGCCAAGGACCGCTTCGGCCGCCCGATGACGATCACGCTCAAGGGCCCGGTCGAGCCCTACATCCGCGGCAGCGCCGAGGGCTGAGCCTTCCTTGTCATTCCGGGGCTTCGCGCAGCGAAGAACCCGGAATCCACGACCGGGCGAGCCGCTCGTTGTGGGATATCAAATGCCTCACCCCGTCGTGGGTTCCGGGTTCACGCCTCCGGCGCGCCCCGGAATGACAACGGTGGTTCAAGTCAGGCTCTTGTAGAAAAACGTCGAGCCGCAATCGGCTCCATCAGGCATCAGCGCATAGCGTGGGATCGTGCCGGCTTCGGTCCAGCCCAGCCGGTTATAGAGCCGGCGCGCTGCGCCATGCTCGTCCGTGTCGAGCACCAGCAGGTCGCGCCCCTTCTCCCGCGCGATCGCCTCGGCACGCTGCATCAAGGCCTCGCCGATGCCTTGCCGTCGCGCGTGGGAATGGACCAGCACCTTGGCGATCTCGGCCCGGTGCGGCTGGTTCGGCTTTCCTATCAGGTGGAGCTGGGCCGTGCCGACGAGGCCGTCCTCGTTTCGCGCGGCGAGCAGGATGACCTGCCCGCTCGTGACGCCGGCAGCGACGTCGCGCCAGAAGCGCTCGTAATCGTCTGATGTGTTCCAGTTCATGAAGCCGACCGAGGCGCCGTTGGTGACGCTGTCGCGTAGGATCTCGGCCAGTGCCGGAATGGCGGCCTCGGCAGCGACGGCATCGAGCGTCTCGATGGCGAGGGTGAAAGCGTGCGCATTCATGCGACATGTCCCGGAAAGGCGCCGCTTCCCGCGGCGAGGATGACGGCATAGCGGACGGGCGCGTCGCCCGGATTGCGATAGATGATCGGGCCGCGCAGATGCATCTGCAGGCAGTCGCCCTCGGCGAGGTCGTGGCGGATGCCTTCGACCATCAGGTCGAGTTGTCCGCGCAGCACCCAGACCTGCTGGTCGAGCGCCGCCGCTCCGGTCGCATTGTCGAGCCGCACTTCGGCTCCACCAGGCAATTCGACCTCGACGATCTCGAAGCCCGACCCGGTCCCGCGCGGCGAGACGTTGCGGCGCAGATAGCCGCTCGCCGGATCGCGCCAGACCGGCTGGGCGTCGCGGCGCGCTAGCGGCCCGCTTCCTGCATTCTCCTCCAGCAGGGCCGAGAGCGAGAGGCCGAGTCCGGAGCCGAGCCGGACCAGCAGTGCCGCCGTCGGGCTCGATTCGCCACGCTCGACGCGGGAGATCATCGCCCGGCTGACGCCGCTGCGCTCGGCCAGCGCGTCGAGCGTCAGGCCATGGCGCTGGCGGGCCGCCTTGAGGCGCTGCCCGAGCACGCGGTCGATCTCGGTGTCGTGTTCGAACTCCATGAATGAAGAATAATTCTCAGATATTGGAAATTGCAAGTTGGATTTTAAGAACCGGCAGAACCTCCCTGTCATCCCCGACAAGCCGCGAAGCGGCGCCGATCCTGGATCCATGCCTGAACCGTTATCGGAAGGGTTCCGGAATGGATCCCGGGTCTTCGCTGCACTGCGCCCGGGATGACAGGAGAGTTTAATGGTCGTCCGTCGGGCTTCGGAACGCGCAACCGCTTGGCGCCGCGCCCCTTCACTGCTATGGCGCGCGCATGAGCACCCGTTCCATCGACAATATCCGCAACTTCTCGATCGTTGCCCATATCGACCACGGCAAGTCGACGCTGGCCGACCGTCTGATCCAGCAGACCGGCACCGTCGCCGCCCGCGACATGAGCGACCAGATCCTCGACTCGATGGATATCGAGAAGGAGCGCGGCATCACCATCAAGGCGCAGACGGTGCGGCTCGACTATCGGGCCAAGGACGGCAAGGACTATGTCCTCAACCTGATGGACACGCCCGGCCATGTCGACTTCGCCTATGAGGTCTCGCGTTCGCTCGCGGCCTGCGAGGGTTCGCTCCTGGTCGTCGACGCCTCGCAGGGCGTCGAGGCGCAGACGCTCGCCAACGTCTATCAGGCGCTCGACGCCAACCACGAGATCGTCACCGTCCTCAACAAGATCGACCTGCCGGCCGCCGAGCCGGAGCGGATCAAGCAGCAGATCGAGGACGTGATCGGGCTCGATGCCTCCGAGGCCGTGCCGATCTCGGCCAAGACCGGCCTCAACATCGAGGGCGTGCTGGAGGCGATCGTCGAGAAGCTGCCGGCGCCGAAGGGCGATCCCGATGCGCCGCTCAAGTGCCTGCTGGTCGACTCATGGTACGACGCCTATCTCGGCGTCGTCGTGCTGGTGCGCGTCATCGACGGCGTGCTGAAGAAGGGCATGACGATCCGGATGATGCGGGCCAACGCCTCCTATGGCGTCGATCGCGTCGGCGTGTTCAAGCCGAAGATGACCGAGGTCAAGCAGCTCGGCCCCGGCGAGGTCGGCTTCTTCACCGCCTCGATCAAGGAGGTCGCGGATACCGCCGTCGGCGACACCATCACCGACGAGAAGAAGCCGATCGCCGAGCCGCTGCCGGGCTTCAAGCCGGTGCAGCCGGTGGTGTTCTGCGGCATCTTCCCGGTCGACGCTGCCGATTTCGAGGTGCTGCGCGCAGCCATGAGCCGTTTGCGGCTGAACGACGCCTCGTTCTCCTACGAGATGGAGACCTCGGCCGCGCTCGGCTTCGGCTTCCGCTGCGGCTTCCTCGGGCTCTTGCATCTGGAGATCATCCAGGAGCGGCTGGAGCGCGAGTTCAACCTCAACCTGATCTCGACCGCACCCTCGGTGGTCTACCATCTCAAGCTGCGCGACGGCACGACGCTGGAGCTGCACAACCCGGCCGACATGCCGGACGTGATGAAGATCGAGTTCATCGAGGAGCCCTGGATCAAGGCGACGATCTTCACGCCCGACGAATATCTCGGTTCCGTCCTGAAGCTCTGCCAGGATCGCCGCGGCATTCAGACCGACCTGTCCTATGTCGGCTCGCGCGCCAAGGTCGTCTACGATCTGCCGCTGAACGAAGTGGTGTTCGATTTCTACGACCGGCTCAAGTCGATCTCGAAGGGTTATGCCTCCTTCGACTACGCCATCACCGATTATCGCGAGGGCGACCTCGTGCGCATGTCGATCCTGGTCAATGCCGAGCCGGTCGATGCGCTCTCGATGCTGGTCCACCGCTCGCGTGCTGACGCCCGTGGCCGCGCCATGTGCGAGAAGCTCAAGGAGCTGATCCCGCCGCATATGTTCCAGATTCCGGTTCAGGCGGCCATTGGGGGCAAGATCATCGCCCGCGAGACCATCCGCGCGCTGCGCAAGGACGTGACCGCCAAATGCTATGGCGGCGACGCGACCCGCAAGCGCAAGCTTCTGGAGAAGCAGAAGGAAGGCAAGAAGAAGATGCGGCAGTTCGGCAAGGTCGAAATCCCGCAGGAAGCCTTCATCGCCGCCCTCAAGATGGACGATTGAGCGGACGGCGGCCGCCCCTCCGCACCTCTGCTTTCTTCAGGAAAAGGTACGGTCATCCCGGACAAGCCGCGTGAGCGGCGCCGATCCGGGATCCATGCCTGAACCGTTCCGGAATGGATCCCGGGTCTGCGCTTCGCTCCGCCCGGGATGACCTGCGGGATGGGGCAAGTTGTGCTCGATCAAAGCGCTTCCGCGCCGAGCTTCGCCTGCCAATGGGTGAGGCGCTCCTTCAGCACGCGATCCAGGACATAGGCGATATCCTCGTCTTCCAGCCTTTCCAGGGCCTCGAAGCGGAAGGCCTCTGGGCCATGCGCGTTCCAGGCGGCTTGCAAGGAGCGTTGCCGGTGGCTGCCATGGCGCAAGGTGAAGCGCAGGCGGTTCTCGATCGTTGAAAGATCGGGCGCCTGCCCCACCCACGTCAGCCTGGCCGCCTCGCAATGGAAGGCGAAGATGCCCGCCACCGTCTTCCGCTCCTTGTAGGCGGCCCTTGCCGCCTTCCTGTCCGCGATCTGCATCGGTGCAACCCATCCTGTTCGATGGGGCTTAATAATACCCGGATTTTAATAAAGCAAGATTTTTATCCGGGTGTTTATGAGATGCCGCTTCAGCGCAGGAAATTCGGCACCTTCTCACCTTGCGGGCCGTAGAGCTTCCGCCCGAGATCGCAGGCCGCCTGCCGGTCGAGCGCCGCGATCTCGCGGGCGTATTCGGCGCCCTTGGCGACGATGATGTCGCTATAGGGCGCGCGGTTCATGGCGATGCCGTGCTGGCGCGTCACCATGCCGATGATGAGGTTGTTGGGCTTGAGCGCCGGGCACTTGTTGTTGAGCGCCACGGCACGCCCGATATGGGTCATGACGTTCTGCTGCTGCTGGGATTGGGTCGCGGCGGGAACGAGGCCGCCCGCGAGCGTCGCGGCCAGCGAAATCAGGGCGAGGAAGCGCATGGATCATCTCCTTCGCTTCATCATCGATCGCGTCCGCTCTGCCGCGCATCCGCCGTTCTGATGAGGCGATCGGTGAACAATCGCGCCGCCGGCGCGTTGTTCTAGAGAATCCACACTCGCATGAGGAGGTCTCGATGGACTGGAACCGCGTCGAAGGAAACTGGAAGCAGATCAAGGGCAAGGTCAAGGAGCAGTGGGGCAAGCTGACCGATGACGATCTCGACGTCATCGCCGGCAAGCGCGACCAGCTCGAAGGTAAGATTCAGGAGCGCTACGGCCTCGCCAAGGACAAGGCCCGCAGCGATGTCGATGACTGGTACGGCCGCCAGACCTGGCAGTAACAGGGCGGCCGTCGACCGTTCGTCATGAATCGGAAGAAGCCCGGCGCGATGCGCCGGGCTTTTTGCATGGCGGGCGCCTTGATCGCAGGCGGTAACCGGCCGACAGTTACGGCTGTTCGAAGCGGGATGCCTGATGTTCGAGGATCTTTCGGGAAAGAGCGCCCTGGTGACGGGGGCGTCCGGTGGGCTGGGGCTGCATTTCGCGAAGCTGCTCGCGCATCATGGTGTCGAGGTCACGCTCGCGGCGCGCCGGCAATCCGCGTTGGATGAGGCGAGCGCGGAGATCGCCGCAGCGGGTGGTGCGGCGAAAACCATCCAGGTGGACGTCGGCGATGCCGCTTCGATCTCGGAGGCGCTCGACGGCCGGCATTTCGACATCCTCATCAACAATGCCGGCGTCAGCGGCGCCGGGCCTGCCGCTGTTCTCTCGGAAGCGGATTGGGATGCGGTGCTCGACACCAATCTGAAGGGCGTCTTCCTCGTCGCCCAGGCCGTGGCGCGCGGTATGCGCGAGGGTGGCAAGGGTGGCGCCATCGTCAACATCGCCTCGATCCTCGGCCACCGCGTCGCCGGCGGCGTCAGCGCCTATGCGGCCTCGAAGGCGGGCGTGATCCAGTTGACCAAGGCGCTGGCGCTGGAATGGGCGCGGGATCGCATCCGCGTCAACGCGCTCTGCCCCGGCTATATCGAGACCGACATCAATCGCGATTTCTTCGCGACCGAAGCCGGGCTGCAACTGATCAAGCGCATCCCGCAGCGCAGGCTCGGACAGCCGGAGGAACTCGACGGCGCCCTGCTGCTGCTTGCATCGAGCGCCGGCAGCTACATCACCGGCTCCACCATCGAGGTCGATGGCGGCCACCTCGTTTCGTCCCTGTGAGCACGGCCATGGATTTCGAGATTTCTCCCCGCATCGAGGATTATCGCGCGCGGATCGCCGCCTTCGTCGAACGCGAAATCCTGCCGCTCGAAGCGGACCAGTCCTCCTACGACGCCCATGGCAATATCGCGCTGCCTCTGCTCGATACCATGCGCGCCAAGGCGCGTGTCGCAGGGCTTTGGTGCCTGCAGCTCAAGCCCGAAACCGGCGGCGCAGGCTTGGGCAAGAGGGGTATGGCCGTTTGCTACGAGGAGATGAACCGTTCGATCTTCGGCCCGGTCGTCTTCAACTCGGCTGCGCCCGACGACGGCAACATGATGGTGCTGGAAGCTCTCGGCACGCCCGATCAGAAGGAGCGTTGGCTGAAGCCGATCGTCGAGGGCAGGGTTCGCTCCGCCTTCGCCATGACCGAGCCGCATCCGGGCGGCGGCTCCGATCCCTCGATGATCCAAACGAAGGCAGAGCGGCGCGGCGACAAGTATGTGATCAGCGGCCGCAAATGGTTCATCACCGGCGCGGAGGAGGCCAAGCACTTCATCCTCGTCGCCCGCACCTCGGACGATCCGCGCAACGGCCTCACCGCCTTCCTCTTCCATGCCGACCAGCCGGGCTGGCGCATCCTGCGCCGCATCGAGATCATGGGGCCGGAGGAGCATGGCGGCCATTGCGAGATCGAATTCGACGGGCTCGAAATCCCCGTCGCGGACGTGCTGGCCGGCGAAGGCAAGGGCATGAAGGTGACGCAGGTCCGCCTCGGCCCGGCCCGCCTGACCCATTGCATGCGCTGGCTCGGCCTCTCCAAACGCTGCATCGAGATCGCCCAGGCCTATGCCGCCGAGCGCTACGGCTTCGGCCAGCGCCTTGCCGATCGCGAGAGCATTCAGCTCAAGCTCGGTGACCTCGCCATGCGCATCGAGATCGGCCGGCTCCTGGTGATGAAGGCGGCCTGGGAGCTCGATCGCGGCGGCTTCGCCCGCAAGGAGGTCTCGATGGCCAAGGTCCAGGTCGCCAATGTCCTGCACGACGCCGCCGATGTCGCGATCCAGGTCAACGGCGCGCGCGGTTATTCGAAGGACACCGTGCTGGAATGGATCTACCGCTACGCCCGGCAGGCCCGCCTGGTCGACGGCGCCGACGAGGTCCACAAGATGGTGCTGAACCGCTTCCTCACGCAGGAAGGCCGGGATTTCTGGCACTGGCCCGTGGCCGGTGAGGCGCAGGGCTGAGGCGATGGCAGCGCCGGCGCCTGCCTCGATCGATTTCGATCCGGCCGCTTTGTCGAACCTCCTGCGGGAGCGCTTCGGTGTGGGCGATCTCAAGTTCGAACGCATCGGCGGCGGCCAGTCCAACCCGACTTATTTCGTCGATTGGGGGACGCGGCGCCTCGTGCTGCGCAAGCAGCCGGCCGGGCCGATCCTGCGCGGCGCCCATGCGATCGACCGCGAGTTCCGTGTGCTCGAAGCCCTGTCGCAGACGCAAGTGCCGGTGCCGCGCGCCGTGCTGTTCCATGCCGATCCGGAGCCGCTTGGCACGCCCTTCTATCTGATGGAGCGGCTGGAAGGCCGCGTCTTCCATGACGCTGCCTTGCCCGGTCTCGCGGCGAGCGAGCGTCATGGCCTCTATCTCGGCATGGCCGAGGCGCTGGCGAAGCTCCATGCGGTGAAGCCCGATGAGGTAGGCCTCGGCGATTTCGGCCGGCCGGGCAATTATTTCGAGCGCCAGATCGCGCGCTGGACCAAGCAGCTCAGGGAATCGCCGGGCGAGCCGATCCCCGAGCTGGAAGCGGTCGCCCAGTGGTTGCCGGCGCATCTGCCGGCCGATGACGGCCAGGTCTCGATCGCCCATGGCGATTTCAGGCTCGGCAACCTGCTCTTCCATCCCGAGAAGTCCGAAGTGATCGGCATCCTCGATTGGGAATTGTCGACGCTCGGCCACCCGCTCGCCGATCTCGGCTATTGCGCCATGCCCTGGCACACGGCGCCCGACGAATATGGCGGCATCCTCGGGCTCGACCGTGCCGCGCTCGGCATTCCCGCCGAGGCCGAATTCCTCGCGCATTACTATGCCCATGCCGTGCCGACGGCGCCGCTGCTGCGCTTCCACCTCGTCTTCGCGCTGTTCCGCTTCGCCGTGATCTTCGTCGGCATCGCCGATCGGGTCCGCACGGGCACGGCCGCCGCCGCCAATGCGGCCGAAGTCGCGCCGCTCGCCCGCCGTTTCGCAATCCGGGCGCGAGAGGCGATGGAGGGCGCGGAGAGGCTGTCCTGAGAGTCCGCTGCGAAGCCGCGCCGTCATTCCGGGCTTGACCCGGAATCCATCGGAGGGCGCTGCGCTCTATGATGGATCCCGGATCGGCGCTGCTGTGCAGCTTGTCCGGGATGACGCCGCGATCTGACCGGGCTTAGTAAGTTCAAGACAAGCTGTTTGTTTTGAAGTCTGTCTCTATTCTAAAATAACTCCAATTTAGATCGATTCAAAACAGTTAGAATTGCTTTGCCGTCCCAAGACGGGCTGTGTTAGCGCGAGGGCATCTTCCCCGGCAGGATGCTCTTCCGATGCCCGCTCCCCTTTGGCTTGCCCGTCTGTCTTCCGCCGTCCTGTTCGGTGCATCCATGCTGTTTGCCGGCGCCGCCGCCGCCGAGACGATCGAGGTCACCGATCTCGCCGGCCGCGTCGTCAATGTCACGCGCGACCCCCAGAAGATCGTGCTCAGCGAAGGCCGCCAGCTCTATACGCTGGCGATGCTGGACCGCGAGGACCCGTTCAAGCGCGTCGTCGGCTGGGGCAACGACCTGATCGAGAACGATCCGGGCGCCTGGCAGAAATATCTCGCGAAGTTCCCGAAGGCCAAGGACGTCGCGAACATGGGCAACCCCTATGCCGCCGATGTCAGCATGGAGAAGATCGCCTCGCTCGGCACCGAGGTCTATATCCTCGACCTCTCCAACTACTTCAAGGCGCAGGAGACGGGCCTGCTCGCCAAGCTCGAGAAAGCCGGCATCACCACGGTCTTCGTCGATTTCCGCCAGGACCCGACCCAGAACGTGCTGCCGAGCGTGCAGCTCCTCGGCCGCATCCTCGGCCGCGAAAAGGAGGCGAACGCCTTCGCTGATTACTATCTGCGCCAGACCCGCAGCATCTATGCCCGCGTCGGTTCGATCCCCGACAAGCAGAAGCCGATGGTCTTCGTCGAGCGCGCCGCCGGCCTGCTGCCCTGCTGCGCCACCTTCGGTCCGTTCAATTTCGGCCGCTATATCGAGGAGGCCGGCGGGCGCAACTGGGGCAGCCAGTTCTTCTCGGCCTTCCAGGCGCAGGCCGCGCAGGAAAAGGTGCTCGCCGACAACCCGGACGTCTATTTCCTCACCGGTGCGAACTGGTACGGCAGCAATCCCGGCAGCAGCGCGGTTGCGCTCGGCTATGACGCGACGCCGGAGCAGGTGCAGAAGCAACTGGTGGCGCTGATGAACCGCCCGGGCTTCCAGCAGCTCAAGGCCGTACAGGGCAAGAAGGTGATGGCCTTTTACCATCAGTTCTACGACATGCCCTATTACTTCATCGCCGAGCTCGCCATGGCGAAGGAGTTCTATCCGGACCGGTTCAAGGACGTCGATCCGGAAGCGGTCTTCAAGGAGTTCCACGAAAAATTCCTGCCGATCTCCTATTCCGGCGTGTTCTGGGCCAGGCTCCAGTGACGCTGGCCTGAGCGACGATGGCCGCAACCCTGCCCATGACGGCAACCGCCACCGGAGACTATCGCCGGCGCAATGCGCGCCGGCTGAAGCTCGTCCTCATCGGCGTCGTGGCGCTCGCTGTCGCGCTGGCGCTCGATGTCTCGATCGGGCCCGGCAATCTCCCGCTCGGGGATGTCCTGCGCACGCTGGTCGATCCGCAATCGGCGACGCCGCGGCTTGCCGTCATCGTCTGGGATTTGCGCCTGCCGATCGCGCTGATGGCGATGGCCGTCGGCGCCATGCTGGGCTTGAGCGGCGCCGGCATGCAGACCATCCTCGCCAACCCGCTGGCCGATCCGTTCACGCTCGGCGTCTCCGCCGCCGCGACGGTCGGCGCCTCCGTAGCGATCGTCTTCGGCTGGAGCGTCATCCCCGGCGCCGGCCCCTATATCGTCACCGCCAATGCCTTCGTCTTCGCGCTGTCGGCCTCGCTCGTGCTGTTCTTCATGACCAAGCTGCGCGGCGTCAGCCCCGAGACGATGATCCTCGTCGGCATCGCCCTGCTCTTCACCTGCAACGCCATCACCGCCCTGCTGCAATACCGCTCCAACGAAGTGCAGCTCACCCAGATCGTGTTCTGGACGCTGGGCAGCCTCGCCCGCGCGAGCTGGGAGAAGGTCGGCGTCGCCGCGCTCCTGATCGCGCTCGCCTTGCCGTTCTTCCTGATGCGCGGCTGGGCGCTGACGGCGCTCCGCCTCGGCGACGAACGGGCCGAGAGCCTCGGCGTCCGTGTCGATCGCCTGCGCCTGGAAATCCTCGTCGCGACCTCGCTGCTTGCGGCGGTCTCGGTCTCCTTCGTCGGCGGCATCGGCTTCATCGGCCTCGTCGGCCCGCATATCGCGCGGCTGCTCGTCGGCGAGGACCAGCGCTTCTTCCTGCCGACTGCGACGATCGCCAGCGCCGTGCTGCTGTCGCTCGCCTCGACCGTCTCCAAGGTCATCACGCCCGGCGTGATCTATCCGATCGGTATCATCACGGCGCTGATCGGCGTGCCCTTCTTCATCAGCCTGGTCATGTCGATCCGCGGACGGGGAGTCTGAGCGATGGCATTGCAGCTTCGCGATCTCGATTTCCGCTATGGCGCGACGCCGATCCTGCAGGGGTTGGGCACCGAAGCCCTGCCGCGCGGTGAGCTCGCTGCGCTGGTCGGCCCCAACGGCTCCGGCAAGTCGACCCTGTTCCGCTGCGCCGCCGGCCTGCTGCGGGCCGAGAGGGGCACGGTCGCGCTCGACGGCCATGACTTGTCAGTGCTTTCGCAGCGCGAGCGGGCCCGCAAGGTGTTCTATCTCGCACAGGACACAGGCGCGCGCGTCGCGCTCTCGGTCTTCGACATCATCCTGCTCGCCCGCAAGAGCCTGCATCGCGGCTATGCGCTCGCGGCGTCTCCGGAGGACACCCGCGCCGTCGAGGCGGTGATCGAGGAGCTCGGCCTCGCGCCCTTCGCCTCGCGCGATATCGCCACGCTCTCCGGCGGCCAGCGCCAGCTCGCCGCGATCGGCCAGGCGCTGGTGCGCGAGCCCGACGTGCTCCTGCTCGACGAGCCGACCAGCGCGCTCGACGTGCGCCGCCAGCTCGACGTCATGGCGACGATCCGCGAGGCGACGCGCCGGCGCGACATCGTCACGGTGGTGGCGATCCACGATCTCTCGCTCGCGGCGCGCTTTGCCGACCGGGTGCTTGTTATGAACTCCGGGCGCATCGCGCAGGCCGGCGCGCCTGCAGATGTGCTTGCACATCCGGCGGTCTCGGAGACATATGCGGTCGGCGTGCATCTGGAGCATTCGGCCCGGGGCACGCTTCTGGTCGAGCCCTATATTCAGGTCTGAGCGATGTCCGCGCCCGCCTCGCATGACAATTTCACCCTGAAGGAAGAGATTCGCGCCTATTGGTCGGCGCGGGCCGAGAGCTTCGATCTCTCCTTCGGCCACGCGATCAAATCGGACCGCGAGCTGAAGGCCTTTCAGCGCCTGATCGGCGATTCCTTCGGTCCCGGCCCTCTCGACGTGCTCGATCTCGCCTGCGGCACCGGCGAGATCACCCGTGCCCTGCTCTCGCTGAAGCACCGCGTCACCGCGCTCGACTTCTCCGAGGCGATGCTGGAACGCGCCCGCGCCAAGCATGGCAAGGCCGCCCGCTTCCGCCTCGGCGATGCCGAGCGCCTGCTCGACGAGGACGCGAGCTACGACGCAGCGATCACCCGCCATCTCGTCTGGACGCTGACCGATCCGGAAGCGGCCCTCAATGAGTGGTTCCGCGTGCTGCGTCCCGGCGGCCGCTTGCTGGTCATCGATGGCGACTGGGTCAACCGCACGCGCTGGCAGGCGCTGGTCAACCGCTTCGGCACCTGGCTGCGCGCGAAGCGCGGCGCGGCCGTCCACCAGATCGACGCCGACACCCATGCCTCGATCACCAGCCGCTTCTATTTCAAGGATGGCCTGAGCCGGCAGCAGCTCGAAGCGATGCTGACGGCCGCCGGCTTCACCGACATCGTCCCGGCCGATTACATCCAGGTCGTGCGCGAGCAGCAGCGCGCGGCGCCGCTGCATGACGCGATCAGGCTGGCCTCCTCGACCCGTTTCGCTCTCCTTGCGCGCAAGCCTGCCGACGCAGTCGTTTCGCGCTAGGAGAGATCGATAGCCTGCTGCTCTCAGCGCGGGTTGCGAGACAGGAGCGAGCGATGAATGCCAAGCCGGATTGGGACGCCACGCAATATCTGCGCTTCGAGGACGAGCGCACGCGCCCGCCTGCCGACCTTCTCGCGCGCGTGCCGCTGAGCCAGCCCAGGCGCTGCATCGATCTCGGCTGCGGCCCCGGCAACAGCACGGAGCTGGTCGCGGCCCGCTACCCCGATGCGGTCAATGAAGGCCTCGATTCCTCGCCGGACATGCTGGAGAAGGCGCGCAAGCGCCTGCCCGACCTCTCCTTCATCCTTGGTGATGTAAACACATGGTCCGATGCGGCGGGCTACGACGTGATCTTCGCCAATGCCGTGCTGCAATGGCTGCCGGATCATGCCGCGCTGTTCCCGCGTCTGGCGCGCTCGCTGACATCCGGCGGCTGTCTGGCCGTACAGATGCCGAACAATCTCAACGAGCCCTCGCATATCGCGATGCGCGAGGTCGCGGCCGAAGGTCCCTGGGCGGAGAAGCTCGCGAACGCAAAGGCCGAGCGTGCCACGATCGGCTCCTTCGGCGATTACCGGCGCTGGCTGGGCGAAGCCGGCTGCCGCGTCGATATCTGGCAGACGACTTATGTCCATGCGCTCGCCAATCGCGAAGCCATCGCCGAATGGTTCAAGAGCACCGGCCTGAAGCCTTATCTCGACCGTTTGGCGGCCGAGGAGCAGAAGGACTTCTTCGCCCGCTATCTCGAGCGCATCGCGCCGCATTACCCGGTCGAGAGTGACGGCAAGGTGCTGCTGCGCTTCCCGCGGCTGTTCATCGTGGTGGTGCGCGAAGGCTAGGACCTGCAACTTTTTGCTTTGAAACGCGGAGTCATCCCGGACGTAGCGAAGCGGAGATCCGGGATCCATGCCTGAACCTTGATCGGAAGCGCTCCGGCATGGATCCCGGGTCAAGCCCGGGATGACCCCGCGTGGTTCCGAGTCAAATCAGGATATCCAAGCTCCGAGCGGTCAGCTTGGGGCCGCTTCCGCCTTCTTGGCCGCGACATGCTCCTCGTCCGAGGCTCCGGCGCGCCAGTAGCTGACGACGAGGTTCTGGTCGCGCTCCGGCCTGAGCTTGCCGCGCGACGCCGCCCGGATCGCCTTGAACGTGGCATGCTCGGCTGCCGCCCAGAGATAGGTCGAGGGCCCGTCCGCCGGCCAGTCGATCGTCGCGAAGGCGTCCTGCAGCAGCGGCAGGCTGCCCGGCGCCGCCGCGCCACGATGTAGCCAGGTCAGCATCATGCCGGCCGGGTGGCGCAGGGGTTGTTCCTCGCTGGCATCGGCGATCTCGATGAAGACCTGTCCCTTGGCCTCCGCCGGCAGGTTCTCCAGCATCCGCGCCACGGCCGGCAATCCGGTCTCGTCGGCAAGAAAGACATAGCGCTCGGCCGGCTTGAGGCCGCGTCCGCCGGGTCCTGCCATGCCGATCCGGTCGCCGACCTTGGCCCGGAACGCGAAGGCCGAGCCCGGTCCGGCATCCTCATGCAGCACGAAATCGAGCGCGAGCGTGCCCGCAGCGACGTCGATCTCGCGGATCGTGTATTTGCGTACCAGCGGCTTGGTTTCGGCTGGCGAAGGCAGCAGCAGACCGTCATCGCCCACCATCGGCCAGCTCGGCTCGGCCACGCCCTCGGGCGGGATGAAGAGCCGCACATGCAGCGCGTCGATCTGATCGTAGCGCGCGAGGTTCTCAGCCACGAAGCGGATGCGGGCCATATGCGGCGTGATCCGCTCGACGCCGGTGACCGTCAGGATGCGGAACTCGGGTGGCAGGGCAGGACCGGTGCCGTCGCCGGTCCAGCGCATCTCCGGTGCAGCGTCCTTCGGGGCGAACTCGATGACATGGCTGGCGATGGCCCGCTTCATGCCGAGCAGGGTGGAGAGATCAGGCGCCTCGACATGGACATCGAGCGCGGCTGTCGTGAGCTCGATCCGCGCGTGGCTGCCGTCGAGAGCGATGAGCGTCGTGCCACCCTGTTCCGTGATGACGGCCTCATGCTCGACGAGGTGTTCGCAGAGTGGCTTCAGGACGCCCGCGGGGTCGGCGAGCGCGATCCGGGTCGAGGTAGCGAGCATGCTGGTCTCCGTCAGGCTTTTGGCGCCGCCGCGATCCAGAGCGTCCCGTCCAGCGGGATCGCCGAGAAGCGGGCGCCCTCGGCAAGCGTCGCGGCGGGGTCGATATCGGCGAAGCGCTCCGGATGGAGCCATTTCGCCAGGACCTCGATCGCGACGACATGCAGCGGGGTGTCGTTGAACAGATGCCAGAAGCCGAAGGCGCGGCGCTTCTCGATAGCGCTGAGCATCTTGAGCGACGGCGTGGAGAGAAGCTTGGCGAAGCTCGCGGCCGCGTCGGTCTCGCTGACGCCGAGGCCGAGCACGAGCCCGCCGAGCTTGGCGAGATGCGTGCCGCCGGTCGCGATATAGACGTCCGGGTCGGCGCCGATCAGCTGTTCGAGACCGATCTGCCCGGTCGCGCCCGGCAGCATCGCGGCGGCGATGTTGCGCCCGCCCGCGGCCTGAATGAATTCGTTGAACGTGCCCTGCCCGGCCGTCATGCAGCAATCGTAGCCACCGGCATGGGCGTGGATGAAGACGGAGGGGCGTTTCGCGTCGGCGACCCGGCCCGCGATCCGCTTCATCCGCTCTTCATAGAAGGCGATCAGCTTTTCCGCCTGCTCTTGCTGCCCGGTGAGGATGCCGAGTGCCCTGAGGCTCGGCACGGTGTCGCGCAGCGGTTCCAGGAAGAAATCCACGACCGCGACCGGGATACCCGCGGCTTCCAGCTTCTCGACGAGATCGCCGGGGCCACGGCGCGTGCCGGCGAGCGATTTGCTGAGCACGACGAGATCCGGCCCGAGCGCGATCGCCTTTTCCAGCGAAAACCCGGCAGCCGTCCCGCCGTCGCCGACGAGAGGAAGCGCATTGATCGCTGGGAAGCGCGCCCGGTAGCGGGCAAGCCCGTCCGGGTTCTGCCGTTCGAGATCGCTGCCCCAGCCGGCGAGGATGCTGACGGGATCGGGATGGATCAGGCCGAGCGCGTTGAGCTGGCGGCCCTGCGCCAGCAAGATACGCCTGGCCGGCGCGGCGAGCTTGACGGTGCGGCCGAGGACATCGGTGGCGACGACCGGCGCGGCGGCCATGGCCGGTCGGATCGGCAGGCTCAAGCCGCCCAGGATCAGCGAGCGTCTGTCGAGCATCATGCTGCCGCCGCCTTGTCCTGAGCCGTACCGGCGAGCGCGAAGGCGACAGTGCGCGAGAGCATCGGCAGGATCACCGAGACATGGTTCTCGCCCGGGAATTCGGTGAAGCTGCAGGCGACGCGGCCCGAGGCCCGCAGGCGCTCCGCCATTTCGGCGGCATTGTCACGCATCCGAGCCCGCGCGAGGCGCTCGGCTCGCTGCGGGGTTACGGCGAGGATGGGTACCTGCTCATGGCTGCCGACCGTGATCAGGAGCCGCCCGGCGGGAGCCGAACCGCCGCGCCGGAACGCTTCTTCGCTCGCCAGGATGGCGCGATCCTGCCACCAGATCGACGGGCTGCCGGCGACATGGGCCTCGAACAGGCCGGGTCGCGTGAACAGCGCGTGCAGCACGAACAGGCCGCCATAGGAATGGCCGGCGAGCGCGCGCCTTGCCGGGTCGAGCGGCGCGATCCGCGCGACGGCAGGCAGGATCTCGCCGACGAGCATGTCGAGAAAGCGGTCGGCGCCGCCAGTGACGGGCAGGAGGTCGCGCTGGCGCCGCTCCGCATCGAAGGGCCGTTCATCGGGATAGCCGATGCCGATGACGACGGCGGGACCGAGGCCGGTCGCTTCCGGGCGCTGCGCCTGCAGGCGGGCGGCCGTGGCGGCCACCGGGAACAGCGCGTGGCCGTCGACCAGCACGAGGCTTGGAAAGCCGCGTGCGGGTGCAGGGCCTTCCGGCACGGAGATCAGCAGCCGGTAGCGTGAGCCGTCCCCTGCCTCGAAGTCGCGCTGCCAGGCCTGCGGCAGCGTGACGGGAGCGAAGCCGATATCGGGAGGGCTTTCCGGCTGCATCGGCGACCTCACCAGCGGTAGGACAATGTCGCGAGGACCGTGCGGCGCAGACCGAAGGAGCACTGCGTCGTGCCGTAACAGCCGGAGATATATTCCTTGTCGAACAGGTTCTGGGCGTTGACCTGCACCTTCCAGCCCTTGAGCGCCGGGCTGGCCGCGGCGAGATCGTAGCTGATCGCGGCATCGACCAGCGTGTAGGCCGGCGTCGAGAAGGTGTTGGCGGGGTCGCCGGCGCCGCTGCCGACATAGCGCACGCCCGCGCCGAGGCCGAGGCCCGAGAGCAGGCCCGTCCGGAAGGTGTAATGCCCCCAGAGCGCTGCGGTATGGCGCGGCACGACGGTCGGGCGCTTGTGCAGGTCGACGCCGCTGCTCTTGGTCACCTCGGCATCGGTATAGGTATAGGCCGCGACGAGATCGAGATTCTCGAACACGGTCGCGCGCGCCTCGACCTCGATGCCCCGCGCGCGGACCTCGCCAGTCTGGATCTGGAAGGTCGGATGGGCGAGGTCGGTCGTCGGAACATTGGTCTGGGTCAGCTGGTAGACCGAGGCCTGCAGGAAGGCGTTCGCGCCCGGCGGCTCGTATTTGAAGCCGGCCTCGAACTGTTCGCCCTCGGTCGGCTTGAACGGCGTGCCCGCGAAGGTCGTGCCTGCCTGCGGATCGAACGAGGTCGAATAGCTGGCATAGGGCGCGAAGCCGTTGTCGAAATTGTACATCAGCGCGACGCGGCCGGTGCGCGCGGTATCGTCCTGCTTGGTCAGCACGCCCGTGCTCATCGCCCGGGTACGGGCCTCGGCCCGGTCGAAGCGCCCGCCGACGACCAGCGAGAGCCGGTCGAGCTTGATCTGGTCCTGCAGGTAGATGCCGTACTGGGCCGTGGTCTGCTTCGTGCCGGCCAGCGCGGGCAGGGCGAAGGGCAGGCGGCCATAGATCGGGTTGGTGAAATCGAGCGTCTGCACCGTGCCGCCGGCGCCGGTGAAGGCGGTACCATCAGTCCAGTAGCCGTCGACGCCGAACAGGACCTTGTGGGTCAGCGGTCCCGTGCGGAAATCGGCCTGGAGCTGGTTGTCGATGCCGGCGGTGCGCGCCTTCTCGTTCGACATCGTCACGCGGCGCGTCAACGTCTTCTGGTCGGCCGCGATGCCACCGACCGCGACGGTCCGGAACCGCGATTCGAGATCGGACACGCGGACGTTCTGGCGGAAGCTGAAGATGTCGTTGAAGCGATGCTCGAAGGCCCAGCCGAGATTGGCCTGGTTGCGGCTATAGCCCTCGAAACGCGGCTCGCCGGGGAAGAATTCGCTGCGAATGCGGCCGGCTCGGCTCGGCAGGACGGTACCGACCGCCGGGATGAAGCCGTAGAAGCCGGTTTCGGGATCGCGCTGGAACGAGGCCATCAGCGTGAAGCTCGTCGCGCCGTTGGGCCGGTAGGTGAGGGAGGGCGCGATGAAGATGCGCTGGTCCTGCGTGTAGTCGACCTGCGTGTCGGCCGTCCGGCCGAGCCCGACCACGCGATAGAGCCAGGTCTTCTGCGGGTCGATCGGCCCGCCGACATCGAAGGCCATCTCGGCGCGCTGCCGGTCGCCGAAGCGGAACTGGACCTCGCCGTGCTTCTCGTCGCGCGGGCGCTTGCTGACCATGTTGATCAGGCCGCCGGGCTTGACCTGCCCGAACACCACCGAGGACGGGCCGCGCAGCACCTCGACCCGTTCCAGCCCCCAGGGTTCGAAGGACGGCACGAGGAAGTTGACGCCGCGCAGGTAGCGCAGGCCGTCGAGATTGTTGACGAAGCCGGCGCCGGTTCCGGCGCCACCGAAGCCGCGGATGAAGACGCTGTCATAGCGGCCGCCCGAGGACAGGCGCGTCTCGCCGAGCACGCCGGCGCTGTAGCGCAGGGCCTGGCTGACCGTGGTCGCGCCCTGGTCGTCCATCTGGTCGCGGGTGACGACCGTGATCGATTGCGGCGTCTCCATGATCGGCGTGTCGGTCTTCGTCGCGGTCTCGCTGCGGCGGGCGACATAGCCGTTGACCGGACCGCTGGCGCGCTCGCCCTGGACCTCGATGGTGTCGAGGCCGATCGCCGTATTGGCCGGCTGCGCGGCGTTCTGCGCCAGTGCCGTGCCTGCTCCGCCGACGACGAGCGCGGCCAAAGCCACGCCGGTCCGCCACATCGCGCGATTGCTGCCGTTGATCCCGATCATGCCCGTAATCCTGCCCCTGGCGCCTGCGCACCCTCGTCTCCGGGGTTCTTTCAGGAAGGCTGTCGAGCCGGCAACGCGCTTGGCTTTCGATCGCGGCAGTATTTCTTTCGGTCGCGTTTCGAACGCGTCCAAGCAAGAACGGGAGGGCGGATTCATCGCCGGAATCAGCGCAGGGCGCTGGGCGCGATGCCGAAACGCTTGCGGAACAGCCCGGAGAAATGCGCCGGGCTGTAGCCGACCTGGAAGGCTGCGACGGCGATGCTGGTCTCTCCGCTCGCGATCATCGCATAGGCCTGCTGCAGGCGCTGCTCCTGCAGGTATTCGAAGACGCTGGCGCCGAATTCCGCCCGGAAGGCCGAGGTGAGCTTCGTCGGATTGAGGCCGCTTTCGCGCGCCAACTCCGCCAGGCCGGGCGGTTCGCGCAGGGTCTCGAGCAGCCGGTCGCGGGCGGCATGGACCTGCTCGCGCAGGCGCGGGCTGAGCCGGGCCGGGCGGGTGGGGCGCTCGCCGAGCATCCGGTCCAGCACAAGCGCGCCGAGTTCCAGCGCCTTGCCGGCGAGATAGAGCGGGCGGAGCGCCTCGCCGACCTGGCATTCCGCCATCTGGAGCGCCAGCGACCGGATCGGAGCATCGGCCGGGCGCACCCAGAAACCCGCCCCGTCGGAGCAGGCAAGACGCGCGGCCTTTGCGACGTGGGGGCCGAATTCGCGCGCGACGAAATCGAAGTCGAACTGTATCAGCGCGCAGCGCAGGGTGCCGTCTGCAAGGCCGGTGCGCTGCTGCATGTGCTCGCCGCCATTGGCGGCGATGAGGACGGCCGGTCCGTCGAGAACGACGGCCGGGCGATCGTCGAGCTCCAGCGCCTGACGGCCTTCGAGCATGACCGCGACCTTGAGTCCCGGCCGCATCGGCCCGACGATCCGCTCGCCTTCCTGGATCAGGAAGGTGCCGGCCGAGAGCGAGAGATTGCGCGAGAACAGCTCCAGGCTCGTGGCGGATTTCTGGGCTGAGCTGGAACCGGCGTGCATCGCGACCTCTGTTGAGCTGCGAAGCCTAACCGACACTGCAGTAAAAATCAAGCAATATCAATAGTTTAAATGAATTCTAAGGTTCATGCGGTATCGCCGCGCAAGTATCGGCAAGCCTGTGCCGCCGCCATTTCAAAGATAGGGCGGGGTGCAGGCGCTGACCACGATGCAGCGTTCCGTCCCGATATTGCGATAGCGATGCGGGATGCGGCTGTCGAAGAGATAGGCATCGCCCGGTTTCAGCACCTTGATCTGGTCGCCGACGGTGATCTCGAGCTCCCCGGCCAGCACCACCCCGCCCTCATGGGATTCATGCTTGAGCATGGCGGCCCCGGTATCGGCCCCGGGATCGTAGGACTCGTGCAGGATCTGCAGGTTATGGGCCTGGGCGTCTCCGACCTGGCGGAAGGACATCTGGCCCCGGCTCTCGCCGCCATTGACCTGATGCAGGCGCGAGGTCAGGTCGAGCAGGTCCGAGGCCTCGAAGAAGACCTTGTCGCGCGGCGTCCGTTCCTCGTCAAAAAAATTGACCATGGTCATCGGAATCCCGTCGAGGATCTTGCGCAGGGATGCAACCGACGGGCTGTTCCGGTTCTGCTCGATCAGCGAGATCAGGCTATGGGTCACGCCGGAGCGCGCCGCGAGTTCGCGCTGGGAAAGCCCGGCCGTAAGCCTGATTTCCTTTAGCCTTCCGCCGACATCAAAACTCATTGTCGCTCCGTTTCCCCATTCTGCGCGCCTTGTCTTTCCTGCGCGTTATGCAGGGCGCGCCTGTTCGCGGCCCTTGCCATGTTCAATATTCTGAGCAATGCTGCCGGAAAGCCATAAGAAAATAGTGTCATGGGGAACTGGCGGAGTGGCATAGTTTTCGCGATCAGAGCGCACCGTTCAGACTAAAATCCCCATTCGATACGATAGGGCTGCAGGGAAGCGGTGTTCCGTTTCCGTGTGACGGGAGATGCTTGCCGAACACTATCGCTTCGCCAATGCCCCGCGGCGAGAATTCAACAGGGAAAGCAAGGTAAGCCGGGTCGATGACGCAAGCCGAAACTGTTTTGTTGAATGGCCGCATCTTCTGCGGTTTGGCGGAAGGCTTCGCGGAAGCCCTGGCGATCGGTGGCGGCAAGGTGCTGGCGGCGGGTTCTGCCGCCGAGATCGCCGCATTCCAGGGGCCGGACACCAAGGTCGTGGACCTCGCCGGCCGCGTCGCCATTCCCGGCCTCAACGACGCGCATATGCATCTGCTGCCGCTCGGTCTCGCCATGAGCGAGGTCAATCTGCGCCCCGAGGAGGGCGTCAACAGCATCGACGAGGTCCTGCGCCGCATCGCCGCCGCCGTGAAGGGCAAGAGGCCCGGCGAATGGGTCACCGGCCGGGGCTACGACCATAACGAACTCGCTGAGGCCCGCCACCCGACGGCGGAAGAACTCGACCGCGTTTCGCCGGACAATCCCGTCTATATCAAGCGCACCTGTGGCCATGTCGGTGTCGTCAACAGCCGGGCCATGGCGGCGGCCGGCATCGGCCACAATACGCCGAGCCCCGATGGCGGCCTGATCGAGCGTCGCGACAACAAATTGACCGGCCTGCTCGCCGAGAGCGCCATGCGCCTGATCGTCCAGGCGATGCCGCGCCCCAGCGCTGCCGAACTGAAGGCCGCGATCGAAAAGGCCGGGCACTACATGCTCGCGCAGGGCTTCACCAGCGTGATGGATGCCGGCGTCGGCATGGGCGCCGGTATGGCCGAGATTGAGGCCTATGAGGAGGTCGCGCGTGCCGGCACCCTGCCGGTCCGCACCTGGGTCTGCATCTACGGCAATGCCGACGGGATCGGCGACGAGGCCCATGCGGCCGGCTATCGCTTCGGCCGCGAGACCGGCCTGCTGCGCTATGGCGCGATGAAGGTCTTCGGCGACGGTAGTGCCGGCGGCCTGACCGCGGCGATGAGCGAGCCCTACCGCGTCGGCGATCCCGATAACCGCGGCATCTTCATCTATTCCGATGCCGACATGCATCGCTATCTCCGGCACTACCACGAGCTCGGCTACCAGCTCGCGATCCATGCGATCGGCGATGCCGCGATCGAGCAGGTGCTCTCCGGCATGGAGAAGGCCGACAGCCCGGAGCATCCGATCAAGGGGCGCCGCCACCGCATCGAGCATTGCGGCTTCCTCACCGACGGCCAGCTCGCGCGCATGGCTGCCGCCGGCATCGACCCGGTGCCGCAGCCGGCCTTCATCTACGAATTCGGCGATCTCTACGTGATCAATCTGGGCGAGGAGCGCGCCGGCGCTTCCTATCCGATGCGCAAATGGCTCGATGGCGGCCTGCATGCGGCGGCGAGCTCGGATGCCCCCGTCTGCGCCACCGATCCGTTCAAGAACCTCTTCACCATGGTCACCCGCCGGACCAAGCGCCATACCGAGATCGGCGGCACGGAGCGCTTGAGCATGGAAGAGGCCGTGCACGCCTATACGCTGCTCGGCGCCTATACCCAGTTTGCCGAGGACAGGGTCGGCCGGCTCGTTCCGGGCCAACTCGCCGACATCGCGGTGCTCTCGCACGATATCTTCGCGATCCCTGTCGGTGAGGTCGAGAACGACGTGCGTTGCGACCTGACCTTGCTCGGCGGTGCGGTGGTCTTCGACCGTCACGGCCAGCTCGCAGCCGCCGCGCAATAGGGAGGCGCCCTCATGCTGCGGCATACGCTGCAAAGGCTGCTGCTGGTCCTGCCGGTGCTGTTCGGCGTGCTGCTGATCGGCTTCCTGCTGATGCAGGTGGTGCCGACGGACCCGGCCCAGGTCCGTGCCGGCCCGAACGCGACCCAGGACGTGGTCGAGGCCATTCGTCAGGAGCTGGGGCTCAACGAACCGCTCTGGAAGCAGTTCGCGATCTATATCGGGCGCCTGGCGCAGGGCGATCTCGGCGTCTCCATCATCAACAATGTCCCGGTGACGCAGGAACTCGGCAACACCATCGGCCCGACGCTCGAGCTGATGCTGGCCTCGCTGGTCTGGGCGATTCCGCTGGGCATGTTCCTCGGCACCGTCGGCGCCTATTACCGGGGCTCGCTGATCGACCGCGCGATCATGGCGGTCTCGGTTGCCGGCGTCTCGCTGCCGGTCTTCTTCCTCGGCCTCGGGCTGATCTGGCTCTTCGGCTTCAAATACCCGATCCTGCCCTTCACCGGTCGCATGGGCCCGCTCTGGACCTGGGAAGGGCTGCAGGGGATCATCCTGCCGGCGATCACGCTGGGCGGCGTCTTCGTCGGCCCGGTCGCCCGCATGACCCGCACCTCGGTGCTCGACGAGCTCGGCGCCGATCATGTCCGCACCGCCCGCGCCAAGGGGCTCGGCGAGGCCAGGGTCGTGCTGCGTCACACCCTGCGCAATGCGCTCGTCCCGGTCGTCACGCTGATCGGCCTGCAGATCGGCTTCCTGCTCGGCGGCGCCGTCGTCACCGAAACCGTGTTCTCCTGGCCGGGTATCGGCCGGCTCGCGGTCGGCGCCATCCTGTCGAGCGACCTGCCGATGGCGCAGGGCACGATCATCATGCTCTCGCTCGGCTTCATCCTGGTCAATCTCGCGGTGGACGTCCTCTATGCCGTGCTCGACCCGCGCGTGAGGGGCACCTGATGGGCTCTCCCATGAAGCTCGAACGCGATGCGCTCCAGCCCGGCGCCAGGACGGTCGAGGCCGCCGTGAGCGTTGCCGCCGCCGCGCCCGTTCGCCGGAAGACCGTGTTCCGGATGCTGCTCTCCGATGCCGGCTCCTGCGTCGCGCTGGCGCTCGTCGTCCTCGCCATCCTCTGTGCGGCCTTCGCGCCCTGGCTCGCGCCGACCGACCCCTTCGGCAACGACCTCGCCAACACGCTGAAGCCGCCGGGCGAGATGGGCCTGCTCGGCACCGACGGGCAGGGCCGCAACATGATCACGCGCCTGCTCTTCGGACTGCGCACGAGCTTGCTGATGGGCCTCGCCTCGGTCGTCTTCGGCTGCACGATCGGCGGCGTCATCGGCTTCTCCGCCGCCTATTATCCGAAGGCGTCGGGCGTGCTGATGCGGTTCATGGACATCCTGCTGTCCTTCCCCGCGATCCTGTTCGGCCTCGCCATCGCCGCGATCTTCGGGCCGGGCCTGCCGGCGGTCATCATCGCGCTGACGATCGCGACCGTGCCGCTGATGGCGCGCGTGGTGCGCGGCTCGGCGCTGGTCGTGCTGCAGCAGGGCTATATCGAGGCGGCGCGCTCGCTCGGTCTCAGCGATCTGCGCATCATCCTGCGCTATGTCCTGCCGAACTGCCTCTCGGCGATGTTCGTCTTCATCACCCTGCGCTTCGGCCAGGTCATCCTGCTCGGTGCAGCGCTGTCCTTTCTGGGCCTGGGCGCCCAGCCGCCGACGGCCGAGCTTGGAGCCATGGCGGCGGACGGGCGCAACTTCCTGTTCTTCGCGCCGCATGTCTCGGTCCTGCCGAGCCTGGTGATCTTCGCGGTGGTGCTCGCCTTCAACGTGCTCGGCGATTCCCTGCGGGACGCCCTCGATCCGAAGCTGCGCAAATAGCAGCGGATATCAACCAAGAAGCGAAAAAAGGGGATTTGCTCGATGCTGAAACTGTCAACTCTGCTTCTCGCCGGCGCGGCCGCTGCGACCTTTGCCACGGCGCCCGCGGTCGCCCAGCAGAAGGCGCCGCTCACGATCCTGCGCATCATCGATGCCGATAATTACGACCCGATCCGCTCGACCGCGACCGCGGCGGCCGAGGTCATGTACATGCTCGCCGACACGCTGGTGACGGTCGATTTCGACATGAAGACGATCAAGCCCGGCCTGGCCGAGAGCTGGACGATCTCGCCTGACGGCAAGACCTACACCTTCAAGCTGCGCAAGGACGTCAAGTTCTGCGACGGCCGGCCGATGACGGTCGACGACGTCGTCTATTCGCTGAAGCGCTGGATCGATCCGGCCAGCAAGTCGCCGGTCTCCTTCCGCGCCGGCCCGGTCAAGGACATCCGCGCCGACGGCGATTCCACGCTGATCTACGAGCTGAAGGAGCCCTATAGCGACCTGATGTTCCAGCTCGCGCTCTCCTTCGCCTCGGTGGTCGACAAGGCGACCGTCGAGAAGCTCGGCCCGAATTTCGGCGTCCAGGGCTTCAACGGCACCGGCCCCTATTGCTGGTCGAAATGGACCCCGCGCCAGGAACTCGTGCTCAAGAAGAATCCGCACTATTCCTGGGGCCCGCCGATCTACAAGGACCCGAAGCCGCAGATCGACGAGATCGTCTGGAAGGTCATCCCCGAGTCGAACACGCTGATGGCTGCGATCCAGGCGAAGCAGGCCGACGTGACCTATTACATGCCCTATATCGCGCTCGACACGATGCAGCGCATCCCCGGCATGACGGTGCAGCGGCAGGACAACTACATCTACGACGTCTTCATGGGCTTCAAGGTCGACAAGCCCGTGGCGAAGGACAAGGCCATCCGCGAGGCCGCCAACATGGCGACCAACAAGGAGGCGATCGCCAAGGCGATCTTCTTCGGCAAGGGACAGACCCTGCCTTCGCTGCTGAACCCGGCCGTGCTCGATTACGACAAGTCCTCGGCCGACAAGATGCCGAAATATGACCCGGCCGGCGCCGTCAAGCTGCTCGACGCGGCCGGCTGGAAGCCGGGCGCCGACGGCATCCGCGAGAAGGACGGCCAGAAGGCGACCTTCACCGTCTACGGCATCCGCAACGATTCCAACCCGCGCATTTCCGAGGCCATGCAGGCGGATCTGCGCAAGGTCGGCATCGACATGAAGATCCAGCTCTGGGACGCGACCGTCGCCTGGGGCAAGCTGGCGACGCAGGAATTCGACGCCTTCCTGATGTCCTACCCCTATGTGACGGCGACGGAGGCGATGAGCCTTTATTTCCGCAGCCAGCAGGTTCCGACGCCGAACCGGATGAACTGGAAGAACCCCAAGACGGACGAGCTGCTCAAGTCTGCGGCGACGGCGACCGACGCTGACAAGCGCAAGCAGGCCCTGGCCGAGGTCCAGACCCAGCTCACCGAAGCGAATGTCTGGGTGCCGCTGGTCTCGCAGCCGCTCTGGGTCGTCGCGACCGACCGGGTCGAGGGCGTGCGTGCCCACGGCCTGTATGGAGCCGGCCTCTACAAGGGGCTCGATCTCAAGCTGAAGCGTTGAGTTTCTTGGGCGCCGCGCGGTGTGAGCCGCGCGGCGCTTTTTCTATGCCTGTGGGAGGAAGGGAAACATCATGACGATCACGGTCATCAAGAATGCCGACATCGTTGTCGCCTGGGACGCCGAGGCCTCCCGGCACGTCTATCTGCACGGAGCCGATGTCGCCTTCGAGGACGGCACGCTGCGCTTCGTCGGACCCCGCTACGAGGGGCAGGCGGACGAGACCGTCGACGGCAGCGGGCGCATGGTCATGCCCGGCCTCGTCAATATCCATTCTCACCCCTCGAGCGAGGCGCTGAACAAGGGCTTTCTCGACGAGCTCGGCTCGCCTGCGCTCTATAACTCCTCGCTCTACGAATTCATGCCGATCCTGCGGCCCGATGCCGAGGCGGTGCCGGACTGCGTGCAGGTCGCCTATTCGGAACTGCTGCTCTCCGGCGTGACCACGCTCGCCGATCTCTCGGTCGCCCATCCCGGCTGGCTCGACCTTGCCGCCAATAGCGGCCTGCGCGTCTGCGTCTCGCCGATGTTCCGCTCGGCCCGCTGGTACACCAAGAACGGCCATGTCGTCGAATACGAGTGGGACGAGAAGGCTGGCGCCGCGGCCATGGCGACAGCATTCGACGTCATCGAGCAGGCCCAGAAACATCCGTCAGGCCGTCTCTTCGGCATGGTCTGTCCGGCGCAGATCGACACCTGCAGCGAAGGCCTGATCAAGGACAGCTTTGCCGAAGCCAAACGCCGTGGCCTGCCCTGGCAGATCCATGCGGCCCAGTCGACGGTCGAGTTTCACGAGATCACCCGCCGTCATGGCGTGACGCCGATCCAGTGGCTGGAGAAGCTCGGCGTACTCGGCGCGACCAGCATCGTTGGTCACGGCATCTTCCTCGACGACTACCCGCGCGTCGCCTGGCACAGCCGCCGCGATCTCGCACTGCTGGCCGAGACCGACACGGTCGTCGCCCATTGCCCGACGGTCTTCATGCGCCGCGGCATCGCGCTCGACGATTTCGGGCGTTATCGCCGCGCCGGCGTCCGGATCGGCATGGGCACCGACACCTATCCGCACAACATGCTTGAGGAGATGCGCCATGTCGGCTACGTCGCCCGGATGATGGCGGAGAACCCGCGCACGCTCACCACCACCGACATCTTCGAGGCCGCGACCACGGCCGGCGCCGCCGCGCTCGGCCGCGACGATATCGGGCGGCTGGAAGCGGGCTGCAAGGCCGACCTCGTCATGGTCGACCTCAAGCACCCGATGATGCAGCCGCGTCGCGATCCCGTGCGCAGCATGGTCTATGCCGCCGCCGAACGCGCCGTCGACCGCGTCTATGTCGACGGCAGGCTCGTCGTGCGCGACGGCACCGTTCAGACGATGGACTATCCCGCCGCGGCTTTGCGCCTTCACGAGGGCCAGAAGCGGACGGAAGCGGCGGCGCCCGGCAATGACTGGATCAAACGCCCGGTCACGGATTATTCCCCGCTGACCTTCCCGGTGAAGTGAGCCCCTGAGCACCGGCCAATTCCGTGATGTGCCCAACCCGGGGCGCATCGCTGCATCGTGAGACCCTGCGTCACGGCGCCCGCTTCCGGGCGGCGTGATCTGGCGTTAGGTTAGCCTCATGTCGCAGGCAGACGAGACAACGCAGACGGAGGCCGGCTCTTCGAGCCGTCTCGGCCTCATGCTGATCGGCGGAGGCTTCTTCGCCCTGTTCCTCACCGGCCTGCTGCTCTGGTGGCGCGAAGGCGACCGGCTCTTCACCGACGGGCTGATCGCCGCCATCGTGGCTTGTTTCTAGGCATCGGCCCGAAAAGTGGGAACCGGTTTTCGGACCCAGCCGATGCGCAGAAAAACGATCTATCGCGGCTGCGGCCGCCTGCTGGGAATATTTCCGTGAACCGCCGTCTCGTCCTGCCCCTCGTCGTCTTCCTGGCCGGGGCGCTCGCGCTCGCAGCCGCCGCGATCCTGACCTTCTCGCCCGGCCGCCAGGGCAGTGGCGGCAGCGGCACGGCCAGCGTCGGCGGTCCGTTCACGCTGACGACGCAGGAAGGCAAGCCGCTCTCCGACACCGACCTGAAGGGCTCTCCCTTCCTGGTCTTCTTCGGCTTCACCCATTGCCCGGATATCTGCCCGACAAAACTCTTCGAGATTTCGGAGGCCCTGCGCGCAGCCGGCGACGGCGCCAAGGCGAAGGGGCTTAAAGCGCTCTTCATCACGGTCGATCCCGAGCGCGATACCCCGGATGCGATGAAGAGCTATCTCGGCTCCTTCGATCCGCGCATCGTCGGCCTGAGCGGCGATCGCCCGGCGATCGACGCCGTGGTCAAGGCCTATCGCGCCTATGCCAAGAAGGTGCCGCTCAAGGACGGCGACTACACGATGGACCATACCGCCCTGGTCTATCTGATGGGCAAGGACGGCAGTTTCGTCGGTGCCTTCAATATCGAGCAGCCTCCGGCGCAGGCGGCGGCGGAATGGCTGCGTCACTCCTGATTGGCTTCGATGGGCGCGGGCCGGTGCGCCAGCCCGTGCTCGGTCTTGTTCCAGGCGAAACGGTGGTTGAAATACTCGTAGAGCGCCATCCAGGCCGCCGCCGAGACCAGCGCGTAATAGAGCGGCAGCAGCGGCACGAGCAGCAATAGGCCCGGAGCGCCCCGGCGCAGGGCTCCGACGATCGGCGGTACGAACAGCGCGACGCTGCCCAGAATCCAGATGCCGAGCGCGATGGTCGAGGTCAGGGTGGCGACCGTGCCCACCGGCTCGAACAGGGAGCCGTCCCAATAGGCGATCAGCGCGGCGACGGCGAAGGCGGGATAGCCGAGCGCCGTGGCGACGGTGCCGAAGACCAGCGACAGGAAGGCGAAGGTCGCAGCCGGGCCGGCTTCGCGCATCAGGCGGAAAGGGGCGCGGGAATGCGTCACCAGCGTCTGGATATAGCCCTTGATCCAGCGCGAGCGCTGCTTGAGCCAGGCCGGGATGGTGACGGGTGCCTCCTCGCGGGTGTTCGAGGGTAGGTCGCCGATGCGATAGCCGGCGCGCACCAGCCTGAAGCCGAGATCGGCATCCTCCGTCACGTTCCAGGCATCCCAGCCGCCGACCGCGCGCAGCGCCGCCGTGCGGAAATGGTTCGAGGTTCCGCCCAGCATGATCGGCAACCGGAATTGCAGCAGGCCGGGATTGAGCACATCGAACAACCCCGCATATTCCAGCGCGAACAGGGCGGGAAGCACGCCTTCCTCGGCATGGTCGATCACGAGCCTGGCCTGCAGGCAGCCGAGTTCCTGCGGGCCACCGAGGAAGCGCGCCGCTGCCATGCGCAGTTGCTGCGGATCGGGGATGTCTTCGGCGTCGAAGATCGTGAAGAACGTGCCGCGCGCTTCGAGCAGGGCGAGGTTGAGCGCACGCGGCTTGGTGCGCGGAAAGCCCGGCGGAACGATCGTCACGGAAAAATGCGGCGGTAGCGCCATCCGCGCCAGCGTGCTGCGCATCCCCATATCGTCGGCTTCGATCAGCAGGCGGATATCGAGCTTGGCTGCGGGGTAGTCGAGGGCGCCGAGCGCATCCGTCAATTGCCGGAGCACCGAAAGCTCGTGGTAGAGCGGCACCGCGACGGTGTAGGCGGGCAGGCGGGATTCGTCGATCCGCCAGCGGTGGCTGCGCCAGAGATCGGGCGCCGCGCGTTCGATCGCCGTCGCAAGACGCAGCAGGATGAGGCCGAGGAAGAACGGGCCGAGCAGGAGCGCGAGCCCGAAAAAGGTTTCGAGCGGGGCGAAGATGCCGCCGAGCGCGGCAGCGGCGACACCGCCGCCGGCTGCGATCACCTGGCCGCGACTGGCGCCGGTCCGGGCGCTCTCACGGGCGAGGCCGGCAGGGTCGAGCCCGGCGGTATGCTCCGCCAGGGTTTCGGCATTGCTGTGGCGCAGGGCTCCGGCGAAGCGGCGCGGTGTCGTCACCGCGATATCGCCGCGATGGCGTGGCCCGGCTTCGAGCATCCGCCGCAGCGCCGGGCCCTCGGGCGCGAGGATGAAGCGGAAGCGCCTGTCGTCGACGGTCGGCGCGATGCCCTGGCGCAGGATCGCATCATGCCCGCCGCCGGGCCGCAGGGGCGGCGGCTGCGACAGGAAGGCGAGGCCCAGCTCGGCCGCGAGCGCGCGATAAAGCTCGGCTTCGCCGATCAGGCCGAGCGCGATCGCTTCGCGGGCGGGCTCGCTGCGGTTGCGGCGGGACGTTTCGGCCGCCCGCGCGAGAAGCGAGGGCGCCAGGCCATGCCGCGTCAGGAAGGCGAGTTCGATCGGCAGGCCGGCGGAGGCAGGCCCGCGCTCGATCGGACAGCCGTCGTTACCGCTGCCCCCCACTGGCCCCGGTCCCGCTCCATGCGACGATGCCCGGCGCGGATGCGCCGGAAGCAACCCATGGTTGCTGCTATGGAGCAGAGAGTCGAGAGCCGCGTGCCTGGAACTTTAGGTGTCCATGCGAGCGTCAGCGCGCCGCAAGAATCTCCGCGACCTGCGGGATGTCCTTGTCGCCGCGGCCGGAGAGATTGACCACCATCAGATGGTCCTTCGGCTTCTGCGGGGCGAGATCGGCGACGCGGGCGAGCGCATGCGCGGACTCCAGCGCCGGAATGATGCCTTCCAACCTTGAGATCAGCTGGAACGCCTCCAGCGCCTCCTCGTCGGTGGCGGAGAGATAGGTCGCCCGGCCGACATCGTGCAGCCAGGAATGCTCCGGCCCGATGCCGGGATAGTCGAGCCCGGCCGAGATCGAATGGGCGTCCTTGATCTGCCCGTCGTCGTCCATCAGCAGGAAGGTGCGGTTGCCGTGCAGCACGCCGGGTCGTCCGCCGGTCAGCGAGGCCGCATGCTGGCCGCTCGGGATGCCGTGGCCGGCCGCCTCGACGCCGTAGATCTCGACGGATGCGTCGTCGAGGAAGGGGTGGAACAGCCCCATCGCGTTCGAGCCGCCGCCGATGCAGGCGATCAGCGAATCGGGAAGACGGCCTTCGGCCTCCTGCATCTGCTCGCGGGTTTCCTTGCCGATGATCGACTGGAAGTCGCGCACCATCGCCGGGTAGGGATGCGGGCCGGCGACCGTGCCGATGCAGTAAAAGGTCGTCGCGACATTGGTCACCCAGTCGCGCAGCGCCTCGTTCATCGCATCCTTCAGCGTCTTGGTGCCGGATTCGACGGGCACCACCTTGGCACCGAGCATCTGCATGCGGAAGACGTTCGGCGCCTGCCGGGCGACGTCGACCGCACCCATATAGACGATGCATTCGAGCCCGTAGCGGGCGCAGAGCGTCGCGGTGGCGACGCCGTGCTGGCCGGCGCCGGTCTCGGCGATGATGCGCTTCTTGCCCATGCGCCGCGCCAGCAGGATCTGGCCGAGCACGTTGTTCACCTTGTGGGAGCCGGTATGGTTCAGCTCCTCGCGCTTCAGGTAGATCTTGGCGCCGCCGAAATGGTCGGTCAGGCGCTCGGCAAGGTAGAGCGGCGAGGGCCGGCCGACATAGTGCTTCAGCCCGCTGGTCATCTCGGCGTGATAGGCCGGGTCGGCCTTGGCCGCATTATAGGCCTCTTCCAGCTCGAGGATCAGCGGCATCAGCGTTTCCGCGACGAAGCGGCCGCCGAACAGGCCGAAGCGGCCGTTCTCGTCCGGGCCGTTGCGATAGCTGTTCGGGTTCGCGGGGGCGTTCATGCGCTCAAGCTTTCCTGTCCTGCCGCCGCGGCCTTGCGGGCCGCCGCGATGAATTCCGCGATCCGGGCGGGGTCCTTGACCCCCGGCGCGCTTTCGACGCCCGAGGAGACGTCGACGCCGGCCGGCCTGGCGATGCCGATCGCCTCCGCGACATTCGCCGGATCGAGCCCGCCCGATAGCATGAAGCGCTGCGAGGGGTCGAGGCCGGCGAGCAGGCTCCAGTCGAAGGGCTTGCCGTGCCCGCCGGGGAAGGCCGCGTCCTTCGGCGGCTTGGCGTCGAGCAGGATGAGATCGGCGGCATCGCGATAGTTGGCGACGCCTTTCAGGTCCTCGGCGGTCGCGATGCCGAGCGCCTTCATCACCGGCCGGCCGACCGCACGGCGCAGCGCCGCGGTCTGCTCGGGGGTCTCGCGACCGTGGAACTGGAGCCAGTCGGGCCTGAGCGCCTCGGCGAGCTCCGCCGCGTCCCCTTCGCTCCAGTCGACGACGAGCGCCACGATCTCCGTCTTGCCGCGCGCGATCTCCGCGAGTTCCCTGGCGCGCTCCAGCGTGACATAGCGCGGGCTCTTGGGATGGAAATTGAGTCCGATCATGTCGGCGCCGGCCGCGAGCGCAGCCTCCAGCGTCTCGGGCGTCGAGAGACCGCAGATCTTGATCAGGAAGGGCGAACCATTGGACATGGCCCGGCGTTTACAACATCGGCCCGAAAAGTGGAATGCGGTTTTCGGGAAAGCCGATGGAAAATCAAAGCGCTACAGTATCGGACCGGATGCTGTCCGGTCCGATACTGTAGCGCTCCGTTCGCCGGTGCATGCCGTACTTGCGACATGATGGCGAAGGAAGCCATGCTGGCAGGGGCGAACAAGGGGGCTGTTGATTGATCCGGCTTGGCATGGGCAGGCGCGGGCTGGCGATGGTGGCGGGGCTGCTCGCCGTCTCCGGCCTCGTCGCGGCGGCGTTCTATTATGTCGGCCAGCCGCGGACCTTGCGCCTCGCCGTCGGGCCGCTCGGCTCCGAGGATGCGCGCATGGCCGCGGCCTTCGTGCAGGGCCTCAACCGCGACAAGGCCTCCGTGCGCCTGCGGCTCGTCCTGACGGAAGGTTCCGAGGACAGCGCCAGGCGGATCGATGCAGGCCAGGCCGATCTCGCCATGCTGCGCGCCGACATTGCCATGCCCTCGACCGCCGATACGGTGCTGATCACCCGCCGGACCTATCCCTTCTTCATCACCAGGGCCGAGACCGCGATCAGCCGTATCGCCGATCTGCGCGGCCGCAGGATCGGCGTCGCACGCAATCCTGCCGGCAACGTCGCGCTGCTGAAACGGGTGCTGGCGCAATACGAGGTCCGGCCCGACGAGGTCGAGATTCTCGGCCTGACCCAGGAGGAGATCGTGCCGGTGGCGAGAGAGAAGCGCATCGACGTCTTCTTCTCGATCAGCGCCGTCGGCTCCCATACCAATAATGGCGGCCTGCGCCGTTTGCGCGAAGCCTGGGGCAACGATCCCGTCCTGATCCCGGTTCGCGAGGCCGACGCGCTCGCCCTGCATTACCGTGCCATCGAATCCGGCGAGATCGTGCGCGGCGCGCTCGGCGGCGACCCGCCGCGCCCGGCCGAGAGCCTGCCGACCATCGCGATCACTTCGCGCCTCGTCGCAGCGCAGAGCCTCGACGACAATCTCGTCGGCGAGCTGACCAAGGACATCCTCGGACTGCGCCTGACGCTGGCGGCGGAACTGCCGGCCGTGCAAGCGCTGGAGACGCCCTCGACCGACAAGGACGCGCCGCTGCCGGTCCATTCGGGTGCCGCCGCCTATATCGATGGCGAGCAGGAGACCTTCTTCGATCGCTATGGCGACTGGTTCTATATCGGGGCCATGGCGCTCTCGGCAGTGGGCACGGGCGGCGCTGCGCTGCTCGGGTGCGAGAGCGCCAACCGGCGCCGGCGCGCCATGTCGGGCCTCGACGAATTGCTGGAGCTTCTGGCCGTGATCCGCGCCTGCGAGGACGAGGCCGAACTGACCCGGCTCGGCCGCGAGGCCGACCACATCCTGACGCGCGTATTGGCCGACTACGCCAAGGGTGACCTCGATACGGCGGCGCTCGCAGCCTATCGCCTCGTCATCGATCAGGTCGGCCGGGCCGTCGCCGAACGGCAGCGGGCGCTGGCGGAAGCTTGAACGCATTTACTTTTCGGCAGTGTCTGCGGTTGCCGAAAAGCCCGCCAGCGTTTATGTGCAGCGCAACGAATTCCAGATTCACGTGAAACAGGCTGCGCCGGCGGGGCATCGCTCCAGACCGGCTCGTGGCCTTGAAAGCAAGGCCCAGACCCGCATGTCCATGCGCAACATCGCCATCATCGCGCACGTCGACCATGGCAAGACCACGCTCGTCGACAAGCTCTTGCAGCAGTCCGGCACCTACCGCGACAACCAGCGCGTCATCGAGCGCGTGATGGATTCCAACGACCTCGAGAAGGAGCGCGGCATCACCATCCTGGCCAAGGCGACCTCGGTCGTCTGGAAGGACACGCGCATCAACATCGTCGACACCCCCGGCCACGCCGATTTCGGCGGCGAGGTCGAGCGCATCCTGAACATGGTCGACTCGGCCATCGTGCTGGTCGATGCGGCCGAGGGCCCGATGCCGCAGACCAAGTTCGTGGTTTCCAAGGCGCTGAAGCTCGGCCTTCGCCCGATCGTGGCGATCAACAAGGTCGACAAGCCGGACGCTCGCACGACCGAAGTCATCAATGAGGTCTTCGACCTCTTCGCCGCGCTCGACGCCACCGACGAGCAGCTCGACTTCCCGATCCTCTACGGTTCGGGCAAGCAGGGCTGGATGGCCCATTCCCCGGAAGGTCCGCAGGATAACGGCCTCGCGCCGATGTACGACCTCATCCTCTCGCACGTGCCGGAGCCCAAGGTCGAGGAAGGCCCGTTCCGCATGATCGGCACGCTGCTGGAGGCCAACCCCTATCTCGGCCGTATCATCACCGGCCGCGTCACCTCGGGCACGGCCAAGCCGAACCAGACGATCAAGGTGCTCTCCGGCGACGGCTCGACCGTCGAGACCGGCCGCATCTCGAAGATCCTCGCCTTCCGCGGCCTCGAGCGCCAGCCGATCGAGGAAGCGGTTGCCGGCGACATCGTCTCGATCGCGGGCCTGGTGAAGGGTTCCGTCGCCGACACCTTCTGCGACCCCGCCGTCACCGACCCGATCAAGGCCCAGCCGATCGACCCGCCGACGGTGTCGATGACCTTCATGGTCAACGATTCCCCGCTCGCCGGCACTGAGGGCGACAAGGTCACCACCCGCGTCATCCGCGACCGTCTGTTCAAGGAGGCCGAGGGCAATGTCGCGCTGAAGATCGAAGAGGCTAGCGACAAGGACAGCTACATCGTCTCCGGCCGCGGCGAATTGCAGCTCGCGATCCTGATCGAGACGATGCGTCGCGAGGGCTTCGAGCTCGGCGTCTCGCGTCCCCGCGTCGTGCTGAAGCGCGGCGAGGACGGCCAGCTCCTGGAGCCGATCGAAGAGGTCGTGATCGACGTCGACGAGGAGCATTCCGGCGTCGTCGTGCAGAAGATGTCGGAGCGCAAGGCCGACATGCTGGAGATGCGTCCGTCTGGCGGCAATCGCCTGCGCCTAGTCTTCCACGCCCCGACGCGCGGCCTGATCGGCTATCAGGGCGAACTGCTGACCGACACGCGCGGCACCGCGATCATGAACCGCCTGTTCCACGACTACCTGCCCTACAAGGGCGAGATCGGCGGGCGCCGCAACGGCGTGCTGATCGCGATGGAGACCGGCGAAGCCGTCGCCTACGCGCTCTGGAACCTCGAGGATCGCGGCCCGATGATGATCGAGCCGGGCTGGAAGGTCTATCAGGGCATGATCGTCGGCGAGCACACCCGCGAGAACGATCTCGAGGTGAACGTGCTCAAGGGCAAGAAGCTCACCAACATCCGCACGACCTCGAAGGACGAGGCGGTGCGCCTGACGCCGCCGATCCGGATGACGCTGGAGCGTTCGCTCGCCTGGATCGACGACGACGAGCTGGTCGAGGTCACGCCGAAGTCGATCCGCCTGCGCAAGGGCATCCTCGACCCGAACGAGCGCAAGCGCTCGCAGAAGCAGAAGGCCGAAGTGGCCTGAGTTCAGATGCCCGGGCGAGAGCCCGGGCATTTTCGTTTCCGGGTCTGCGCTGGGCGCAGCCCGCGGATGATGCATCGGCCGATTGTCCTTGCGCGTGCGCTCTGATCCTCTGCCGGCATCTCAGGGGAAGGATCACCACCATGCAATTCCGCAATCTCGGCCGCTCCGGCCTGCGCGTCTCGCTCGTCGGGCTCGGCTGCAACAATTTCGGCGGCCGCATCGATCTCGACGCGACGCGCAAGGTCGTCGATGCCGCGATCGAGCATGGCATCACCCTGTTCGACACGGCCGACATCTATGGCGAGCGCGGCGGCTCCGAGACGGCTTTGGGCGAAGTGCTGGGCGCGCGCCGCAAGCAGATCGTGCTCGCCAGCAAGTTCGGCATGGACATGGATGCCGAGGGCGTGAAGAAGGGCGGCTCGCGCCGCTACATCATGAACGCCGTCGAGGATTCGCTGCGGCGTCTCAAGACCGACTGGCTCGACCTCTACCAGCTCCACCGGCCCGACCCGCTGACCCCGATCGACGAGACCTTGCGCGCCCTCGACGATCTCGTCCGCCAGGGCAAGGTCCGCTATGTCGGCTGCTCGAACGTCGTCGCCTGGCAGGTCGCCGATGCGCATTGGACGGCGCGCGATCTCGGCATTCCCGGCTTCGCCTCGGCGCAGGACGAGTACAGCCTGCTGAAGCGCGGCGCCGAGAAGGACCTGATCCCGGCCATCGCCCATTACGGCGTGGGCCTGCTGCCCTATTTCCCGCTCGCCAATGGAGCGCTCACCGGCAAGTACAAGCGCGGCGCGGCGATGCCGGAAGGCGCGCGCCTCAGCAAGCTGCCGCAGCGCGCCGACGAGATCTTCAGCGAAGACAACTGGCGCCGCATCGAGGGCCTGACCGCCTTCGCCGAGCAGCGCGGCCATACCCTTGTCGAACTCGCCTTCTCCTGGCTGGCGGCTCAGCCCGTGGTCTCCAGCGTCATCGCGGGCGCGACCAAGCCGGAGCAGGTCGCGGCCAACGTCAAGGCCGCCGACTGGGCGCTGAGCGCCGAAGACCTCGCCGAGATCGACAAGATCACCGCGTAAGGCGTGCCGAGTTTTCTCGGAACCGCGCCGTCATCCCGGGCTTGACCGGGGATGACGGCGCGTTTGTTGAAGCGCGTACCTCACAGGAAGGTCGCGATCTCCTCCAGCGGCTTCTTGCCGATGGCGGGGACGCGGCAATCCTCCTTGGGATAGCCGACGACGAGCAGGATCAGCGCCTTCTCGTTGTCGGGCCGCCCGCAGATCGCGTTCAGGAAGTTCATCGGCGCCGGCGTATGCGTCAGCGTCGCCAGCCCGGCATCGTGCAACGCCGCGATCAGGAAGCCGGTAGCGATGCCCACCGATTCCGGCACGTAATAGTGCTTGATCCGGTTGCCCTCGGCATCGATGCCCCAGCGCTGGGCGAAGATCGCGATCAGCCAGGGGGCGGTCTCCAGGAACGGCTTCTGGTCGTCCGTGCCGAGATGGGCAAGCGCATCGAGCCATTCCTCGCCGGCACGACCGGCATAGAAGGCGCGTTCCTCCTCTTCCGCGCCCTCGCGGATCAGCGTCTTGCGCTGGGGATCGGCGATGCAGACGAAGCTCCAGGGCTGCTGGTTGGCGCCGGAGGGAGCCGTGCCGGCGACGCGCACCGCCGTCTCGATCAACTCCCGCGGTACCGGCCTGTCGGAGAAGTCACGCACGGTGCGGCGCTTGCGCATGCGGGTGAGGAAGGCATCGGCGCGGCCCTGCATCTCGGCTTCCGGAACGCCTTCGAAGACGAGGGGCATGGTGACATACGGGCTCACGGCGTTTCGCTCCTGACGTGTTTTGGCCAGCTTGCTGCGAATTGCAGCCTTGGCGCAATGGACCGCTCGCGCCCGCCCGCTTATGGTCCGCGCCATGAGCGATAAAGCCACCACCGCCCCCGCCCTGAAGCCCGGCGACCACCTCTTCCTGGTCGACGGCTCGAACTTCATTTTCCGGGCCTATTTCCAGTCGATCAACCAGGACCGGAAATACAATGCCCGCTCCGACGGGCTGCCCTCCGGCGCGGTTCGGCTTTTCGCGACGAAGCTCTTCCAGTTCGTGCGCGAGGGCGTCCTCGGTGTCCGGCCGACCCATCTCGCCATCGTCTTCGACAAGTCGGAGAATTCGTTCCGCAAGGCGATCTACCCTGCCTACAAGGGCAACCGCTCAGACCCGCCGCCCGATCTCATCCCCCAGTTCCCGCTGATGCGCGAGGCGGTGCGCGCCTTCGGGCTGATCCCGGTCGAGCAGGATGTCTACGAAGCCGACGACCTGATCGCGACCTATGCGAAACAGGCCCGCGAGGCCGGCGCCGACGTGCTGATCGTCTCCGCCGACAAGGACCTGATGCAGCTCGTGAAGCCGGGCGTCGCGATGTACGATCCAGCTTCCGGCGACCAGAAGAAGGGCGCCGGCTTCCGCGCCGAGCGCCGCATCGGCGAGCCCGAGGTCGTCGAGTATTTCGGCGTCATGCCGGACAAGGTCACCGACGTTCAGGCGCTGGCCGGCGATGCCACCGACAACGTGCCGGGCGCGCCGGGCATCGGCATCAAGACGGCGGCCCAGCTTATCGGCGAATATGGCGATCTCGAAACCCTGCTGGCGCGCGCCGGCGAGATCAAGCAGCCGAAGCGCCGGGAGACGCTGACCAATCCCGAGGTGATCGAGAAGGTCCGCATCTCCCACAAGCTCGTCAGCCTCGTCGACGACGTGAAGGTCGAGACGCCGCTGGAGAACCTGACGCTGGAGCAGCCCGATCCGGCGAAGCTCATCGCCTTCCTCAAGGCGATGGAGTTCACCACCATCACCAAGCGCGTCGCCGAGGCCTACGAGGCCGATGTCGGCGCCGTCGACGCCGATCCGGATCTGGCGCCGGGCGGGGCGCGCGCAGCCGAGCTCAAGGCGCTCTATGTCGGTGCCGATGCCGCCGAGGATGCCGCTCCCGGCCTGGCCCTCGCCGCATCTCCCGCGCCGGCCGCCGCTGCTTCAGGAGCGCCCGATGGCGAGGACGGCTGGCTGAAGCCGGGCGATCTGGCTGCCGCGCGCAAGAACGAAGCGATCGCCGGCAAGATCGACCGCTCCACATACGAATGTGTCCGTACGCTCGCCGATCTCGAGCGCTGGATCGGCTGGGCTTCCGAAGTCGGCCATGTCGCTCTCGACACCGAGACCAACTCGCTCGACGCGATGCAGGCCGATCTCGTCGGTATCTCGCTCGCGGTCGCGCCGGGCCGGGCCTGCTACATCCCGCTCCAGCATCGCGCCGGAGATGGCGGGCTCTTCGACGAGGGGCTGCTGGCCGACCAGATTCCGTTGACGCAGGCTGTCGCCGCCCTGAAGCCGCTGCTCGCCGATGCCGGCGTGCTCAAGATCGGCCAGAACCTGAAATACGACCTGCTGGTGCTGGAGCGCCACGGGCTCAGCGTGTCCCCGGTCGAGGACACCATGCTGATCTCCTACGCGCTCGATGCCGGCAGCAACAGTCACGGCATGGACAGGCTCTCGGAATTGCATCTCGGCCACGAGACGATTCCCTATGCGCAGGTCGCCGGCACCGGCAAAGCGCAGGTCACCTTCGACAAGGTGCCGCTCGACCGCGCCACCGACTATGCCGCCGAGGATGCCGACGTCACGCTCCGGCTCTGGCTTGCGCTGAAACCCCGCCTCGCCGCCGAGAAGAAGACCGCGGTCTACGAGGTGCTGGAACGGCCGATGGTCGAGGTCCTGGCGCGGATGGAGCGGCGCGGCATCGCGATCGACCGGCAGATCCTCTCCCGCCTCTCCGGCGATTTCGCGCAAGGCTTGGCGCGGCTGGAAGACGAGATCTACGAAACCGCCGGCGAGAAGTTCACGATCGGCAGCCCGAAGCAGCTTGGCGACATCCTGTTCGGCAAGATGGGGCTGGAAGGCGCCAAGAAGACCGCGACCGGCCAATGGGCGACGGGTGCCGGCGTGCTCGAAGAACTCGCCGAGCAGGGCCATGCGCTGCCCTCGAAAATTCTGGAATGGCGTCAGCTCGCCAAGCTCAAATCGACCTATACCGATTCATTGCCGGGCTATGTGAACCCTCAGACCAACCGGGTTCACACCTCCTATGCGCTGGCGGCGACGACGACGGGCCGGCTCTCATCCTCCGAGCCCAACCTTCAGAATATCCCGATCCGCACCGAGGCCGGCCGCAAGATCCGCACCGCTTTCGTGCCGGAAAAGGGCTTCAAGCTGGTCTCGGCCGACTACAGCCAGATCGAACTGCGCCTGCTCGCCCATATCGCCGAGATCCCGCAGCTCCGGCAAGCCTTTGCCGATGGTATCGACATCCATGCGATGACGGCGTCCGAGATGTTCGGGGTGCCGGTCCAGGGCATGCCAAGCGAGGTGCGCCGCCGCGCCAAGGCGATCAATTTCGGCATCATCTACGGCATCTCGGCTTTCGGTCTCGCCAACCAGCTCGGCATCGGCCGGGAGGAGGCCAGCGCCTATATCCGCAAGTATTTCGAGCGCTTTCCCGGCATCCGCGACTATATGGACCAGACCAAGACCCATGTGCGCGCCCATGCTCAGGTCACCACGATCTTCGGCCGCGTCTGCCATTTCCCCGCTGTCGCCTCGAAGAATCCGTCCGAGCGCGCCTTCGTCGAGCGCCAGGCGATCAACGCGCCGATCCAGGGCTCGGCCGCCGACATCATCCGCCGGGCGATGATCCGGATGGATGCCGCGCTCGCCGCCAATCGGCTGGGCGCCCGCATGCTGCTCCAGGTCCATGACGAGCTCGTCTTCGAGGTACCGGAGGCGGAGGTCGAGAAGACCCTGCCGATCATCGAGAAGGTGATGGTCGAGGCGCCACACCCGGCCGTGCAACTGCGCGTGCCACTCGCGGTCGAGGCCCGCGCCGCCGGCAACTGGGACGAGGCGCACTAGGAGCCGCTGACCAACCGGAACCCGGCCGATCCTTCCGGCGTTGCTATCTCCGACGCGCCAGGGGGGCGCGGTTCGCGCGTTGGAAACATCCCATGCTCAGCTCATCGGCCTGGCGGCCGTTTCCGCGCTATATGGCGGAACCGGAATCGGCGGAGGAAACCGAAGAGGTCACGCCCTATGAGCATGATCTCATCGTCCGCTATGCCATTGTCGGCATCTTTCTCATCCTGGCGACGGCCTCGCTGGCGCTGACCAAGGTCATCGCCATGCCGGTCACGGCCGGCGTGATCTTCGGGCTCGTGCTCGGGCCGCTCGTCGACGTGCTGGCGCGGCACCGGGTGCCGCAGCACGCGGCTGCGGCGCTGGTGGTGCTGCTCTTCATCGGCTTGCTTTTCGGCGCGATCGCCATCCTCGCCGTGCCGGTTGCGGGCTGGAGCGACCAGGCTCCGGCCATGATGGCGGCGCTTCAGAGCAAGCTCGCTGGCGTCTTCGCCTTCATGGCCGAGTTCAAGCGCGGCATCGCCTCGATCACCGGCAAGGGCGCCGAGCTCAGCGTCTCCCAGGGCAATCCGCTCTTCGACATCGCCATGTCCTCCTCGACGGCGGCTGGCGGCCTGCTGATCTTCGTCGCGACGATCTATTTCTGGCTGGCGACGCGCCGCCATCTCAAGGCACGGGTGCTCCGGCTCTGCCTCGGCCGGGGCGCTCGCCGCTCGGCCGGCTCCTTCTTCGAGGAGATCGAGTCGCGGGTGGCGCGCTATTTCGCGCTGGTGACGATGATCAATCTCGGCATGGGCGTCCTCACCATGGCGATCGCCTGGGTCGCCGGCCTGCCCTTCCCGGTGTTCTGGGGGGCGCTCGCCTTCCTGCTCAACTACCTCGCTTTCATCGGCCCGATCATCGTCGCGATCATGCTTCTGGCCGGCGCGCTGCTCGATGCGCCCTCGATCCTCGCGGCGCTCTGGCCGGCGGCGGCCTATTATGTCCTGCACCTGATCGAGGGCAACGCGGTCACGCCGGTCTTCGTCGGCAACCGATTGACGATCTCGCCTTTCCTCGTCTTCATCGCCTTCATCTTCTGGCTTTGGCTCTGGGGCCCGGTCGGCGCGGTGCTCTCGACGCCGATCGTCATCGTCGCCATGGTGGCGCAGGAGGAATTCGCGCGCTATCGCCGCGAGAAAGCCAAGACGGAGGCCGAAGAGGCCGGCGAAGCCGAGGCTGCCTGAGCGTCCGCGCCCGGAACAGAACGGGAGCGGCCGCGTTGCCCGATCATGCGGTGGCCCTTGCGGCTGCCGGCTCTTCTCGCCACCATCCGAATTTCCATCAGCGACAGGACGATACCGCCATGGCCACCACGACATCCGCGAAACGTCAGGCTGCCGCCGCTGCCAAGCGTGCGAAGGCCGGGGTCGAGGCCGGCGCCGAGGATGTCGCGGCGGAAGCGCGTCAGGCCGGAGCCCGCGCCAAGCGCCAGGCGAGCGTGTTGGAGGATACCCTGACGCGCAGCGCCGAGGATATCGCCGCCACCGTCAGCGAGCGCCTGCGCGCCGTCGGTGTCGACACCGACAAGATGGTCGACGTCGCCAAGGAGCAGGCCACCGAATTGCAGCAGCTGATCGAGGCGGAGATCCGTGAGCGACCGTTGCGTGCGCTCGGCCTTGCGGCGGCGGTTGGCCTGTTCGTCGGCTTCCTGTCGGCGCGCTGATCATGTTCGGGGGGATCGGATCCTTCATCACCGCGGAGGTCTCCGGGGTGGTGAGGCGCAATGTCACCGTCTACGGCCTGTTCGGCCTCGCGGCGCTGCTCATGCTCTGCGCCGGCGGCTATGCCTTGAACGCGCTGCATACCGTCCTGGCGCTGCGCTATGGCGCGGTCGCCGCCAGCCTCTGGATTGCCGGTGGCCTTTTCCTCGCGGCCTTGCTGGCGTTGGGTATGGCATTGATCGTCAAGAATCGCCGCCGGCCGCCGCGCCCCGCCGCAACCGCGGCTCTGGCCGCCGCGCCGCTTGCCGCCAAGCTCATCGGGTCGCGCCTGAGCTGGCGCATGGCGGCCGCGGGCGGCATCGTCGTCCTCGGCGCAATTCTGGGCCGCCAGATCGTCGCGGGCGGCTCCGATGACGATGCGGAAGCCTGATCCACGCCAGATGGCGGCATTTACGAGGCATGTCTTTTTACATAGGGATGTCGTCATGCGTCCCGTAACAAGATCTGCATGTCTGCTCAGGTGAGGCCCCGTAGCCGCTTTCCGTTGCCGGTTTTTCCGATCTTCGGCGCGCGCCTTCGCTCGGCGACGACCACGATCATCGCGATCGGGGTGGTCGCGGTTGCGGTCGTGCTGGCGGCCTGGATCAACCAGCAGGCGCGGCAGACGGCGGACCGTGTTTCCCACGCCATCGAGATCCGCGAGCGGGCGGAGCGCTTCCTCGGCCGGATGCGCGATGCCGAGACCGGGCAGCGCGGCTTCCTGCTGACCGGGCAGGCCGATTATCTCGACCCCTTCACCGAGGGCAGGGGCGCTGCCGGGCCTGAGCTCGACATCCTCGCGGCGCTTGCCGATGCCGATCCCGTTCAGAAGGAGCGGGTCGCGAAGCTGCGCGCGGACATGGACGTGAAATTCTCGGAACTCGACCGGACGATCGCGCTGGAGCGCGCAGGCCGTAGGCCGGAGGCTCTGGCGCTGGTCAGGAGCGAGGATGGCATCGCCGCGATGGACCGGCTGCGCGACACCGTCCAGGCGATCCAGCAGAGCGAGAACATCCGCCTGAGGTCGCTCTACAGCCGGGAGGAGCGCCGCCGCCTCTGGGGCAGCACCGGCATCGTCGTCGCGCTGGCGGGCTTGGCTTTCGCCGCCTGGCAGCAATTGCGCCGCCGCCAGCGCCGCAGCAATGCCCTGGCGATCAGCAATGCCGAGCTCGAGCAGATCGTGAGCGAGCGCACCCGCCAGCTCGAAAGCGAGCGCCAGCGCATCGAGGCGCTGCTGCGCGACGTCAATCACCGCGTCGGCAACAATCTAGCCATGGTCTCGGCGCTGCTCAACGTGCAGAGCCGGCAGGCGCGCGAGCCGGCGGTCAAGACGGCGCTGGCGCAGGCTCAGTCGCGCATCCAGGCGATCGCGGCCGGCCAGAGACGCCTGCGCCTCGATATCGAGACCGACGAGATCGACGCCCGCCCCTATATGGAGGACCTGCTGGCCGAGATCGGCAAGACGGCCGAGGGCCGGCCGATCCGGATCGAGCTCGATATGGAATCGATCCGGTTGCCTGGGCGCGATGCCGTGTCCTTTGTCGTCATCGTCAACGAACTCGTCACCAACGCCATCAAGCACGCCTTTCCGGATGGCATGGCGGGGCGGATCGTCATCCGCTTCGCCTGGACAGAGGACGAAGGGGAACCCGCCCTTGCCATGTCGATCGAGGATGACGGGGTCGGCATGCCCGCGGAAACCGCGAGCAAGGGCCTGGGCCAGACCGTGATCGCCAGCCTGCTGCGCAGCATGCGGGCGACCCTGAACTCCGAGCCGGTTCATCCCGAACAGGCCGGGCGTACGGGTACGCGGGTGACGATCGTGTTTCCGAAACGGGAAAGTCTTCCGGCTCAGGCCTGAAGCCGCGATATCAGGCCGGCGCGGTCTTCAGGACCGCCGTGCCGATGGCGCTTTTCACGAAGGCCGCGACCTCACGGGTTGAGAACGGCTTGCGCAGGAAGCGGGCGTTGCGCAGGGCAGCCGGCACCTCATGCGGCGCCGATCCCGAGACGAAGGCGAAGGGCGTTCCGGTTTCCTGCAGCGCGCTCGCGACATCGAAGGTCTTGCCGCCGACGACGTCGATGTCGAGCAGGGCACAGGCAAGCCGCTTCGCCGTCATCCGCCGGGCCTCGGCCACGGATTGGACGACGATCAGTTCAACTCCGTCGCCGAGCTGATCGGCCACGGCGCTTTCGATGTCCATCGCGATGAACGGGTCGTCTTCGACGATGAGTACGCGGATATCAGCCATCGACCGGCTCTCTCACTCACTGCAATCTCTGTTACGCGATTTCAACGTGACAGGATTGGCGATGTTCCTGCTCTGGCGCCTTATCATGGCTGAAAGCGCAGGATTTGAGTCGATTTTGAGCCGTCAAGGTTAGCAAAAGGTAATTCTGTCTCTCCCTCGCGGCTTCAGCGCCGCCGGCCCGGCGCAATGAGCGTCAGTTCGAGAGCGGTGACACCGACAGCGACATTGATGCCGCGATTGCCCTGGAACGGCAGCGGCAGCAGCGTTGCCTCATTGTCCTTGCCGCCCGAGAGCGCATTGCCGACCGTGGACGGAGCGGTCGTGCTGCCGCTCTTGTAGGACCCGCTCAGCGCGCCCAGCGGCGCGCGCGCATAGGGTCCGTAGACGCGCCAGACCATGGCCGCGCTCCTGACCGAACCGAGGCCGAGGCTGAAGCTGCGGACGATCCCCGTATAATGCTGCGTCGGTCCGCGGCGCGGCCTGAAGCGGCATTCGGTCGGGCGCTGCGACTTGACGATGGCGGCGAAATTGCTGCCCACGGTGCAGGACAGACGCCCTGTCGGCGGACCCGCGATCTGCGCCGCCGCGGGCTCATGCATTCCTATGAGGCCGGCGAAGGCGAGGGCGGCTAGGCAGGATCGGGAATGCCCTCGGCTCATCGCGAATGCTCCTGGTGAACTGGCGGGACGAACGCCCCAAGAAACCCACAGTTCCACGCTAGGGAACCACGGCGAGTTTGTAGCGTTGGCGTTTCATCTTGGCATGGGAATGTCGATGTCAGTGAGTCGTCCACGGGGAGAAACCCCCACAATAATCGATCCGGATTTCCCGACGGCGCTGCCGCCGTTCTGGGAACTCGAGGACCTTCTTGCCACGGGGCTCGATCGCGCAGCGGCACTTGCGGTGATGGCAGCGCGGCGCAGCGGTCCCCGCCTCGTCGAGGCCGACGCAGAGCGCCCTGAAGGGCAGAGCCTGCTGCTGCATTTCGGTCCGGCCGATCTCTCTCACTGAATTCGGCTACTGGCAGAAGCGGGAGGCGCGCGAGCGGCGCTCCTGAATATCGACATGCAGGTGATTGGCATGGGCCGCGTCCGAGCCTGGCCCCAGCGTGGTCATGAAGGCCCCACAGGCCGCTTGCCTGACGGCGTCGAGAAAACGGTTCTCTGCCAGGCCCTTCGGCTTCTCGACCCCGATCTGCAACGCGTCTTTTCCATTCCCCAGCTTGAAGGCGAAGATGTCCAGCGCCTTGCCGGTGGCATGCTCGCTGACCGGGCCCGCCGTCGCGCGGTTTCGTCGCCGGCATTCATGGCCCCCGCCGACCCGCAGGCTCACCAGGTCGCGCTCGAAATGCCCGCGCGCCAGTGGCTGGACGCTGCGGTCGAGCCAATCGGCCAGCGTCCTGGCCATGGCGCAGCTCAGCAGGGGCGGCGGCTCGAAGGACACGGCTAAGGCTCCGTCCGGCCCCCGGGTGGCGAGGACCTCGACCCGAACGGGCTCGCTGATCTGGCAGGCCGGATCGCTATTCTGTGTGGCGGGGGCGGAGGGCGTAACCCGGTTGCCGGGAATGGCGGCCAGGGCGGAGAGACAGGAGCTCTGCCCAGCCGCTGACGGCGTGCTGTCGGCCTTGGCAGGGGCGGGCACTGCGGCGGGGGCAGGCACTGCGCTCCGCGTTTCGGTCTTTCCAGCTCCGTCGGGCATGGACGGGCGCAGTTCAGGCGGTCGTGGCGGTGGACGCTGCCCGGAGAACGGCGCCGTGACCGGGGCAGCCAGGCCCAGGCCCGGCATGAGGCCGAGGCCGATGGCAACCAGTGCGGTCGCCAGACTCCGCCTTGCCCGGCGCGCCTGATGGAGGGCCGGTAATGGCGTCGCGCGGAAGCGGGGCGGAGAGCCGGCTAGCTGTCCAGGGCCGAAGCGCTGGCGATCGTGATGCCGGTCAGGCCGGCAAGCGCGAGCGAGAGGATTTCCGCGCTCGGTGCCCCCGGTTGCACGATCCCGGTGAACAATGCAGCCCCGATCGATAGTGCCGCGATAGCGGCCGAGAAGCAGGTCGTCGCCATGATCCACGCCCTCCCCAACTGCAAACGAAACTGTCATTCCACGCGGAACGCATCATCTCCGCACGGGTTCCCGATTGGCAAGAAAAAAGGCCCGCAGATGTCAGCCGCGAGCCTCGATCGTCTTCGAATGGGATCGAAGCGTCAGGCAGCCTTGCGGCCGGCGCGGCGGTCGAAGAACAGGGCCTGGCTGATCGCGGCCTTCACGGCCTCCGGCTGGAACGGTTTGGTGATCAGGAAGGCCGGCTCCGGGCGGTCCCCCGTGAGGAGCCGTTCGGGATAGGCGGTGATGAAGATCACCGGCACGTCGATCGAGGACAGGATCTCGTTGACGGCATCGAGGCCCGAGCTGCCATCGGCGAGCTGGATGTCGGCGAGCACGAGGCCGGGCCGCTTCTTGGCGACGAGCGCGATCGCCTCGCGCTGGGTGCGGGCGACGCCGGTGACGGTGTGGCCGAGCTCCTCGACCATCGTCTCGATGTCGAGCGCGATGATCGGCTCGTCCTCGATGATCAGCACCTCGGTCGCGACCTGCTCGGCGATTTCCTGCCCGGCGGTCTGGATCAGCGTGGAGGCATCCGCCGCCGTGATGTCCATGATCTTGGCGACGTCGTCGAGCGGGAAGCCCTCCACCGTCCGCAGCAGGAAGGCCTGGCGCGGGCGCGGGGTCAGCGCCTCGAGATTGCGCTCGGCCGGCGCGCGCGACAGTTCGACGACCGGGGCGGCCGCATCGACGCTGGCCGAGGACCAGAGCTTCAGGAAGGTCTTGTACAGGCCGATGCGCGGATCGGTGTCGCGCGGGAATCCCGAGGGATCAGCGACCAGGGCTTCCAGCATGGCGACGACATAGGCGTCGCCGCTTGGCTGGCTGCCGCAGAGCGCCCGCGCAAAGCGGCGCAGGTATGGAAGATGAGGCGCAATTTCTTTTGCAATCGACATGAACGCGTCCCTTTTAGCGTGCCGGAATAATGGCTTAGGACGCGCGGGAAACAAGGAATTTATTTTTGCCGGGACATGGAACCTTTGATCGGGGTACCTGTTGTTAAGGCGTATTGGTGTCGCTATCGCGGCGTGGCTTCGGCATCGTCGGCAAGGAATGGCAAGCCAGAGACGGCAGGATTTGGATTATGCGGGACCGGCTGGAAAAGCCGGCCCGATGGTGGCACGAGGGCTGACATGAGCAGGTTGGACGCAGCGATGACTGAACCGGACGATCCCGACGAAGGTTTCGAACTGGTTCTGGATCCGAAGGTGCAGGAATCCATAGGCCGCTCCCTCAAGGCCCATTACGACGACATCGTGAACGCGCCCGTGCCCGACAAGTTTCTCGTGCTGCTCGCGCAGCTTGAGGCGACCGAGCAGCGTGCAGCTGGAGTGTCGCGCGATGAGTCTCAGTGATATTGCGCCCGCGAACCAGACCGAAGCGCTGGCGCGGGAACGCAGGACCGAAGACTTCAAGGATGGGTTGATCCGCGAGATCCCCAATCTGCGCGCCTTCGCCGCTTCGCTCTCGGGCTCCATGCAACTGGCCGACGATCTCGTGCAGGACACGCTGCTGAAGGCCTGGGGCAATTCGGACAAGTTCGAACCCGGCACCAGCCTGCGTGCCTGGCTCTTCACCATCCTGCGCAACACCTATTACTCGTTGTACCGCAAGCGCGGTCGCGAGGTTCAGGACAGCGAAGGGACCTATGCCGAGCGCATGGCGACGCACGGCAACCAGGAGAGCCATCTCGATCTAGCCGACTTCCGCAAGGCGCTGGCGAAGCTCCCGGAGGAGCAGCGCGAAGTGCTGATCATGGTCGGCGCCACCGGGCTTTCCTATGAGGAAGCCGCCGAGATCTGCGGCGTGGCGATCGGCACGATCAAGAGCCGGGTCAATCGCGCTCGCACGAAACTGGCGGAACTGTTGTCCATCGGCAGCGTCGATGACCTCGGGCCGGGCCGAACCAGTGCGGCTGCGATGCAGAGAGTTGGTTCCGAACCCGTTGGCTCCTGATGCGGTTGCGGCGTTTCAGCACTGTCAGGACCCGCCTGCTGGCTGTGCTGGTCGCGATCGCCGTTCCGATCGCCTGCGCCTCGGCCTTCGCCGCCTACGCCACCTATCGGTCGGCGGTCGTCGCGATCGAATCGGCGCAGGCGCGCGCCGTCGATGATTTTGCGGTGCGCACCCGCGTCTGGTATCGCGGCACGTCACGTGCCCTGCTCGCCTTCGGCACCATGGCGAGCGAGCTTGGGCTCGATACGGCCGGATGCCCGGATGCCGGCGCCAAGGCCATGGAACGCGCCGGGGGCTTCCGCGCTTTCCTGCTGCGTCATGCGGATGGGCGGGTCTGCACCGGCTCGCTCGATGCCGCCCTCACCCGCGAGGCGCTGGAAGCCATAACCCGGCAGCTTGCCGGCCGGCCTTCGACCGGGATGTGGAACGGCGCTGATCTCGGCCGGATGCGTTACGATCAGGTGACGGTCGGAGCCAGGCGCTATCTTGCCGTTCTGGCATCGGTTCCCCCGTCGGCGAACGGCGGATTGCAGCAGGCGCTCGTCCTGACAGACCCGGAACTGCTCGAGAACGTCTTCGACCTCGGCGAAGACGGCCAGGCGCTGAACGTCGCGCTGATCGGGCGCGATGCCGGCGTCATCGCCAGCCGGGGAGAGGGCCGCGACCTGTCCTGGCTGCCGCGCACGGATCGCATGCCGGGGACGTTCGCGCGCTGGGTGGCGCCGAACCGGGCCGGAGAGGACAGCGCCTTCGTCGCGCGCATGGTCGCCGAGCCGGATTTCTATATCGTCGCGAGCTTCGACGAGCGGCCGGTCGAGGCGGCACGGCTGCAATTCATCGTGCTGCTGCTCGCTCCGCTCCTGACGCTCGCCCTGCTCTGTCTGGTCTGCCTGCGGGCGATCGACAGGCACTGCCTGCGCTGGCTGCGCGGCATCGAGGCTGCCGCCCGGTCGAGAACCTCGAACAACCGTGTGCGGGCCTCGGTCGGGGAGGGCATGCCCAGCGATATCCGCAGCGTCGCGGAGGCCTTCAACGACATGGTCGAGGAGCAGGAGATTCGTCAGCGCCGCCTCCAGACCGCACTGGACGACAACCGCTTCCTCGTCCGTGAGCTGCATCACAGGGTCAAGAACAGCCTGCAGGTCGTTCAGAGCTATATCGGCCTCAGCAAACGCGATCACCGCGACGAGGCGAGGCTGGCTTTGGCCGATGCCGAATGCCGGGTGCACGTGCTATCGGCCGCCTATCGCTTCACCCTCGCCGACGGCGAGATGCAGCCGGTCCGCGTCGACCTCTTCCTCGACGATGTCGTCACCATGATTTCCAACCTGATCCGCGGTCGCGACCAATGGGTGACGAGCCGGATCGAGACGGCAGCGTCGCTGTCCGTCGACCGCATCATCCCGCTCGGCTTTCTCGTGGCGGATGTTGCATCCCGCGCCCTGCGGAGCACGCCTGGCCTCCGGATCGTCGTGGAGGTCGTCGATGTCGACGCTTCCGCGATCGAAGTCGGGCTGGTGGCGGATCGGGACATCCAGCACAGCGCGCCGCCGCGACTTTTCGCGGGACTGCTCACCCAGATAGAGGCGGTACAGACGCAGGAGCCTCATGGCCGGACCCTCGGCCGGTGGCGGATCGCCCACAGCTCCTGAAGCGCCGGCGTCCTGATGAAAAAATTGCGCCGTCACCCGGCCCGCGCTGGCGCGGCGTGCCGGGTGGCGGCGCTGTCCTGCCTGGAATCGATACTGTTCAGCGAACGATATGCGTGACCGGTCCGCCGGCCATCGCCTGCTGCGACGGCGAGGCGATCGCGCGCTTGGCGGCGCTGCGCGAACGATCGGCGCGGTCGACGGCGGCGAGCTGCAGGCTGTCGGTATAGCCGCGCTCGCCCCTGGCGAGGGCAATGGTGGTCGAACTCTGGTCATCAGGCGTTTGAAGCCGGGCGCCCAGGGTCAGACCCGATACGGCCGTGCCCATGAGGCCGAAGAAGACGATGGCGCGCATGGCCGGCGCAAGGCTGGACTTCGGCATGGATGTCTCCAGGGCTGACCGGTCGACTGACCGGCTTTCGAGAGGGAAACGCCGGAAACGCCCCTCGGTTCCCGTCTGGCGCGCCCAGCCAGCAGGCAGCCCGGCCTTTACGGAACGGGGAGCGCCCTTGCCGCGTTGACTCGAAGCCGGCTCCCTGCCGGCGATCGGGGGATCAATTCGACCATGAACATCGTCAGCCGGCCCGGGCGCCTCGGCACGCCCTGTCTTGCCTGTCCGTTGCGGCTGAAGCCGGCTTTCAGGGACAAGACCGATGATGAGATCCGCTTCATCCAGACGATGAAGATCGATCACCGGTCCGTGCGCGCCGGAGCCGACATCATTCACCCCGGCCAGGAGGATGCCGAACTCTACACCCTCTATTCCGGCTGGGCCTTCCGTTACAAATCCCTGCCGGACGGGCGCCGCCAGATCCTCAACTTCCTCTTGCCGGGGGATCTCGTCGGGCTGCAGGCTTCGCTGCTGTCGGCCGCCGAGCACGGCATCGAGGCCCTGACGGATGTCGAACTCTGTGTCTTCCCGCGCAAGCGCCTCTGGGATCTCTTCGAGCGGATGCCGACGCTGGCCTATGAGGTGGCCTGGCTCGGTTCGCGCGAGGAATGCATGATCGACGACAATCTCACCTCGGTCGGGCAGCGCAGCGCCGGCGAGCGCCTCGCCGCGCTGATCATCTCGCTCTATCACCGCATCGACGCGCTCGGCCTGGTCACCAATGACAGCTTCGCCTTTCCGCTCTCGCAGCAGCAGCTCGCCGATGCGCTCGGCCTCTCGCTCGTCCATACCAGCAAGACCTGGTCGCGCCTGCGCCGGGAGGGATTGTTCGCGCTGTCGGGAGGGAGGCTGACCTTGCTGAACCCCCGTCTGACCGCGCGGATGGCTGCGGCTTACGAACAGATCACGGCGCCGAGGCCGCTGATCTGACGGCTTTGCTTGTGACCGATGCGGAAAGGGCTTGGCGAGAGCCTGCTCTTGACCCCATATGCCGCGCAGGTAACGTGATTTGCGTCAGACGCGTCGTCTCCGCGGCGTTCAAGGGGTGTCATGTCTTCGACGATTCGTCATCGCCCACCGCGAGCCGCCTCGCTGGCGGCCCGTCTCGGGCAGTCCCGCGTCGCGACGCGGATCGAGGGCGAGGTGCGCGTCACCGCCGCCGATCTCGTCGATTGCGTGGCCGAGGCGAAGCTCAAGGTCGCCGCCGTCCGCTACAAGGTCGAGGGCGAGGTCCGCAGCACGGCGGAGAAATTCAAAAGCCGCGTCAGTGACGCCAAGGCGAAGCTCGGCGACGAGGCGCGCTTCATCAAGTCCTGGATCGACGATCCCCGCCGGACCGGCTCGGTCACGCCGTCGAGCCCGGCGCTCGCCCGGCGCATGGCCTCTTTCGTCGATCCCGCGCAGCCTGGCCCGGTCGTCGAGATCGGTCCCGGCACCGGCCCGGTCACTGAAGCGCTGATCGAGCGCGGCATCGACGAGAGCCGGCTGATCCTGGTCGAATACAGCCCCGAATTCTGCGAGTTGCTGCGCAAGCGCTTCCCGCGGGCGACGGTGGTGCAGGGCGACGCCTATGCTCTGTCGGCAACGCTGTCAGGCCACCTTCCGGAAAAGGCGATCGCACTGGTCTCCAGCCTGCCGCTGTTCAACCGCCCGCCGGCGACCCGTTCGGCGCTGGCGCGCGAAGCCTTTCCGCTTCTGGTCGAGGGCGCTCCCTTCATTCAGTTCACTTATTCGGTGATCTCGCCGATCCCGCGCAAGGGTTCCGGACTCAAGGCCTTCGTGTCCGACTGGGTGCTCCGCAACATCCCACCGGCGCGAGTCTGGGTTTATCGCCAGATTCGCTGATTTTTGGCGTTGTTGACGCTACGTCATTGCGATGTGCCGCGGATTTCGGCCGTTTCCACACGAAATCGTAAGACCTCCCTGTTAGGCAGCGCTCGCGATCAGGTGCCTGCCGGCTTGCTCGCCAGCGAGGAGCCTAACAGCCGATGAGTGGCGCCGTCCTCCGTTACAGTTTGCCCCGCTGGCGCGTGACGCGCTGGCTGGCGGATGCCGGCCCGGATGTCCCGCCCGATATTCGGGTCGCGCTGATCGCCAGTCTCTACGGCACGCTGCCGATCTTCGCCGGCGGCGTCATCAACTCGCTCGCGGTCTCCTTCCTGATCGCCTGGCGCATCCCGACCCTGCCATTTGCCCTCTGGTGCGCCTTCGAGGTGCTCTGCTGCGGTATCCGCCTGGTCGTCCTGATCTACGCCCGCCGCCGGGCCGCGCGCGGTGCTTCGACGCCGACCGATCTCTATCTCCTGCTCGGGGTCGCCTGGGCGGCCGGCATCGGCGCCGGCACCTTCCTCAGCCTGACGAGTGGCGACTGGGTCGTGGCCACGCTGGCCTGCCTTTCCGCCGCCGCGATGGTCGGCGGCATCTGCTTCCGGAATTTCGCCGCGCCGCGCATGGCCGGCCTGATGATCGGGTTGACGCTGGGGCCTTGCGTGCTCGCGGCACCGTTCCTGTCCGAGCCGATCATGCTGATCACCTTCATGCAGATTCCCTTCTATCTCTTCAGCATGGCGGTCGCGGCCTACAAGCTGAACGCCATGCTGATCTCGACCATGCGGGCCGAGCGCGAGAACGCCTTTCACGCGCGCCATGACGTGCTCACCGGCCTCTCGAACCGGGCCGGCCTGGCCAAGGCCTTCACGACGCGCTTCGAGAGCGAGACGGCGCCGCGCGGGCTCGCACTGGTCTATCTCGATCTCGATGGTTTCAAGGCGGTCAACGACAATCATGGCCATATGGCGGGCGATGCTTTGCTCCAGCTCGTCGCCGAGCGCTTGCGCGGCCTCGTCCGCAGTTCGGATATCGCGGCGCGCATCGGCGGGGATGAATTCGTCGTGCTCTCCGAACAGACCGAGCGGACGCAGCTTCAGCGCTTCGGCGAGCGGATCGTGCGCGAGATTTCGGAGCCCTATGAGCTCGACAGCGGCCACCAGCTCACCATCGGCGCGTCGGTCGGCATTGCGCTTGCGCCCGAGCATGGCCGCGACATGAACAGCCTGATGTCGGCGGCCGATGCGGCGCTCTACCAGGCGAAGTCGCGCGGCAAGTCGCTCTGCGTCATCGCCGGGCAGCGCTCCGTCCTGGATGCGCGCGTTTCGAGCGGGCGCCATCCGCGGTTGCAGTAGGGCCTATTCGATTTCGCAGGCGTCGCTCGCGGGCATCAGGCGCCAGAGCCCGTCATCGGGTTTCGCCGGGATTTTCACCGCGCCGTCGGCGATCTCCTCGGCATCGTAGGGGTTCGGGTTGGCGGTGATCCCGCCATTGCGGATATCGAGCGCGCCCTGCGGCCCGCTCTCCAGGCGCCAGCTTCCGGCATCCCATTCCGGCACGCAGCGCAGGCCCTTGCTCTGTTGTTTGCAGAACCCGCCGAGCTGGTAGTCGAAGCGGTGCGTGGTCGTGCGCTGCCTCAGGTTGAAATAGAGCACGACATAGACCGCCGCATGCGGCTCGGCCTGCCAGTTGCCGGGCTTGTGGACCAGGCGGATCTTCGCGACCTTCTGCTGCGGATGCGCCCTGAGATGGGCCTCGTCGTAAGAGCGCTCCCAGCAGGCGTCCCGCTTCGGGGGAAGCTCGCTTTCGAGCGGCCGGGCGGTGGCCGGCAGGGCGGCGACCAGCAGGGCGGAAACGACGGCGGCGCGGCGCATTCTGAGGGTCCCCGGCTTCGGAGCCTCAGGTCACCGCAGTTTCAGGCAGGTTGCAACGGTTTTCGCTCGGTGCTTGACCGCGAGCGCGCGCTGGGGCTTGGCTGTCGCGCCGGGATGGAACAGCCAGGGCGGGAAGCGTGACGGATATCGGGCGGCTGGTCCGCGACATCGCTGACGAGATGCGCGGCGCCGAGGAGCGCGGCGAGGTCGCGACCTATATCCCGCCGCTCGCCCGCATCGATCCGCGCCAGTTCGGGCTCTGTGTCGTGACGGCGGACGGCGAGGTCCATGCCGCCGGCGACAGCGAGGAGCCCTTCTCGATCCAGAGCGTCTCGAAGGTCTTCGCGCTGACCCAGGCGCTCGGCAAGGTCGGCGACACGCTCTGGCGCCGGGTCGGGCGCGAGCCCTCCGGCACGCCGTTCAATTCGATCGTCCAGCTCGAGCGCGAGGAGGGCGTGCCGCGCAATCCCTTCATCAATGCCGGCGCCCTCGTCGTCGCCGATATCAACCTCGCTGGCCATGAGCCGCGCGTCGCCATCGGCGAATTGCTGCGCTTCATGCGCTATCTCGCCGATGACGACACCATCATCATCGACGAGGCGGTGGCGCGGGCCGAGCAGGCGACCGGCTTCCGCAATATCGCGCTGGCCAATTACATGAAGGCCTTCGGCAACATCATCCATCCGCCGGAGCTGACGCTCGGCGTCTATTTCCACCAATGCGCCATCGCGATGAGCTGTCGCCAGCTTGCCATGGCCGGGCGCTTCCTGATGCATGGCGGCTATTACGAGCCCGGCGGGCCGCGCGTCGTCTCAGGCCAGCGGGCGCGGCGCATCAACGCGCTGATGCTGACCTGCGGCCATTACGACGCCTCCGGCGACTTCGCCTTCCGGGTAGGCCTGCCCGGCAAGTCCGGTGTCGGCGGCGGCATCCTGGCGATTGCGCCCGGCAAGGCCGCGATCGCGGTCTGGTCGCCCGGCCTCAACGCCAACGGCAACTCCCTGCTCGGCACGCTGGCGCTGGAGCGCCTGACCGAAGCGACGGGCTGGTCGGTCTTCGCGCGGTAGCGGAGCGTCAGCTCCGCAACCCCGGCGCTTCCTGCCCGGTGCGGGCGACGTACTCGGTATAGCCGCCGCCATAGGCGTGCACGCCGTCCGGCGTCAGCTCCAGCAGGCGGTTGGAGAGCGCGGCGAGGAAATGCCGGTCGTGGCTGACGAAGAGCATCGTGCCCTCGTAGTTCGAGAGCGCGGTGATCAGCATTTCCTTGGTGGCGATATCCAGGTGGTTAGTCGGCTCGTCCAGCACCAGGAAATTCGGCGGATCATAGAGCATCATCGCCATGACCAGCCGCGCCTTCTCGCCGCCCGACAGCACGCGGCAGCGCTTCTCGACATCGTCGCCCGAGAAGCCGAAGCAGCCGGCCAGCGACCTAAGCGACCCCTGCCCGGCCTGCGGGAAGCGGTCCTCCAGCGTCTCGAACACGGTGCGCTCGCCGTCGAGCACCTCCATGGCGTGCTGGGCGAAATAGCCGAGTTTGACGCTGGCGCCGATATTGACCGTGCCGGTGTCAGCCTCGGTCGTGCCGGTGACGAGCTTCAGGAGGGTCGACTTGCCGGCGCCGTTGACGCCGAGCACGCACCAGCGCTCCTTGCGCTGGATCTGGAAGTTCAGCCCGTCATAGATGCTGCGGCTGCCATAGGCCTTGTTCACGTTCTTGATGCTGACGACGTCGTCGCCGGAGCGCGGCGCCGGCTGGAACTCGAAGGCAACGCTCTGGCGCCGCCGCGGCGGCTCGACGCGCTCGATCTTGTCGAGCTTCTTGACCCGGCTCTGCACCTGCGCGGCGTGGGAGGCGCGCGCCTTGAAGCGCTCGATGAAGGCGATCTCCTTGGCCAGCATCGCCTGCTGGCGCTCGAACTGCGCCTGCATCTGCTTCTCGGCCAGCGCCCGCTGCTGCTGGTAGAACTCGTAATCGCCGGAATAGCTGGTCAGCGCGCCGCCATCGATCTCGATGATCTTGCCGACGATGCGGTTCATGAACTCGCGATCATGCGAGGTCATCAGCACGGCGCCATCGTAGTTCTTGAGGAAGGATTCCAGCCAGATCAGGCTTTCGAGGTCGAGATGGTTCGACGGCTCGTCGAGCAGCATCGCATCGGGGCGCATCAGCAGGATGCGGGCGAGCGCGACGCGCATCTTCCAGCCGCCGGAGAGGCCGCCGACATCGCCCTCCATCATCTCTTCGCTGAAGCCGAGGCCTGCGAGCACCTCGCGTGCGCGGCCGTCCAGAGCATAGCCGTCGAGCTCCTCGAAGCGGCCCTGCACCTCGCCATAGCGGGTGATGATCTCTTCCATCTCGTCGGCCCGGTCGGGATCGACCATGGCGGCTTCAAGCTCGGCGAGCTCGGCCGCGACCGTGCTGACGGGGCCTGCCCCGTCCATCACCTCGGCGACGGCGCTGCGCCCGGCCATCTCGCCGACATCCTGGCTGAAATAGCCGATGGTGATGCCGCGATCGGTCGAGACCACGCCTTCGTCGGGCGCCTCCTCGCCAGTGATCATCCGGAACAGCGTGGTCTTGCCGGCGCCGTTCGGCCCGACGAGCCCGACCTTCTCGCCCTTCAGAAGCCCTGCCGAGGCCTCGATGAAGACGATCTGCTTTCCGTTCTGCTTGCTGATGTTCTCGAGGCGGATCATGGAAATGGGGAACCTTGGAGGAATGCTCCCGCGCCACTAAGGCATCGGGGCGTATCGGGAAAGCTCGGGAAGGTTGGTATCAGGCCGAGATGACGGCGCTGCGGGCATTGGCCGCGCTCAGGAGATCGGCGGGCGCGAGCGCGATCTGCAAGCCGCGCTGGCCGCCATTGACATAGACCAGCGCCTCGGAAGAAGCCGGCTCGTCCACGATCGTCGGCAATTTGCGCTTCTGCCCGAAGGGGCTGACCCCGCCGACCTTGTAGCCGGTCAGGCGCTCGGCATCGGGCACCGGCATCATCGCCGCCGCCTTGCCGCCGAAAGCCGCCGCGACCTTCTTCATGCTGGCCTCGCGATCGGAGGCGAGCACGATGCAGACCGGCTTGCCGTCGACCTGCGCGATCAATGTCTTGAGCACGCGCTGGGGCGGCTCGCCGAGCGCGTCTGCCGCCTGCAACCCGACGCGCTCGGCATTCGGATCGTAGGTGTAGCCGTGCAGCTCGAAACGGATTCCGAGCTGCTTCAGCGCCAGCGTGGCGGGGGTCGTCTGGGCCATTGTCCCGCGGCCGCGACGATCAGATATCGACCGTCGCGTTCAGCGCATTGGTCTGGATGAACTCGCGCCGCGGCTCGACCACATCGCCCATCAGCTTGACGAAGAGATCGTCGGCCTCGTCGTTCTGGTCGTTCTTGACACGCAGCAGCGAGCGCACGTCGCGGTCGAGCGTCGTTTCCCAGAGCTGGTCCGGGTTCATCTCGCCCAGGCCTTTGTAGCGCTGCAGCGAGACGCCCTTCTTGCCGATGGTCGAGACCGCATCGAACAGGTCGCTCGGGCCGTTGACCGTGAAGGTATCGCCCTTGCGGCTGAGCACGCCGGGCTTCGCATAGGCCTCTTGGAGAGAGGCTGCGGCGGCGTCGAGCTTGCGCGCTTCCGCGCTGGCGAGCAGGCCGGCATCGATCGTGGCGGCCTGCTTTACGCCGCGGATCATCCGCGAGAAGACGAAGCCGCCTTCGCTGACCTTGCCCTCCCAGCCGCGCTCCAACTCGTCGGAGATCGCGTCGAGCCGACGCGCGATCGTGGCCGCCGCCTCGCTCGCCTTGGCTTCGTCGTCCTCGCTGATCGGGTGCAGCACACCGGCGATCGCCATCTGCTCGACGACGCGGCGGTCATAGCGCGAATGCAGTTGCGCCAATGCGTTGCGGACGTTGCGGGCCTCCTCGATCAGGACGCGCAGGTCGGCGCCGCCGCGCTCGACGCCCTCGCTGGTGCGGAAGGTCGCGCCGTCCAGCGTCGAGTCGACCAGATACTCCTCCAGCGCCCGCTCGTCCTTGAGATAGACATGGCTCTTGCCGCGCGCCGCCTTGTAGAGCGGCGGCTGGGCGATGAAGAGATGGCCGGCATCGATTAATTCCGGCATCTGCCGGTAGAAGAAGGTCAGCAGCAGGGTCCGGATATGGGCGCCGTCGACGTCGGCGTCGGTCATGATGATGATCTTGTGGTAGCGCAGCTTCGCCAGGTTGAAGCCGCCCTGATCGGCCTCGGCGCGTCCGATGCCGGCGCCGAGCGCCGTGATCAGCGTGCCGACCTGGTCCGACGAGAGCATCTTGTCGAAGCGCGCCCGCTCGACGTTCAGGATCTTGCCGCGCAGCGGCAGCACGGCCTGGTATTCGCGGGCGCGGCCCTGCTTGGCGGAGCCACCGGCCGAGTCACCCTCGACGATGAAGAGTTCGGACTTGGCGGGATCGCGCTCCTGGCAATCCGCGAGCTTGCCCGGCAACGAGGCGATATCGAGCGCGCCCTTGCGGCGGGTGAGGTCGCGCGCCTTGCGGGCGGCCTCGCGGGCGGCGGCGGCTTCCGCCACCTTGCCGACGATGGTCTTGGCCTCGCCCGGATGCTCCTCCAGCCACTCCGACAGCGCCTGGTTGACGACGTTCTCGACGACGGGGCGGACTTCCGATGAGACCAGCTTGTCCTTGGTCTGCGAGGAGAATTTCGGATCGGGCACCTTGACCGAAACGATCGCGGTCAGGCCCTCGCGGCAATCGTCGCCGGTGAGCGAGACCTTCTCCTTCTTGGAGATGCCGGAGCTCTCGGCATAGCCGGTGATCTGGCGCGTCAGCGCGGCGCGGAAGCCGGCGAGGTGGGTGCCGCCGTCGCGCTGCGGGATGTTGTTGGTGAAGCAGAGCACGTTCTCGTGGTAGCTGTCGTTCCACCACAGCGCGACGTCCACCGTGATGCCGTCCTTCTCCGAGGTCAGCATGATCGGCTTCTCGATCACGGAAGACTTGGCGCGGTCGAGATAGCGTACGAAGGCCTCGACGCCGCCGTCATACATCAGCTCTTCGCGGACGATCTCGGCATGGCGGGCATCGGTCAGGACGATGCGCACGCCCGAGTTCAGGAAGGCGAGCTCGCGCAGGCGGTGCTCCAGCGTCTTGTAGTCGAACTCCACCATGGTGAAGGTCTCCTGCGAGGGCAGGAAGGTCACCTCGGTGCCGCGCTTGTCGCCCTGCGGGCCGACGACGGCGAGCGGGGCAACCGCGTCGCCATGGCGGAATTCCATGTAGTGCTCGCTGCCGCCGCGCCAGATGCGCAGCTTGAGCGAGACCGAGAGCGCGTTGACGACGGAGACGCCGACGCCGTGCAGGCCGCCCGAGACCTTGTAGGAGTTCTGGTCGAACTTACCGCCGGCATGGAGCTGGGTCATGATGACCTCGGCCGCCGAGATGCCTTCCTCGCTGTGGATATCGGTCGGGATACCGCGGCCGTTATCGGTCACGGTGACCGAACCCTCGGCGTTCAGCGTCACCGTGACGAGGTCGGCATGGCCGGCCAGCGCCTCGTCGATCGCGTTATCGACGACCTCGTAGACCATGTGATGCAGGCCGGAGCCGTCATCGGTGTCGCCGATATACATGCCGGGCCGCTTGCGCACCGCGTCCAGGCCCTTGAGAACCTTGATGGAATCGGCGCCGTAGTCGTCGGGCTGGGCGCTGAGCGCGGCATCGGTCATGAAGTGGTTCCTGAACGGGCGAGCCGGCGCCCGCGATGATCCTGATTCGAAACGACAATATAGGGTGAGACGATGGCTTTTTCACGCGCCTACGCGTGCGTGCGCGAGAAGCTGTCGCTTTGACACTCCAAAGTCGGGGTATGGGAACCACGCCGTCATCCCGGGCGACCGAAGGGAGACCCGGGATCCATGCCGGAGCATTCCCGAAAAGGTTCAGGCATGGATCCCGGCTCTTCGCTTCGCTCCGGCCGGGATGACCTCGCGGGGAACGAACAGCAGTCCGCCTACCCCCGGAACTCCGAGATCGCCTCGACGAAGGCCTCGCCGTACTGCGCGAGCTTGCGCTCGCCGACGCCTTCGATCGCCCGCATCTCGTCCAGGCCCAGCGGCCGTTCGCGCGCCATCGCGATCAGGGTCCGATCGGTGAAGATGATATAGGCCGCCACACCCTCCTCGCGGGCGATCTGGAGCCTGAGCTTGCGCAGGTGCTCGAACAGGCCGGCGGTGCCCTCGTCGAGCCCGTCGGCGCGGGCCGCATCGCGCTCGGAGCGGCGGGAACGCTTCTCCGCGAAAGGATCGGCCCGCAGCGCGATGCTCTCGCGGCCGAACAGGATGTCCTCGCCTTTCGCTGTCAGGCAGAACCCGCCATGCTCGACGCTGGCTTCGGCCAGCGCACCCGCCGCGAAGAGCTTGCGCGTCAGCCCCATCCAGGCGGCTTTCGGCTTGTCGGAGCCGACGCCGAAGGTCTTCAAGCCATCATGGTTCTGGCGGCGGACGACCTCAGTCGTCGTCCCCGTTAGGATATCGGCGAGATGTCCCGCGCCGAAGCGCTGGCCGGAGCGGATCACGGCCGAGAGCAGCTTTCGCGCATCGAGCGTCGCGTCCTGCAGGGCAGGTGCCTCCGCGCTACAGAGATCGCAGCGGAACGGCGCGTTGCCATGCCGGCAAGGCGGCGTTTCCTCGCCGAAATAGGCGAGCAGCGCGCTGCGCCGGCAGAGCGCGTTCTCACAGAGATCGATCATCGCGTTGAGGCGCTTGTGCTCGATGCGCCGGCGCTCGTCGTCGATCTGCTTTTCGTCGATCTGGCGGCGCCTGAGCGACATGTCGTCGACGCCGTAGAGCGTCAGCGTATCCGCCGGCAGGCCGTCGCGCCCGGCGCGGCCGATCTCCTGGTAATAGCCCTCGATCGAGCCGGGCATATCGGCATGGACGACGAAGCGCACATCCGGCTTGTTGATGCCCATGCCGAAGGCGATGGTGGCGCAGACGACGACACCGTCCTCCTGCAGGAAGATGTCCTGGTTGCGGTTGCGCGTCTCCTGTTCCAACCCGGCATGATAGGGCAGGGCGTTCCAGCCCTTTTCGCTCAGGGCGGTGGCGAGGCGCTCGGTCTTGCTGCGCGAGGAGCAGTAGACGATGCCGGAGCCGTTGCGGTGCCGGCGCAGGAAGTCGTCGATCTGCCGGCGCGGCTGTTCCTTCGGCGCGAAGGCGAGCTTCAGGTTCGGCCGGTCGAAGGAATGCACCACCATATGCGGCGGCTGCGGGAACAATTGCTGGGCGATATCGGCCTGGGTCTGCCGGTCGGCGGTCGCGGTCAGCGCCGTCACCGGCACGCCGCCGAGCGCCTCGCGCGTCTTGGCGAGCAGGCGGTATTCCGGGCGGAAATCATGCCCCCATTGCGAGACGCAATGCGCCTCGTCGATGGCGAGCCGGTTCACGCCGAGGCGCTTCAGCCGTGAAACCAGCCCCTCGCCGGCCAGGCGTTCCGGCGAGACGAAGAGCAGCCGGAGATCGCCGGAGTTCAGCCGGTCCCAGGCCTGCGCCGCCTCTTCCTCCGTATTCATCGAGTTGAGCGAGGCGGCCGGTACACCGGCTCGCACGAGCTGCCCGACCTGATCGCGCATCAGGGCGATCAGCGGCGAGACGACCAGCGTCAGGCCGCCCGCGACCAGCGCCGGGAGCTGGTAGCACATCGACTTGCCGGAGCCGGTCGGCATCACCGCGAAGACATCCTCGCCGGACAATGCGGCTGCGATCACCTCCCACTGGCCGGGGCGGAAATCGTCATAGCCCCACACCGATTTGAGGATCGCGCGGGCATCTGATTCGCGGGATGGCGACATGAACAAGGGATGTGCCGCAGGCGGGGCCGCTTGGCCAGCCTTTCGGACCTGAAGCCGGTATCGATGCCCCACGAAAACACGCCGTCATCCCGGGCTTGACCCGGGATCCATTCCGGAGCGCGTCCGAAGAAGGTTCAGGCATGGATCCCGGATCTCCGCTTCGCTGCGTCCGGGATAACAGCGTGAAGGTTTGCGGGGCTTCAGATTTTGATAGCGAGCAGATGGATCGCGATCGCCAGCGCAAAAACCGCCGCGATCAGCTTCGAGGGCCAGGGCTTCAGGTCGAACCAGATGAATTGCAGCGCGAGCCGCAGACCCCAGAAGGCGGCTCCTACCAGTGGCAATACCGGATGCACGCTTCCCTGCCCGGCCAGCCAGATCAAGGCCGCGCCATAGGCGAGGAAGACGAAGATCAGCATCGCGTTCAGCGTCTGCGTGATCGCCGTGTTCAGGCTGCCGGAGGGGGCCAGCCGTTCCGGCCAGCCGAACAGCCGCCGGAACGCGGCATGGAACAGCGCGAAGCCGAGATCGATGAGCCCCGCCGCCAGCGCCAAGGCCGCTCAGCTCCGCGTCGCGATCGCGGCCGCCGCGCCCGCCATCACGCCGCCGGTCGTCCGGTTGATCCAGCGCATCGCGCGGGGGCTCGCGACGAGGCGCCGCGCCCGGTCGGCCGCATAGGCATAGGCCATCAGCGTCCCCGTGATGATCGGCGCGATCAGTGCGGCAACCTCGACGAAGGCGAGCGTGCTCATCGCGTTGAGGTCGATGACCAGCGGCAGGATCGAGAGGAAGAAGACCATGACCTTGGGATTGCCGAGCGTCAGCGCAATGCCGCCGAGGAAGAGGCGCAGGCCCTCGCCGCGCGCGGCAGCGGAAGGTTTCGGCGCCTCGGCCGGCGCCGTCCAAGCCTTGTAGGCGAGGAAGACGAGATAGGCGCAGCCGGCATATTTGATCGCGACGAAGACGCCGTGGAAGCTCTGCATGAGGACGCTGAGGCCCAGCGCCGTGAGCGTGAACCAGACCAGATCGCCCGCGACGATGCCGGCGAGGAAGGGCAGCGAGCGCCGGAAGCCCGAGGACAGCGAGCGCGCAACTAGGGCCGCGATCGCCGGTCCGGGCGAGGCGACGGCGAGGAAATACACGCCGGCGAACAGGGCAAGGCTGGAGATATCCATGGAAAGCCTCCGAAGATGCCGGAGATTAGCAGGAACGCCGGCAGGCGTCCCATCGCAAGCCGTGGCCTGACCGATCAATCGAGCGGATCGATCCGCCCCGGCGTCACCGCGAAACGCTGTGCGCCGGCCGGCAGGTCGCCGAACAGGGCGGCATCCGCTCCGGTCATCCAGACCTGACAGCCGAGCCCGGTCAGCCCTTCGTAGAGTGCGCCACGCCGGCGTGGATCGAGATGGGCTGCGATCTCATCGAGCAGGACGAGCGGAGCGATCCCGCTCATCGCCGCGACCAGCCGGGCATGGGCGAGCACGAGCCCGATCAACAGCGCCTTCTGCTCGCCGGTCGAGCCCTGGCCTGCGGGGATATCCTTCGGCCCGTGCCGGACTTCGAGGTCGGAAGCCTGCGGTCCTGTGAGCGTGCGCCCCGCGGCCCGGTCGCGATGGCGGCTCTGGCGCAGCAGGTCGCGATAGGTGTCCTCCGCATCGACGGCCGGCAGGCGGGCGACGAGCGCGTCGAGCTCGCCGGAGAGCGCGATATCGGCGAAGGGGAAGGGTGAGGCCTCGTCGCGCGTCTCGGCGATGATCGCGGAAAGCCGCGCCACGGTCTCGGCTCGGGCGGCGGCAACCGCGACGCCCAGCTCGGCGACCTCGCGCTCCACCGCGTCGAGCCATTGGCCCTGATTGGGGCTTTCTTCCAGGATGCGATTGCGCGAGCGCAAGGCTCGCTCCAGCGCGTTCGAGCGCGTCGCATGGCTCGGGTCGATCGCCAGCACCAGCCGGTCGAGGAAGCGACGCCTGTCGCCGGCCGCGCCCCGGAACAATCCGTCGAGATCGGGCGTCAGCCAGACCACGCGCAGATAATCGCTGAAGGCGAGCGCCGAGCCGACATTGGCCCCGTCGATCCGGGCAAGACGCGGCCGGCGCCCCTCCGCATCGAGCGCACCCAATCCGATGCCGAGCCGGCCCGCCTCATCGGCAAGGGTTATCGAGGCGGCGAAGGAGCCGTCACCGCCCTGCCGCGCCATGGCCGTGATCTCGGCGCGACGCAGGCCCCGCCCCGGCGTGAACAGCGAGAGCGCTTCGAGGATATTGGTCTTGCCGGCTCCGTTCTCGCCTGCGAGCGCAACGATTTGGCTCTCGACCGGGAGATCTAGGGCCTCGTAGGAACGGAAATCCTGCAGGATCAGGCGCGCGACGGCGGCCATGAGCCAGCTGCTAGACGCGCATCGGCATCAGCACATAGAGCGCGGAGGCCCCTTCGCGATCCTGGATCACGGTCGGCGAGCCGGGATCGGCGAGCTTGAGCAGGGCGGTGTCGCCGTCGAGCTGGGCGGCGATGTCCATCAGGTAGCGGGCATTGAAGCCGATATCGAGCGGGCTCGCTTCGTAATCGACCTCGATCTCTTCGGTCGCCGAGCCGGAATCCGGGTTGGTGACCGAGAGTGTCATCCGCCCCTCGGCCATCGAGAGCTTCACGGCGCGGCCGCGCTCGGACGAGATCGTCGAGACGCGGTCGACCGACGCGGCGAAATCGCCCCTGTCGACGGTGAGCCGCTTGTCGTTTCCGCTGGGGATGACGCGCTGGTAGTCGGGGAAGGTGCCGTCGATCAGCTTCGAGGTCAGCACGACATCGGCGGTGGCGACGCGGATCTTCGAGCCGGACAACTCGACCGCGACCTCGCTCTCGCCGTCTTCCAGCAGCTTCTGGATCTCGGAGACGGCCTTGCGCGGCACGATCACGCCGGGCATGCCGACCGAACCCTGCGGGGCCGCGGTGTCGACGCGGGCGAGGCGGTGGCCGTCGGTCGCGACCGCACGCAGCACCGGGCGGCCGTCGACATCGATGGTGTGGAGATAGATGCCGTTGAGGTAGTAGCGCGTCTCCTCGGTGGAGATCGCGAACTGGGTCTTGTCGATCAGGCGTTTCAGCTCGCCGGCCGGCAGCACGAAGCGATGGGCCATGTCGCCCGCGGTGATATCCGGGAAATCGCTTTCCGGCAGGGTCTGGAGCTGGAAGCGCGAACGGCCCGAGCGCAGCACGAGGCCGCTATCGCCGGTGGTTTCCAGCGAGACCTGGGCGCCATCGGGCAGCTTGCGGACGATGTCGTAGAGGGTATGCGCGGGAACGGTCGTGGCGCCGGGCTCGGCCGCATCGGCGGGAATCGTCTCCACCACCTCGATATCGAGATCGGTCGCCTTCAGCCGCAGGCCGTTCTCGGAGGCACTGAGCAGCAGGTTCGACAGGATCGGGATCGTGTTGCGGCGCTCCACCACGCGATGGACGTGACTGAGCGACTTGAGCAGCGTGGAACGTTCGACCGTGACCTTCATGATTGTCTAGTCTTCTGGCGCTGGCCGCCCGCGCGCCAGGGCGCGAGCCGAATGAATGGCCAGCGACATTGCAGGACACCGGGCGGGGGCGCAAGGCCTGCCCGCCCGGGCAACCACAACCATTTCACGGGCGTGGCGAACGCTTTCCAGGCTCACTCCTGCAGCATGCGTTTCAGCAGGTCGACCTCGTCATGCAGCGAGCGGTCCTCGCTGATCGCCTTCTCGATCTTCCGCACGGCGTGCAGCACCGTCGTGTGGTCGCGCCCGCCGAAGCGGCGGCCGATTTCGGGCAGCGAGCGCGGCGTCAGCGCTTTCGACAGATACATCGCGATCTGGCGCGGTTTTACCACGGCCGCGGTGCGGCGCTCCGAGAGGATGTCGGCGCGGCTGACATTGTAGCGCGTCGCAACGAGCTTCTGGATATCCTCGATCTTGACCCGGCGCGGCTCGCGGGTGCGGACGAGATCGCGGATGGCCGCTTCCGCCGTCTCCAGCGTCACGAGCTGGCCGGACAGCGTGGCATGGGCGAGCAGGCGGTTGGCGGCGCCGTCGAGGTCGCGGCCATTGGTCGCGACGACGCGCGAGACATAGGCGACGACGTCGGGGCTGACCCGGAAGTTCGGGTGGGTCGCCTGCAGCGCCTCCAGCCGGCTGGACAGGATCGTGGCGCGCAGGGTCTCGTCGAGTTCTCCGACTTCGACCACCAGGCCGCCGCCGAGCCGCGAGCGGATGCGCTCGTCGAGCGCTTCGAGTTCTCCGGCGAGGCGGTCGCCGGCGACGACGATCTGCTTGCCGGCATCGAGCAGGGCGTTGATCGTGTGGCCGAATTCCTGCTGGATCGACTTGCCCTGGATGAATTGCACGTCGTCGACGATGAGCAGGTCGATGCCGCGCAGCTTCTCCTTGAAGGCGAGCGCCGTTTGCGACTTCAGCGCCGCGACGAAGCCGTACATGAAACGATCGGCGGTGAAATAGGCGACGCGCTTGCCCTGGCGGCGCGCATCCTGCGCGATCGCCTGCAGGAGATGCGTCTTGCCGAGGCCGACGCCGGCATGAAGGTAGAGCGGGTTATAGGGGCTCTGGCCCGCGGGCGCAGCCGCAATGCGCTCGGCCGCGGCGAAGGCGAGCTGGTTCGACTTGCCGACGACGAAGCTCTGGAAGCTCATGCGCCGGTCGAGCCCGGTGCCGCAGGCATCGACGAGGTCGCTATCACCGGGCCGCGGAGGGCTCGCGACGGCGGGGCGGCCGGCTTCGCTCGGTGCCGGGCTGGCCGCGGCCGTGGGGCGGCTGCGCAGGGCGTCGATCTGCGGCACGGCGGAAGGGTCGCGCGACACGGTGCGCACCGAGAGCAGCACGCCGTTCGGGGCCGGCAGCTCGGCGATGCAGTTCACCCGCAGGCGCTCGGTGTAATGCGCCTCGAGCCAGCTCTTCAGGAAGCGGGTGGGAACCGTGAGATAGGCCACGCCCTCGACGATGCCGGCGATCTCAAGCCGCCCGAACCAGCTCGAGAAGACATCCTCGCCGAGCTCCGCCCGCAGGCGCCGGCGCACGCGCTCCCATGCGTCCTGAATCGATGCCTCCTCCGCCCGGATGACGGCGGTCTCTTCCGCAGCGATCGTCACCACCACCGGCGTCGTCTCGACCATGTCTCCGAAATCCTGCCGCTCGAACATCAATGGCCCCGTTCTTTGAAAATGTGCATAGCTCGGGTTCGGCGGTCGCCTCCTGGCCACCGTCCCGGCGCTGCTGTCTGGTCAAAATGGCTCCGGTCCCGGCGGGCGCATGACGCCGCGGCAGGTTCCGGTCCCGCTTATGTTGATTACGCTTGGAAGGCTCGCCTTGAGACGACGCCACCCTTCATCTCGATCACAAAAGACAAAGGGTCACATCCTCCAACCTCCATGGTCGCGAGCCAAAACGCTGATCATCTCTGGAAATCCCGTGGCGGTCATTGCTGTCCGCCCGGCGATGGAGGGACCTTACAAGGCGCTCTCGACGGGCTGCAACACCCCTTTCAGCCGGCTTCCGAGACTCGCGGCGCGGCGGCTGTTCCTGACCATGGGGCAGTCCGCCGCAATTGGTTGGGGAACTTAAGATTTTCTTCACGCTCCCCCTTTCGCGGGCGGCCGAATCTTTTTTTACAAGCCCCCGGAAAGCCCGCCACAGAGTCGCCGCGATTCCGTCTTCCAAAATCCTTTGCCTGCTAAGATGATGAAAAATAACATCTTTTTATGAGCGGCCAAGTCCGCCTCGGAGGGCGACTTCGCGCCCTGAACGGCGCCCGAGAGTCAAGTACGCAAGACCGTGGAAAGCTTGCGAAAATCGCTTGAAAGCAGCTTTGTTTTGTTCCGTCGGAGCCTGTGGCGAGGGCGCCACAGAGGCCACGAAGCCAACGAAAAAGCCCGGCCTTGCGGCCGGGCTTTCCGTCGTCGAAACGATTAAGACTTTAGGCTCAGGAAGCCAGCGCGCCGATCCGGTGCGCGAGGCGCGAAACCTTGCGCGAGGCGGTGTTCTTGTGAACCACGCCCTTCTGCGCGGCGCGCATGATTTCCGGCTGGGCGGCCTTCAGGGCCTCGGCAGCGCTGGCCTTGTCGCCGGAGGCGATCGCCTCCTCGACCTTGCGCAGGAAGGTGCGCATCCGCGAGCGGCGCGCCTTGTTGACCTCGGTGCGGCGAGCGATCTTGCGCGTAGCCTTCTTGGCCGACGTCGTATTGGCCATCGAAACGTCCTCGTCTCTTCATCGCGACCGGTCGCCTGGCGTCATTGCCGGCGGGGCTGGCCGCATCCTTGCTGGAAAAACGTGCGCGGCGGCCGAGCTTGCGCGGGCCGCCGCGAGTGGTGGGGCTATAGTCGCTTGCCGGCGCTACGTCAACGCCGGAATCGCCGCAAGCCTACCGATCTCAGGCGGACGGCGCGATGAAGGCCGCGAAACTCGCCAGATCGACATTGCCGCCGGAGAGGATGATGCCGACCCGCTTGCCGGCGACCGGCACGGAGCCGGTGAAGGCGGCCGCAGCGGCGAGGCAGCCGGTCGGCTCGACCACGAGCTTCATCCGCTCGGCGAAGAAGCGCATCGCGTCGACGAGCGCTGCGTCGCTGACGGTGACGATATCCTCGACCTCGCGCTGGATGATCGGGAAGGTCAGGTCGCCGAGGAAGGCGGTCTGGGCGCCATCGGCGATGGTCTTGGGCACGCCGATCGTGACGATCTCGCCCTTGCGCAGGGATTGCTGTCCGTCATTGCCGGCCTCCGGCTCGACGCCGAAGACGCGGCAGCCCGGGTTCAGCGCCTTGGCGACGAGCGCCGCGCCGGCGAGCAGGCCGCCGCCACCGAGCGGCACGAGCAGGATGTCGAGCGGGCCGGCATCCTCGATCAGCTCCTTGGTCGCGGTGCCCTGTCCGGCGATGACGTCAGGATGGTCGTAAGGCGGGATGATCGTCAGCCCACGCTCGGTGGAGAGCTTGTTGCCGATCTCGAGCCGGTTCTCCTTATAGCGGTCATAACGCACGACCTGCCCGCCATAGCCCTCGGTCGCCGCGACCTTCGCGGCCGGGGCATCGTTCGGCATGATGATCGTGGTCGGTACGCCCAGGAGCTGGCCGGCATAGGCGATGGCCTGGGCATGGTTGCCGGAGGAATAGGTGACGACGCCGGCCTTCTTCTGTTCGGCCGAGAGCGAAGCGATCGCATTGTAGCCGCCGCGGAACTTGAAGGCGCCCATGCGCTGCAGGTTCTCGGGCTTGAAGACGAGGCTGGCATTCGTCCGCCGGTTGGCGGTGGCCGAGCTCATCGCCGGCGTGTGATGGGCGATGCCCTGGAGCCGCCCTGCCGCGGCCTCGACATCGGCATAGGTCGGGAGGGCGGGGCTGCTGGCGGTCATGATGCGGATCCTGCGCTACGTTGCGGGCATGGTGTCCGCGCCCGCTCGATGGTCAAGCCTTGCAGAAGCAGGCCGGTGTTGCGTTTCCGAATACGAGACGATGGCAGCCATCTGCGCGGGATCCCCTCTCCTGTAAGGAGAGGGGTAGGGGTGAGGTGTAGGCCCCTGGACCAGTAAGGTATCGCCTCACGGTTGCGCAGCGACCACCTCACGGCAAACGCGGGGAGCGGCCGACCCCTCACCCTGCCCTCTCCCTCCGGGAGAGGGTTCCCCGCGCCTTTTCGGCTCGCGTCAAACCTGTCAAGCGTTCTTGAAATCGGGCTTCCGCTTCTCGGCAAAGGCGGACATGCCCTCCTTCTGGTCGGCGGTCGCGAAGAGCGAGGAGAAGACGCGGCGCTCGAAGCGCAACCCCTCCTGAAGGGTTACCTCGAAGGCGCGCTCGACCGATTCCTTCGCCATCATCACGGAGGGCAGCGATTTCGATGCGATCGCCTCGGCCGCCTTCAGCGTCTCGGTCAGGAGGTCGGCCAGCGGCACGACGCGGGCGACGAGGCCGGAGCGCTCGGCTTCCTCGGCATTCATCATCCGGCCCGTCAGGCACAGGTCCATCGCCTTGGCCTTGCCCACCGCCTTGGTCAGGCGTTGCGTGCCGCCGGCACCGGGGATGACGCCGAGATTGATCTCGGGCTGGCCGAATTTCGCATTGTCGGCGGCGATGATGAAGTCGCACATCATGGCGAGCTCGCAGCCGCCGCCGAGCGCGAAGCCCGCGACCGCCGCGACGATCGGCTTGCGGCGCCGGCCGATCCGGTCCCAGTCCTCGAACTTGTCGTCGAGATAGGTGCCGGGGAAGATGCGGCTCTGCATCTCCTTGATGTCGGCGCCGGCGGCGAAGGCCTTTTCCGAGCCGGTGAGGACGACGCAGCCGATCTCGGCATCCTTCTCGAAGCCGTCGAGCGCCTGGTTGATCTCGCCGATGAGCTGGCCGTTCAGCGCGTTCAGCGCCTGCGGGCGGTTGAGCGTGATCAGCCCGACCTTGCCCTTCGTCTCGACGAGAATGGTCTCATAAGCCATGGCGGCCTCCCGGATGCTCCTGTGCCGCCAGCTTTAGCGGGCGGCGGGAGAGTGGTCCATGCGCGTCGCACGCATCCGCGCATTCGCGCTGCCTCCCCGCCGCCGCCTGTCGTCATGGTCGGGCTTGTTCCGGTCATCTCGTGGCGGAGGGTGTGCGAGAACCTCGCGGCACCCCTCTCCCCTGCGGAAGAGGGTTGGGGTGAGGGGTCGCATTGTCTGATATCGTTTGCCCTTTGTCAGACATTGACATGCCGAGGCACCGCGAGACCCCTCATCCGTCCCGGCTACGCCGGACCACCTTCTCCCGCAGGGGGAGAAGGGTTCTCGGGATCAGGTGGAACGAGGATAAAGGCGGCATGAAGGGCGGGGCTTGGTTTCCGGGCAATGTCTGCTGGTGACCTAGCCTCGACATGTTCTTGCCCAACGCGCTTACAGTTCGCAGTTCGTATACGAACGCCCGATAGGCTACCGCTGATTACTTGCTGAGGGATTGTTCCATGGCGACAGAAGCCAGTCTCGGGCATTCAAGCCCATCCTGGTTCACCGCTCCGGGCGATACGGACACGTTGGCATGGGTGGCTTTGGCCGTCATCTGCCTCGCATTGTACGGGATCGTGACGCTCTATGCGGCATTCGACCGTTGGGCCGAACACAGCTCGAAGGGCACCCCGCTTGCAAAGACAATCCCGACATTGTTGGCAATCGCCCTGCTCTACGAAGTCTTTCCGCTCGAGCATTTCCACGTTCTCCTTCCGCTGAGCGCAATCCTTCTCGCCCTGATGGCGGACTGGTCACGCTTCCACGTTCCGCGAATTCACGAAGGTGAAGGCGAGGGCGACGAGCAAGCCGTCGTCTTGCCGGTGGCCGTCGGCGCGGGATCTTCCGACGTTGCGGTCGTCGCTGCCCCTGCTCCGGCCGAAGGGGGACAGAAGTGATCGAACTCCTTCTGACCTCCTTTCCGGCGATTTTCCGCTACTACCAGTTGAAGCGTCGTGGCGAAGCCATGACCGTTTGGAACATGCGCACGGCGGTGTTCCTCTGGGCCTTGCTCGCATTCTTCCTGTTCGTCACGATTTTCTATTTCCATCCGAAGTCCTATTCCGGCCTCCTGCCTTACCGCACCGTATCGATCGTCGCGCAGACGAGCGGCCCGGTGACGGAGGTTGCCGTCAGGAACATGCAGAAGGTTTCTGTCGGCGATCTGCTTTTCCGGATCGAGAACAACACCCAGAAGGCGGCGCTGAAGCAGGCGGAGGCCGAATTCGACAAGATCACGGCCGCCGCGGCCAAAGCCTCTGACACCCTGAAGGTCGCGGAGGCGAGCGTGGCCGTGTCGAGCGCTTCGCTGGAGAAGCTGAGAGGCGACCTCGAAAACGCGCAGGCTCTGGCCGCCAGGAACTCCGGTACAAGGGAAGCCGTGCGCCTGGCGGAGTCTTCCGTCGCGATCGGCGAGGCCAATCTGGCGTCGGCGCAGGCGCAACAAAGCCTGGCTCGGGCCGAGATTTCCCAAACCATCCCGGCGCAGCGGAAAGCTGCCGAGGCTGCTCTGGAAAGCGCCAAGGTTGCGTTGGGGATGACCGAGGTGCGCTCGTTCACCGATGGTGTCGTGACCCAATTGGCCATGAGCGCGGGAAGTCCCGCGTCCACGCTGATATTGAGCCCCGCCATGGTGATCATTCCCGACCGCCCGAACGATCTTCCGCTCAGAATCACGGCGGGCTTTCCCCAGGTCGCGCGCACATCCCTCTACGAAGGGATGCCTGCGGAAATTTCCTGCGACACCAATATCGGCCTGAGCTTCAGCAACACGGTCCTCCCCGCACGGGTCCGTCACATCCAGCCGGCGATAGCGGCCGGCCAGATCGTGCCGGGAGGGCAACTGATCGATCTCAGTCAGCGAGCCCCGCGCGGATCGCTTCTGGTCTATCTGGAGCTTGAGCATAAGGAACAAGAGAAGATCATGGTCGACGGTACCGGCTGCATCGTTCAGGCCTACACCAACGATCTTGGCGGATTCACGGGGCACCTGATCGCGGCCACAGGCGTGATCAAGGCTGTCGGCTTGCGCCTGAAGGTGTGGGGCGCACTGATCGCCGGAATCGGTCTTGCCGGAGGCGGCCACTAGCCGACGCTCGCGTCGACCCGAGCGTTGGCTGGTGCATTGCCGGGCGGACGCCAATGTCGGCTGCCGACCCATTGCAGACATCGTACAGGGGCTACTCTGTGTGAGGCGACGTTTTGACCCGAGGCCGTTGTGGATTGGCAAACTTGGCACAGCAAATACGACACTCCCCACTCACGGATGGCCGAGCGACTGCGGACTGTTCAAGCGCAAATCGACCTTGCTCTCAACAGCTGCGATCCGGGTCCGATCCGCGTAATCAGCCTATGCGCAGGCCAAGGCCGGGATTTGCTCGAGGTCCTGCAGGGTCATCCGCGCCGGAATGACGTTCAGGCCCGCCTTGTCGAGCTGGACCGTCGAAATACGGAGTTTGCCGAGCGGCTCGCCTTCTCCAGCGGGCTTCATCAGATCGAGGTCATGACCGCTGACGCGTCGATCAGCGATCATTATCGCGGCATGACGCCAGCGCATCTCGTGCTGATCTGCGGCGTGTTCGGCAACATCCATGATGGTGATATCGAGCGCACGATCGACCGCTGTCCGCATCTGTGCGCAACCGGTGGGCGCGTTATCTGGACCCGCCACCGCCGAAAGCCGGATCGGGTGCCCATGATTTGTCGACGGTTCGAAGGGCTAGACTTCGAACAACATTGGCTATCTGCCCCCGAGACAGAGTTGGCAGTCGGGGTCCACCAGTTTCGGGGAAAGCCCTCCCCTCTCGTGCTGGGCGAACGCATGTTCACGTTTGTCGGTTACGACAAGTTGATATCGTGAGCTCAGGGTGCCTCGGAAATGAGGTCCTCGGAGAAGGGGTAGGTGCTGCGATCGACTTCCGCTCCCGACCCGTTGCGGACATTCCGCACTGTCATGGCCGCGACCGCACCGCGTCGGACGACCGAGGTTGGACTTCGTCGCTCGATCCGCCGTTAATCTTGTGTGTCCCTTCGCATTGTCGTGAAATCATCTGCGGTCTAGGGTCAGGCTGAACCTCACCTTGGCCAAGCGGCATGCCTGACGACACCATTGATTTCCGGCACGTTCGGATGAGAATCGTCCGATCTGCACTGACGATTGCAACTTATGCAGCGCTCGGACCGCTTTTAACATTATTCTCATACGATTTATTGCTCAATTTTTCTTGGCTGCTACATGCGCATGAATTGTATGGAATGCTTGGTGTTCTTCTCGTCGCAAGATTGAGCATATTTTATTTTGGCGGCTTTGTTCATGCCCTGCTGGCGGGGTGCTTTGTCGCGCTTCTCTCGCCATCAATCGTCAGAAATACAGCTTATATAGGTGCTTCTTGCTTAATCGGGGCAATTGTAGCTCTAGTTTTTCCGCTGCCAGGGCCTCACATCTTCCACAGCGAGTTCTGGTTTCAGGCGGGCCCAAAGCTGATCGCCTGCTTTGCGTTGGGGAGTATGCTCTGCGCGGTCCTGACGCTTCCTTTCCGCGCAAAGCCCGAACCGATGCGGTGATGTCAGCTTGCGACCCTAAGCGGACATCGGACTGCTAGCGAACGGCCCGCTTCTGGCAGCTCTCGCAATAAAACGTCGAGCGTCCCGACTGCACCAGCCGCTTCACCAGCTTTCCGCAACCCGGCGTGACGCAAACCTCACCCTCGCGATCATAGACCTTGAAGCGGTGCTGGAAATAGCCGAGCGAGCCGTCGGCATGGGCGAAGTCGCGCAGCGTCGAGCCGCCGGCCGCGACCGCCTCCTCCAGCACCTCGCGGATGATGCGGGCGAGCTCATGCGCGGTCTCGCGCGGCCGCCCCGTCGGGGTCGCGATCGTCCCTGCTTCCGCTTCCGGATGCAGCCCGGCCCGGAACAAGGCCTCGCAGACATAGATATTGCCGAGGCCCGCCACGAGCCGCTGGTCGAGCAGCGCGGCCTTCAGGGGCGCGAACTTGCCCGCGAACAGCTTCGCCAGCGTTTCGCCGGAGAGTTCGTTGCCGAGCGGCTCGATGCCCATCCCGGCGAAGTGTCTGCAGGTCTCGAGCTCGTTGCGCGGCAGAATGTCCATGAAGCCGAAGCGACGCACGTCGTTATAGGTGACGCGCGCGCCGGTCCCCATCTCGAACACGACATGGTCATGGATCAGGTGCCGGCCGATCTCATTATAATAGGAGCCGGGCTCGGTCGGTGGCGTGCCCGGCGCCTCGACGATGAAGCGCCCGCTCATGCCCAGATGCATCACGAGCGCCGCGCCGTCGTCGAGATCGGCGATCAGGTATTTCGCCCGCCGCGACAGGGCCTCGATTCGCCGCCCGGTCAGCCGCTCGGCGAAGCGCTCGGGCAGGGGAAAGCGCAGGTCCGGCCGGCGCAGCTCGACGCGCTGGAAGCGCTCGCCCAGCAGGGCGGGCTCCAGCCCGCGCCGGACGGTTTCGACCTCGGGTAGCTCCGGCATATCAACGACCTTCGTAAAGCCTGCGTCGAGACGGGCCGCGACAAGCCCGCCGCCTTTGGCTATTGATCGGCACAAGCGAATACAAGACAGATTTGCACAAGGCCGGCCCGACCGTGACAGCAGCTTCCGACACCACCCATTTCGGCTTCGAGACGGTGAAGCTCGCCGAGAAGCAGGCCAAGGTCGACGACGTCTTCCACAAGGTCGCCAACCGCTACGACCTGATGAACGACCTGATGTCGGGCGGGCTGCACCGGGTCTGGAAAAGCGCGCTGCTGACCGCGATCAATCCTGCGAAGGATCGGCCTTTCCATCATCTCGACGTGGCCGGCGGCACGGGCGACGTCGCCTTCTCGGTGCTGGAGGCCGGTGGCCCTGAGACCGATGTCACCGTGCTCGACATCAATGCCGACATGCTGCGCGTCGGGCGCGAGCGCGCCGACAAGCGCTTCCCGGACAATGATCGCATCCGCTTCGTCCAGGGCAATGCCGAAGAGCTCGGCCTGCCCGACAATCATTTCGACTGCTACACCATCGCCTTCGGTATCCGGAACGTGCCGCGCATCGACAAGGCTTTGGCCGAGGCCTATCGCGTGCTGAAGCGCGGCGGGCGTTTCCTCTGCCTCGAATTCAGCCATGTCGACGTGCCCTTGCTCGACAAGATCTACGAGACCTATTCCTTCAAGGTCATCCCGCCGATGGGCCGCATGGTCACCGGCGAGGCCGAGCCCTACCAGTATCTCGTCGAGTCGATCCGCAAGTTCCCGAAGCCGCAGGCTTTCGCGGGGATGATCGAGGATGCCGGCTTCCGCCGGGCGAAGTTTACCCCGATGACCGGCGGCGTCGTGGCGCTGCATTCCGGCTGGAAGCTGTGATGCTGGCTGCGGCGGCATGATCTCCTCCTTCTTTCACATGCTGCGCGGCGCGCGCGTCGGCTTCGTGCTGGCGCGCGAGGGGGCGCTGGCGCTGGTCGACCCCTCCGTGCTGCCGCCGCTGGCGCGCGGGCTGATCCGCGTCGGCCGCCTGATCGAGCGGCGCGGCGCCGGCTCTTCCGCGACCCGCCTCGCGGCGGCGATGACCCGGCTCGGCCCGTCTTATGTGAAGTTCGGCCAGTTCCTGGCGACGCGGCCCGATGTCGTCGGCATGAAGATCGCGGAGGATCTCTCGGCCCTGCAGGACCGCATGCCCGCCTTCCCGATGGCGGAAGCCCGCGCCATCGTCGAAGCCGCGCATGGCGTGAAGCTGGAGACGCTGTTCCCCGAATTCAGCGAGCCGGTCGCCGCCGCCTCGATCGCCCAGGTCCACCGCGCCCGGCTGAAGGATGGCCGCGAGGTCGCGGTGAAGATACTGCGCCCCGGTATCCGCGACCGCTTCAACCGCGATCTCGCCGCGATGCGCTTCGGTGCCGAGATGGCCGAGGCGCGTTCACCCGAGGCCCGTCGCCTGCGCTTCACCGGCGTGGTCGAGACTCTGGCGCGCTCGGTGGCGATGGAGATGGATCTCCGGCTCGAAGCCGCCGCGCTGTCCGAATTTGCCGAGAATACCAAAGGCGACACCGATTTCCGCGTGCCGGAGCCGGACTGGCAGCTCACCGCGCGCGAAATGCTGGTCGACGAATGGATCGACGGCGTCCGTCTCTCCGATGTCGAGGGCCTGCGTGCTGCCGGCCATGATCTGCCGGAGCTGGCGCGCAACATCATCCAGTCCTTCCTGAAGCACGCGATCCGCGACGGCTTCTTCCATGCCGACATGCATCCCGGGAACCTCTTCGTCGATGCGGAGGGGCGCCTCGTCGCGGTCGATGGCGGCATCATGGGCCGGCTCGGCCTGAAGGAGCGGCGCTTCCTCGCCGAAATCCTGCTCGGCTTCATCACCCGCGACTATACCCGCGTCGCGCAGGTGCATTTCGAGGCGGGCTATGTCCCGGCCCATCACGACGTCGCGGATTTCGCCCAGGCGATCCGCGCGGTCGGCGAGCCGATCCACGACAAGAGCGCCGACCAGATCTCGATGGCCAAGGTCCTGACCCTGCTCTTCGAGATCACCGGCATGTTCGACATGGCGACCCGCACCGAGCTCGTCATGCTTCAGAAGACCATGGTGGTGGTCGAGGGCGTCGCCCGTACGCTCGATCCCCATCTCGACATGTGGGGCACGGCCGATCCGGTGGTGCGGAGTTGGATCACCCATAATCTCGGCCCGATCGGCAGGCTGGAGGAAGCCGGGCGCGGCGCCCGCTCCCTGCTCGGCTCGCTCGCGACGCTGCCGGACACCGTCGTCCGCGCCGAGCGCGTGCTCGGCCAGCTCGAGGACGCCTCGCGCCACGGCTTCTCGCTCGACGAGCGCAGCGTCGAGGCGATCGGCCGGGCCGAAGCCCGGCGCAACCGCTGGGGCAATATCGCGCTCTGGGTGATCGCGGGGCTCTTGGCCTACGGCGTCTTCGGCTGAGGCGAGCGCCGCCCTAGCCGTCATTGCGAGCGTAGCGAAGCAATCCAGGGGGACTGGGTTGGGAGCTTCAGCTCAATCCCCCTGGATTGCTTCGTCGCTTCGCTCCTCGCAATGACGGCGAGTATCTACCGGAACGGCGGCTCGTCGAAGCTCCTGAGCTTGCGCGAATGGATCGCCGAGCCCGTGACCTTCAGCTTCTCCAGCGCGTCGAGCCCGATGCGCAGATGTTCGCCCACCGCGCGCTCATAGAACGCGTTCGCCGCGCCCGGCAGCTTGATCTCGCCATGCAGCGGTTTGTCGGAGACGCAGAGCAAGGTGCCGTAGGGCACCCTGAGGCGATACCCTTGAGCCGCGATCGTGCCGGATTCCATATCGACCGCGATGGCGCGTGACAGGTTGATGCGCCGCCGCTCCTTGGTCCATTGCAGTTCCCAGTTGCGATCGTCCTGGGTCACGACGGTGCCGGTGCGCAGGCGCTGCTTCAGCCGGTCGCCCTTTTCGCCGGTGATGTCGGCTGCCGCCTGCTGCAAGGCGACCTGCACTTCGGCCAGCGCGGGAATCGGAATATCCGGCGGCACGAGATCGTCGAGGATGCGGTCCTGCCGGAGATAGGCATGGGCCAGCACGTAGTCGCCGATGATCTGGGTCTGGCGCAGGCCGCCGCAATGGCCGACCATCAGCCAGCAATTCGGCCGGAGCACCGCGAGATGGTCGGTGATGTTCTTTGCGTTGGAAGGGCCGACGCCGATATTGACCAGCGTCACGCCCTCGCCGCCGGTCCGGATCAGGTGATAGGCCGGCATCTGGAAGCGGTGCCAGGGCGCCGACATCACCCGCTCCGCGGCGGAGACGTCGATGCCGTCACGGTCGATGCGAATGCCGCCTGGCGCGATCAGAGCCTCCGCCGTGCCCGCCTCGATCTCGGCCAGGCCGAGCCGCACGAACTGGTCGACATAGCGGTGGTAGTTGGTCAGCAGCACCCAGGGCTGCACCGCCCGCCAGTCCGTGCCGGTGTAGTGCACCAGCCGCCGCAGCGAGTAATCGACCCGGACCGCGTCGAACAGCGAGAGCGGGCGCGGCTCGCCCTCGATCAGCTCGTAGCTGCCATCGGCGATCTCGTCGCCGACCAGCGCCAGCAGCGGCGTCGGGAAATAGCGCGCCAGCTCGGCGGCGGTGATCTTGCCGCGCCCGAGCTCGTCGCCGCCTTCGAGCGCATAGGGGTAGGGGATTTCCTGGGTGCTGACGCCGGTCTCGATCGTCGCGCCATATTCGGCGACCAGCGGCTTGAGCTGGTCGAGCAGATAGGCGCGGAACTCCGCCGGCTGCGTCACCGTGGTCGAGTAGATGCCGGGCACCGCGAATTTGGCATAGCCGCGCCGCGTTGCTGCCGGCAGCTTCGACGGCTCGTAGGTCACGCGCAGCATCGGGTAGCGATAGCGCTCCCGGTCATCCGCCGTCGGCGCCTCGCCGGTATCGAAGAAGCGCTGCAGATCGCCGCGCAGGGCCGAGCGTGCCTCGTCATAGAGCCGTTCGAGCCGGTCCACGGCGGCTTCCGGTGTCGCTGCGGTCTCGAAGCTCATGAACCCTCCTCGTTCTCTCTCCGGTTCTAGCCGCGTGTCCGCGCTCCTGACAACAACCGGCGGTGGCCCGCGCCAGCTTGTGGCCCAGCCCGGTTGACAGGCAGGAGGAATGTGATTAGTAAACTGATCAGTTAATTAACTTATCGGTTTCATACGATGTCGACGGACCCGCTCAGCCTGACCTTCGCAGCCCTCGCCGACCCGACGCGCCGCGCCATCCTGGCCCGGCTGTCGCAAGGCGAGAGTTCCGTGAAGGAGCTGGCAGAGCCCTTCGCGATGAGCCTGCCGGCGGTCTCCAAGCACCTGAAGGTGCTGGAGCGCGCCGGGCTGATCACGCGGGGGAAGGAAGCCCAGTGGCGACCTTGCCGGCTCGACCCCGGCCCACTGCAGGACGTCTCGCAATGGCTGGAGCATTACAGCCGTTTCTGGGACCAGAGCCTGGGGCGGCTGGACGAGATGCTCCGCGCGATCAAGGCGAAACCACCCGATAAGCCGGGCGTTTGACGCCAAAGCCATTCCTTCAATTCAGTTTCAGGTGTTCGTCATGCTCAAGACCATTCTTCTCGGCCTGCTCGGCCTTCTCGCGACCGGCATCGTCGTCGTGCTCATCCTGGCCGCCCGCAAGCCCGATACCTTCCAGGTCACCCGCTCCATCGCGATCAATGCCGCGCCGGAGCGCATCTATCCGCTGATCGCCGATTTCCGGGCTTGGAACGCCTGGTCGCCCTGGGAGAAGAAGGACCCGGCGATGAAGCGCACCTTCGGCGGCCCCGAGACCGGCGTCGGCGCGACCTATGCCTGGGCCGGCGACAAGAATGTCGGCGAGGGCAGCATGCGCATCACCGAGGCCCAAGTGCCGGGCAAGCTCGCGCTCAAGCTCGATTTCCTCAAGCCCTTCGAGGCGCATAACGACGTCGTCTTCGCGCTGACGCCGCAGGGCCAGCAGACGAACGTGACCTGGATCATGACCGGCCCGACCCCGTTCATCGGCAAGATCATGCATGTCTTCATGGATATGGACCGCATGGTCGGCGGCGATTTCGAGACCGGACTCAAGGCCATGAAGGCTGCGGCCGAGCGCGCCGCCTGAGGCGGCGCATCAACCCCGATCCCCGAAAACAACAACACGAGAGGAGAGAAACCATGATGGGCGAACCGCAGAAGGAGCATGAGTGGCTCCACCAGCTGGTCGGTGACTGGACCGCCGAGATGAACTGCTCGATGGGACCGGATCAACCGCCGTCAGCCTCGAAGGGCACGGAGAGCGTGCGCTCGCTCGGCGGGCTCTGGACGCTGGGCGAGGGGCAGGGTGAAGGGCCTGAGGGCAAGCCGGTCACCAGCCTGATGACGCTCGGCTTCGATCCGGCCAAGGGCCGCTTCGTCGGCAGCTTCGTCGCCTCGATGATGACGATGATGTGGACCTATGATGGTGTCATTTCCGAAGACGGCAAGTCGCTGGTCCTCGACACCGAGGGGCCCAGCATGGCGGGCGACGGCTCGATGGCGAAGTATCAGGACGTCATCACCTTCCTGTCGCCGGACCACCGCACCCTGACCTCGCGCGTGCTTGGGCCCGACGGCCAGTGGGCCGAGTTCATGGCCGCCCAATACCACCGCAAGCGCTGAACGCTTTCCACCGCATCCAGGAGGACACGCGATGAAACTCTCGACCTATCTGATGTTCGACGGCAATTGCCGCGAGGCCTTTACCCATTACGAGAAGGTGCTGGGCGGCAGGATGCTCGCCATGATGGACCACAAGGGCACGCCGGCCGAGGAGCATGTCCCGGCGGAATGGCGGGACAAGATCCTGCATGCCTGCCTGGAGATCGAGGGCCAGATGCTGATGGCTTCCGACGCGCCGCCGGATCGTTCGGACGGGCCGATGCGCTCGGTCTCGGTCAGCGTCGGCGTTGCGACGCCGGAAGAGGCAGACCGCATCTTCGCCGGACTCTCCGAAGGCGCCGCCAAGATCATGATGCCGATGGCCGAGACCTTCTGGTCGCCGCGCTTCGGCATGCTGACCGACCGTTTCGGCACGAGCTGGATGATCGGCGCCGAGATGCCGGCCGACAAGATGAACTGCGGCTGACGGCTTTCGGGGCTCTCGGCAACAGCCGAGATCAGAGCGAGAGGGGCAGGGGTGAGGTGTAGGTCCTTCGACCAGTGCCGACCGGGCGGCCGTACCACCGCTGTCTTCCCGTGCGCGCTGCGGCGCGCAGTGCCGCTGCGCAGACACGGGATCGCGTGCAGGAAAAGGCGCCTCTCTGGAGCGCGCGCAGAAAAGACGCCCTTTTCCGAGGGCGGTCCCGTGTCTGCGCAGCAGCATTGGCATGCTGCAGCGCGCACGGGATGACGCGCTTTTCTCGTCGTCGGTGCGGCGTTCCGCGAATGGCGCCTCCCCTACGACCGCCCGCCATCCACCGAGAGCACCTGCCCGGAAATCCAGCCGGCCTGCTCGCTCAGGAAGAACAGCGTGGCGTTGGCGATATCCTGGGGCGTGCCGAGCCGGCGGGTATGGATGCTCTCGACCAGCTTCTTCTGCCCTTCCGGCCCGTAGCTCTGCCATTGCCGCTCGGTCGCGGGGTTGGAGCGCACGAAGCCCGGCGCCACCGAATTCACCGTGACGCCGTGCGGCCCGAACTCCCAGGCGAGCTGCTTGGTCAATCCGACCAGCGCGTGCTTGGCACTGGCATAGGCCTGGATGCCGGTGAGGCTCGGCCTCAGGCCCGCGCCCGACGAGATCGTCACGATCCGCCCATAGCCGGCCTGCTTCATCACGGGCGCTGCCGCCTGCGCCAGGAAGAAGGCCGCATCGACATTGGCAGCGAAGATCACGCGCCAGTCTTCCTCGGAAACCGCCTCGATCGCCCCGCCGACCTGCCCGCGCACGCCGCCGGCGGCATGGACGAGAAGGTCGAGCTTGCCATCGGCCGCCACGATCGCGCGCACCAGCGCCTGCGCCGCATCGGGCGAGCCGAGATCGGCCGCGTGCCCGGTCGCGCCGATCTCCTTCGCGGTGGCCTGCACCCCCGCCGCATCGATATCGGCGAGGTGGACCCGCGCCCCGGCCTCGGCCAGCGCGACGGCGATCGCGCGCCCGATGCCCTGGGCTGCGCCGGTGACGAGGGCTACGCGGTTGTCGAAGCGGATCTGCATTGGTCGATCAGTACCTTGAGCGTCTCGAAGGCCATCGGACGACGGCCGTCCTCGATGTCGTGGATCAGCGAGACCAGCGTCTCGATCGCGGGCGTCGCGATGCCGACCTCGCGGCCGAGCGTGGCGATGACGCCGATCTGCGGATCGACTTCGGTCTTCCGCTTGCGCACGGCGAGATCGCGCCAGATGCCGGAATGGGTCTTGGCGGTTTGCGAAGTGTAATGCGCGAGCCAGCGGATCGTCTCGACCTGGGGGCCTTCCGGTCGTCCCGGCGCGAACACCATCGGATCGAACTCGCCGAAGCCGAGCGAGGTCACGCCGCGCTTGGCCGCGACCGCTCCGACCTCGCGCCCGAGCGCGAGCCAGACCGGCAGCCGTTCCGGGTCCGAAAAGTTCGCCGACATGGAATCGTCGGTCAGGGCGGTGGCGAACAGCATGGCGCCATAGGCGAGCTTGCCCCACAAATAACCGAAGATGTTGTCGGTCAGGATCGCGTCCGGCTCGAACAGCCTCATCAGCCGGTGCATCTCGACGGCGCGTTCACTGATCGAGCCGTCGAGCTCGCCGACGACCGTCGCACCGCGATTGCCGTAGAGGATTTCGCCCGGCCCGAGCCAGTCGGCGCCGAAATTCACGAAGCAGCCCATCGTGCGCCGCTCGCCGACCGCTTTGGCGATGGCGAGTTCGTTCAGGCCGTTCTGGGCGGAGAGCACGAAGCCGTCGTCAGTCAGGTGCGGCTTCAGCGCGGCGAGCGCGGCTTCCGTCGCGCCAGCCTTCACGGCGAGCACGATGCGGCTGTAGCGGCCGGTCAACTCGGCTGGCGTCGCAGCCGGGACAACCTGCGTAAAGGCCTCGACCGGCCCGGAAATGGCGAGCCCCTTGGTCCTGCACGCCTCGACATGCTCGGGCACGATGTCGACCAGCAGGACCGGCACGCCGGCCCGCGCCCAATAGGCGCCGAGCGTGCCGCCGATGGCGCCTGCGCCCCAGATCAGGATGGGTTCGCTCACGCCTGCCCCGCCAATTCGACATGGTCGTGGGTCGCGACATGGACGAGCCCGTCCGCCGTCACCCAGCCCCGATACATGCCCTCGGTGTTGTAGGGCGCGACGACCGTGCCGTCGGCACCGACCGCGACCAGCCCGGCGCCAATCCTGTGCTCGGACAGTTCGGCCAGGACCGCGTCCGTCGCCGCTTCCAGCGAGAGGCCCTTATAGGCGATCAGCGACGCGATCTCGTGGCCGACGCAATAGCGGATGAAATACTCGCCCTTGCCGGTGCCGGAGACGGCACAGCGCCCGTCGCGGGCATAGGTGCCGGCGCCGATGATCGGGGAATCGCCGACGCGGCCGACCGGCTTGTTGGTATAGCCGCCGGTCGAGGTCGCGGCGGCAAGATGGCCCTGCGCGTCGCAGGCGACGGCGCCGACCGTGCCGTGCTTCTCGGCCTCGCTCGCCTCGGCGGCGGTGCCGACGATCTCGCGCAGCTTCATCGAGGCGAGGTTCTTGCGCCGCCGCTCGGTCGAGAAATGCTCGTTCTCGACGGTGTCGACGCCGTCATGCTCGGCGAAGTCGTCGGCGGCGGGGCCGGCGAGCATCAGCGGGTCGCCGCGCAGCATCAGCGCCTTGGCGGCGCTGATCGGATTGCGGATGCGCCTGGCCCCGCAGATCGCGCCGGCAGCCAGCGTCGCCCCGTCCATGATCGAGGCGTCGAGCTCGTGCTCGCCCTCGCTGTTGAAGGCTGCACCATGGCCGGCGTTGAAGACCGGGGAATCCTCCATCACCCGCACGGCCGCCTCCACGGCGTCGACCGCCGCGCCGCCCTTGCTGAGGATCGCCCAGCCGGCGCGGAGCGCGCCGGCGAGGTCGGACCGGGCCTGGGCCCATTCGCCCTCCGTCATCTCGGCCTTCGGCAGCGTGCCGCAGCCGCCGTGGATGGCAAGCGCGAGGGTCATATCGGTATCCTGTCGGGTCTTGAAAGCGTGATCCGCCACGGCCGGACGAGCGGCCGTGACGTGGAAGGCGGCCGCGTTACTTCTTAACGGGCTTGATGTCCATCGCGAGGGTGTCCTCGTCGACGCGCGGCGAGATCGTCACCTTGTCCTTCTGCATCGCCCAGGCCGAGCCGATCGAGGTGACGGCGATGCGCGGCCTGTCCTTGGCGACGATCGCCGCGACGTCGGAGAGCATCTTGTTGCGCTTCGCCTCGTCCATCTCGACCGAGGCGTCCTCGATCAGCTTGTCGACCTCGGCGTTCTTGTAGCCGAGCAGGTTGAAGGCGCCGAGCTTCTTGGCGGGCTCGTTGGAGTGGACCAGCGAGGAGAGGGTGTAGTTGGCCTCGCCGGTCAGCGTGCCCCAGCCCGACATCGCCATCGAGTATTCGGAACGGGCGCGCGCCGGGAAGAAGACGGCGGCCGGCTGGGCGTTCGCCACCGCCTCGATGCCGATGCGGGCGAGCATCTGGGCGATCGAGGTGCCGACCTGCCGGTCGCCGGGCAGGCGGTCGCTGGTGAAGGAGAAGGTGACCTTGAACCCGTCGGGATATCCCGCATCCGTCATCAACTTCTTCGCCTTGGCGGTATCCGCCTTGATCGCGGGCAGGTCCTTGTTGAAGCCGGCGATCGTGGGAGTGACCAGCTGGTTCGCGGCGGCGCCAAGCCCTTCCATGGCGATTTCAGCAAGCGCCGGCCGGTTGATGGCGAGATCGATCGCCTCGCGCACCCGGACATCCTGCAGCGGGTTCTTCGGCAGGGCGGAGCCGTCCTTGGCGGTGATCTGCGGGGGCTTGTCGCGCAGGTCGAGCTCCATGTTGAAGAGGTAGACGGTCTCGACCGTTGCGACGGAAAGCTTCGGGTCGCGCTTCAGCGTCGGCACGTCCGAGGCCGGTGCGCGCACGATGATGTCGACCTGCCCCGCCTTGAGCTGCGCGACGCGAGCGGCATCGTTGGGCAGCTCCTTGCGCACGACCTTGGCCCAGGGCTCCTTCTCGCCCCAGAAGCCGTCGAAGCGCTCGAGGAGGAGCTGGTCCTTCGGCGTCCAGGAGACGAACTTGTAGGGGCCCGTGCCGATCGCGGCCTTGCCGGAATTGAAGGCCTCGTTGGCATTGTCCTTGGTCAGGCCGGCCGCCGCCTTATGCGAGACGATGAAGAGCCGGATGAAGTCGTTCGGCAGGTTCGGCGCCGGCCCGTCGGTGGTGACCCTGACGGTCAGCGGATCGACGATCTTCACCTCCTTGACGCGGCGGACATAGATCGTCGTCGGGTTCGGGCCGGCGACGACCGGGATGCGCTCGATCGAGAATTTGACGTCCTCTGCCGTGAAGTCAGAGCCGTCATGGAATTTGACGCCGGGGCGCAGCTTGAACTCCCAGACATCGGGCGAGACCGCCTTCCAGCTCGTCGCCAGCCGCGGCTCGAGCTGCAGCTTGTCGCCGGACCAGATCAGCGTGTCGAAGACCTGCTTCAGCGCTTCGGCATGGGTGCCGGTCGCGGTGTAATGCGGGTCGATCGATTCCGGGCCGGCGCGGACGCCGATGGTCAGGGTCTGGGCGAGCGCGCCGGTCGAGACGGCGGCGCCGAGCAGGGCGGCGAAGGCGGCGAGGCGGAAGCCTTGTGCGAGTTTCATGCGAGATCCCCTGTTGTTTTGTGTGGTTCTGGCTGGAGTTCCTGAGGCCAGGTGGGCGAGGCGATGACGAGCTTGTCCATCAGGACGCAGAGCTGCCGCTGCTCGTCCCCGCTGAGCCCGGCGAGCATGGTCGTCTGGTGCTCGGTCATCGGTCCCATGGTCTCGTCGAAGATGCTGCGGCCGGCCGGCGTGAGATGGAGCACGTAGCTGCGCAGGTCGGCCGGGTCTGTCTCGCGCTTGAGCAGCCGCCGCTGCAGCAGCTTCTGCACCGCGCGCGAGAGCGTGTTCTTCGGCAGGCCGGAGGAGGCGACGATGTTCTTGGCGGCGACGCCCTCCCTCAAGCCGACCGCATAGAGCGCGACGAATTCGGGGCGCACGAGCCCGTAGCGGGTCTCGATCCAGCGATAGACCGGGTCGTTGAAGCGGAAGGCGATGAAGTTCAGCCGGAAGGACAGCCAGCAGGGATTGTCCCAGAGCTTGGTCACGGTCAGCGGGTCGAGATCGGCCAGCGCGGCTTCGCGCTCCGGGTCGACGCGGGAAGGAGAGGTCGGCGCGCGCCGCATCAGGAAATCTCTCGGCGGATTTAGTTCCAAATGGAACTTGACGCTCCCGGACCCCGGAGTCAAGGATGGCCGTGGCGGGCAGCCCGTGCCGCCTGCCGGGATTGTCTACCGCTTGTCTGAACGAAGCAAGGATCGCGCCGTGCGTGTCGCCGACTTGAACTGGATGCAGATCGAGGCCCAGGCCAGGCGGGACGACCGTTGCGTGCTGCCGCTCGGCAGCGTCGAGCAGCACGCCTACCTGAGCCTCGCGACCGACGTGATCCTGTCCGAGCGCGTGGCGCAGGAGGCGGCCGAACCCCTGGGCATTCCGGTCTTTCCGGTGCTCGCCTATGGCCTGACGCCGGGTTTCCTGAATTTCCCCGGCAGCATCTCACTCAAGTTGAGCACCTATGCCGCCCTGCTCGGCGACATCTTCGACGGCTTCTACCGCTCGGGCTTCCGTCGCATCATTCTGGTCAACGGCCATGGCGGCAATTCGCCGGCCCTGAACTTCGCCACCGAATGGCTGGATAAGCACCCCGATGCGAGCATCCGCCTGCACAATTGGTGGGCGGCGCCGCAATTCCAGGCGGCGGTGAAGGCCGTCGATCCGGCCGCTTCGCACGCGTCCTGGATGGAGAACTTCCCCTGGACGCGGCTCGCCGGCGTTGCGATGCCGGACACGCTGAAGCCGCCCTTCAACGCGGCCGAATACCAGGCGGCGAGCCCCGCGAAGCGCCGCGAAATCCTCGGCGACGGCAATTTCCACGGTCTCTACCAGCGGCCGGACGAGGAGATGCTGAAGCTTTGGCAGGTCGGCGTCGAGGAGACGCGGGCCGTGATGGTCGAGAACTGGCCGTGATGCCGCGCCGAAAGCTTCACCGATGCTAGGCTACATCGCCAGCCGGTTGGCGCAGGCGCTCGTCGTCATGCTCGTCATGTCGGTGCTGGTCTTCGTCGGCGTCTACGCCATCGGCAACCCGATCGACGTGCTGATCGGCCCCGATGTCAGCCAGGAACTGCGCCTCCAGACCATCGCCCATTACGGGCTCGACCGGCCGCTCTGGGAGCAGTACCTGACCTTCCTCGGCCGCGTGCTGCATGGCGATTTTGGCCGCTCCTTCGTCTTCGGCATGCCGGTGATGGACCTGATCCTGTCGCGCCTGCCGGCGACGCTGGAGCTGACGCTGGCCGCGGTCTGCGGCGCGGCGCTGATCGGCATTCCCGCTGGAATCTATGCCGGCTATAGGCCGGACAGCGTCGCCTCAAAGCTGATCATGACGGTCTCGATCCTCGGCTTTTCCGTGCCCACCTTCTGGATCGGCCTCGTGCTGATCATGGCCTTCGCCGTCGAACTGCAATGGCTGCCGGCGGGCGGACGCGGCGAGACCGTCTCGCTCTTCGGCGTCGAGTGGAGCTTCCTCACTCTGAACGGCTTGAGCCATCTGCTGCTGCCGGCGCTGAATCTCGCCTTCTTCAAGCTCGCCCTGATGACGCGGCTCGCCCGCGCCGGCACGCGCGAGACCATGCTCTCCGACACCGTGAAATTCGCCCGCGCCGCCGGCTTGTCCGAATGGACGGTGCTGCGCCGCCATGTGCTCAGGCTGATCGCGATCCCGCTCGTCACCGTTTTCGGCCTCGAATTCGGCTCGACGCTGGCCTTCGCCGTGGTCACCGAGACGATCTTTTCCTGGCCCGGCATCGGCAAGCTGATCATCGACTCCATCCAGTCGCTCGACCGGCCGGTGATGGTCGCCTACCTGATGCTCGTCGCCTTCGTCTTCATCACCATCAACTTCCTCGTCGATCTCGCCTATGTCGGGCTCGATCCGCGGCTGCGGAAGGGAGGCGCGCGATGAAGGACGCTTCCCCCGCCGCCCGCTTCTGGGCCGAGTTCCGCGAGAGCAGGACCGCTGTCATCGCGCTCGCCGTCGTCGTCCTGATGATCGGCATCGCCTTGCTGGCGCCGCTGGTCGCGCCGCAGGACCCTTACGACCTCGCCAATCTCTCGCTGTCCGATGCGCGCCGCCCGCCCGGTTTCGTCGGCGAAGGCGGCTACACCCATTGGCTCGGCACCGATGCGCAGGGGCGCGACCTGCTCTCGGCCATCCTCTACGGCCTGCGCATCTCCCTGCAGATGGGGCTCGTCGCCGGCGCCTTCGCCTTCGTTCTCGGTGTCTCGCTCGGCATCGGCGCGGCCTATGTCGGCGGGCGCTGGGAAGCCTTCATCATGCGCGTCATTGACCTGCAGCTCGCCTTCCCGGCGATCCTGTTGGCGCTCGTGCTCTCGGCTTCGCTCGGTCAGGGCAAGATGCAGCTCATCGTCGCGCTCGCCGCTGCGCAATACGCCTATTTCGCCCGCACCGCTCATGGCGCGGCCTCGGCCGAGCGCGGCAAGGACTATGTCGAGGCCGTGCTCTCGACGCCGCTGCCGGGCTGGCGCGTCGTCCTGCGCCACATCTTCCCGAACTGCCTGCCGCCCCTGATCGTGGTCGCGACCGTCCAGGTGGCGAACGCCATCGCACTGGAGGCGACGCTCTCCTTCCTCGGCGTCGGCCTGCCGGTGACCGAACCCTCGCTCGGCATGCTGATTGCGAACGGCTTCCAGTACATGCTCTCGGGCCGCTACTGGATCTCGATCTATCCCGGCATCGCGCTGATCGTGCTGATCGTCGCGATCAACCTTGTCGGCGACCGCATCCGCGACCAGGTCAATCCGAGGCTGAAGCGATGAGCGACGCGCCTCTCCTCGAAGTGACCGATCTCACAACCCATTTCCACACCCGCGCCGGCGTGGTGAAGGCGGTCGACGGCGTCTCCTTTGCGCTGAAGCGCGGCGAGGTGATGGGGCTTGTCGGCGAATCCGGCTCGGGCAAGAGCATCACCGGCTTCTCGATCATCGGGCTGATCGACCAGCCGGGCCGCGTCGAGGCAGGCTCCTCGGTGAAGCTGGAGGGGCGCGAGCTCGTCGGGCTGGCGCCATCGGATCTGCGAAAAATCCGCGGCAAGCAGATCTCGATGGTCTTCCAGGACCCGATGATGACGCTGAACCCGATGCTGACCATCGGGACGCAGATCAGGCTCGCCCTGGAAGCGCATGAGACGGTCTCGGGCGCCGAGGCGCGCCGCCGCGCTATCGCGGCGCTGGCGCAGGTCCGCATTCCCGACGCGGAAGCCAAGGTCGATTTCTACCCGCATCAGTTCTCGGGCGGCATGCGCCAGCGCGTCGCCATCGCGATTGCCCTGCTGCACCGGCCGAAGCTGATCATCTGCGACGAGCCGACGACCGCGCTCGACGTTTCCGTGCAGGCCGAGATCCTCGCCGAGATGAAGGAGCTGGTCGCCGAGCTCGGCACGGCGCTGATCTGGATCAGCCACGACCTCGCCGTCGTCGCATCGCTCGCCGACCATGTCTGCGTGATGCGCCACGGCAGGATCGTCGAGGCCGGGCCGACGCTCACGGTGCTGACCCATCCGCAGCATCCCTACACGCAAGCCCTGCTCGACGCCCTGCCCTCGCGCTCCGAGCCCGGAAAATTGCTGGCCGGCGGCGTCGGCTCCGACATCGCGCCGCCGCCGCGCCTCGCCCGGCAGGCGCCGCCTGCCGTCGCCGATCCCGTGCATTACGTCCGCATCGAGCATGTCGCCAAGCGCTTCACCCAGACGCCCGGCCTGTTCCGCAAGCTGGCCCAGAAGGCCGGCCTGTCCAAGGCGCCGGCCGTGGTGCAGGCGGTCGACGATGTCACGCTGGTGCTGAAACGCGGCGAGGCGCTCGGCCTCGTCGGCGAATCCGGCTCGGGCAAGTCGACGCTGGGGCGCGTCGCGGCCGGCATCTATGCCCCGGATCAGGGTCTCGTCCGCATCGACGGCTCAGCCGTGATGAGCGCGGGCGACAACCCGCACAAGGTCACGACCCGCGTCCAGACCATCTTCCAGGACCCTTTCGCCTCGCTCAACCCACGCATGACCGTGGGCGACAGCATCGCCGAGGGGCCGCTGGCCCATGGCTTGATCGCGCGCGCTCAGGCCAAGACCTATGTCCGGCAATGGCTGGCGGCGGTCGGACTCGATCCGGATTTCGCCGCCCGCTATCCGCATCAGTTCTCGGGCGGCCAGCGCCAGCGCGTCGCCATTGCCCGCGCTCTCGCGATGCAGCCCGATGTCGTCGTCTGCGACGAGCCGGTCGCCTCGCTCGATGTTTCGATCCAGGCGCAGATCATCAACCTGCTGATCCGCCTCCGGCAGGAACTCGACCTGACGCTGATCTTCATCTCGCACGACCTCTCGGTCGTCCGCCATCTCTGCGACCGCGTCGCGATCATGTATCGCGGCCGGATCGTCGAGAGCGGCCCGGCCGGCGCGGTCTACGATCACCCGCAGCACGATTACACCAAGCGCCTGCTCGCCGCGGTGCCGGTGCTGCCGGGCACTGCTACGACCTGAGGAGAGCTGCCATGACCGACGCCAACGAACTCCTGCCCTGGCAATGGCCGGAAGAGATCTGGCGCGGCAAGGTCGAGCAGGTCCGCGCCGGCCGCAACCTGAAGCCGGCCAGGTGGAAGAACGGCGCCCGCTGCGCCGTCGCCCTCTCCTTCGACGTCGATCACGAGACCAACGAGCTGCGCGATGGCGGCAAGTCGGTCGGGCGCCTCTCCTGGGGCCAGTACGGCAACCGCGTCGGCGTGCCGCGCATCCTCGATCTGCTGAAGCGGCACGATATCCCGGCGAGCTTTTTCGTGCCGGCCGTCACCGCCCTGCTCTATCCCGAAGAGCAGCGCCGCATCGTCGGCGCCGGCCATGAGATCGGCCTTCACGGCTGGATTCACGAGGTCAACACGGCGGTGCCGCCCGCAAACGAGCGCGAACTGCATCTGCGCTCGGCCGATACGCTGGAGAAGATCACCGGCATCCGCCCGGTCGGCATGCGCACCCCGTCCTGGGACTTTTCCGAGGTGACGCTCGCGATCGAGCGCGAGCTAGGCCTGCTCTACGACAGCTCGCTCTTCGCCGATGACGATCCCTACGAGATTGTCGAGAAGGGCGAGGCGACCGGCATCGTCGAACTGCCGGTCGAGTGGATCCGCGACGACGCACCCTATCTCAGCATGAACCGCTTCCAGGCGCTCCGGCCCTATACGTCGCCGGAAGCGGTCTTCGACATCTTCCGCCGCGAGTTCGAGGGCGCCTATGCGGATGGCGGCCTCTTCCTGCTGACCATGCATCCGCATGTCATCACCTATCGCTCACGCTTCTGGATCCTCGAGGAGCTGGTCCGGCTGGCCAAGGCGAAGGGCGATTGCTGGTTCGCGACCCATGCCGAGATCGCGGCCTATGTGAAGGCTGAGGCCGGCATCTAAATCGGCAGGGCGGCGGAACCGCTGCCCGATTCCTGCCGTTTTCGCTTCATCGGGGGTTCAGGCCATGAGGGGCCTGATACCCGCACGTTGAAACAGAACGACGGGAATAAAGATGCGCACGAAACGCTGGTTGCTGGTCGGGACCGTCCTGCCGGCCCTCGTCCTTTCGCAAGCCGGACAGGCCTTCGCCGAGGCCGGATACCGGGTCGCACAGGCCCCCGCCGCGGGAGACAAGGATGATCCGCGCGGGCCGCGGCGCCCGCAGCAGCCAGGCGCGCAGCCCGGTCAGCGTGGCCCGGAGCGCCCCGCTGCCCCGAGCGCCCCCGCCCAGCCACAGGCACCGCGCCCGCCGCAGACGCAGCCCGCTCCGGCGGCACCGCGGCCGCAGCCTCCCGCCATGCCTTCGCAGCCGCCGCGCGCCGAGCCGCCGGCCGCGCGTCCGCAGCCCGAGCGCCCGGCGATGCCGCGTGAGGCGCCTGCTGCGCCTCGCCCCGCGCCGAATGCCGCGCCATCTCCCCGGGAGGCCCCGGCCGCCCGCCCGACAGCGCCGCGCCCGCCGGCCGAGCCGACTGCGCCGGCGCCGCCGCGCGCGGCTCCCAAACCTTCCGCGCCCCCGGTTGCAGCGCCGCCGGCAGCCGCGCCGCGTGGCGGCCCGGCTGTTCCGCCCTCGGCTGCGCCGACCCAGCCCCGCCCGCCGGGAACGCCACCTGCGACGGCGCCGGCCGCTCCGTCCCAGCCCGGCGCCGGCGCGCCGCCCTCTGCGGTTCCGCGTGGCGGTCCGGCTGTTCCGCCTTCGGCTTCGCCTTCCCGGCAACGACCGCCCGCAGCAGCGCCGCAGCCCGGTACTCCCGTCCAGCCGGATGCGACCGTTCCGACGCCGCCTGCAGGGGCTGCTCCGGCGCGGCCTTCGCGCCCGGCTCCGGGAACGCCTCCGGCCGGAACGCCGGGCGCTCCGGTTCCCGCACAGCCGGGCGCCGCCGTCCCGACGCCGCCCGCAGGTGCCACGCCGGCCCAACCGGGACGCACGGCTCCCGGCATGCCTTCCGGGGGAGCACCGGGAACGGCCGCTCCGGCGCAGCCAGGCGCCGCTCCGGGCCAGCCGCCAGCCGGACCTCCCGGCCAGCCGCCCCAGCGTGAGGGCCGCCGTGGCGGCATCTCGCCGGGCGTGGCCGGTGCGATCGGCCTCGGCGCCGGTGTCCTCGGCGGCATCATGGCGACGCAGGGCGCCGAGCGCTTCGACGACATCCGCCGCGAGCGGCGGGAGCAGCGCGAGGGCGACCTCACCATCATCCGCGAGCCCGGCCGCACCATCATCCGCGACGATGACGGCCGCGCCATCATCCGCCGCGACGAGGACCAGCGCTTCCGCGATCTCGGCTGGCAGGGCCGCTCCGAACGCCGTGGCGACGAGAACCGCACGATCTTCGAGCGCCCCGACGGCACGCGGATCGTCACGGTCACGGACGAGCAGGGCCGGCTGATCCGCCGCACCCGCATCGACCGCGACGACCGCGAGGTGATCATCATCGACAACACGCTGCGGGGCCGTCCGGGGCGCTTCGCCGACGATGTCGTCGTGCTGCCGCCACCGCCGCTGCCGATGCCGCGCGAGCGCTATATCGTCGACGCGGACCAGGCTGACGAGGCGTTGATCTACGAGACGATCACGGCGCCGCCGATCGCCGCGATCCCGCGCCGCTACACGCTGGACGAGGTGCGCTACTCGCCGGACCTGCGCGCCCGCATGCGCAGCGTCGATATCGATACGATCAATTTCGAGACCGGCTCCTGGCAGGTCGGGCAGGATCAGGCGCGGCGTCTCTCCGTGCTTGCGGATTCGGTGAAGCGCGCCCTGCAGCGCTCGCCCAACGAGGTCTTCCTCGTCGAGGGCCACACCGACGCCGTCGGCGCCGATGTCGACAATCTCTCGCTCTCCGATCGCCGGGCGCAGTCGGTCGCGGAAATCCTGACGCGCGATTTCCAGATCCCGCCGGAGAACCTGACGACCCAGGGCTATGGCGAGCAGTACCTCAAGCTGAACACGCAGGAGGCTTCGCGCGAGAACCGGCGCGTCACGCTCCGGCGCATCACGCCGCTGCTCAACGGCCAGAACCAGTGACACGCGGGCGGGGCGGCTTTCCAGGCAGCCCCGCTCTTCCGCAGGCGCAGGGAACACCCGTTCCCTGCGCCTGTTTCATTGGCGGAGGACAGAGCATTTTCGAGCGAAGTGGGCACCGGTTCGCGTGAAGAAAATGCGACAAGCAAGGGTCTAGGCCGAAGGGAGATGTCGCCATGAGAAAGTTCGTTCCGGTTCTGGCTGGATTGCTGGCCGTCAGCCTGCCCGGTGCAGTGTCGGCGCAGGCCCAGACAGTACCGCCTCCGCCAAGGCCGCAGGCTCCCGGCGTGCTGCCGGCGCCGCGATCGGGAGAGGCGGCTCGCCCGACGACGCCCAACACTGTGGCGCCCCGCGACGAAAAGCGCGGCACCGGCGAGGACAAGGCGCAGGTCCGGCCGGAGCGCGATCCGCCGATGCCCAAGCCGGTGCCCTCGATCATCGCACCTTGAGCAACCGGGTTGAGGATTTGGTAGGATTGCCCGGCTAGGGTGCCCGCCATGAGCGACACCGTTTCCCTTGCCCAGAGCATCGTCACGATGCAGGCCGCCTCGACCCAGCAGGCGCTGTCCGTCGAGATGCTCAGGCAGAATGCACAGGCCGATCAGGCTCTGGTCGCCATGCTCCAGCAGAGCGCCGAGCAGACGCAAGCGACGCTGCCGGCCGGGCAGGGCGCGTTGGTCGACCTGACTGTCTGAGCCTTCCTTCCTATCCGATCAGATCTTTGCACAGCCCGTTGCCAAGCGGCGGCGCTACGCCTAACCTCGTCCGCGTTCCGAGGGGTGCCCGCAAGGGCTGAGACGGCTTTCGAAGCTGAACCCATCGAACCTGATCCGGGTCATACCGGCGGAGGGACTGGAACGCGGTGCAGCCTTGGCCTGCACCCGCATCACAGCGCTTGAACCGCTTCGACGCCGGATCTCCTGACCTGTACCAAGGAGGAGATCCCCTTATGAATGCCCACGCGAAACCCCAGAAGAACAGCGTCAAGACCGCTCCCCAGAGCGTGACGACCGGGCCGATCATCGGCTCGCGCAAGATCTATGTCGCGGCGCCCGAGCATCCTGAGATGCGCGTGCCCTTCCGCGAGGTCGTGCTGACGACCGATGCCGAGCCGCCGGTGCGCCTCTACGACCCCTCCGGCCCCTTCACCGAGACCGATGCGAAGATCGATCTGAATGCCGGTCTCGCCCAGCCGCGCCGCGCCTGGCTCGATGCGCGTGGCTTCCAGACCGTGCCCGGACGCGCTGTGACGGCTGCGGATAACGGCCATATCAGCGAAGCGCAGCTCGTTCCCGCCTGCCCGGCCGAGCGCCCGATCCTCGAAGCGAAGCGGGGCCAGCTGACGACGCAGTACGAGTTCGCGAAGGCCGGCATCGTCACCCCCGAGATGATCTATGTCGCCCATCGCGAGAATCTCGGCCGTGCCGCCATGCTGGAAGGCACGAAGGAGCGTCATGCCGATGGCGAGAGCTTCGGGGCGAGCGTGCCGGAATTCGTCACGCCGGAATTCGTCCGCGACGAGATCGCGCGGGGCCGCGCCATCATCCCGGCCAATATCAACCATCCCGAGCTGGAGCCGATGGCGATCGGCCGCAATTTCCTGGTCAAGATCAACGCCAATATCGGCAACTCTGCCGTCACCTCGGGCGCGGCCGAGGAGGTCGAGAAACTGGTCTGGGCGATCCGCTGGGGTGCCGACACGGTGATGGACCTCTCCACCGGCCGCAACATCCACAACATCCGCTCCTGGATCCTCAGGAATTCGCCGGTCCCGATCGGCACCGTGCCGATCTACCAGGCGCTGGAGAAGGTCGGCGGCGATCCGATCAAGCTCGACTGGGAGGTGTTCAAGGACACGCTGATCGAGCAGGCCGAGCAGGGCGTCGACTATTTCACCATCCATGCCGGGGTGAGGCTGCCTTACGTGCCGCTGACGGCGAACCGCGTCACCGGCATCGTCTCGCGTGGCGGCTCGATCATGGCGCGCTGGTGCCTCGCGCATCACCGCGAAAGCTTCCTCTACGAGCGCTTCGACGAGATCTGCGAGATCATGCGCCGCTACGACGTCTCGTTCTCGCTGGGCGACGGCCTGCGTCCGGGCTCGATCGCCGATGCCAATGACCGCGCGCAGTTCGCCGAGCTGGAGACCTTGGGCGAGCTCACCAAGATCGCCTGGGACAAGGGCTGTCAGGTGATGATCGAGGGGCCCGGCCACGTGCCGATGCACAAGATCAAGGAGAACATGGACAAGCAATTGCGCGAATGCGGCGAGGCGCCCTTCTACACGCTCGGACCGCTAACCACCGATATCGCGCCGGGTTACGATCACATCACCTCCGGCATCGGCGCGGCGATGATCGGCTGGTATGGCTGCGCCATGCTCTGCTACGTCACGCCGAAGGAGCATCTCGGCCTGCCGAACCGCGACGACGTCAAGACCGGCGTCATCACCTATCGCATCGCGGCCCATGCCGCCGATCTCGCCAAGGGCCATCCGGCCGCGAAGATCCGGGACGACGCGGTCAGCCGTGCGCGCTTCGACTTCCGCTGGGAGGACCAGTTCAATCTGGCGCTGGATCCCGACACGGCGCGGGAATTCCACGACGAGACCTTGCCCAAGGATGCCCACAAGGTCGCGCATTTCTGCTCGATGTGCGGGCCGAAATTCTGCTCGATGAAGATCACGCAGGATCTGCGCGCCGAGGTGCTGGCGATGAGCGACAACGAGCGCAAGGCGCTGGAAGCGCTTGCAGACGAGGGCATGGCCGCCAAGTCGAAGGAATTCCTCGACAAGGGCGGCAGCATTTATCTACCTGCTGCTGAATGAGCGGTTTCGACGAAAAGCTCGATGCGGCCAGCGTCGCATCGATCCTCGCGCGGGTGGCCCGGCGCCGCCCGCGCATTCATTGCCTGACCAATACGGTGGCGCAGAACGTCACCGCCAACATGCTGCTGGCTTTCGGGGCCGTACCCTCGATGGCAAGTCATCCCGACGAGGTCGAGGCCGTTGCGGCCGGAGCGGGCGCGATCTTGATCAATCTCGGCACGCTCAGCCTCGAAGGCGAGCGCGCCATTCCCAAGCTCGTCGGCGTCGCGCACGAGCGCCGCATCCCGCTGGTGCTCGACCCGGTCTTCGTCGAGCTTTCGCCCTTGCGGCTGCGGCTGGTCGGCGACGTGCTGGCGCTGTTCGATGTGCTGGTGCGCGGCAATGCCACCGAAATGGCGGTACTGGAGCCGCTTTTTGCGCTCAGGCGCGACATTGTGCGCGTCACCACCGGCGCGGTCGATCGCATCGAGACGGAGGATCGCAGCCTGTCGGTCGCGCATGGCCATGAATGGATGAGCAAGGTGACCGGGCTCGGCTGCGCATCGAGCGCGCTGGTCGCGGCGTGCCGGGCGGTCGAGCCCGATCCGGTGATCGCGGCCGCGGCAGCGCTCACCGCCTATGGCATCGCTGGCGAGATCGCGGCCGAGCGTGCCGCCGGTCCCGGTAGCTTCGCGATGCATCTGGTCGATGCGTTGGCTGGGCTCGACGAGGCCGCGCTCGCGACCCGGATGGGCTGAGGTTCGCGCTGTCATCCCGTGCGCGTTGCAGTACGCAGTGCTGCGACGCAGACACGGGACCGTGCGCAAGAAGAGGCGCCTGTCATGCAGGGCGCGCACTTTCGGTCAAAAAAGGCGTCCTCTCGTCATGCGGTCCCGTGTCTGCGCAGCAGCACTGCGTGCCGCAGCGCGCACGGGATGACAGCGCTCTGTGACTGCGCTCTGCCCCGCTACTGCGTCGGCGTCAGCGAGAGCGGCGCGGGCTTCGGGCGTGGCCTCGGCCTGGCCGCGGCAGGCTTGGGCTCGGTGTTGAGGCCGAGCCGGGCGCGCAGCGAGGCGGCCCGCGCCTCCGTCACCCGCGCGCCGCAGAAGCCGAACTGGCCCTCGCGCTGGAAATCCCGGCAGATCATCTCGCGCTCGGCCGAGAAGCCGGCCTGCTCGCGCGCGATCACGCGCTGCTCGACAGCGTCGGATTTGGCGGTCAGCGTCCGGTAGCCCTCGCGCACGGCGCGTTCGGCGCTGCCGCGTGCCTTCTCGATCTCCTTGGCCTGCCCGGCAACGGTACGCGCATCGGGGCCCCACAGCCCGCGCGGGTCGATCCGGCATTGCGCGGCCTGGACGACGCAGGGCTCCGTCGGTTCGACCACGAGGAAGGCGCCGTCGAGCACGTCGAAGACGATCGGGCAGATCGGCGCCTCCAGCCGGTAGCGCGGCACGCCGGCCGGGCGCCCGAGCGCCGTGACGGGGAGAGGCGCGTCGCCGAAGGAGATGGCGCAGGGCTCGACCAGATTGGTGCTCTGGAACCCGTCGAGATTGAGCTTGAGGCCGTAGCCGGTCGCCGTCTTCGAGAAGACTGCCTCGCCGTGATGGCCGTGGCGGTGCAAGGTCTTGCCGATGATGGCATCCTCCCCGGCGACCTTGATGGCGGACATGCTGGGCGGGCGCGGCGCTGTCGGGGCGCCGGGCCGGGAGGGCGCTGCCTGCTGGGTTCCGGGCGCGTTGAACGGCTGGGCGCCGGGCAATTGCAGCGGCTGCGCATGCGCCACGGTTGCGGCTGTGGCGAGGGCTATCGAGGCCAGGATGAGGCGCATCGGTCGTGTCATGGCGGCCCAGTGAAGCCTGAACGGCCTTTCTGCATGCAGGCGCGAGCCGGGTTAGACAAGGACGGGAAGGCCACACCCGGCCGGAAAGCGCGTTTCGCGGGCCGCCCGGCCGGTGCTCCCCGTTGCTTAATCGGCTCGCCTGTCTTGCAAGGGGTGGAACACCCTCACTATATACGCCGCCAAGGGGCGGTTTAACCACCGTCAAACGTGGAATGCCGGTTTCGTTCGCCGCTGAAGCGGGGGCGATCCGGTCCATGGGCCGGCAGGCGGTGCACAAGCGCCGCAGGTCGGCGATCTGCTCAATCGAAAGGGATCCCATCCATGGGTAAAGTCATTGGTATCGACCTCGGCACGACCAACAGCTGCGTTGCAGTGATGGAAGGCTCGACGCCCAAGGTCATCGAGAATTCGGAAGGCGCGCGCACCACGCCCTCCATCGTCGCCATCACGGATGACGGCGAACGCCTTGTCGGCCAGCCTGCGAAGCGCCAGGCCGTCACCAACCCGGAGCGCACCTTCTTCGCCATCAAGCGCCTCATCGGCCGGACCTTCGACGATCCGATGACGCAGAAGGACCTGAAGCTCGTTCCCTACAAGATCAAGAAGGCCTCCTCGGGCGACGCCTGGGTGGAAGCCGACGGCAAGGACTATTCGCCGTCGCAGATCTCGGCCTTCACGCTGACCAAGATGAAGGAGACGGCGGAGGCCTATCTCGGCCAGCCCGTCACCCAGGCCGTCATCACGGTTCCCGCCTATTTCAACGACGCCCAGCGCCAGGCGACGAAGGATGCCGGCCGCATCGCCGGCCTCGAGGTGCTGCGCATCATCAACGAGCCGACCGCGGCGGCGCTGGCCTATGGCCTCGACAAGAAGCAGGCCGGCACCATCGCGGTCTATGACCTCGGCGGCGGCACCTTCGACGTCTCGATCCTCGAGATCGGCGACGGCGTCTTCGAGGTGAAGTCGACCAATGGCGACACCTTCCTCGGCGGCGAAGACTTCGACATGCGCCTGGTCGAGTACCTCGCGGACGAGTTCAAGCGCGAGCAGGGCATCGACCTGAAGAAGGACAAGCTCGCCCTCCAGCGCCTGAAGGAAGCGGCGGAGAAGGCCAAGATCGAGCTCTCGACCACGGCCCAGACCGAGATCAACCTGCCCTATATCACGGCGGATGCCTCGGGCCCGAAGCACCTTGCCATCAAGCTGTCGCGCGCCAAGTTCGAGAGCCTGGTCGACGATCTGATCCAGCGCACCATCGAGCCCTGCAAGAAGGCGCTCAAGGATGCCGGCCTGTCGGCGGGCCAGATCGACGAGGTCGTCCTCGTCGGCGGCATGACCCGCATGCCGAAGGTGCAGGAGGTCGTGAAGCAGTTCTTCGGCAAGGAGCCGCACAAGGGCGTCAATCCTGACGAAGTCGTCGCCATCGGCGCTGCGGTTCAGGCCGGCGTGCTGCAGGGCGACGTCAAGGACGTGCTGCTGCTCGACGTGACCCCGCTGTCGCTCGGCATCGAGACGCTGGGTGGTGTCTTTACGCGTCTGATCGACCGCAACACCACGATCCCGACCAAGAAGAGCCAGGTCTTCTCCACCGCCGAGGACAACCAGAACGCGGTGACGATCCGGGTCTTCCAGGGCGAGCGCGAGATGGCCGCCGACAACAAGCTGCTCGGCCAGTTCGATCTGATGGGGATTCCGCCGTCGCCGCGCGGCATGCCGCAGATCGAGGTGACCTTCGACATCGACGCCAACGGCATCGTTTCCGTGACGGCGAAGGACAAGGCCACCAACAAGGAGCAGCAGATCAAGATCCAGGCTTCGGGCGGCCTCAGCGAGGCCGATATCCAGAAGATGGTGAAGGATGCCGAGGCGAACGCCGCCGAGGACAAGAAGCGCCGCGAGGTGGTCGAGGCCAAGAACCAGGGCGAGAGCCTGGTGCATTCGACCGAGAAGTCGCTGAACGACTATGGCGACAAGGTTTCCGAAGCCGACAAGGCGGCGATCGAGACCGCGGTCGAGGCGCTCAAGACCGCGCTGACCGGCGAGGACGCCGAGGCCATCACGGCCCGCACCAACGAGCTGATGCAGGCTTCGATGAAGCTCGGCGAAGCCATGTATGCGGCGAGCCAGGCCGAGGGCGCCGCCACCGCCGAGGGCGAGCCGACTGAGGAAGCCAAGAAGGACGACGTCATCGACGCCGACTTCAAGGACGTCTCGGACGACAAGAAGAAGAGCGCGTGATCGCGCGCTCGTAACGCAAGCGACGTTTTGGCCGGGCTTGACCCGGCCAACGCGTCCGGGAATTGCATGCTGTACGGATGGCCGGGCTCGCTGCCCGGCCATGCCGCGTCAAAGCTGCGGGGACAGACATTTCGATGTCGAAACGCGATTACTACGAGATTCTCGGCGTCAGCCGAACCGTGACGGAGGTCGAGCTCAAGGGCTCCTTCCGCAAGCTCGCGATGCAGCACCATCCCGACAAGAATCCCGGCAACAAGGAAGCCGAGATCAAGTTCAAGGAAATCAACGAGGCCTATCAGGTCCTTTCGGACGGCCAGAAGCGCTCGGCCTATGACCGCTTCGGCCATCAGGCCTTCGAGAACGGCGGCGGTGGCCCCGGCGGCAATGCCGATTTCTCCGACTTCATGTCGGATATCTTCGATTCCTTCTTCGGCGATGCCCGGCGTGGCGGCGCCCGCGGCGCCAATGGCCGCGAGCGCGGCGCCGACCTGCGCTACAATCTCGAGATCGGGCTGGAAGAGGCGTTCACCGGCAAGAACGAGTCGATCCGGGTGCCGACCTCGATCTCCTGCGACTCCTGCTCCGGCGCCGGCGCCAAGCCCGGCTCGAAATCGCGCCAGTGCCCGACCTGTGGCGGCCATGGCCGCGTCCGCGCCAATCAGGGCTTCTTCTCGGTCGAGCGCACCTGCCCGACCTGCTCGGGCCGCGGCGAGGTCATCGACGATCCCTGCAAGAACTGCCAGGGCGCCGGCCGCGTCACCCGCGAGCGCACGCTCTCCGTCAACATTCCCGCCGGTGTCGAGGACGGCACACGCATCCGCCTCGCCGGCGAGGGCGAAGCGGGCCTGCGCGGCGGGCCTGCAGGCGATCTCTACATCTTCCTCTCGATCAAGCCGCACGCGATCTTCCAGCGCGACGGCGCCGACCTGTTCTGCCGCGTGCCGATCGGGCTGGCTTCCGCCGCGCTCGGCGGCGAGATCGAGGTGCCGACGCTTTCGGGCGAGCAGGCACGGGTCAAGATTCCCGAGGGCACCCAGACCGGCAAGCAGTTCCGTTTGAAGGCCAAGGGCATGAGCGTGCTGCGCTCGCGCGATGTCGGAGACCTCTACATCCAGGTCGTGGTTGAGACGCCGCAGAAGCTGACGGCGCGCCAGCGCGAGTTGCTGGAGGAATTCGAGCGCGAGAGCTCGCACAACAACCACCCGGAGACGGCCGGCTTCTTTGGCCGGGTCAAGGATTTCCTCGGCGGCTTCGGCGGCACGGCCTGAGCCCTTGGTGGGGCCAGCCCTCCAACAAGCGCGGGTCATCCCGGGCGACCGGAGGGAGACCCGGGATCCATGCCTGAACCTCTCGCGGAAGCGCTCCGGAATGGATCCCGGATCTCCGCTTCGCTGCCTCCGGGATGACACCGTGGTTTCGCATTTTGAAACATGAAAAAGGGCCGCCCGATGGGCGGCCCTTTCCATGTCGATGGAGGCGGATGCCTCAGACCTTGTCGACGGCCTTCTTGACCGCGTCCTTGCCTTTGCCAAGCGCCTGCTGGGCTTCGCCCTTCAGCTCCTGGACCTTGCCCTCGGCCTCCCACTCCGGCTTGTTCATCGCCTTGCCGGCGGCCTGCTTGACGTTGCCGGCGGCCTCGTTGGCCATGCCCTTGATCTTGTCGGTCGTGCTGCCCATCGCGCTTGACTCCTGAAAGGTCGGCCCCCAGCCGTTTTCCGCAGAAAGAACCGGCACGGCGGGGAAAGGTTCCGGCTCTCAGGCCGCGTCTTCTGCCGGTGAGGCGAGCGCCCGCAAGGCTTCGGCCGTTTCCGCGTCGGCCGGGAAGAAAGTCTCCAGCGCCAGCTCCGAGAGAGTGACATCGACAGGCGTGCCGAACACGGTCGTCGTCGAGATCAGCGACAGCGTGGTCTCGCCGAGCCGCAACTGCATGGGCACGACGATGGCCGCCTCCGTCTCGGCTTCATGGCGCGCGCCCGCGCCCGGATGGGAGTAGCTCATCAGCTCGCCCAGCAATTCGCCGAGCTTCACATCGGCTGTCGCCCGGACCTGCTGGCGCAGCCTTGCCAGCAGATGGGCGCGCCATTCCGCGAGGTTGAGGATGAAGGGCGCAAGCCCCTGCGGATGCAATGACAGGCGCAGCACATTGACGGGCGGCTTCAGCAGTTGCGCGTCGGTGACGAGACCGAGCAATCGCGTCACTGCGTTGTTATAGGCCAGCAGCGTCCAGTGCCGGTCGATGGCGACGGCCGGATAGGGCTCGTGTCCCCTGAGGATCAGATCGATCGCGCTGCGGGCGGCGTCGAGCGAGGGGTCTTCGAGCGAGCGCTCCGGATAGATCGGGGCATAGCCGGCCGCCAGAAGCAGCGCGTTGCGCTCGCGCAGCGGCACGCCGAGATGCTCGGCCAAGAGCAGGACCATCTCGCGGCTGGGGCGCGAGCGGCCGCTTTCGATGAAGCTGAGATGCTTCTGCGAGATCTCGGCTTCGAGCGCGAGATCGAGCTGGCTGAAGCGGCGGAGCTGGCGCCAGTCGCGCAGCAATGCGCCGATCGGGGGAGGTTGATGTGTGTTCATGACGGAGAAGCTAGCGATCCCGGCGGGCCGTTCCAATTACCTCCCGCTTAATCGACCGGCCGACGCGGTTCCGTCAGCATTCCCCTCATCGAAACGGGCTTGAGGCCCAGAACCGCCAAGGAGAATGCCATGTCGCTCATCCAGTCTTCGCCCCTGCTGCGCAACGCTCTCGCCCTCGATGCCGCGGCTTGCGGCGGTATGGGCCTCATCCTCGCCGCTGCGGCCGGGCCGCTCGCTGCCCCGCTTGGCCTGCCCGCGGAGTTCCTGCGCGGCGCCGGCCTCGTGCTGCTGCCTTGCGCGGCGCTGCTCGGCTGGTTCGCAGGCCGTAAGACCCTGCCGCGTCTGGCGGTCTATGCCGTGATCGGCGTCAACCTGCTCTGGATCGCCGAGAGCATCGCGATCCTGCTGATGGGCTGGTTCGCGCCGACCGGGCTCGGCATCGCCTTCGTCCTGGCTCAGGCGGCGGCCGTCGCGATCGTGACAGAACTCGAAGTCATCGGCTTCAAGCGCTCGGGCGCGGCCCTGCCTTCCGGCGACGCGGCTGCCCTTCGGTGAAAACCGTCATCTGACTGTCGCATGGGCTGACTAGCCGACGGGTCTCTGTTCCCGTCAGCGGTGAGATCCCATGCGCCAGCCTCTCGTCCTCGCGGCTCTTGCCGCTGTCCTGCTCAGCGGCACGGCCATGGCCGAGCCGCTCTTCAACCGGATCGCCACCTTCTCCGTGCCGCAGAACCTGCCGGCCGATCGCGATCCCAAGAAGAAGACCGTCTCCGAGATCATCGCCGCCAATGGCGACGGCACCTTGCTCGCCTATACCGACGCGGAGCAGAAGGCGCTCGGGATCATCGACATCGCCGACCCCGCCCATCCCAAGCCCGCCGGTTTCGTGCCGCTCGAAGGCGAATCCACCTCGGTCACCATCCTCGGCGACAAGGCCTTCGTCGCGGTCGTCACCTCCGGCGACAATTTCAAGGAACCGGCCGGCCATCTCGCCACCGTCGACCTCAAGACCAAGCAGGTCGTGGCGAAATGCGATCTTGGCGGCCAGCCCGACTCGGTCACGCTGACCAAGGACAAGGGCAAGATCGTCATCGCCATCGAGAACGAGCGTGACGAGAAGCTCAACAAGGGCGCCCTGCCGCAGCTCCCTGCCGGCAACCTCACCCTGATCGGCATCAAGGACGGCGCCATCGACTGCGCCACCCGCCAGGTCGTCGAGCTCACCGGCATCGCCGCCGTCGAGCCGACCGATCCGGAGCCGGAATTCGTCGACGTCAACCAGGACGGGCTCGTCGTGGTGACGCTGCAGGAGAACAACCACCTCGCCATCGTCGATTCCAGGACCGGCAAGGTCGTGACGCATTTTTCCGCAGGCTCTGTCGATCTCAAGAACATCGACAAGACCCGCGACGGCAAGATCAGCCCGACCGAGGACTTGAAGAGCGTCGCCCGCGAGCCCGACGCCCTGCGCTGGCTCGACAATGACCGCTTCGTCACCGCAAACGAGGGCGACTGGAAGGGCGGCTCGCGCGGCTTCACGATCTTCCGCAAGGACGGCTCGGTCGAGTTCGATTCCGGCTCCAACGTCGACCACATTGCCATGCGGCTGGGCCATTACCCCGAGAAGCGCTCGGGCGCGAAGGGCAGCGAGCCCGAGGGCATCGAGGTTGCGAGCTATGGCAACGACCGCCTGATCTTCGTCGGGCTGGAGCGCGCCTCGCTGGTGCTGGTCTACAAGGACGAGGGCGCAGGCAAAGCGCCACGCTTCCTGCAGGCGCTGCCGACCGGCATCGGCCCGGAAGGCCTGCTCGCCATCCCGCAGCGCGACCTCTTCGTCTCGGCCTCCGAGACCGATGTCGGCGAGAAGGGTGGCGCGCGTTCGGCCGTGATGATCTATCGCCGCGCCGAGCAGGCGGCTGCCTACCCGACGATCCAGTCCGCCGATGAGAACGGCCTGCCGATCGGCTGGGGCGCGCTCTCGGGCCTCACGGCCGATCGCGCGGCATCCGGCAATCTCTTCGCGATCACCGACAGTGCCTATACGCCCTCGCGCCTCCTTCAGATCGACGCGACGCAGAAGCCGGTGAAGATCACCGGCGCCATCACCGTGACCAAGGACGGCAAGCCCGCATCCTACGATCTCGAGGGCATCGCGACCCGCGAGGGCGGCGGCTTCTGGCTGGCTTCCGAGGGCAATCCCGAGAAGAAGGATGCGCCGCTCGCCGATATCCTGCTGCGCGTCTCGGCCAAGGGCGAGGTCGAGGAGGAGATTCGCCTGCCGGAAGCGCTGGCGAAGCACGCGGTCCGCTTCGGCTTCGAGGGCGTGGCGGTGACGGGCACGGGCGCGGACGAGACCGTCTGGCTCGCCGTGCAGCGCGAATGGAAGGACGATCCCAAGGGCAAGGCCAAGCTCCTCTCCTACAAGCCGGCGACCAAGGAGTGGGGCGTGCTGCACTACCCGCTGTCGCAAGCGGCCGCAGGCTTCTGGATGGGCCTTTCCGAGCTTGTTTCCCTCGGGGATGACCGCTTCGCCGTGATCGAGCGCGACAACGGCTTCGGCGCCAAGGCGGTGAAGACGCTCCAGACCTTCTCGGTCAAGGGCCTGAAGCCGGCGGCGATCGGTGCGGCGGAGATCCCGACCGTGACCAAAACCCTGCTGCGGGACCTGACGCCCGACCTGATGAAGGCCGGCGGCTACGGCCTCGACAAGGTCGAGGGCATGACGGTCGACAAGGCCGGCCATCTCTTCGTCGTCACCGATAATGACGGCGTCGACGATTCCTCCGGCGAGACCCAGTTCTTCGCCTTCGGCCCGCTGCCGCGCTGATCAGGCCAAAGAAAAGCCCCGGATGCGGGTCGCATCCGGGGCAAGGCGCCTGGCTTAAGATTGGAGAGCCAGGTGGGAGGAGCGGTTACCAGCCAGCGAGGACGGCGCCCTTGAAGCGCTCGGCGACGAAGGCCTTGATCTCGGGCGTGTGGTAGCTTTCGACCAGCGTCTTGACCCAGGGCTTGTCCTTGTCGGCGCTGCGCACGGCGATCAGGTTGACATAGGGGCCCTTGGCGTCCTCGCGCAGGATCGCCGAGGCCGGATCGATCTTGGCATCGACGGCGTAGTTGGTGTTGATCGCGGCGGCGGCGACATCAGCCAGCGAGCGCGGGGTCTGTGCGGCCTCGATCTCGATGATCTTGAGCTTCTTCGGGTTGCCGACGATATCGGCCGGGCTCGGCTTGAAGCCGACGCCGTCCTTCAGCTTGATCACGCCCTTGTCCTGCAGCAGCAGCAGCGAGCGGCCGCCATTGGTCGGGTCGTTCTGGATCGCGACGGTCGAACCATCCGGCACCTGCGACCAGTCCCTGTACTTGGCGGAGTAGATGCCGAGCGGGAAGTTCACGGTCAGGCCGGCGCTCTCGATCTTGAAGCCGCGATCCTTCACCTGGTTGTCGAGATAGGGCTGGTTCTGGAAGGAATTGGCCTCCAGCTCGCCGGCATCGAGCGCCTGGTTCGGCACGACATAGTCGGAGAACTCGATGATCTTGAGCTCGATGCCCTTCTTGGCGAGGACAGGCTTCACCTTCTCCAGGATCTCGGCATGCGGGCCGGGTGAGACGCCGATGCGGATCACCTGGTTCTGCTGGGCGAGCGCGGGGACGGCGGCGAGCGTCAGGGCGAAGCCTGCGAGCAGCGCGGCGCGGCGGTTGAAGATGGTCGTCATGATGTCGTTTCCTTCAGTCGGATGGGGATGAATTTGGAAGCGTCAGGCGTGGCGCAGGCGCTTGTTGAGATGGCGGGCGAGCCGGTCGCCGATGCTCTGGACGAGCTGGACGAGGACGATGAGCACGGCGACGACCGCCGCCATCACGTCCGGCATGAAGCGCTGGTAGCCGTAGCGGATGCCGAGATCGCCGAGCCCACCACCGCCGACCGCGCCGACCATGGCCGAGAAGCCGATCAGGCTGACCAGGGCCAGCGTCAGGCCGAGCACGATCGCCGGCAGCGCCTCGGGTACCAGCACCTTCCGTACGATCTGGACGGGCGTGGCGCCCATGGCGCGGGCGGCCTCGACCAGCCCCTGATCGACCTCGCGCACGGCGCCCTCGATCAGGCGGGCGATGAACGGCGTCGCCGCGACGGTGAGTGGCACGATCGCGGCGGCCGTGCCGATCGAGGTGCCGGCGATCAGGCGGGTGAACGGGATGATCGCGACGACCAGGATGATGAAGGGCGTCGAGCGCGTGGCGTTGACCAGCGTGCCGAGGAGCAGGTTGGCGGCCGGCGCGGCGAACAATTCGCCGCGTTTGCTGGTGGCCAGGAAGACGCCGAGCGGCAGCCCGAGCAGCGTGCCGATGCCGGCCGCGACCGCGACCATGGCCAGCGTGTCGAGCGTCGACTGCGCGATCAGGCGGATGATTTCAGGAGACATGGCCGATCACCTCCGCCTTGAGTCCGAGGCTTCTGAGGGCGCCGAGCACCGCGTCGCTTTCCGGTGCGCGCGAGGGCACCGAGACGAGCAGGCTGCCGAAGGGCTGGCCGGCGATGGCGTCGATCCGCCCGGCCAGGATGTTGACGTCGACGCCGACGATGGCGCTGAGCCGGCTGATCACCGGCGCCGTCGCGTTTTCGCCGAGGAAGGTGATGCGCAGCACGATATTGTCGCCGGGGCGCGCGTCTTTGCGGATGCGGTGGGCGAGGTGTTCGGGCAGTTCGACGCCGGTGACTGTCTCGACGAAGCACGCCGTCGTCGGATGCTGCGGGTTGGTGAAGACGGAGAAGGTCTCGCCCTGCTCGACGATGCGCCCGCCCTCGATCACCGCGACCCGGTCGCAGATCTCCTTGATCACGGGGATCTCGTGGGTGATCAGCAGGATGGTGATGCCGAGCTCGCGATTGACCTGCTTCAGCAGGGCGAGGATCGAGCGCGTGGTCTCGGGATCGAGCGCCGAGGTCGCCTCGTCGCAGAGCAGCACCTTGGGATCGGTGGCGAGCGCTCGGGCAATGCCGACGCGCTGCTTCTGCCCGCCCGAGAGCTCGGCTGGATAGCGCGCGCTCTTGTCGGAGAGGCCGACCAGCGCGAGCAGGCGCTCGACCTTGGCGGTGATCTCGGCCTTGCCAGCGCCCGCGATCTCCAGCGGCAGCGCGACATTGTCGAAGACCGTGCGCGAGGACAGCAGGTTGAAGTGCTGGAAGATCATGCCGATCCGCCGGCGCTGCTGGCGCCAGCCGGATTCGGTCAGGCCCGTGACGTCCTGACCTTCGATCAGGATGCGCCCTTCCGTGGCGCGTTCCAGCCCGTTGACGAGGCGGATCAGCGTCGACTTGCCGGCGCCGGAGCGGCCGATCACGCCGAGGATGGTGCCGGCGGGCACGTCGAGATCGATGCCGGCAAGCGCGCCGACAGGCTGCTGGCCGCGGCGGCCCGGATAGGTCTTGCCGACGCGCTCGAAGCGGATCGCCGGATCGGGCAACGAAAGGGGCAAGGAAACAGAAGTGACGCCGGCACTGAGCGTGCCGGGTCTGATGGGGGCGTTCATCATGTCCTCAGAAATGCGTGTGGCAGGACCAGTGGGCGATGCCGAGCTGCTCGATGGTCACGTCATGGACCGAGCGGCGCTGGTCATCCGTGGTCGCGGCGTCGAGCGGGTCGAAAGTGGCAGGGACGGCTTGGGCGAACCAGTTCGCGATACCGTTCCAGAGAGCGGAAAGAAGCTGCATCGCCGCCTCACGAAGCCAGCAGCAGCGGCGAGCGCCGCTGCGAGCGGGACAGCCGGCGCGCGGCTGTCTCGGCGGCGCCGGGCGTCGCGAAACGCTGCCCATCGAGCGCCCGGAAGGCGGCGGAGGCCGAGACGAAGGTAAAGTCGCGCTCGTCGGCGCGGCGGCTCACCAGCCCGATCTGGGCCTCGCCGAGCTCGATGACATAGGCTTGCTGCGCCGGGCGGGCCCGGCTGGGAAGGGAATGAATCTGGGACATGGAACTGCCTTCTGCCGCCTATGCGGCATGCGTCGGAACGAACGGATTGGAAGGACCTCTCGGCCTTGCGATCTCAGCGTCGACAGCGGCAGTGCATTCGGCGGAAGCGGGATTGGCTTCGGCTCGTTTTCGCGATGGTCATGTCAGTCTCCTCGATCTGGAGCCCACGACCCAGTCGTGGCGCTTTAGCGTTTGGTGACGCGGCGCAAGCTGCTGCTCAAATCTCCGCGGCTCCCCGATCGCTCAAGGAACGATCTGCAATCTGATGGAGGTCGTCCTCTTTGTCAACCGGATCGTTCTTTTAAAGAAACCAAACAGCAGAGAATAATTTTCTCCGCGCGCTCTTTGCGCCCGGCCAAGGATGCGGCAATGCGCGGCTTGACGAAGCCGGGCAAGCGGCGCCATTTGCGCCTATGCAGGCTCGCGCCGCCCTTCTCGATCGTCTTCGCCGCTCCGGGCTCGGAGCCTGGCTGGCGATGGCCTATGCGCTTTGCGTCATGGCCCTGGCGCTCGCACCGGCGCCGGCCTTGGCGACGCTGAGTGGCCATGACGGTGTCGTGCTTTGCTCCGGTGCGCCGGTTCCTGACGATGGCCAGCCGGTTCCACTGGGCGATCTCATCCATTGCAAGGGCTGCCCGCTCAATCCGGTTCTCGCGGGTCCGCCGGTCGAGGCTGCTCCGGTGCCGGGGCGGCTCGCCACGCGTCTTGCCGCGCCCGAGCTATGGGGCGAGGGTTTGCCGCATCGTTTCGCGGCCGGGCTCGCGCAATCGCGCGCGCCGCCGCTGGGCTGAAACCTCAGCCTGCCCATCCACATCCAATTCCGGCCTGTCCGCTTCGTTTGGGAGCGAGGGCACGTCTTCACGAGGCTGCGTCAGCGCCCCGTTCATCCAGGATATCCATCATGAAGCTTTCCTATTCGCTCGCCGCCGCGGCTCTCCTGCTCTCGGCCGGCTTCGCCACCGCCCATGAATTCAAGGCGGGTCCGCTCAAGATCGGCCATCCCTGGTCGCGCGCCACGCCGGCTGGCGCCAAGGTCGGCGGTGGCTATCTCTCGATCGAGAACACCGGCACGGTCGCGGACCGGCTGGTTTCGGTGTCCGTTCCCTTCGCGGCCCGCGCGGAGGTCCATGAGATGGCGGTCAAGGACGGCATCATGACGATGCGCCCGCTGGATAATGGCGTCGATGTTCCGGCCGGCGCCAAGGTCGAATTCAAGCCCGGCGGCTACCACATCATGTTCATGGACCTGAAGCAGCAGCTCAAGCAGGGCGAGATGATGAAGGGCACGCTGACCTTCGAGAAGGCCGGGACCGTCGATGTCGAGTTCAAGGTCGATTCGATCGCCGCCAAGGGCGGCGAGGGCGAGCACAAGGGGCACTGAGCTTCAGGCGGCGACTCTTCCCTTCTCCCCTTGCGGGAGAAGGTGGCCCGAAGGGCCGGATGACGGATAGCGTTGCGAGACACCTCACCCCAATCCTCTCCCCCAAGGGGAGAGGGGGCAGGTGGCGCCCTCAGAGCTTCGCGCGCGGATCGTGCTTGGCGATGCGGGACAGCAGATAATCCACCTCGGTCTTGGCGGCGGCGCTGAGCGCCGCGCCCGGCTTGCGCTGGGCGTCGTGGCTGAGGATGCCGCGCTTCATCATCGTGTATTTGCGCACGGCAAGGCCGACGCCCTGCTGCTGCTCGTAACGCATCAGCGGCAGATGCGCGTCGAAGATGTCATGGGCCTCGTCGCGCTTGCCGGCCTTCTGCAGGCGCACGACATCGATCAGCAGCTCCGGGAAGGCATAGCCGGTATTGGCGCCGTCGGCGCCGCGCTCCATCTCGAAATCGAGGAAGAGCCCGCCATTGCCGGTCACGATCGAGATCGGGCGCAGCGAGCCTTCCTTCTGGAACTTGCGCAGCGTCGAGATCTTCTCAAGCCCCGGCCAGTCCTCGTGCTTCAGCATCACGCAGGACGGGTTGTCCATGACGATCTTGCGGATCACCGCCGGCGTCATCACCACCGAGAGCGTCAGCGGATAGTCCTGAATGACGAAGGGGATGTCGCTGCCGATCGCTTCGACCGCCTGCGCATAATAGCCGGTGATCTGGTCGTCGGTGCGCAGGGACGGCGGCGGGGCGATCATCACGCCGCCGGCGCCGAGATCCATCACCTGCCGGGCGAGCGAGCGCATGGCCGCGAAGCCGGGCGCCGAGACGCCGACGATGATCGGCTTTCCGCCCATCCGGGCGACGCAGCGCTTGACCAGCTCGACCGATTCCTCGGGCTCGAGCTTGGGCGCCTCGCCCATGATGCCGAGCACGGTGACGCCGTCCGAGCCGATGTCGTGATAGAACTGGAACAGCCGGTCGGCCGAGGCCCAGTCGATGCTGCCATCAGGATTGAACGGGGTCGGCGCGATCGGGAAGACGCCGGAAGCGTCGGGGGTCAAGCGCATGATGCGGTCCTTGTCCTAGCGCATCGGCCCGAAAAGTGGATTGCGGTTTTCGGAAAAAGCCGATGCAAAATCAAAATCTTAGAACACCGGGCTGAATTATGTTCAGTCCGGTGTTCTAAGTTGTCTTATCAGGCGATGCGGGTGCGGACGGTGCCGACGCCGGCGATCTCGCCTTCGAGCACGTCGCCCTTGCTGACGGCGGCGACGCCTTCCGGCGTGCCCGTGAAGATCAGGTCGCCAGGCTTCAGTTCGACGAGGCCGGAGAGATAGGCGATCGTCTCCTCGACATTCCAGATCTGCTTGGCGAGGTCGGAGGTCTGGCGCACGACGCCGTTGACGGTGAGCTCGATCTTGCCGGCGCTGGGATGGCCGGCATGGCTCGCCGGCACGATCTCGCCGATCGGCCCGGAGAGATCGAAGCCCTTGGCCATGTCCCAGGGGCGCCCGGCCTTCTTGGCGACGTTCTGGAGGTCGCGGCGGGTCATGTCGAGCCCGGCGGCATAGCCGTAGACATGGGCCAGCGCCTCGGCTTCGGGGATGTCCTTGCCGCCGGTGCCGATGGCGACGACGAGCTCCATCTCGTGGTGGAGGTCGCTGGTCTTGCTCGGATAGGGCATGTCGGCGCCGTTGATCAGCAGCGCATCGGCCGGCTTGGTGAAGAAGAACGGGTCCTCGCGATCGGGATCATGGCCCATCTCGCGGGCATGTTCGGCATAGTTGCGGCCGACGCAGAAGACGCGGCGCACCGGGAAGGAGCCGCCACCCGCGACCGGTACGGCCGTCACGGCCGGCGGGTCGATCACAAAATTGCTCATCCTGCTGCTCCCTTGATCACAAGCTTGCGCCGTTCATGGGCGAGCGGCGCCCGGACCGCAAGCGGCTTGCGTCGGCGGCAGGCCTGCACGAGAGGCATTGCGGCACGCTTTTCGCAGGCGCGGCACGGGTTGTGCGGCGCGTCGTTGCAAGTGGAACGATTTGCTCCTTACATTACCCCGCCGGGGGAACCGGCGAGCCTATGGAAGGAACGGCATGTGAGTACGGGAACCGTGAAATGGTTCAACGAGACCAAGGGTTACGGCTTCATCACCCCGGATGGCGGCGGCAATGATGTCTTCGTCCATGTCAGCGCGGTGACGCGCGCGGGTCTGCGCGGTCTGAACGAGGGGCAGAAGGTCAGCTATGATCTCGAGCCCGATCGCAAGACCGGCAAGAACTCGGCCGTGAACCTGCAGACGACCTGAGCGCGTCTCTGCGTTCTGCGGGAAGGCGGTGGCGGCGCCTTTCCCGAGCCTAGGGCGGACCGCTCTCGGTCCAGGTCGGACCGAAGCGGATTCCAGGCATTCCCGTCGCCGCAGGCGGCGGTGAGAAGGAGAAAGCATCGGGCCGAAAAGTGGATCCCACTTTTCGGAAAAACCGGATGCGATGACAATGGTCTAAGGCCTTCTCAGACCCGGCCCGGTGCCGGATGGAACAGCCGGCCTCTCTCCACGATCAGCACGACGACGAGCGCCGCGATGCCGCAGAGCGCGAAGCCGAGCGTCAGCGGCACGACCGTGCCGTTGAAATGCTGGCCGATATAGAAGCCGAGCAGCGCGCCGATCACGGTGGTGACGAAGCCCTGCACCGAGGAGGCCGTGCCGGCGACATGGCCGAGCGGCTCCATCGCCATCGCCCCGAAATTCGGGCCGATCAGCCCGAAGCAGAACATCGCCCCGCCCTGCAGGATCGCAAAGCTCCAGAGCGATTCATGGCCCGCCAGCGCGACCAGCGCATGGATGCCGGTCAGCGCGATATAGCCGAGCAAGGCACCATGCGAGACGCGGCGCATGCCGAGCCGGCCGACGATGCGCGAATTCAGCAGCGAGGACGCCGCCATGAACATCGCGATCAGCGCGAAGATGGTGGTGAACAATTCCGGCGCATGGAAGACGTCGACGAAGACCTGCTGCGCCGAGTTGATGAAGCCGAACAGCCCGCCGAGCACGAAGGCCATGGCGAGCATGTAGCCGACACCGATGCGGCTGGTCAGCGTCGTCCGGAAGGAGGCGAGCACGCTCGCCGGCTCGATCGGCTTGCGGTCCTCCGGATGCTGGGTCTCAGGCAGCTTGAGCAGGACCCAGATCATCACGATGGCGCCGAAGCTGGTCAGCACACCGAAGATCCAGCGCCAGGGCGCGACCCAGAGGATCGCCTGCCCGATCGAGGGTGCCAGGATCGGCACGGCCAGGAAGACGATCATTGCCAGCGACATGACGCGCGCCATCTCACGGCCGGAATAGCAGTCGCGCACGATCGAGACGACGAGCACGCGCGTCGCGGCGGCACCGATGCCCTGCACGACCCGCGCCACCATCATCGCTTCGAACGAGCCGGCGAAGGCGGCAGCGATGCTGGCGATGACGTAGATCGCCAGACCCGTCAGCAGCACCGGGCGCCGGCCGAAGCGGTCGGAGATCGTGCCGTAGAAGATCTGCGAGACGCCGAAGCCGAGCAGATAGGCGGTAATGATCCATTGCCGCTGGTTGGCCTCGGCGATGCCGAGCGCCTCGGCCATCTGCGGCAGGGCCGGCAACATCGAATCGATGGCGAGCGCATTCGTCGCCATCAAGGCGGCGGTCAGGCCGACGAAGGGGTAGAAGCCCATGCCGTGGCGCGGCCGGGCTGGGACGGACATGTCATTCATGGCGATCGCGAGGTTTGCTGCTAGACCCGGCGGCTGCGGTCATCCGGCGGCGGCGGGCGAGATTCTGCCCGCAGCATTAGCCCCGTCGGTCCCGCGCGGCAACCGGTCCAATCGGCCATGCGCCATGCACCGGGCGCGTTCACCCCTGTTTCTGCATCTCGGCCATCAGCGCATCGTCGATTTCGACGGCGCGCTTTGCCGCCGGCCGCGCGGAGATGCGGGCGCCATAGGCCTCGAAGGCCGGCCGTTTCTCGATCGTGCCGAATTGCAGCCCCCACAGGACCTGCGAGCCGACATAGACGTCGGCGGCGCTGAAACGCTCGCCGGCCAGGTACTCGCCGCGGGTCACCGCGTATTCGAGCGTGTCCATCGCATCGGCATAGGTGCCGTAGCCGATAGCCCGCGCCCGGTCGGGTGGCACTTCCAGGCCGAAGGCCTTACTGGCGACGGCAGCCTCGATAGGTCCGGCAGCGAAGAACAGCCAGCGATAATAGGGACCGCGCAGCCGGCTGTTCGGCGCGGGCGCGAGCCCGGCCTGCGGAAAGGCATCGGCCATATAGGCGCAGATCGCGGCGCATTCCGTGACGACCGTGTCGCCATGGACCAGCGTCGGCACCTTGCCCATCGGGTTCAGGGCCTTGTAGTCCGCGCTCTTCATTGGCGTGCCGAAGCCGACGATCTCGGCGCGGTAGGGCTGGCCGATCTCCTCCATCATCCAGCGGGCGATACGTCCGCGCGACATCGGGTTGGTGTAGAGCACGAGTTCGTCGGCCATCGTCTTTTGCCTCCGTGATGGTTCGAGGATGCATTTATCCTGCGGCATCGGCGTGACGCTGTCAGGAGCCCGTCGCCTGACGCGGGCAGTCTGAGCTGTTATCGTCGCGGCGAAACAGGACGGAAACATGAACGAATCAGGCGTGGCGCGCAGCGTCTCCGTCAGCGACGGGCGGATGGCGATCGAGGGTCTGGCGACCCGCTATGTCCAGGATGCGGCGCGGCGCTTCCGCCTGACGGCTTCGGGCCTGCGTTTCGTCGGCGGCTTCGAGAGCCGCGACGGCCGTCTGCAGGAAAGCCGGCGCTTCCTCGCCGAGGCTGCGGTTGTCGATGGCGGCCTGCGCCGCGCCGGACTCGAGGGCGAGGCCGGTCCGATCGCCCTGACTTTGCGCCCGCTGTCGCAGGCTGGCGAGCAGCCACGTCTCCTCCTGATGCTCGGCTATCGCGACGAGGACGGCGCCTCGCAGCCCTTCGCCGAGGCCTTTCTGGCACCCGCCGTGTTTGAGGCGCTGAAAGCCGACCTGCTTTCCGGATTGGCGCAGAAGATCTCGCTCAGCGCCACGACGAGCCTCTGGATCCGCGAGGAGGATCGCGGGCGCAGGAATGGCGAGCCGCTCGACTGGTATCTCGGCCTCGACGCCGATGGGCGCTCGGCCCAGCCCGCGCACGGCTTCATCGAGACGATCGAGTGGCGGCCTCGCGAACATCCGGTCGCCATCGAGACCGCGCCGACCCCCGATCCCGTGCCGGCTCCCGCCCATGAGACCGAGGATGACTGGCCGGAAACCGCTGCCGAGCAGCTTGGCAAAATCAACTGGAGCTTCCGGCTGCTCCTGCTGATGCTGGCCTTCCTGCTGATCATCGTGGCGGTGAAGTAGGGAAGCATCTGGGTGCTGCGGCCGTTTGATCGGAGCGGTTTCGAGCGAAACGGTTGTCATTCCGGGGCGCGCCGAAGGCGCGAACCCGGAACCCACGACTGGGTGAGATACCCAATGTCGGGTTGCAGGCGGTCTACCCAGTCGTGGGTTCCGGGTTCTTCGCTGCGCGAAGCCCCGGAATGACAAAGGGGCTGGCCAGGACCAAGCCGGCAACCGCCTAGGGCTCGTGGCGGCGGATGCGGCGGATCATCTCGTTCAGCGCCAGCAGCACCAGCGCCAGGATGAAGGGCAGGATGTAGTAGACCACCCGGAAGATCAGCAGCGCGCCCAGCACATGCTCGTAGGGGAAGCGGTTGAGTGCGACGAGCATCGTCGCCTCGAACACGCCGAGCCCGCCCGGCGCATGGCTGGCGATGCCGATCAGGCAGGCGAAGATATAGGCGGCCAGGAAGGTCGGATATTCCAGGCCGTAGCCGCCGGGCAGCAGCACGAAGAGCACGGCGGCGGCCGCGCAGACCTCGCAGGCGCCGAGCGCCATCTGGCCGAGCGTGGTGCCCAGGCCGGGCAGGTGCAGGTTCCAGCCGCGCACGCGGATCGTGCGTTCGTCGGTCGCGATCCAGGCGAGATAGCCGAGGATGCCGAGGCCCACGAGCCCGCCGACGATCTGGACGACCAGCGGCGAGGTCCGGGCCAGCATCGCCACCGCATCGGCCGAATAGATCAGGCTGGCGCAGAGGATGGCGCCGAGCCCGAGCCAGAAGGTGATGCCGGCGATCACGGTCAGGCTCGCCACCTCGGAGGCGCGCACCCCCTTCGGCGAATAGATCCAGTAGCGCACCGTGCCGCCGGTCACGATCGGGAAGCCGAGCGTGAACGAGACGGAGTAGCTGGTGAAGGAGGCGAGCGCGGTGGTGCGATAGGGGATCGAGAGGCCGAGCCGGCGCAGCGCCAGCTTGTCGTAGCCGGTCAGCAGCAGATAGCTCAGCGCGGTGAAGGCGACGGCGAGGCCGAGCTGGCGCAGGCTGGCATTGGCGAAGGCGCCGGCAAGCTGGCCCGGCTCCATCCCGCTGATGATATGCCAGAGCACGACCAGCGAGGCGCCGAAGATGACGAAGCTCGCCAGCGGGCCGAGCCACCACCAGCGGCTGCGCTTGCGCAGGGGCATTCCTGGCTCATGCGGGCCGAACGACATGCGCTCTCGGGGTTGCGCGACGCTGCGGGGTCGCGGCGGCGCGGTGGCGGGCGGGGCTCGGGTTCAAGCTCCGCCCGACAGATAGCGCCTCAGTGGCAATGCACAAGCCGCTGCGGCGAATAGGCCCCATGAGGAACCCGGCAGAAGTGTCCGTCGGTCAGCCGCCGATATTGAAGGCGGCGAGCGCGGCCATGTTGACGATGTCGGAATCCTTGGCGCCGAGCGGCACGATCTGGATCGGCTTGTCGAGGCCGACGATCAGCGGGCCGATCACGGTCGCGCCGCCAAGCTCCTGCAGCAGCTTGGTCGAGATCGAGGCCGAGTGGAAGGCCGGCATCACCAGCACGTTCGCCGGCCCCGAGAGGCGGCAGAACGGGTATTGGCTCATCACCTCGCGATTGAGCGCGACATCGGCCGCCATCTCGCCGTCATACTCGAAATCGACGCGCTGGCCGTCGAGCAGCGCCACGGCCTCGCGCACCTTCTCGGAACGCTCGCCGGCCGGATGCCCAAAGGTCGAGAAGGCGAGCATCGCGACCTTCGGCTCATAGCCCAGGCGTCGCGCGACGCCGGCGGCCTCGATCGCGATTTCCGAGAGCTGCCGCGCGGTCGGCATCTCGGTGATCGCGGTATCCGCCACGAGGACGGTGCGGTCCCGCGAGATCACGACCGAGATGCCGATCACCCGGTGGCCCGGCTTCTCGTCGATGACGCGGCGGACCTCTTCCAGCGCGATCGAGTAGTTGCGGGTGACGCCGGTCACCATCGCGTCGGCATCGCCGAGCGCCACCATCGCCGCGGCGAAATGGTTGCGGTCCTGGTTGATCAGGCGCTGGCAGTCGCGGAACAGATAGCCCTGCCGCTGCAGCCGCTCGTAGAGATACTGCGCATAGGCGGCATTGCGGTGCGAGAGCCGGGCATTCTGGATCGAGATGCCCTTGGCTTCGAGGTCGACGCCGAGGAAGGTCGCGGCCTCGGTGATGCGGTCCTCGCGGCCGACCAGGATGGCATGGCCAAGCCCCTGCGCCACGAAGGAAGCCGCGGCGCGGATGACCTGCTCCTCCTCGCCCTCGGCGAAGACGACGCGCTTGGGATAGCGCCGCACGCGTTCGAAGATGCGGTTGAGCGTGCCGGCGATCGGGTCGCGCCTTGCCGAGAGCTGCGCCTTGTAGGCGGTGGTGTCGACGATCGGCTTGCCGGCCACGCCTGAATCCATCGCGGCCTTCGCGACGGCCATCGGCACGACATGGATCAGGCGCGGATCGAACGGCACCGGGATGATGTAGTCCTTGCCGTAGCGCGGACGCGCGCCCTGATAGGCGGCGGCGACCTCGTCGGGCACGTCCTCGCGCGCCAGCATCGCCAGGGATTCGGCCGCCGCAATCTTCATTTCCATGTTGATCGTGGTCGCGCGCACGTCGAGCGCGCCACGGAAGATGAAGGGGAAGCCCAGCACGTTGTTGACCTGGTTCGGATAGTCCGAGCGGCCGGTCGCCATGATCGCGTCGTCGCGGATGGCGTGGACCTCCTCCGGCGTGATCTCCGGATCGGGATTGGCCATGGCGAAGATGATCGGGTTCGGCGCCATCGAGGCCACCATCTCCGGGGTCACCGCGCCCTTTTGCGACAGGCCGAAGAAGGCGTCGGCCCCGTCCAGCGCCTGGGCCAGCGTGCGCCGGTCGGTGACGGCGGCATGGGCCGATTTCCACTGGTTCATGCCCTCGGTGCGGCCCTGGTAGATCACGCCCTTGGTGTCGCAGAGGATGACGTTGTCGGGCTTGAAGCCCATCGCCTTCAGCAATTCGATGCAGGCGATGGCGGCGGCGCCGGCACCGTTGATGACGAGCCTGGTCGACTTGATGTCGCGCTCGGTGATGTCGAGCGCGTTGATCAGGCCGGCGGCGGCGATGATCGCGGTGCCGTGCTGGTCGTCATGGAAGACCGGGATGTCCATCAATTCGCGCAGGCGCTGCTCGATGATGAAGCACTCAGGCGCCTTGATGTCCTCGAGATTGATGCCGCCGAAGGACGGGCCGAGATAGCGCACGGCGTCGATGAACTTGTCCGGGTCCTCGGTATCGACCTCGAGATCGATCGAGTCGACATCGGCGAAGCGCTTGAACAGGACCGACTTGCCCTCCATCACCGGCTTCGAGGCGAGCGCGCCGAGATTGCCGAGGCCGAGGATCGCAGTGCCGTTGGTGATCACGGCGACGAGGTTCGAGCGCGTCGTGTAGTCATAGGCGCGCGACGGGTCCTCGGCGATCGCCAGCACCGGTACGGCCACGCCGGGCGAATAGGCGAGCGAGAGGTCGCGCTGCGTCGCCATCGGCTTGGTCGGCACGATTTCCAGCTTGCCGGGCCGTCCCTGCGAGTGGAACAGCAGGGCCTCCTGGTCGGTGAAGGTCGGGCGGGCGCGCTTGGTCGTCGGACGGTCGTTCATCGAAGCGTCTTTTCTTGTGCGTTTCCTCGAGGGGTACCGACCATAAGGCGGCGGCGCCCGGGATCACAAGCGGCGAGTGCTTCACAGAACCCTTGTCGTAGCCGAACGATATCCCGCGCGGGTCAGGCGCGCGAGGCCGTGCGCATGCTGCGCACGAAATCCGCGACATAGCGGTCGAGTGCCTCGGTTTCCTCGTCGACCTTGCGGGCGGCATCGGCGACATGGATCGCGGCATCGCCGGTGACGCGCGCCTCGACACCGACGGCACCGACATTGACGGTGACGGCATCGGCGCTCAATGCAACGGCCTGCGCATCGGCGGCGATGGTCGAGGCGATGCCGGCCTGGCGGCTGACGACGGCGGCGATCGCGCCCGAGGTCTGCTCGATCGTCGTCATCGTGCCCTCGATATGGGCGACGGCCTCGAAGGCGGTCGCCGCGGCGCCGCGGATATCGGCAAGCGTCTCCGCGATGTCGCGGGTCGCCTTCTGTGTCTGCTCGGCCAGCGTCTTGACCTCGCCGGCCACCACCGCGAAGCCGCGTCCGGCCGCCCCGGCGCGGGCCGCCTCGATCGTCGCGTTGAGGGCGAGCAGATTGGTGCGGGCGGCGATCTCCTCGATGAAGTCGAGCACGGCGCGGACCTTGTCGGCGGCCTCCGTCAGCCCGGCGACGTCGCTGCGCGTGCTGCGGACGTAGGATGCGGCGGCGCGCACGGTGTCGTCGGCATGGCTGGTCTGCTGGGTCAGTTCGCGGATCGAGGCCTCGATCTCCTCGGCCGCGACCGCGACGCTGCCGATCCGGCGCGAGGCGCTGCCGGCCTCCTGCGTCACGCTTTCGGCGCGCTGGGTCGTCTTGTTGGCGTTCTCGACCATCTGGCCGGCAGCCTCATGCATGCCGCGCAGCGAGGCGCCGACATCGCCGAGCGCCTTGCCGACGGTCCGCTCCAGATCGCCAGCCAGCGCGTCGAGGGTCGTCTTGCGCAGCGTCTCGATCTCACCGCGGCGGGTTTCCAGCGTCTTTTCGGCGGTGATGTCGAGCAGGATGCCGTCCCAGACCAGCGTTCCGTCACGCAGGCGGCGTTTGGTCGATTCACTGCGCAGCCAGACGATGCCGCCATCGGGCGCGTGATAGCGTCCCTCGAAGCGCCAGAGCGTCTCGGTGTCCTGCTGGTCGCGCCGCTGCTGCTCGAAGCGGGCCCGGTCCTCGGGCAGGAGCTTGCCGAGCCAGGTCTCGGGATCGCGCTCGACCTCTTCCCTGGTGATGCCGAGCAACTTGTCGATGGCGAAGGAGGCGAACTGATAGGTCAGCGTGCCGTCCGGCCGCACGACCCGCTGGTAGAGCGTGCCCGGGGCGCGGTCGATCAGCGTGCGCAGGCGATAGGCCGTCTCCCGCCTTTCGCTGTCGTTGATGACGATGATGCCGGTCAGGAAGATGCCGATGGTCCCGACCAGGATCATCACCGGAACGGCTTCGCGCAGGAAGCGTTCGCCGGCCGCGCCGGGGATGAAGCCCACCGAGGCGATCAGGATGAGGGCGTCGATGACGCTCAGCGCGGCGAGGTCACTGATGCCGAGCGGCCGCCGGCGGCGCGCCAGCCACAGCGCATAGGCGATGCCGATCAGGGCGCGGGCGAGGATGCCGGTGATGCCCGTCACCATGCCGACGCCGCCGCCGAGATAACGCATCACGACGAGCGGCGCAGCCGTCAGGACGGAGGCGATCGGGCCGCCGACCGGGCCGGCGAGGATCGCGAAGCTGTTGCGGGAATCGACCACGAGCCCGGGCTGGAGCTCGAAAGGATTGCCCATGCTGACCAGGGCGCCGGCCGCGAACAGAATGCCGACGATGACCTGACGCAGCCAGGCCCGATTGCCGAGCCGGGGCGTGGCGACGGTCAGCAGCAATCCCGCCAGCAGCAGGAAGAACAGGCTCTCGGCGAGATTGATCAGCAGCAATGTGGAGGCCCTGGCCTGATTCGGCGCCTGAATATTGCTTTCAATTGTTGAAAGCCGTCCTAACGGATGGCCTTGCCCGGGCATTTTGCTAGCGTGCCGCGCAATGCGCCAGAATTCCTCTTCCGAACCAGCCCGTCCCGCCCCCCCGGCTGCGGCCGCCGACCGCGTCACGCCGATGATGGCGCAGTACGTCGAGATCAAGGCCGCCAACCCGGACTGCCTGCTGTTCTACCGGATGGGCGATTTCTACGAATTGTTCTTCACGGACGCGGAGATCGCCTCGCGCACGCTCGGCATCGTCCTGACCAAGCGCGGCAAGCATCAGGGCGACGACATTCCGATGTGCGGCGTGCCGGTCGAGCGTGCCGACGACTATCTCCAGCGCCTGATCGCCGCCGGCCATCGCGTCGCCGTCTGCGAGCAGACCGAGGACCCGGCCGAGGCCAGGAAGCGCGGCAACAAATCGGTGGTGAAGCGCGATGTCGTGCGCCTCGTCACGCCCGGCACCATCACCGAGGAACGGTTGCTCGAACCCGGCCGGGCCAGCCTGCTGGTCGCTGTCGCGCGCCGCAAGACCGGCGAGGCGGCCTCGCTCTACGGGCTCGCCGCGATCGACATCTCGACCGGCCGCTTCACCGTGATGGAGACGCCGCAGGAGCGGCTCGGAATCGAGTTCTCCCGCCTGGAGCCGCGCGAGATCGTCTGCCCGGATGCCATCCATGACGATCCCGAGCTTAAGGAATTCTGGCGCGAGATTTCGGTGCCGGTGACGCCGCTGGCGCGCGACGGGCTCGATGCGGCCTCGGCCGAACGCCGCCTGAAGGAGTTCTTCGGCGTCGCCACGCTCGATGCCTTCGGCGCCTTCACGCGGGCCGAGATCGCGGCGGCCGGTGCGGCGCTGGCCTATGTCGAGCGCACCCAGCTCGGCGCCCGCCCGCCGCTTTCGGCCCCGGTGCGCGATGCCGGCTCGGCGACGATGTTGATCGATGCCGCGACCCGCGCCAATCTGGAGCTGACGCGGACGCTCGGCGGCGAGCGCCAGGGCAGCCTGCTCGCCACGATCGACCGCACGGTGACGCCGGGCGGTGCGCGCCTCTTGGCCGAACGCCTCGCCGGCCCATTGACCGACCCCGCTGCCATCGCGGCGCGTCATGATGCGGTCGAGCTGCTCGTCGCGGATGCCGGCTTACGCGAGGATCTGCGTTCCGCCCTGGAGAAGGTGCCGGATGTCGCCCGCGCACTGGCGCGCCTCTCGCTCGACCGTGGCGGCCCGCGCGATCTCGCGGCGCTCGGCGCCGGGCTCGATGCGGCCCGCGCGATTGCCGCCTTGCTGGTCCGGCGCGGCGAATTGCCGGTCGAGCTTGCGCGCGCCATGCGGGCTCTCGGCGAAAGCGATCCCGACCTGCCGGTTCGCCTCAATGCGACGCTAGCGGACGAATTGCCGCTCAACCGCCGCGACGGCCGCTTCGTGCGCGAGGGCTTTGACGCCGCGCTCGACGAATTGCGCCTGCTCCAGATCGACTCGCGCAAGGTCATCGCGCAATTGCAGGCGCGCTACGCTGCCGAGACCAACTGCCGGACTTTGCGCATCAAGCACAACGCCATGCTCGGCTATTTCGTCGAGGTGCCGCAGGCGGCCGGCGAGGAATTCCTGCGCGATCCCTGGCGCGCGACCTTCGTGCATCGCCAGACCATGTCGGACGCGATGCGCTTCTCCTCGGTCGAGCTCGGCGAGCTCGAAGCCAAGATCGCCTCCGCTGCCGATCGGGCGCTGAAGCTCGAGCTCGCGATCTTCGCCGCGCTCAGCGAGGCCGTGCTCGCCCAGGCCGAGCCGATCAAGGCCGCCGCTCTGGCGCTGGCCGAGCTCGACGTCGCCGCCGCGCTGGCCGATCTCGCCACCCGCGAGGGCTGGAGCCGTCCGCAGGTCGATGACGGCGTGGCCTTCACCATCGAACGCGGCCGCCATCCGGTGGTCGAGGCGGCGCTGAAGCGCGACGGCAAACCCTTCGTCGCCAACGAAACCGAATTGTCGCCGCCGGCCAGCGAGGCCAAGGGCGGGCGCATCTGCCTGATCACCGGTCCGAACATGGCCGGTAAGTCGACCTTCCTGCGCCAGAATGCGCTGATCGCCGTGCTCGCCCAGATGGGCTCCTTCGTGCCGGCGACCTCTGCGCATATCGGCATCGTCGACCGGCTGTTCTCGCGCGTCGGCGCCGCCGACGATCTCGCCCGTGGCCGTTCGACCTTCATGGTCGAGATGGTCGAGACCGCCGCGATCCTGAACCAGGCCGGCCCGCGCGCGCTGGTCATCCTCGACGAGATCGGGCGCGGCACCGCGACCTTCGACGGCCTCTCCATCGCCTGGGCGGCGATCGAGCACCTCCACGAGATCAATCGCTGCCGCAGCCTGTTCGCGACGCATTATCACGAGCTGACCGCGCTCGGAGACCGGCTCGACCGCGTCGCCAATGCGACCGTCCGCGTCACCGAATGGAAGGGCGAGGTCGTCTTCCTGCACGAGGTCGTGCCGGGCGCGGCCGATCGCTCCTACGGCATCCAGGTCGCCAAGCTCGCAGGCCTCCCCCCGGCGGTGGTCGAGCGTGCGCGTGCCATCCTCGGCGAATTGGAGAAGACCGAGCGCGAGAAGCCGGTGGCTTCGCTGGTCGACGACCTCCCGCTCTTCGCCGTGCCGCAGCGCCGGCCGGCGCCGGTCGTCGACGAGGGCGAGCCGGACGGCCTGCGCGAGGCGCTCGCAGGGATCGAGCCGGACGAGATGACCCCGCGCGAGGCGCTGGAAGCGCTTTATCGTCTGAAGGGGATGGCCTGAATTTCAGGCCTTACAAAGGGCGGCTGTCATCCCGGACAAGCCGCGATAGCGGCGCCGATCCGGGATCCATGCCGGAGCGCCTCCAATAAAGGTTCAGGAATGGATCCCGGATCTGCGCTTCGCTACGCCCGGGATGACGGGCGTTTTTGTAGATCCGGATGCTAGGCCAGCCGCCTGATGCTGGTGATCTCGCCGAAGCTCCTGGCGCGGATGCGGTCGCGCGCCTCGCGCAGGGGCTCGCGATAGACGCTCATCACATGCCCGCTGGCATGGAGCAGCGTGTCAGGGGCTGTCAGGATGCCGACATGGCCCTTCCAGAAGACGAGATCGCCGCGCTGGAGCCCCGACAGGTCCTCGCGCAGTTCGACCGGCCGGCCAAGCGTCGCTTCCATCATGTCGGAATCGCGCGGCGCGGCGATGCCGGCTGCCGCCAGGCTGAGCTGGGCCAGCCCCGAGCAGTCGAGCCCGAGGCTGGTCTTGCCGCCCCAGAGATAGGGCACGCCGACGAAGCGCTCAGCGACCGCTACGAAATCCGGCTCGGGCTGGTCGAGCGGCGCGAGATGGGCGGCGAAGACATGGCCGCCATCGGCCAGCACGGCGAAATCGCCCTTGCTCTCGACCACAGTGATGCTCGCGCCAAGCGACAGCGCCGTCAGCGGCGGCAGTTTGATCGAGGGGCCGGGATAGACGAAGGTCCGCAAGCCCGCGACGCGATGCGTCGGTGCCTGCTGGTCGGGGCGCAAGGCATCGTCGGGGATGTAGCCGACATAGCCGTCATCGGCGAGCTGTGCCCACGCCCAGCCTTCCTCGCGCTCATAGACCTGCACCAGCTCGCCCGCGAGCGCCTCGGTATCGAGCGCGGCGTCCGGGCGCGGCTCGCGACGCACCGGGGCCGAGGCCGCGACGATGCGCATCGCCTGCGGGTCGGCGAAGCGGGTGGCCTCCACCTGGCCCGTCAGCGCACGCGCGGCGAGATCGGGACGGAAGGCATGGATGCGGCGGTCGAGAATCGCTGTCATGGCGGCAATCTAGCGTGGCGGGAGACGGTTCGGGAGAGGCCTCAGCTTCCGCCGATCTCCTTGGCATGCTCGGTCACGAGGTCAGCCAGACGCTCGACGGCGAGCGCCCCGGCGACGGTGCGCTGGATCACGACATTGCGACGGTCGGCCTCGTCGCGCTTGCGCGTCAGCAGGCCGAGCTTGCCGAGCGTATCGAGGGCGCGGGTGATCACTGGCTTGGTCACGCCGAGCTGCTGGGCGAGACCTCGCACCGTATGCGGCGGCAATTCGAGATAGACGGTGAGCAGGATCGCGGTCTGGCGGGCCGAGAGATCGGCATCGTGATCCCGCACCAGATCGAGATGCACCTGCCGCCACAGCTTGAGCGCCTGCGAAGGCCTGATCTCCAGGGGCATGAACGGGTCCAGATCGTTACGGACCCGTATCATTATCCCGGCGGGGCTGCCGCGCAATCGCCTTTGCCGATCAGCCTTAACCGCGCGGATGAAGCATCGGCCCGAAAAGAGGAGACCGGTTTTCGGACCAGCCGATGCGGGATCAAAAACGCTGTTTCACCAGCGCATGGATCAGCCGCGCGCCCTGGCATTCGCCGCCCTCCGGCCGCCCCGGCTTGGCCGAGGGATTCCAAGCATAGATGTCGAAATGGACATAGGATTGCGTCTTCTCGACGAAGCGGTTGAGGAACAGGGCCGCCGTGACCGAGCCGGCCATGCCGCCAGTGGAGATATGGTTGACGTCGGCGATCTTGGAATCGAGCAGGCCGTCATAGGGCGGCCAGAGCGGCAGCCGCCAGACCGGGTCGTTCACGGCCATGCCGAGGCGCGCGATCTCGGCGGCGAGGCTCTCGTCATGCGTGTAGAACGGCGGCAGGTCCGGGCCGAGCGCGGTCCGTGCGGCGCCGGTCAGCGTCGCGAAATCGACGAGCAGCTCGGGTGCCTCCTCATCGGCCAGCGTCAGCGCATCGGCCAGGATCAGCCGGCCTTCGGCATCGGTGTTGCCGATCTCGACCGAGAGGCCCTTGCGGCTCGCCAGCACGTCGCCGGGCCGGAAGGCGTTCCCGGACACGGAATTCTCGACGGCCGGCACCAGCAGCCGCAGCCGCACCGGCAGCTTCGCCAGCATGATCATCCGCGCCGCCGCGATCGCCGCCGCCGCGCCGCCCATGTCCTTCTTCATCAGCAGCATCGAGGCGTCGGGCTTGAGGTTGAGACCGCCCGTGTCGAAGGCGACGCCCTTGCCGACGAGCGTGACCTTGGGATGGGCAGGGTCGCCCCAGACCAGGTCGACGAGCCGCGGCGCGCGTGTCGAGGCGCGGCCGACCGCGTGGATCATCGGGAAATTGCGGGCGATCAGGTCGTCGCCGACGATGCTGGCGACCGCCGCGCCGCATTCGGCCGCGAGCCCGCGGATTGCCGCCTCGATCTCGCCCGGTCCCAGCTCGTTGGCGGGGGTATTGACGAGGTCGCGTGCCAGCATCGCGGATTCGGCGATCAGGCTGACCTCCTCGCCGTCGACGCCGTCGGGCACGACCAGCCGGGCGCGCGCCGGATTCGGCTTGCGGTAGCGGTCGAAGCGGTAGCCCTGCAGCAGCCAGCTCAGCGTTGCCAGCGCCGGATCGTCGATAGCGCCGGACAGCGCGTAGTCGCCGGCCGGCAGCACTGCGGCGAGGCGACCCGGCGCGAACGGATCGGGCCGGCGCCCGGTGGTGTCGACGCCGAGCAGGACGGCCGCGATGGCCCCTTGCGGATCCGGCAGCAGGCAGTGCTGGCCGGCACGGCCGGCGAAACCCTGGGCGAGGGCAAAGCTGCGGTTGGCCGGCGACAACTGGTCCTGAAGGGTGGGCCATGTGCCGGTCGAGACGGCGTGAACGGGAGTGCCTGCGGCGGTGGCGGTCAGGAGGCTGTGCACGAGCGGTGTTCGATTTCGAGCGGGAGCATCGGGGCGGCGATTAAGAATGCATTAGGGTTAACGCTTTATCACCGGATCGACCAGACAAACCCATCCAGACGACCCGTGTTCGGGAGGCGATCCAGCCCATGTCTTCTTCAGCACGGCCCCATTCCTCAGTCCGCCTTGCAGCCTCGGTGCAGCCCCTGTCCGCTCCCGAGGCCCGTCGCGGCTCGCGGGCCGGCCTCGGCCTCGCGGTCTGTCTTGCGGCGCTCGTCCTGGCGGGTTGCCAGGGGCGCGGCGGCCCGGGCGACATCACCGGCTCGATCGGCCGCAGCCAGGCGAGCCAGCCGCGCACCGCGTCGGACTGGCAGGCCGAGCGCGAAACCTGGGCGAAGCGCTACGACGCCAATCCGAAGGCCCGGGACGCCGCCTTCTACTATGCGCGCGCGCTGCGCAGCCTCGACCAGAACGCGCAGGCCCTGGCTGTGCTTCAGGGCGCCGTCCTCATCCACCAGAACGATCGCGAGCTTCTTGGCGCCTATGGCCGTTCGCTCGCCGATAACGGGCGCCTGCGGGAGGCGGACGACGTTCTCTCGCGCGCGCATTCGCCCGAGCGTCCGGACTGGCGCATCCTGTCGGCGCAAGGCACGGTCGCCGACCAGTTGGGCGATCACACCCGCGCCCAGCAGATCTACCAGTCGGCGCTGAAGCTCGCGCCCAACGAGCCGACGATCATGTCGAATTACGGGCTGTCGCTCGCCCTCTCGCGCAACCTGCCGGAGGCCGAGCGCGTCCTCGCCGAGGCCGCGGCCTCCGAGCGCGCCGATGCCCGCGTCCGTCAGAACCTCGTCCTGGTCCTCGGCCTGCAGGGCCGCTTCGGGGAGGCGGAGACCTGGGCGCGACGCGACCAGAGCCCGGCCGAAGCCGCCCAGACGATCGCCTATCTCAAGCGCAGCGTCAGCCAGCGCAACAGCTGGGAGATGCTGAAGGGTGGCAAGAATGGCCAGGCCCCGTCGGGCCAAGTCCAGTCGGGCCAGGCCCAGTCGCCCGCCAGGCAGCCGCCGCCGGTGCGCGGAGCGGGTTCGCCGCCGGCCGCAGCCCCGTCCGCCTGAACCGCCATTTTAGGGATCGGCGCGCTCGACAAAATCCGCGCCGCAGCGAAGAAGGCCGGAGCCCCAGGGCTCCGGCCTTCTTCGTCATCGGGCCCGATGCTGAAACGGGGAGGTCAGAGCAATTCCGGGATCCCAGGAATTGTTCTGGATCGCCGCCGCGCGCCCAGGTCGCACAGATGGCGACCGCGTCGCCCTTACTTCCACTTGAAGACCTGAATCAGCGCGGGCGTCATGATGATGACGAACAGCACCGGCAGGAAGAACAGGATCATCGGCACCGTGAGTTTGGGCGGCAGCGCGGCCGCCTTCTTCTCGGCCGCGTTCATGCGCTGGTCGCGGCTTTCCTGTGCGAGCGTGCGCAGCGCGGTTCCCAGCGGCGTGCCGTAGCGCTCGGCCTGGATCAGGGCCGTCGAGACCGAGCGGACGCTTTCGAGGCCGGTGCGGAGCGCGAGGTTCTCGTAGGCGATGCGGCGGTCGGAGAGATAGGAGAGCTCTGCGGTGCACAGCGCGAATTCCTCCGCCAGCGGAACCGACTGGTTGCCGATCTCGCCCGAGACCTTCCGGAAGGCATGCTCGATCGACATGCCGGCTTCCACGCAGATCAGCAGCAGGTCGAGCGCATCCGGAAAGGCCTGGCGCATCGATGCCTGCCGCTTGCCGGCCTGGTTCGTCAGGAAGACCTCCGGCGCCTTGATGCCGATATAGGCGCCGGCGATGGCCATGGCGATCTTGACCGCGAAGGGCTGGCCGAAACCGTTGATGGCGAAGACGTAGAACAGTGTCAGCAGGAACAGCCCGACCGGCACGGCGAGGCGGAAGAAAAGGAAGGTGACCTCGGCCTGGGGGCCGCGATAGCCGGCCATGGCGAGCTGCTTCTTGGCGTTTTCGGTGCCGAGCCAGTCGCCGAGCTTGAACCGCTCCACGATGCGCCGCATGTAGGCTTTCGGCTCCTGACGCAGCGAGACCTTCTCGTTCTGCCGGTTGAGCCGTTCGCGCTCGCGGGCGCGGATCTTCTCGCGTTCCGTTGCGACGTTCTTCATCCGCTTCTGGAGGCTGTTGCCCTCGGTCAGCGGAATCGCGATCGTCAGCACGGTCGCGGCTGCCGCGATGGCCGCCAGCAGGCCCAGCATGAACTGCGGATTGGTGACGGCGCTGGCGATCTGGGAAATCATCGTCCGCCTCAGATCTCGAAGTTGATCATCTTGCGCATGACCAGGATGCCGATCAGCATCCACAGGCCGCTCGCGACCAGCGCGACCTTGCCGGAATTGGTGATCCAGAGAAGCTCGATATATTTCGGGGTGGTGAGCCAGACGAGGAATGCCACGATCGGGGGCAGCGATCCGATGATCGCCGCCGAGGCCTTCGCCTCCGTCGACACGGCCTGGATTTTGTCGCGCATCTTGCGGCGTTCGCGCAGCACGCGCGAGAGGTTCCCGAGGGTTTCGGACAGGTTGCCACCGGTCTTCTGCTGGATGGCGATGACGATTCCGAAGAAATTGGCTTCGGCACAGGGCATCCGCTCGAACAGCTTGACCGTGGCCTCCGACAGCGGCAGGCCCAGCGCCTGTCCCTCGATGATCATTCTGAACTCGCTCTTCACCGGCTCCACCGCCTCGTTGGCGATGATGCGCAGGCAGTCGTTGACGGGCAGGCCCGCCTTGATGCCACGCACGATGACGTCGAGCGCGTTGGGGAACTCGGCCCCGAACTTCTTCAGTCGCTTGATCTTGCAGCGTTTCAGGAACCAGGCGGGGATGCCGAAGCCGCCGATGAAGAGACCGGCGAGACCGAGGACCCAGGTTCCGCTCGCAAGCCACAGCGTGAGCCCGAGCACGGCTGCGACGCCCGCGCTGATCACGTAATATTTCCTGGCGGTCCAGGTCAGTCCGGCCTGGGCGATGCGCTGCTCGAGCGGGACCTTGTTGCGCGCGTTCTCGCGGTCCTCGAGCTCCTTGAGGCTCTGCGCGACCTGGCCGCGCTTCTGGCGCGCCTGTGCCTCCCGGTCGATGCCGCGAACCATGCTCGGCCCGGCGAATTCCTTGCGCCGCTTTTCGGCGCGCTTCTGGCCGCTCAACGTCGGATACAAAAGCGCATAGACCACGCCGCCGACGGCGAACATGGCGAGCAGGGCGACGGCGAGCGTGCTGGTGTTCATGCCCCGCCTCCCGGTAAGGCCTTCCGCTCAGACGGCATTGCTGACGCCTGCGTCTTCGAGTTGGTCGAGAGCGGCGGCGAGGCGCTGGTCCTCGTTGAAATAGCGCGCGCGCTCCCAGAAACGCGGCCGTCCGACACCGGTGGCGCGGTGCCGGCCGATGAGCTTGCCGGCGGCATCCTCGCCGACGATATCGTAGAGCATCAGGTCCTGCGTCGTGATCACCTCGCCCTCCATGCCCATCACCTCGGTGATGTGCGTGATGCGGCGCGACCCGTCGCGCAGGCGCTGGGCCTGGATGATGACGTCGATCGACGAGCAGATCATCTCGCGCAGCGTCTTCGACGGCAGCGAGAACCCGCCCATGGTGATCATCGATTCGATACGGCTCAGGCACTCGCGCGGCGAGTTGGCGTGCAATGTGCCCATCGAGCCGTCATGGCCGGTGTTCATCGCCTGGAGCAGGTCGAAGGCCTCGGGGCCGCGCACCTCGCCGACGATGATGCGCTCGGGGCGCATGCGCAGGCAGTTCTTGACGAGGTCGCGCATCGTCACCGCGCCTGTGCCTTCGAGATTGGGCGGGCGGGTTTCGAGCCGCACCACATGCGGCTGCTGGAGCTGGAGCTCGGCGGCGTCCTCGCAGGTGATGACCCGCTCGTCATGGTCGATATAGTTGGTCAGGCAGTTGAGCAGCGTCGTCTTGCCCGAGCCCGTGCCGCCGGAGATGACGATGTTGCAGCGGACGCGCCCGATGATCTTGAGAAGCTCGGCGCCCGGCGGCGAGATCGCGCCGAACTTGACGAGCTGGTCGAGCGTCAGCTTGTCCTTCTTGAACTTGCGGATGGTGAGGGCTGGGCCGTCGATTGCCAGCGGCGGGGCGATGACGTTGACGCGCGAGCCGTCGGCGAGGCGCGCATCGCAGATCGGCGAGCTTTCGTCGACGCGGCGGCCGACCTGGCTGACGATGCGCTGGCAGATGTTCATCAGCTGGGCGTTGTCGCGGAAGCGGATGTTGGTGAGCTGGATCTTGCCGGCGGTTTCGATGAAGGTCCGGCCGGCGCCGTTGACCATGATGTCGGCGATGTCGTCGCGTGCCAGCAGGGGTTCGAGCGGTCCGTAGCCGAGCACGTCGTTGCAGATGTCGTCGAGCAGTTCCTCCTGCTCCGCGATCGACAGAACGACATTCTTCAGCGAGATGATCTCGTTGATGATGTCGCGGATTTCCTCGCGGGCGGATTCGGCGTCGAGCTTCGCGAGCTGCGACAGATCGATGGCCTCGATCAGCGCCCCGAAGATCGTGCTCTTCATCTGGTAGTAGTCTTCGGATCGCGGGGTCGTCTCGGCGACCGGCGTGATCCTGCGGTCTTCCGCGGCGGCCTGAACCGGCTCGGGCTTGCTGCGCGGCGCAGCCGGCATGGCTGCGGGCGACCTTGCGCTCAGATTGGGCGCGTGACCTGCGCCTGCGGATCGCTTGCCGAACATCTCGTCACTCTCCCGCCCGGTCCGGGCCGGTCTCTTGCCTGGTGAGCGGGCATCGTCCCGTCATCGTTGGTTCCTGCCCGTCACGACGCCTTGCGGCGCTTCAGCTTCGCGACGAACGGTTCGAGCAGGCTGCGCCGGCCCCGCTTGGCTTCGCCGCGCCCGGTCAGGGCGCTGGCGATCTGGGTGAAGGCCTCGGTCGCCTTACTCCCGGCCTGTACCTCGGCGATCATCTGGCCGTTGTTGGCGGCCGTGCCGAACAGGTGGGCGTCGAACGGGATCGTGCTGAGCACATCGATGCCGAGCGCCTTCGAGAACTCCCCGGCATTGATCTCCGGCCGCTTCGGGACGCCGACCCGGTTGAGGACGAGCCGGGCGACGGCATCGTTCGGCCGCGTCGCCCGCGACAGGTCGACCAGGTTCTTGGCGTTGCGCAGCGAGGCAAGCTCCGGCTCGGCGACGATGACGATCTCGTCGGCGCTGAGCACCGTGCGCTTCACCCAGGCGCCCCACTGGTGCGGCACGTCGAGGATGATGCAGGGCACGCTGGCGCGCAGCAATTCGAGGAGCTGTTCGAGCGCCTCCTCGTCGAGATCGATCGTCCGGTCCAGCACCGCCGGGGCGGCGAGCAGCGCGAGGTTGTCGCTGCAGCGCGAGAGCAGCCGGTCAAGCAGGTTGGAATCGAGGCGTTCGGGTGCGAACACGGCTTCGGCGATGCCTTGCGGCGGGTCCTGGTTGAAGTTCAGGCCGGCCGTGCCGAACGCGATGTCGAGATCGACGATGACGGTCGAGGCGTCGAGATTGCGGGCGATCGCCCAGGAGACGTTGTGCGCGACCGTCGAAGCGCCGACGCCGCCCTTGGCGCCCATCACCGCGATGACGCGGCCGAGATTGCGGGCCTCCGGGGCGACATAGAGCTCCGATAGGGTGCGCAGGACGTCGAGGGGCTCCAGCGGCGCGATCAGGTACTCGCTGACGCCGCGCCGGATCAGGTCGCGATAGAGCTGGACGTCGTTGACATGGCCGATCACGACGACCTTGGTGCCGGCGTCGCAGCTTTCGGACAGCGATTCGAGATGCGAGACCAGCGTCGCCGGGTCTGCCACGGCTTCGAGCACGATGATGTTGGGCGTCGGGGCCGAGCGGAAGGCCTCGACGGCGGCAGCCGGGCCGCCCATCTGGACGCGGGCATGCGCCTTGTCCATGCGCCGGTCGGCGACCGCGGCCTGCATGGTCGCGGCAATCGCCGGCGTTTCGCAGAAGGCCTGCAGCGTGATGCGCGGCAACGGCGCGATGGTCTCGTCGCTTGGCAGCTCGATCGCCGAATTCTCGCGGATTTCGGAATGCATCAGTTGCCGCCTCCGACCGTGGAGTTGATCTGAGGCGTCGCCTGCCGGTACTGGGTCGAGGGGTCCTTGCCTTCGCGGATCTTCGTGATGGCGCCCATGCGCTTGACGATGTCGGGGCGGCCTTCGTCGCGCGACCGGACGAGATCGATCGGATCGGCCACCTGTGCGGCCAGCGTCGCCTGCGAGGAGCAGCCGAGATTCCAGTAGGGTGCGTTCGAGGACGAGAACCTGAACTCGGAGCTGCCCAGGTCTGTCGGCCATTGTCCGCAGCGATGCGGCACGCTCGCCTGGAGCGAGGCGAAGGTCAGGCGGATCGGCGAGGCCAGGCCCGGGTCCTGAACCGGGTAGCTGCGGACGCTGAGGATGCCGGGCGAGACGCCGCCGCGCGACAAGGCCGCCCGGATGCCGTTCAGCGTTTCCTGGGCCGCATGGTCGCGGCGGGCGCCGGTCGGGACCTCGGCCACCAGGCCACCCTTGCCGGAGCGGCGGAACTCGCGGGCGAAGCTGGCGACATCCTCGGCCTGCCTGATATCGAGTCTGCCGCCGGAACGCCCGACGAAGACGTCGAGCGAACGGGGGGCATCGCGCAGGACGATCGGGTGCCGCTCGCGCACGTCGTCCGGCCCGAAGGCGAGCGTGTCGCTCTCCGCCGTTCGCTTGGCGCAGCCGCCGAGGATGGCGCCGAGCGCCAGCACGGCGACGATCAGGCGCGGTCCTGTCGAGTCGTTCCGGTGGGAAACCGTCATGGTCGGGCCATCCATCATCGTTGTCGCCGGGCGCTCAGTCGGCGATGAAGCCGACGCGGCCCTTGTAGGCCTGGGGAATCGGGCCGCCGCCGCTGCCGTAGATCTTGTTCAGGCGGCCGAGCAGGATCGCCTGGGAGTCGTGCGTTTCGACGAAGCCGTCATCGGGCCGCTGGACCTCGGTCGGCTGCATCGGCTTGGCGATGTAGGGCGTGACCGTGATCATCAGCTCGGTCTCCTCGCGCTGGTAGTCGCGCGAGCGGAACAGCACGCCGATGATCGGCAGGTTCATCAGGCCGGGCAGGCCGTTGATCGAGCTCTTGGAGACGCGCTGGATCAGGCCGGCGGTGGCCAGCGTGCCGCCGGATGGCAGCTCGACCGTGGTGTCGGACTTGCGCACGCGGAAGGCGGGGACGGTGACGGTCGGCTGGCCGGCGCCGCCCTGGAGCACGATCTGGTTCTCGAAGTCGAGTTCGGTGACCTCGGTCGCGATGCGCATGCTGATCTTGTTGGCCGAGAGCACGATCGGCGTGAAGTTCAGGGCGACGCCGATGGGCTTGTAGGAGACGCCGAGCGAGCAGACGGCCTTGGACGGGTCGCAGGTGTAGCCGGTCGGGATCGGGACCTCGCCGCCGGCCGTGAATTTCGCGCTCTCGCCCGAGATCGCGGTCACCGTCGGTTCGGCGAGGACGCGCGCCATGCCGGCCCGTTCAAGGGCGCGCAGCGTGAAGTTCTGGGAATTGCCGATGCCGGCGCCGATCGCCGAGGCGGACAAGGCCTGCGGCGAGAGCGAGAACGGGTTGTCGATCGAGGGCGTGATGGAGAAGTTGCCGAGCTTCCATTCGCCGCTGGAATTGATGCCGAGCTGCTTGATCGCCTTGCGCGAGATCTCGGACACCGTGACCTTCACCATCACCTGGTCGCGGTCGCGGATGGTCAGCGAGTTGATCACCGTCCCGCTCTTTCCTGTCGAGTCGCTGCCGACGAAGGCCTTGGCGATGTCGACGGCCTGGGTCGCATCCGAGGCATCGGGCACTGTCCCGACGAGCAGGATCGAATCGCCCGCCGGCTTGATCTCGATCTGCGCGTTCGGCAGCGCCGTGCGCAGCGTCTGCCTGAGAACGTTGAGGTCGCGCCCGACATTGATGTCGAGCGCGGTGATCTGCTGGCCGTCGCCATCCATCACGAACATCGAGGTCGCGCCGTCGGCGATCCCGATCACGAACAGCTTGCGCGCCGTCCGGACGACCGCGTTGGCGACCTTCGGGTTGGCGACGAAGACCTCCTTGGCGTCGCGCGGCAGCTCGACGATGAGCGAGCGGCCGATCGAGAGGTCGAGCTTGCGGGAGATCGCGTTCTCGCTCGAGCCGACATTGATGACGGGAGCGGGGCCGCTCCTGCTCGACTGGGCGGCGACGCTGCCGGCGGCGAGGGCGAGCGCGAGAGCCGTCGCGATGCGGAGAGAAGATCTGATCATGGCTTCACGCTCTTCGAGGTCACACCGTAGCGCACGAGCGTCATGGAGTTGTCTGCCTGGGTCGGCGGCGCGGTTTCGTTGGCATCCTTGAGGCTGCGCAGGGCGAGTGAGAGCGTGCCTGTCTTCTGGGCCTGGACCAGGCTCTCGACCTGCCCGGGCTCGACTTGCAGCGTGGCGGTTTCGCCGACCACGACCTTCTCGCCGTTGCGCTCCTGCACGTTCTGGCCGATGGCCAGCACGCGGATATTCCGCAGGATGACTTCGCTGGCGTAGGATTCCTGGCCGCCCGCCGCTTCGCCGCGCTCGGTGGAGATCACGTCGACGCGGTCGTTGGGAAGGATGAAGCCGCCGGCAGTGTTGGCGCCGCGGCTGTCGGTCGAGATCGCGACGGCGCGCATGCCCGCTGGCAGGACGGCCGAGAGAAAGCCGGTTCCGTCCGTCTTGATCAGCTTCTCGCGGCGGATCGGCTCGGCGCCGAGGGTGGCGTAGCGCGACACCTGCCCGATGATCTCCTTCTCGGCTTCGGGCGCTTCATCCTTGCGGATGACGCCGGCCGGTACGCTGGCCAGCGGCCAGTCGAGCCAGCGCAGGTCGTTGGCCGTCACCGTATTGCCGACGGGAATGTCGGCGGCCGCGACCAGGACCGGCACTGTCGGCGCCGGCTGGATCTTAGCGACGGGTGCGGGAGCCTTGGGGCTCTGGACAAGCAGCGCTGCACCCAGCCCTGCCAGGAGCGCGACCACAAGAATGATGATGCGTGCGGGACTCATTGACGGTCGACCCTCAGCCAAGCGTGATTGGCTCTCGTCCCGGATCGTCGCCTGGAAACGTCAACTTATGGTTAACTGGACGTATATTTTTGAAATTCGCTTCCGTTACGTCCGCGGCGCTTTTCAGACGCCGATCGCAGCGTGCCAGATCATCGTATCCGGCAGCACCAAGAGCGCGGCGAAGGCCAGCGCGATGCCGTAGGGGACGCCCTCGTTGGCGGCGTGCAGCCGGCGCATCCAGCTCCAGTTCTCGGCGAAGGCCGGCAGCGGGCGCGATCGCAGCCGCAGGACGAGGATGGTCAGCAGGCCGCCGAGGAAGGCCGCCATGAGCAGGTAGGGCATCAACTGGTCGAAGCCGAACCAGAGCGCGGTCGCGGCAACGAGCTTGGCGTCGCCGCCGCCGATCCATCCGGCGGCGAACAGGCCGAAGGCGATCACAAGGACAAGCCCACCCGCTGCGAGATGCCAGCCGATTGCGGCCGGGCTCAGGCCGAACAGGACGCAGCAGACCGCGAAACCCGCGACAAGGAACAGGCAGAGCCGGTTCGAGATCGTCATCGAGACCAGGTCGCTGGCGGCGGCATAGGCCATGGCGAAGGGAAACACGCCGAGCATGACGATGTGGGGCAGGGTCATGACACTTCCTCCGCTACGGAACGATGATGCCGCAAATGCCTCACCAAACCCTTACGGCGACCGCATAAAACGCAGCATGAAAAGAAAAACGCCCCGGGTTGACCGGGGCGTTTGCCGATATTCCGGTAAGGTACCGACGATCAGGAGACCGTGGTGTTCTGCAGCTTGTCCGCAATACGCTGGAAGATGCTGCTGAGCTCGGTGCCGAGATTGGTGGCGGCGATGATGATGCCGACGGCGATCAGGGCCGCGATCAGGCCGTACTCGATGGCGGTAGCGCCGGACTCGTCCTTGACGAAGCGAGCGAAAAGATTGGTCATGCTGGATCTCCTTTACACCACGGTTTGACGGCTGCCTGTGCTCTGAGGTGGCTTCGGTCAGCGACAGGAACGACATTAGCCCGCTCGCCTTGCTGATCGGTTAAACGGATCGAAGAATTGGCTAGTTTCCTGCCCGGTTTTTTCTGTGGTTAACGCTCGATTTAGCAGGCTTAAGACCGCAGTGAGCTTATGAATAAAGCCAGACGTGCGCGATTTTATCGGTAAACAGGGTGTTTAACCGATCCTGTTTCGTTGATTTATTTTTGAGACGTTCGGCAATCGACGCTGACGTCGGTCGCTGTTCCGTTGCGACAAGTTGTGCCTCGCGGCGTGAAATCGCTATTCGTCGCGCGCTTAGGATTTGATTCATCATTTTCCGCTTTATTGGCACGGTCGCAGAGCTTGAGGCGCCGCCATGTTGATCATCCGTGCTCCTGAAGGGTGCCGCCGGCTTACGCGCCGGGTGGCCGCGACAAGCCTCGCGATCATCCTGTGCGGCGCTGGTGCTGCTCACGCCGCGCCGCGCGCGCCATCCGAGAGCGTGGTCGTCATGGTCGACCACGCCAAGGTCGTGCGGCTCCCGGAGAAGGCTCAGACGGTCGTCGTCGGCAATCCGGCCATCGCCGATGTCTCCATGCAGCGCAACGGCGTCATGATCGTCACCGGCAAGAGCTTCGGCGTGACCAACCTGATCGCGCTGGATGCCAGCGGGACGCTGCTGGCTGAATCAATGGTTCGGGTCGGTTCCGCCTCCGACGCGGTCCTGACGGTCCAGCGGGGCATGGATCGCGAAAGCTACGCCTGCAGTCCGGATTGCCAGCCCTCGGTCCAGATGGGCGATGCGAAGGATTACTTTGCCGGCGTCGCCGGGCAGGCCGCCGCGCGCAACATGCTCGCGACCGGGGGCCCGAAGAAATAGGGCGGCGGCTCGAACCCGGCGCTAGGTTCCCGGGAAAGGTCGCCGTTCTGGGGCGGAAGCTTAGCAGGTACGCGCGCGAGACCTCCGTTACGCGCCGAACCCATGGTTAGCGAAAGCTTCACGCCGATTTCGGCTGGCCGGCGACGGCCCTAACCGATCTGAAATTCTTTTGCCGTAGAGATTTCTGGCCTGGGCCGAAGCTCGATGGGGCAAACGGATGTTCGACCGACCGAAAAAGACGCCCTTGCCGAAGAACGGGTTGCCGCGCCGCGGCGTCTGTCGCCCGCTGCTCCGGCGCTTCCGCCGCTCCCAGGACGGGGCGACTGCCGTAGAGTTCGCGTTCGTTGTCGTGCCGTTCCTGATGATCCTCTTCGCCATCTTCGAGACGGCCTTGATGTTCTGGACCAGCCAGGTCCTGGAAGAGTCGCTGTCGCAGGTCTCCCGCTCCCTGGTCACGGGGCAGTCGCGAACCCTCTATACCGGCTCGACCGGCGCGGTGAACGCGAAGAAATTCCGCGACAATATCTGTGAACTCGCGCCGTTGGGATTGATCGACTGCTCGAAACTTTACGTCGACGTGCGGGTCTACGACAGTTTCGGCTCCACGGCATCCGCAGGCGATCCGCTTGCGGGCGGGAGCCTCGACACCTCCGGCTTCACCTACGTCCAGCCGCAGGGCAACGACATCGTCGTCGTGCGCGCGGTGCTCGACTACAAGCTCTTCCTGACGAGCTGGGCTTCCTCCGCGCTGGCCAATATCAAGCCCGCCGGATCGGGCCGGCGGGGCATCGTCGTGAGCATGGCTTTCCGGGCCGAGCCCTTCGTCTCGTCGGGCGCGACCCCTCCTCCGGCAGGTTCTTGATCGGGAATGATGGACATGCCGAAAAAGACAGGTCTCCGTATTTGGCGCCGCTTCTGCCGCGATCGGGACGGCGTGGCTGCGGTCGAGTTCGCCCTGCTGCTGCCGGTGATGCTCATCACCTATACGGGGATGGTGGATGTGGTGCAGCTCGTGATGGTCAACCGCAAGGTGACCCAATTGACCTCGGCTCTCAGCGATCTCACGGCGCGCGTCCAGTCGGTTTCGTCCGCGGATGTCCAGAACATCTTCAATGCTGCGCGGTCGATCCTGATGCCGTATGACAGCGACAAGGTCACGATGGTGATCGCCAGTGTCGTCATCGATCCGGCGGGCGTTGCGAAGGTCTGCTGGAGCGAGCCGCGCGATGGCACTGCACCGGCCCGGGGAACCTCGATCACCATTCCCGACACCTACCGGGTTCCGGGCACCTCCGTCATCATGGCGCGCGCGAGCTACGAATACACGCCCATCGTCGGTTATGTCCTGACCAAATCCTTCACGCTCGGCGACAGCCCGATCTATGCACGCCCGCGTAACGGCGTGGCTGGCGGCACCAACAATATCGAACAGGTGGTGCGGACCGGCACCAATCCTTGCCCGCTCTACAACTGACGATCGGGCGATAATGCCGGCAGGAGAAGCGTTGCGCTTCGCGCCTGGCCGGCGCTGCCCGATGTTGCAGGTCTTTGCATATATTCGCCGACGCGGACCTTCGGTTCTTGACGCGAACCGGTGTCTATTTCGCTCAGAAATGCCCTAACCGCGGAGCACCATGCGCCCGGTCTGGACCTCGTAGCCCTGCAGCTTGCTGAGGAAGGAATTCCCGAGCAGGCTCATCGAGAGCGCGCGTTCGGGCAGGACGACGGCATCGACATTCCGCACGACGATATCGCCGAGCCGGATTTCCCGCAGGACGGTCCGGAAGCCGGTGACCGTACCGTTGGCGGTGCTGAGCACGATCTTGCGCGACGAGGCATCGTTCCTGACTCCGAGCGCGCGGGCATCGGCAGCCGTCAATGCCACGATGCTGGCACCGGTATCGACCATCATCTTGATGCGGTAGTTGTCGACCGAGGGGTGCACGATATAGTGCCCGCGATAATCGGCCGCGACGGCGAGCGTCGAGGGCATGCGGGGTCCGGGCGCTTTCTGTTCCGTCGCGGCTATGGCCGCGGAAGGCGCCTCGTCCGCCATGCGCGGGGCGAGAAACTGCGTATAGGACAGCGCTCCGGCGATCGCGACACCGGCGACGCTCAAGGCCCAGGTCAGCGGTGGTGTCGTCACGGCGCTCCCCAACCCTTCCACAGCCCGTCCACGATGCGCAACCGAGCCCTGACAAAGCGTGAAGAGCTTGCACGCATTTGCGTGCAAGCGGGGCGGGGACGGTTGCCCGATTGCCGACACGCTTAATCGAGGCTTACCGGCCTGGTCCGTTTGCAAGCGTGGCGGCCAATGCCGCGATCTCGGCTGCGCGGGGGATGCTCGGCTGGGCGCCCGGCCGGGTGCAGGCAAGCGAGCCGGCGGCGAGCCCGTCGCGCAGCGCCGCCGCCATGCTTTTCCCGGCCGCGAGGGCTGCGGCGAAGGCGCCGGTGAAGCTGTCGCCGGCCGCGACCGTGTCGACGACCGCGACCTGTGGCGCTGCGAGGCGATGGCGGATGCCGTCGATCCAGGCGACGGCCCCGGCGGCCCCTAGCGTCGCGATCGTGGCGATCTGCCGCTCCTGGTCGAGCCGGCGCGCGATGGCGTCGGGATCACGGTCCGGCCATCCGAGCGCCTGTGCCAGCACCACCGCTTCGTGCTCGTTGACGATCAGCATGTCGAGCTGCTCCAGCAGCGCGGGCGACGGCGCCTCGGCGGGGGCGAGGTTGAGGATCACGCGCCCGCCGGCCCGCTTCATCGCGCGGGCGGCCTCCAGGCAGGCAGCCTCGGGAACCTCGCGTTGCAGGAGCAGGATATCCTCCGCCGCAAGCTCGAGCTGCCGCAAGGCGTCCGGCCGCACAACGGCATTGGCGCCGGCTGCGACGATGATCTGGTTGGCGCCCTCTCGATCCGTCGCGATGAAGGCGGCGCCGGTCGGCTCCTCGACCTGTGCGACATGATCGAGATCGACGCCGTCGGCGGCGAGCAGTGCCAGCGCGGCATCGCTGAATCGATCTCGTCCGGCCGCGCCGACGAGCACGACATCCGCACCGGCGCGGCGCGCCGCAAGCGCCTGGTTGGCGCCCTTGCCGCCCGGATGCAGGGCATAGCCCGGTCCGAGCACGGTCTCGCCCGGTCCCGGCAGGCGCTCGACCGGTGTGACGAGGTCGATATTGATGGAGCCGAAGACAACGATCATGCCGGAAGATCCGCCGCGAGCCGCCTCACGCCGGCGACGAAGGCCGCCTCAGGCGTGACGAGTTGAATGGCATGTCCCCGCGCCTGCAAGCCGGCGCCGTAGCTTTCGGCCAAGGCCCCGTCCGCGACGAGATGGATTTCGCCGCCATGGCCGAACAGCGCCTCGGCCCCGGCGATCTCCTGCCCGACCAGCAGCGCCGAGAGATAGGGGCCGACCGCACCACCCGCCATCCGGCCGGCGAGCACTTCGGTACGGGCGGCGAAGGCCGTGTTGAGCAGCCCGCCCAGCCGGCCGGCAGCGATGCGGCCGCGCGCGGCGCCATCAGCCGTGTCGGCGTCCGAAGGCGCTTCGGCGAGCCGGGCGAGGATCGAGTCGTTGCGCAGCAGCCCGTAGATTTCGCCGGTCATGAAGCTGGCGAAGCGGGTGATGCGCCCCTGCCTGATCTCGGCCCATTTCGAATGGGTGCCGGGCAGGCAGGCGATACCGTCGCTCAGGCCGAGGCCGACGATCAGGGTCTCCTCGCCGCGCATCACGTCGAAGGCGCCGTCGTCGCAGCTCAGGCCCGGCAGGATGGTGGCGGTCGTCCCGGCATCGAGCGCGACCTGGATCGCGGCGGCCGCGATTTCGGCAGGCGAGGCCGGGCAGGCGACATAGCGCGCCTCGACCCAGCCGTTGCGGCTGCCGACCATGCCGGCGAGCACGATCGCGGCATCGGGCGCGTCCTTCCGGAAATCGCCGGCGAGCTCGGCAAAGGCTTCAGGATAGCCGCCCGCCGGAATCGACTGGATGCCGCGATCGGCGATGCGCCGCTCCAGCACCTCCCCCGTCTCCGAGATCAGGAAGGCGCGCGCGCGGGTCGTGCCCCAGTCGAGCGCGATCAGAGGTTTGGGCATGGCAGGATCCGATGCGACAGCAAATATATGGATCACTGCACGTCCGATAGGACGCGCAGTGATCCAAGGCCGGCGACTGTCTCCGCCGCATTCCATCGGGTCAAGGGCCGGCGCGGGAGGCCTTGTCTATGGCCGGCCTTCGCGGCAACCCTGCTGGCCTTGGGTGCGGGAACGAATCGGACAAGCCGGATGCTCGAACTGCAGGCGGGAACCCTCGACGCCGCCATCTCTCCCGAGGCGGGCGGGATCGTCTCCTCTTTGGGCTGGCGCGGGCCGGACGGGCGTCGTCACGACCTACTTTATCCACCGGCCGGGCGGCAGCCGGACACGGCTTCGCCGAATTTCTTCGGGACCTGGGCGCTGCTGCCTTTCGCCAACCGCGCCTTCGGCTGCGTCGTCGATGATGGCGAGCAGCGCTTCCTCGTCCCGCAGAACGATCCCGGCGGCGCCATCCACGGCTTCGGCTGGCAGGCGGCCTGGGATGTCCTGCGGTATGACCGCGGCCATACCGTCCTCGAACATCGCCGTATGGAGGGGGCAGACCCTTATCGCTACCGGGCGCGGCAGGAGGTCAGTCTCGACGAGGCCGGTATGACCATCCGGCTGGCGATCACCAACGAGGCGCGGACGGCACTACCGTTCGGCATCGGCCACCACCCCTGGTTTCCCTGTGCCGCCGATACGAGCCTCGTGATGCGCAGCCAGGGCGCGCTGGTCTTCGGCGAGGCCTTCCGCGCCACCGGTCAGCAGGCTTTCGCCGATGGCGGCCCCTATGCCGAGACGCATTCCTTCCGCGCCGAGACCGTGACCGCCTGGAGCTTCCTCGGCTGGGGCGGCACGGCCCGGATCGAGACGCCCTCGACCGGCCTGGCCATCACGCTCACCGCGAGCGGCAATCTCGACTGCCCGGTCGTCTGGGCGCCGGCCGGTGCGGATTTCCTCTGCGTCGAGCCGCAGAGCCACGCGATCGGCGCGCCGAGCGAACCGGCGGCGCGTGCCGCCGCACCGCTCAAGCGTCTGGCGCCGGGCGAGACGCTGGAAGGCTGGCTCAGGATTGCGCCCGAGGCGATCTGACGCTCAGCGCCAGCCGTAGCCGCTCGGATAATAGGGCTGGTAGCCATAGGCGCCGGCCGGCAGGGCGGGGCGCAGCAGGATCTGGCCGCGCGCCGCTTCCCAATCACCGCCGCGGCGTTGCTGCGCGATGGTCGTGGCCTGGCTGCGATGCTTCGCCTTGGCGATCTTGTGCTTGGACGAGCCGGCCTTCGCGAGCTTGTGCTTGGACGAGGTCGTCTTCGCGAGCTTGGCCTTCGACGGCGAGGAGGCCTTGGCGAAGCGCGAGAGATTGTCGGGTGCGGCGCCGTGCAGCGCGATCCGGGTCTGGCTGGAGCCATGCTTCTTCACCAGGGCGAACAGCTTGGCGGCGTTGGCGGGATGCAGCCGGATGCAGCCATGCGAGGCCGGGCGGCCGAGCGCGCCGACGGCCCCGGTACCATGGATCGCGTAGCCGCCGCGGAAGAACACGGCATGGGGCATCGCCCCGCCATATTTGCGCGAGTACCAGTTCTTCTCCAGCCGGGTCGGCCGGTAAACCCCGTTGGGCGAGCGGAAGCCCTTGCGGCCGGAGGAGATCTTCCAGTCGTAGACCTCGCCATCGGTCGTGGTCACCGTCATGCGCTGGGCGACGATGTCGACGTTGACGCTGACGCCGGCATGGGCGGTGCCGGCAAAGGCCGACAGGATGAGGACGGCCAGGATGCCGAGAACGCGACGCATCACACTCACTCCGAAAGACGCAAGCTGCTGAATGAGGCGTTGTCGAGCTCTGATGGCCGCCGCCCTTGACTCTAGGAAAGCGCCGACGGCCCCGGCTTGTAAAGCCGGAAGGCGGAACGTGGTTTCCGGCGGCTCAGATCATCGGCAGCGAGGCGGGCTTGCGGCCGCGCGGAAAGGCGGCGTCGATCCGGGTGATCTCGGCTTCGGACAGCGCCAGGTTCAGCGCGCCGGCATTGTCCTCGACATGGGCGACGTGGCCGGCCTTCGGGATCGCGAAGACGCTTTGGCGCCGTGTCAGGAACGCGAGCGCGACCTGACGGGGCGTGGCGCCATGGCTGGCGGCGATCTCGCTCAGAACCTTGCCCGGTGCGCTGCCGGCGGCCGGGAAATCGTCATGGCCGAAGGGGCTGTAGGCGACGACGGCGACACCATTCCGCTCGCAACACGGGATCACCGCATGCTCGATGGCGCGCTCGCGCAGATGGTAGAGCACCTGATTGCAGGCGATCTTGCCGGGGCCTGCGGCATCGAGGGCTTCGTCGAGATCGTCCTCGTCGAAATTGCTGACGCCCCAGGACAGGATCTTGCCGGCCTGTTGCAGCGCCTCGAAGGCGGCGAAGGTCTCTTCCAGCGGATGCGGGCCGCGCCAATGCAGCAGGTAGCAATCGAGCCGGTCGGTCTTCAGATGCTGCAGCGAGCGCTCGCAGGCGGCCTGCACGCCGCGGCGCGAGGCGTTGTGCGGCAGCACCTTCGAGACCAGGAAGACCTCGTCGCGCCGGCCGGCAATGGCTTCGCCGATCAGGGCTTCCGAGCGGCCATCGCCATACATCTCGGCCGTGTCGATATGCTTCAGTCCGAGATCGAGCCCGCGCCGGAAGGCGGCGATCGCCTCGCGCCGGTCGCCCTGCTCGCTGTACCAGCTGCCCTGGCCGATCGACGGGACGGTCGGGCCTGATGCTCCGAAGCTGCGCTGCATGATGCCTTCCTCCCGTGACATGGCCTTCCCCGATGGCTAGGCAGGTCGAAACATCGTCGGGTCAGGTCGGCAGCGTACCGTTGGCCGAGAGCACTTCGCCGGCGAGATAGAGCGAGCCGCAGATCAGGATACGCGGCGGCGCCGGCCAGTCATGTGCCGCGATCGTCCGCAGGGCCTGCTCGACCGAGCTTGAGACCTCGGCGACGAGCCCGGCATTGCGGGCGGCCTCGGCAACCTCCTCGGCCGGGCGCGCCGCCAGCGAATTCTGGATCGGCACGGCGTAGAGCGCCTGCGCCAGCCCCTTGAAATGACCGAGCGTCGCGGCGGCGTCCTTGGTCGAGAGCAGACCGGCGATCATCACCAGTGGTGCCGGATTGCGGTCGGCGAGGTCGGCCATCGCCTGCGCGAGCACCCGCCCGCCATCGGGATTATGGCCGCCATCGAGCCAGAGCTCGGCGCGCTCCGGCACGATCTCGGCCAGCGCACCGCGCGACAGGCGCTGCAACCGGGCCGGCCAGTCGGCATTGCGCATGCCGTCCTCGAAGGCGCGCGCCGGCAGGGCGCCATAGCCCGCAGCGCGCAAGGCCGCGATCGCCGTGCCGGCATTGATGTGCTGGTGGCGGCCGGACAAGCGCGGCAGCGGCAGGTCGAGCAACCCGTCCTGATCCTCGTAGACCAATCGCCCGCCGGCCTCATGGACATTGAAATCCTGCGCGCCGATCAGGATCTTCGAGGCGCCGGCACGCTCGGCCGCGGCTTCCAGAACCGCGGTCGGCTCCGGTTCCTGCGGTGCGATCACGGCTGGGGCGCCGCGCTTGAAGATGCCGGCCTTCTCGCCGGCGATCTTGGTGACGGTGTCGCCGAGATATTCGGAATGATCGAGCGAGACCGGCGTCACCACCGTGCAGGCCGGGTGAGCGATGACATTGGTCGCGTCGAAACGCCCGCCGAGCCCGACTTCCAGCAGCAGGACATCGGCCGGATGCTCGGCGAAGAGCAGGAGGCCTGCCGTCGTCGTCATCTCGAAGAAGGTGATGGGATCGCCGGCATTGACGGCCTCGCAGCGCTCCAGCGCCTCGACCAGCTTGTCCTCGGGGACGAAGCGCCCGCCGCCGGGGGCGCCCAGCCGGATGCGCTCATGGAAGCGCACCAGATGGGGCGAGGTGTAGACATGGACCGACAGCCCGGCTGCCTCGAGGATCGCCCGCATGAAGGCGATGGTCGAGCCCTTGCCGTTGGTGCCGGCGACATGGATCACCGGCGGCAGCTTCTTCTGGGGATCGCCGAGTCGTTCGAGCAGGGTCAGGATACGGCCGAGCGAGAGATCGATCAGCTTGGGATGCAGCGCCATGAAGCGCGCGAGCAAGGCGTCGGAAGACCCCATGACGTAACGGCCCCCAGCCGTGAACTCTCTCGGATCGCCTCAGACCGCCTCGGCCACCGGGCGCGCGGGCTCCGCCTCTTCCTTCGCGGCCGGCTGCTTCGTCAGCAGGCGGCCGAGCCGGGCCAGGGTCTCCGGCAGCTCGCGGCGATGCACGACCATGTCGACCATGCCGTGATCCCTGAGATATTCCGAGCGCTGGAAGCCCTCCGGCAGCTTTTCGCGGATGGTCTGCTCGATCACGCGCGGGCCGGCGAAGCCGATCAGCGCGCCGGGCTCGGCGATGTGGATGTCGCCCAGCATGGCGTAGGAGGCGGTGACGCCGCCGGTCGTCGGATTGGTCAGCACCACGAAATAGGGCAGGCCCGCCGCCCGCAGGCGCCTGACCGCGACGGTCGTGCGCGGCAACTGCATCAGCGAGAGGATGCCTTCCTGCATGCGCGCCCCGCCCGAGGCGGCGAAGACAACGTAGGGTGTCTTCTTGTCGAGCGCGGTCTCGGCGCCTTTGACGAAGGCTTCGCCCGCGGCCATGCCCAGCGAGCCGCCCATGAAGTGGAAATCCTGCACCGCCAGCGTCATCGGCAGGCCCTTGACCCGGCCATAGCCGATCTTGAAGGCGTCCTGCGCCCCGGTCTTGGCGCGGGCGTCCTTGAGCCGGTCGACATAGCGCTTCTCGTCGCGGAACTTCAGCGGATCGATCGCAACGTCCGGCAGCGCGACGTCGAGCCATTTGCCGTCGTCGAAGGTCAGCCGCAGCCGCTCCGGCGCGGTGACGCGCATGTGGTGCTCGGAGCCGGGGATGACGTAGGCATTGGCCTCGACATCCTTGTGGAACACCATCTGCCCGGAATCGGGGCACTTGATCCAGAGGTTCTCGGGGCTCTCGCGCTTGAACAGCGTCTTGATGCGCGGCCGGACGACTTCGGAAATCCAGTTCATCGGATGAATCCCTGATGGGCTTATCAGCGCTTGCGCGCCGTCAGGCCTGAAATAGGTCGCACCGGCCGATGGGCAAGCGGCGCGACCGTCGCATGAAACCGGGCTCAGGCCGCCTTGGCGACGGAGCGGATGCCCTGGGCGAGTTCGCTGACCAGCGAGGTGACAGCCGAAACCGTCTTTTCCGTGGCCTTGCCCTGGTCATCGAGCGAAAGGCGGACCCGCTCGACAAGGGCCGAGCCGACGACGACGCCGTCCGCGCTCCTGGCGATGGTGGCGGCATCCGCTGCGGTCTTGACGCCGAAGCCGACCGCCACCGGCAGGTCGGTATGGCGCTTGATCCGGGTGACGGCGTCGCCGACCGCGCCGTAATCGGCGATGGCGCCACCGGTCACGCCGGTCACCGAGACGTAGTAGACGAAGCCGGAGGTGTTCTGCAGGACCTTGGGCAGGCGCTTGTCATCGGTCGTCGGCGTCGCCAGGCGGATGAAGGAGACGCCGGCCTTCAGCGCCGGCAGGCAGAGCTCCTCATCCTCTTCCGGCGGCAGATCGACGACGATCAGCCCGTCGATGCCGACGCGGCGGGCATCGGTCAGGAAGGCTTCGACGCCATAGGCCCAGATCGGATTGTAATAGCCCATCAGCACGATCGGCGTGTCATGGCCGGCCTTGCGGAAACTCTCGACCATGGCGAGCGTCTTGCGCAGCGTCTGCCCGGCCTTGAGCGCGCGCTGGCCGGCGAGCTGGACGGGAATGCCGTCCGCCATCGGGTCGGTGAAGGGTACGCCGAGCTCGATCACGTCGGCGCCGGCTCCGGGCAGGGCTGCGAGGATCGCGCTGGAGGTGTCGAAATCCGGGTCGCCGGCGGTGACGAATGTCACGAGCGCCGCCCGGCCCTCGCGGGCGCAGGCCTGGAAGCGGTTCTGGATGCGGGTCTGGCCGGTCTCAGTCATGCCGCAGCGGTTAGCATGACACGCGGCGGCTGGCGAGTGGCTTGCGCGAAGGCCAAGCCTGCGCCACATCGGCCGGGCATGCGCGCCTTCGACACAGCCCTCCCGATCGACGCCGTTCTTGGGCGTCTCGCTGCCGCCTTGAGGGCGCGGCCGAACGTCGTTCTGGTGGCCCCGCCCGGCGCCGGCAAGACCACGCGCGTGCCGCTCGCCCTGCTCGACGAGCCCTGGACGAAAGGCGGCAAGCTGATCGTGCTCGAACCGCGCCGTCTCGCGGCCCGCGGCGCGGCGAACCGGATGGCGCAGACGCTGGGTGAGCGCGTCGGCGATACCGTAGGCCTGCGCGTGCGCCTGGGCTCGAAGATCGGCCCGAAGACGCGGATCGAGGTTGTCACCGAGGGCGTCTTCGCCCGCATGATCCTCGACGATCCCGCGCTGGACGGCGTCGCGGCTGTGCTCTTCGACGAGTTCCACGAGCGCTCGCTCGATGCCGATTTCGGGTTGGCGCTGACGCTCGATGCGCAGGGCGGCCTGCGCGAGGACCTGCGCCTCCTCGTGATGTCCGCGACGCTGGATGGCGCCCGCGTCGCGAGATTGCTCGGCGATGCCCCGGTGATCGAGAGCGAGGGCCGCGCCTATCCCATCGAGACGCGCTATCGCAGCCGCGACCCACTGAAGCGCATCGAGGATCAGGTCACCGAGACGATCCTGCTGGCGCTCAACGAGCAGCCGGGCTCGCTGCTTGTCTTCCTGCCCGGCCAGGGCGAGATCCGCCGCGTCGAGGAGCGCCTGCGCGAAAGACTGCGCGATCCGGCCGTCGAGATCGCACCGCTCTATGGCGCGCTCGACCAGCGCGAGCAGGACCGCGCCGTGCTGCCGGCACCCGCCGGCAGGCGCAAGATCGTGCTCGCGACGGCCATCGCCGAGACCTCGCTGACGATCGAGGGCGTGCGCGTCGTCATCGATTCCGGCCTCGCCCGCGTCCCGGTCTACGAGCCCGATATCGGCGTGACCCGATTGGAGACCCGCCGTGTCAGCCGCGCCGCCGCCGATCAGCGCCAGGGCCGCGCCGGCCGCACCGAGCCGGGCGTGTGCTACCGGCTCTGGGAGGAGGCCGCGACCGGCGCGCTCGAAGCCTTCGCAAGACCGGAAATCCTCTCGGCCGATCTGAGCCCATTATTGCTCGACTGCGCCGCCTGGGGCGTGGGCGACCCGACGACCCTTGCGTTCCTCGATCCGCCCCCCGCGCCGGCCCTCAAGGAAGCCCGTGCTTTGCTGGGCAATATCGGCGCGCTCGATGCCGATGGCCGCATCACGCCTGATGGACGCGCCTTGCAGGCCCTGCCCTTGCCGCCGCGACTCGCCCGCATGGTCGTCGCTGCCGCCCGCTTCGGACAGGTTGACGCTGCTGCCGATCTCGCCGCCGTGCTGGTCGAGCGCGGTCTCGGCGGCGATGTGATCGATCTTGCCGAACGACTGGAACGCTACGGCCGCGAGCGCGGTGGCCGGGCCGGCGACATGCGCCGCCTCGCCGAAGGCTGGGCACGAACTGCCGAGCGCAGCGTTGGCAAGGATCAGGCTTCGGGCGGCGAAACCCTCTCACCCGGTCTTCTGCTTGCCTTCGCCTATCCGGATCGCGTCGCCAAGGCGCGCACGCCCGGCTCCGGCCAATATCTCCTCGCCAATGGCCGCGGCGGCGCGCTGGAAGCCTCGCAGCGCTTGGCGCGCGATCCCTATATCGTTGTCGCGGAGATGACCGGCGCGGCCCAGCAGGCCCGTATCATGGCCGCCGCAACGCTCAACGAAGCGGAGATCGCGACGCTCGTTTCCCGAGGCCTCGCGCCCTTCGCCATCGCGGAGCGCGAGGAGGCGAGCTTCGACCGTGCCGCCCGCGCCCTGCGCGCCCGGGCCGTGCGCCGCTATGGCGCGCTCTCGCTCTCGGAAAGGCCGCTGTCGGTTGCGGATACGCCCGAAAATGCCGAGGCGCTGGCCAAAGGCATCGCCGCGCTCGGCATCAATCTCCTGCCCTGGACCAGGGGGCAGAACCAGTTGCGCGAGCGGGCCGCCTTCCTGCGCAAGGCCGAACCGGAAGCCGGTTGGCCCGATCTCTCCGATGAAGGCTTGTCGCAGGAGCCGGAACTCTGGCTGGCGCCGCATCTCGTCGGCCGCGCCTCGCTCGCCGCGATTCAAGCGTCCGATCTCGATTCGGCGCTGGCGGGCCTCCTGCCCTGGGAAATGAAGCGCCGGCTCGATCAGGAGGCCCCGACCCATTTCACCGCGCCGACCGGTTCCTCGTTCGCGGTCGACTATGCCGCCGAGGCCGGCCCGACAATCTCGGTGCGCGTGCAGGAACTCTACGGCCTCGCGATCCATCCGGCTTTGGCCGGCGGGCGCGTGCCGCTGGTGCTGGAATTGCTCTCACCGGCACACCGCCCGATCCAGGTCACGCGCGATTTGCCCGGCTTCTGGCGCGGCTCATGGGCTGCGGTGAAATCCGAGATGAAGGGCCGCTATCCCCGCCATCTCTGGCCGGACGACCCCGCCGCCGCGCTGCCGACGACGCGGGCGAAGCCGCGCGGGACATAAATCAACATGCGGCCGGGATTCGTGATCTCCCTTCTCCCCTTGCGGGAGAAGGTGCCGGCAGGCGGATGAGGGGTCGCGCAGGTTCGGAAGGTCGCTGCTGCGCCAACGATGCGCGTCGCGCGACCCCGCATCCGCCTCGGCTGCGCCGAGCCACCTTCTCCCGCAAGGGGAGAAGGGAGGTGGCGGCTCCTCTCAATTCCCCATCCGGTCGCGCCATTGCCGCTCGCCGGCGAGGCAGGTCGCGATATTGCCGGACTGCGCCTTCTGGACCGTCGCATCGGCCGGCGCCTCGGCGATCTCGCGCAGCAGCTTCGTCTTCGTCGCCTCGACGAATTGGCTCTTCTCGCGGATCGGGATGACGAAGGCGCCGATGCCGGTGATGACGCAGTCGGTGTAGTAGGTGTCGAGATTGTCGATGTCGAAATAGCCGGCCTGCTTCAGCATCACCGGCAGGCCGTTGATGGCGATGCCCTTGGCACCGGCCTCGTCGCGCGCCGTGGTGACCGGGCGCCCGTCATTGTTGGCACCGTCGCCGGAGATGTCGATGACGCGCCGCATCGCCGTCACGTTCGACTGTTCCAGCAATTGCACGCCGAGATCGATCGCGCCGGAGATCGAGGTGCGCCGGCCGCGCCGGGTCGGCGCCTCGCCCAGCTCCTCGGCGAAGGCCATGGCCGCGGCGGGCCCGTCGATCACCTTCCAGGGCCGGACGACGAACTGGAAGCTCCCGCCGGCCCATTCGAAATAGGTCACAGCGATCTTGCCGATCGCGCCCTTGTTGATAGCGTCGTGCAGCTGTTTCGAGCGGAAGGCCTCGATATAGCCGTTGCGCTGCAAGGCGAGCTCGTCGAGATCCATCGAATAGGAGACGTCGACCGCCAGCACGAGCGCGACATCGACCTCCTCGGGTGGTGGCGCAGCCGTCTGGGCTCGGGGCAGGGCGGGCTGCCAGAGCGCCGCTGCTGCCAGACATGAGAGACCGTACAGCCAGCGCCGCATCGCCACCTCCGTCGCGTTGTCGCGATGGGAGAGTGTGCGCTTGGGCGAGACACCCGCCAAGCCTGAAAATCCGGCTGAGGGCGCCTGTTCGATAGCAAATTCGCGAGCGGTGCGCTCAGGCGGCGCGCCGGCCCTCGACGATGCCGATCGCCGCAGCGGCGGCCTCCTCGACGGTCAGCGCCGAGGTGTCGAGCACCACAGCATCCTCGGCCGCCTTGAGCGGCGCGTCGCTGCGGCCCGAATCGCGGGCATCGCGCCGGCGGATATCGGCGAGGATGCCGTCGAGGGTGACGGCCTCGCCGCGTCCGACCAGTTCCTTGTGCCGGCGCGCGGCGCGCACTTCCGGTGTCGCCGTCACGAAGAGCTTGGCCGGCGCTTCAGGGCAGATCACCGTGCCGATATCGCGGCCGTCGAGCACGGCGCCGCCGGGTTGGGCTGCGAAGCGCCGCTGCCGGGTGAGCAGGCCGGCGCGTACAGGCGGCATCGCCGCGACCACGGAAGCCGCTTCGCCGATCTCGCGGCCGCGCAGCCGCTCCTCCGGGAAGGCGGTCTCGTCGAAGCTGCCGACGATGGCTTCGGCCGCTGCGGCATCGTGGATGTCGTGGCCGGCATCGAGCATGGCGCGCGCCACCATCCGGTAAAGCAGGCCGGTATCGAGATAGGGCAGGCCGTAATGCGTCGCGAGCCGGCGCGCGAGCGTGCCCTTGCCGGACGCGGCCGGGCCGTCGACGGCGATGACGAGGCGGCCGGGCCGCGCCGCCGCGCTCATCCGATCTGGCCTCCGAGGCCGTTCATCAGCGGGATGAAGCTCGGGAAGCTCGTCGCGATCATGGCGCCGTCATCGACCACGACCGGCTCGCGCGTCGCCAGCCCCAGGACGAGGAAACTCATCGCGATGCGGTGGTCGAGATGGGTCGCGATCGGCCCGCCACCACGCACCGGTCCGCCGCCCGAGCCCTCGACGATCAGGTCGTCGCCCTCGATCCGGCAGGTCACCCCGGCGGCCTTGAGCCCTGCCTCGACCGCGGCGAGGCGGTCGGATTCCTTGACGCGCAGTTCCTGCAGGCCACGCATCCGCGTCGTGCCCGTGGCGAAGGAGGCGGCCACTGCCAGCACCGGATATTCGTCTATCATCGCCGGCGCCCGCTCCGACGGCACCGTCACGCCCTTCAGGCCGGAGGCGCGCACGCGCAGGTCGCAGACCGTCTCGCCGCCCTCGTTGGCCTCGCGCTCGACGGTGATGTCGGCGCCCATCTCGCGCAGCGTGGTGAGCAGCCCTGAGCGCAGCGGATTGGTCATCACGCTCTCGATCAGAATGTCCGAGCCCGGCACGATCAGCCCCGCCACCAGCGGGAAGGCCGCCGAGGACGGGTCAGCCGGCACGACGATCGGCGCCGCCTTCAATTCCGGCTGGCCCTTCAGCACGATGCGCCGGCCATGTTCGCCCTCTTGCGTCACCGTGATCTCGGCGCCGAAATGCGCCAGCATCTTCTCGGTATGGTCGCGGGTCGCTTCCGCCTCGATCACTGTGGTCTCGCCGGGCGCCGCGAGTGCGGCGAGCAGCACGGCCGACTTGATCTGCGCCGAGGCGACCGGCGGGCGATAGACGATCGGGATCGCCTCCTTCGGCCCGCGCAGCGTCAATGGGACGCGCCCGCCCTCCTGCTGCGAGACGACGGTGGTGCCCATCTGCTCGAGCGGGTCGAGGATGCGCCGCATCGGCCGCTTGCGCAGCGAGGCGTCGCCGTCGAAGGTTGTGGTGATCGGATGCGAGCCGCAGACGCCCATCATCAGGCGCGAGCCGGTGCCGGCATTGCCGAAATCCAGCACGTCGGCCGGTTCGCGCAGGCCGCCGACGCCGACGCCCTGCACGCGCCAGGCGCCCGGGCCGTCATGATGGACGATGGCGCCGAGCGCGCGGGCGGCGGCGGCGGTGCGCATCACGTCCTCGCCCTCGAGCAGGCCGGTGACCCTGGTCTCGCCGATCGCCAGCAGGCCGAAGATCATCGCCCGGTGCGAGATCGACTTGTCGCCGGGCACGCGGACGCGGCCCTTGAGCGGGCCGCCTGCGCGAGCGGTGACGGGAACGGGTTCATGGTCGTGGGACACGGGGCGCGGTCTCTGCAAGCGGGCCGAATAAGGAATGCGCGCAAGGCCGTAGCATGGTCGCGCGCGGCGCGCCAAGACGCGCGCGGCGCGGTGCGCGAAACCGTCGCTTCGGGCGTCGGGTTTGACGCTCCCTGCAAATCAGTATTTGACAGCATCGCTCGCCCCGACTAACGGACGCGCCTGCTTTTCAGAACATGATAGTTGAAGGTCCGACGCAGTGGCGAAACCGGAACTCGGAACGAAGCGCGTTTGCCCGGTCACGGGGCGCAAATTCTACGACCTGAACAAGGATCCGATCGTCTCGCCCTATACGGGGCAGGCTTATCCCCGGGCGATCTTCGAGCCGCAGGCCAAGGCCGCACCGGCGCCGAAGCCTGAGGCCGACGAGGAGGACGAGACCGAGGCCGCCGACAGCGCCGTCGAGATCGTTTCGCTCGACGAGGCCGATGCCGAGGCGTCGGAGAAGGAAGCCGTCGTCACCAGTGAGGACGATATCGAGGTCGAGGACGTCGGCGACGACGAGGACGACAACACCTTCCTCGAGGAAGATGAGGAAGGCGACGACGACGTCGCCGACCTGATCGATGGCGACATCGAGGGCGACGAGGACAACTGATTCCTCGCCCCTGAAAAAGATGACGACAAAGCGACATTAGGCGCTTGTGTCTTCCGCCCGAGCCGCCTATAGAGCGCTTCGTCGCCGCCGGGCGGCCCGGACGGAACCGCCGAGGCGGGTACCAAAATCCGGTTGGTGATCGGTCCCCAAGCCGATCATCGCGAGTGGGGCCATAGCTCAGTTGGGAGAGCGCTTGAATGGCATTCAAGAGGTCGGCGGTTCGATTCCGCCTGGCTCCACCAAATCTCTTTCATCCGCGAACGGCAGGCTTGGTTCGTTCCGGATCGACGCTTCGGCGCTCCCCAAATTGCGAACGGTCCGGGGCCGGCTGAAAGCGTGATGGAAGATCATCGCCGCGCCTGGCCTGATTCGTCCAAGCTCTGCCGCATATCGCGGATCGGCTGAGCCCGAGCGACGGAGTCGGGCAAGCGCTCCCTCCCTCTCGCCTCATCGACACATTGGCGCGTGCCTTTGCTCCGCTGGAAGCCGCGAATCATCCAGGCAGCTTGCCGTGCGAGCGTCAGCGTGAGAGCCACCCGGTTGCACGCTCCGGACAAGGAAGCAGGAATGGCCAAGCGCACGAAATCGAAAGCCCTCGATACCGAGTTCACCATGTTCGATGTCGTCTACGAGGACGGCTCGCGGACCTCGAACCGGCGCGTTCCGACGGCCTTGCTCGGCGGCCTGGACGGCGATGAACCGGCCCGCACGGCCATCATGGAGCAGGATCAGGTCATTTCGGAAAAGTCGGGCAAGCCGCCCCTGGCGATCAAGACGCTCGCGCGGTCGTCCAAGTCGGTGGCCGAGCCGGATCAGCGCAAGGACGATCGCAAGAAGCGGTCGGCGTGATGCCGGGTTTGCCGTAGGCGCGATCAGGGGGCTGTGAGCTGATGGCGGATTTGCAGCGCATCCTGCGCGAGCCACGCTACGACCTCGTCAAGGCGCCGACGCCGCTGCAGCGCCTCTCCGGCTTCGAGCGGAGGCTCGGGCGACCCGGCCTCTACATGAAGCGCGACGACCTGATGGAGATCGGGCTCGGCGGGAACAAGCTGCGCAGCCTCGAATTCTGGCTCGGCGCCGCCCTGCACCAGAGCGCCGACATCGTTCTCGTCGCGGGCGGGGCGACGTCCAATCTCTGCCGTCTCACCGCTGCCGCCGCGGCGATGGCGGGGCTGGACTGCGTGATCATCCACAATGCCGAGGACAGCCCTGCGAATCGCGAGCGCTCCTTCCTCAACCGGTTGTTCGGCGCAGAAACCCGCTTCATCGGCCCGGTCGATGAGGACGAGCGTGGTGCGGCGATGAAGGCGGCTGCCACGGAGCTGAAACGGCAGGGGCGGGCGCCCTATATTGTCGGCGATGCCGTTCTCGGCGCGCTCGGCTATGCCCTCGCCGCTTTCGAACTGCATGAACAGTCGCAGCACGAATCGGTGCCACTCCGCCATGTCTTCCTGGCGGGCTCGATGGGGCCGACGGAAGCGGGCTTCATCTTCGGCAATGCCATGCTCGGCCACCCCTTCCACGTCCATCTCGTCAGCGTCGAATACGGGCAGGCGGAGCTGGAGGAGCGCATCCGCCGAATCTACGAGGGCATCGGCCAGCAGAGTGGCCTGGCGGTCGGCGGACTCGACGAGGCTCCGCTGCACTATCACATGGCCCATCTCGGCGGCGGCTGGGGCGTTCCGACGCCCGAGTCGGAAGCGGCGATTGTCGCCTTTGCCCGCACCGAGGGCATCCTGGTCGAGCATATCTACACGGCCAAGACCTGCGCCGGTTTCCTCGAGCTTGTCGTCAATGGCGCGCTTCCACAGGGCGAGCCGGCCTGCATCATCCATACCGGTGGAACCGCCTCGCTGTTCGCTCAACGCGAGCAGTTCCGGACGGTGAGCTGAGAGGCCCGGCCTCGACGCCGGTCAGAAGCGCGAGCGCGGCCTGTAGGGCTGGGCCAGGTCGCGGGCATTGTTGAGGGCGAGTGCGAGTTCGGTGATGTGCAGGGCGAGCCCGCCCGAGAAGCGTGGTGCCTCGCCGCGCCTGATCGCCTCGGCCTGATCCGCCACGCCGCGCATGAAATCGATCTGCGAGGGGTACCCGGGCAGGACCTTGCTCGTTGGCGCTGCCGGATAGGTCAGCTTGCGCCCCGGCGTCGGCGTCCACGGCAGTGCGCGCCCGAGCTTGGCTTCGGCCCGCGTCAGAATGCGCCCGAGCCATGGTCGCGGCGCACCGGTCTCCTCGACATGGACCACGGAGCGATTGTCCCAGAGGTCGCGCACCGTCAGCGAGCCCTTCTCGGCGAAGACCTGTAGCGAGCGGTCGCGGGGCGCGGCAAGCCCGTTGGTCAGCCTTGCGACGACGCCCGAGTGGAAGACCAGGCACCCCACGGAGAAATCCGGTGCCATCGTGATCCGTTCGGTGCCCGGCCCCTTGTCTGAGAAGGTCACGGCGGAGAAGGCGGTCAGGCTTTCGACCGGGCCGAACAGCGTCACCAGCCAGGACAGCGCGTAACCGGCATGCTCCAGCGTGCAGCCGATCTCGAACTCGTGCAGTCCGGGCCAGGGCGCCCCCGAACGCGAGCGCCAGCTTGCCCATTTGTCACGGAAGACCGGGCCGTCCTCCATCGCGGCATAGACCAATCGCGGCACCCCGATCCGGCCGGAGCGCAAGGTATCTTCGACGAGGCGATGCGTGTCGCTGAGCCCGTTGGCGGGGGCAGTGGCCAACGTCAGACCGGAGCCTTTCGCCTGCGCCACCAGCGCTTCGGCCTGCTCCAGCTCCATCGCCAGCGGTTTCTCGCAATAGACATGCTTGCCGGCTGCGAGCGCGCGGCTCGTGATCTCGTAATGGCTCTCCGGCGTCGTCAGATTGACGATGATCTGCACTGCGGGGTCGACCAGCAGGGTATCGAGATCCGGATAGGCCGGGACATTGTGGAAGGCGCGGAAGGCTTCGAGCCGCGCGGCGTCGCGATCCCACACGCCCGCGAGAGCGAGCGCCGGATGGTTCGCCAGCGTCGTCATGTAGTAGTCGGCGACGAACCCCGTGCCGACGAGCGCGATCTTCATGCCCGATTCCGTTCCATCGACTGACAAGCCGACGGAACCGCCTCTATCATGCAAGGATGAAGATCGGCTTTCGTTGGACTGCGCCCAGACCGCCTTGCCGTCATTGCGAGGAGCGAAGCGACGAAGCAATCCAGGGAGACCGGGCTGAACCGTTCAACCCAGACCCCTGGATTGCTTCGCTGCGCTCGCAATGACGAGTGGTGCGATTTAGGCCGCGCCGATCGCGTTCGACGGAGTCTGCCGGTCGGTGATTTGCTGGCCGAACAGGCTGCCGGCGAGCTCGACCGCGAGGCGGGCCGTCTGGCCGCGATCGTCGAGGAAGGGATTGAGCTCGACGATATCCATCGAGCGCACCAGCCCGGAATCGTGCAGGAGCTCCATCACCAGGTGCGCCTCGCGATAGGTCGCGCCGCCCGGGACGGTGGTGCCGACGCCCGGCGCCAGCGGCGGATCGAGGAAATCGACGTCGAAGGAGACATGCAGGACGCCATTGGCCGCGCGCACCTTCTCGATGACCTGGCGGATCAGGACGCCGACGCCGTGCTCGTCGATGGCGCGCATGTCGGCGATGTCGACGCCGCGCGCCTTCACCGCGGCCTTCTCCAGCGGGTCGATTGAGCGGATACCGAACAGGCTGAGCTGTTCATAGGCGATCGAGGCGCGCGGCTCGCTGCCCAGCAGGTCGTCGAGCCCGGCCTCGCCGCAGAGGAAGGCCGAGGACATGCCGTGCATGTTCCCGGAAGGCGAGATCGCCGGCATGTTGAAATCGGCATGGGCGTCGAGCCAGAGCACGAAGAGCTTGCGGCCCTGCTCCTGCCAGTGGCGGGCGACGCCGTTGACCGAGCCCATCGACAGGCTGTGGTCGCCGCCGAGGAAGATCGGCGTGTCGCCGGAGCGGGCGATCTCGTAGGCGCGGGCGCTGAGCGCACGCATCCAGGCGGCGATCTCGTTGTAGAAGCGGGCATTGGCCGGGGCCGGGCCGTCGACCGGCTTCAGGTCGCGCGGCAGGATGTCGCCATGGTCGCTGACCGTGTAGCCGAGGCTTTCCAGCACGCCGGCGAGGCCGGCGGTGCGCAGGCCAGCCGGACCCATCAGGGCGCCGCGGCGCGAGGCGCCGACCTCGATCGGCGCTCCGAGCAGGGCGATGCGGCCCTGGGACGCGGGAGCATTGGCGGAGGAGGCGGTCATGCTGGCGATCCGTTCATGGGATTTCGATGGGCGTCAGACGCCGATGCGCCGTCCATGGCGCATCGGCTCCCCCCTGTCGAGTGGCGCGCTCGCGTAACCGGTTGATGTCAGCCGAGGCCGAGCACGCCGCGCAGCTTCGACAGGTCTTCCGCCAGCGTCGTGATCATGGCAGCCAGGGCCTTGCGGTCGGCCTCGCTCAGCTTGTCATAGGTTTCGAAGCCGCCGTCCTTGAGCTTGTACTTGGCCAGCGTCTTGTCGACCGTCGCGAAATTGGCGTCGATCTTGCCGGCCAGCGCCTTGTCTTCCTTGACGACCAGTGGCCGCAGCAGGTCGACGATCTTCTTGGCGCCGTCGACATTGGCCTGGAAGTCCCAGAGATCGGTATGGCTGTAGCGGTCTTCCTCGCCGGAGATCTTGGTCGCCGCGACCTCCTCGATCAACGCCGCCGCGCCACCGACCATCTTGTCCGGCGGAACCGTCAGGCCCTTGATGCGGCTCTGCAATTCGGTGACATCGGCGATGAGCTTGTCGGCGAAGGAGCTAAGCCCTTCCGTGCTGTTCTTGGCGAAGAGCCCGTATTCGATGCGGTGGAAACCGGTGAATTCCGGGTCCTCCTCCTTCTTCTCATGGTCGTCGGCGCGCGCGTCGATCTTGCCGTCGAGATCGCTGAACAATTCGGCGACGGGCTCGATCATCTCGTAGGAGACGCGCGTTGGCGCATAGAGCGCCTTCGCCTTGGCGAGGTCGCCGGCCTTGACCGCATCGGTGAAGGTTTTGGTGTCCTTCACCAGCTGGTCGACGCCTTTCGAGACATAGAGCTTGTATTCGGCGACCGGCGCCACGAGGTCGAGCGGCGAGGCGGCCAGCGCCGATCCGGCGGTCATCACGGCGATCAGGCTGGCTTCGGCCAGCCCTGCGAGACGCAAGCTCATATCAATCTCCTGTCTTGCGGGGGGAAGAGGTCTTCGAGGCGGGTGTGATGCCGCGCGCGGCCCGGATCAGACCGGCGCCGAGATAGCTCCCGCCATCCGGCACGCCGGGCAGGGCGAAGAAATAGCCGCCGCCGACGGGCTTGATGTATTCCTCCAGCGGTTCGCCATCGAGGCGTTTCTGCACGGCGATGAAGCTGCGCTCGAGGTCCTGCTGGAAGCAGATGAAGAGCAGGCCCATGTCGAGCTGCCCGGCGCGGGTGACGCCGTTCGAGTAGTTGAACGGCCGGCGCAGCATCCGGCTGCCTTCCGTCTCCGGCCGGCGCGGATTGGCGAGCCGGATATGGGCATCGAGTCTGGTGCGCTTGCCCTCGGGGTCGTCGGCATAGACCGGCTCGTCATATTCGCGCTTGCCGCCGAAGGGCGCACCGCTCGCCTTCTCGCGGCCCATGATCGCTTCCTGCTCGCCAAGCGGTGTGCGGTCCCAACGCTCGACGAAATTCCGGATGATCCTGACGACCTGATAGCTGCCGTTCGCGGCCCAATCGGGCTCGTCGGAGCCCGATTGCACCCAGACGAGATGGTCCATCAGCGCCGTGTCGGCGGCATCGGGATTGGCGGTGCCGTCGCGGAAGCCGAGCAGATTGCGGGCGCTCTCCGCCGGCTCGCCCCGCTTCGGCTTGAGCATCGGCACCGTGCCCTCCTGCTTCCAGCGCAGCAGCAGAAGGTCCGGCGCGTTCTTCAGGATGTCGCGCAGCGCATGGATGCTGGTGTCGGCGGTGTTGGCGCAGAATTGCAGCAAGAGGTCGCCATGGCAGAGCGCGCCGTCGAGCGCGTCGTTGCGGAAGCGCTTCATCCGCTGGAGATGCTTCGGCTTGAGCGGGCCGAGTCCGAAACGCTCGTCGAAGAGCGAGGCGCCGAGCGCCACGGTGACGGTCAGGTTGTCGGGCGCGATGACCGGGCCGAGGATGCCGCTGTCGGGCGGCGGAAAGCCCGGATCGGCGGTCGGGGCCGGCCCGCCCTGCATCAGGAAGGCGATGCGCTCGCTGAGCAGCCGGAACAGCCGTTCGAGTTCGTCGAGCGAGGTCGCGGTGACGTCGAAGGCGGCGACCAGGCCGGTGGCTGGGCGCGGCGTGACGATGCCGGATTGATGAAGGCCGTGGAACGGCTGGCGCTGTGCGGTCGTGCCGCTTTCCGGCGCTGCCGCGGGGTTCTGGACCGGTTCGGTTGCTGCCTGCGCCAGCGAGGCGTTACCGAGGGCGACTGCGCCGCCAGTCAGGAGCGCGCGTCGCGAGGGGGTGAAGGGGTTGGTCGGCTTGGTCATGACTTGCGCTCCGCTTCGGGCAAAGCGAGCGCCTTGCGCATGGCCGAGAGGTCCTCGGCCAGCGCTTGCCGCGCACCACCCGGCTTGGCATCGTCGGGCAGGGCGACGAGATCGCTCCGGATACGCCCCGCCAGTTCGGGGTCGACGCGTACGGTCAACGGCAGCAGCAGTTTTGCGATATCGCGCGCGGCGGCGACATCCTCGGGCGAGGCGGTTTCGCTGTCAGGAGACGACAACAGGCTGATCGCGCCGGCCAGCATCGTATCCGGCAGGACGGTGCGTTGGGCGAGCGCGCTGCGGAAAGCCTCGGCGGCCGGCTTTATCCCGGATGCGACATTGGCCGCATCCTCGGCAAGGGCCGCCTGCAACTTGCTGAAAAGAATGTCGAGTTCGGCATCGCCGGCCGTGGCCGGGTGCAAGGCGGGTAGCAGCGCAGCAGCCTCACGACGGGCCTTGCCCGCGGCTTGCGCGTCGCCGGCGCCCTGCGCTTGTTCGAGCGTATCGAGCGCCGTCCCGAGCGCAGCCGAGCGTTCGCTGAGGACGGCGCGATACTCGGCGGCGGGGCCGACCATGTCCATCAGCGTCAACGCTGGGCGTGGCTGCGTCGTCGAAGCCTGCACGATCAGGCGGCCGCGCGGGGCACTGAGCAAGCCGCAGGTGATGGCGTATTCGCCGGGGTGGAGCTGCGTCGTCAGCCGCCGCGATTGGCCGGGCGCGATGTTCTCGCGCTCTTCCAGCACCATGACGCCATCGAGGATCTCCCATTCCAGCACACGCTCGCCGCGATTGCTCACCACGAAGCTGGTCTTCCCGGCGGGGAGCGTCAGCGTCGCCGGCTGGCAGGTCCGGTCGGTGATCGCGATGGCGACATCGGTCGTGCCGGCCGCGGCACCGCGCCGCGCACCGCTGCCGGCGGCGTAGATGAAGGCGGAGACACCGCCACACACCAGCAGCAGCGTGGCGATGCCGGCGAGCTTCAGGCGTGGCGAGCGCTGCGTTTCGAGGCGCGGCGCCGCTACCGTCTGCCCCTCGCGGCCGCCGGCCAGAAACAGGGCGAGCATCGGGATTAGGAAGGCGAGATAGGCGATGACCTCGCCGAGCACCGCCCGTTCCTGGTAGCCGAAGAAGCCGGAGAGGATCGCACCGAGCGCGCTGTCGGCCGGCAGCACCGTGCCGAGATCGTAGACGCTCTGCTGGAGATGGTTCCAGAGACCGGCTTCATGCAGGGAGCGCACCGCATTCGCCACCAGCCCGGCAGCGACGAACAGGATCAGTATGCCGGTCCAGCGGAAGAAGCTGCGCAGGTTGAGCTTCACCCCGAGCGCGTAGATGGCGTAACCGATAATGCTCGCCAATCCGATGCCAAGTCCGGCTCCGATCGCCGGCGCCCAGCCGCTGTTCTGCTGGAAGATGGCGAGCAGGAAGAAGACGGATTCCAGCCCCTCGCGGACCACGGCGAGGAAGGCGAGGCCGACCAGCGCGAGCCCCTGATGGGTGCCGGAAAGCGCGGCATCGACGCCGGCCTGCAATTCGCCCTTGATCGAGCGCGCCGCCTTGCGCATCCAGAACACCATCGAGGTCAGCATCGCCGCCGCGATCAGGCCGATCACGGCCTCGAACAGTTCCTGCCCGCGCTGGGGCAGTTCGCCAACGATGATGTCGAGTGCAGCCCCCGCCGCGAGGCTGACGGCACAGGCGAGGCCGACCCCGATCCAGAGCGCCGGCAGCCATTCGCGCCGCCCGCTCCTGACCAGATAGCTCGCGACGATGCCGACGATCAGCGCGGCCTCGATGCCTTCGCGGAGCATGATGAGAAACGGTACGATCACGGCGAACCCGGTCCGGTTGCACGTCGCGATCAGGCTATTCGCGGCGCAGACAGTCCGTGCCTAGGCAGGCGCAGCGCAGGGGTCAATCAAATCCTGACAGTTTAGAATGATCGTAAGATACTGATCTTGCGGCGGATACTGCCCTAAAGCATGGCTCAACCGCGCCTTCTCGTCATGCTCGCCCTTGTGGCGAGCATCCACGTCTTGAACACCGCACTGCACGAACAGAGACGTGGATGGTCGGGACAAGCCCGACCATGACGGAACGGGCGCGCGCCCGTCAGCGGCGCTTCAGCAGGATCATCTTCTCCTGCGTCATGTCATGCATCGTGTAGGGGATGCCGCCGGTGCCGTAGCCCGAGACGCGCCGGCCGGCGAAGGGCATCCAGTCGACGCGGAAGCTGGTCGGGTCGTTGACCATCACCGCAGAAGCGTCGAGCCGGTTCGCCGCCCGCATCGCGACATCGATGTCCTGCGCGAAAATGCTGGCCTGGAAGGCGACGGGCAGCGAATTCGCCCGCGCGATCGCGTCGTCGAGCTTGCTGTAGCGGTAGATCGCGACGACCGGGCCGAACACCTCCTCGCTGGAGATGCGGGCTTCCGGATCGGGATCGATCAACACCGTCGGCTCCAGCGTCGTCTCCGACAGGCGCTTGCCGCCGGTCGCAAGCCTCGCACCGCCCTTCACGGCCTCGTCGATCCAGGAAGCGACGCGGTCGGCCTCCTTCGGGATGATCAGCGGGCCGACTTCGGTATCGGCGAGCGTCGGATCGCCGGTGCGCAGCTTCTTCACGCGGGCGACCAGCCGCTCGGTGAAGTCGTTGATGATCGCGTCATGGACATAGATCCGCTGCGTCGACACGCAGACCTGGCCGGCATGGTAGTAACCGCCCTTCACGATCGGCTCGATGATCCCCGCGAGATCGGCGCTCTTGTCGACGATCGCCGGCGCGACCCCGCCATGCTCCAGTGCCGAGCGGGCGCCATGGGCGAGCTTGGAATGCAGATACCAGCCGACCTTGGCCGAGCCGATGAAGCTCAGGAAGGCGATGCGCGGGTCGGTGGCGAATTTCTCCGCCAGCGCGGTCTCCAAGGGCACGAATGTCTGGCACCAGGCCTCCGGCAGCCCGGCCTCATGCACCAGCTTGACGAAATCGATGCAGGAGAGCGGCGTCGTGCCGGCCGGCTTGACGATGACCGGGCAGCCGACCGCGATCGCCGGCGCGACCTGATGCACGATCAGGTTGAGCGGGTGGTTGAAGGCCGAGATCGCCGCGACGATGCCGATCGGCTCCTTGGTGGTGAAGGCCCAGCGATCGGCCGCCGCGGCCGAGAGCCCCATCGGGATTTCGCGCCCGGCGAAGTTCCGGAGTTCCTCGGCGGCGTTGTAGACGCCGTCGACCGCCCGGTTCGCCTCGACGATCGCGTCCGGCAGCGGCTTGCCGCCCTCGCGCGCGATCTGCATGGCGAAATGATCGCGCCTTGCTTCGAGGAGGCCGGCGAGCTTGCGCAGGATCGCGATGCGCTGATGCGGCTTCAGCCAGTTGTCGCGATCCCTGAAAACGGCCTCAGCCGCCTTAAGCTTGCGTTCGAGCGCGGCCTCGTCATCGGTCTCGATCTCGGTGATCGGCGCGCGGTCATAGGCTTGCACAACCTGGAGCATGGTCGTCTCCTTGAAGTCTCGATGAGGCCGGCGGATCAGGCGAGATCGACGTCCGGCACCTTGTTCCTGAGTTCCTCGACGAGGACGCGGGTGTTCTCGGAATAGTCGATCGGGCAGTCGACGAGATGGACGCCGCCGCCCTTGAAGGCGGCTTCCAGCGTCGGCACCAGCGCCTCGGCAGAGGTCACGCGCGAGCCCTTGGCGCCGTAGGCCTCGGCGTAGCGGACGAAGTCCGGATTGCCGAAGGTCATGCCGTAGTCGGGGAACTGGTCGACGGCCTGCTTCCAGCGGATCATGCCATAGGCGCCGTCATTGAGGACGAGCACGACGAGGTTGAGCCCGAGCCGGACCGCCGTCTCCATCTCCTGCGAGTTCATCATGAAGCCGCCATCGCCGCAGACGGCCATGACGCGCCGTTCGGGATACAGCATCGCCGCCATCATCGCGGAGGGCAGGCCAGCGCCCATCGTCGCCAGCGCATTGTCGAGCAGCAGCGTGTTGGCGACATGGGTGCGGTAGTTCCGTGCGAACCAGATCTTGTACATGCCGTTGTCGAGGCAGACCATGCCGTCCTCCGGCATCACCGCGCGCACGTCATGGACGAGCCGCTGCGGCGTCACCGGGAAGCGGTCCTCCTCGGCGCGGGCATTGATTTTGGCCAGGATCTTCTGGCGCAGTTCAAGCGTCTGCTTCTGCTCGGGCAATTTGCCTTCCAGCCGGTCGGCGAGGCCGGTCATGGTGACCCCGATATCGCCGATCACCTCGGCATCGGGATGATAGACCTGTTCGACGTTGGCCGACTGGAAGCCGAGATGGACCACCTTCGGCCCACCGGCTTGGCGCATCAGGAAGGGCGGCTTCTCGATCGTGTCGTGGCCGACCGCGATGATCAGGTCCGCCGCCGCGACCGCCTCATGGACATAGTCGCCCTCGGAGAGCGCGGCGGTGCCGAAATAGAGGTTCGAGCCGCCGGTGACGGCGCCCTTGCCCATCTGCGTGTTGAAGAAGGGCAGACCGATCCGCCGCACGGCAGCCGAGAGCGGCTCGACGAGGCGCGGCCGGTTGCCGGCGGCGCCGATCATCACCAGCGGGCGCTTGGCGGCGAGGATCATCTCAGCCGCGCGATCGAGCGAGACGGCCGGCGCGATCGGTCGGTCGAGCGGATGGACCGGGATCAGCGGGACGTCCTCGATCTCCTCGGCCGCGACGTCCTCGGGCAGTTCGAGATGGACCGGGCCCGGCCGCTCTTCCATCGCGACGCGGAAGGCGTCGCGCACCACCGAGGGAATGCTGGCGGGGCTGACGATCTGGCGGGTCATCTTGGTCAGCGGGCGCATCGAGGCGACGACGTCGACAATCTGGAAGCGCGCCTGCTTGGCGGTCATGATCGGCTTCTGCCCGGTGATGAGGATCATCGGCATCGCGCCGAGATGGGCATAGGCCGCGCCGGTCGAGAAATTGAGCGCGCCCGGGCCGAGCGTCGCGATGCAGACGCCGGGCCTGCCCGTCAGGCGCCCATGCGTGGCCGCCATGAAGGCGGCGGCCTGCTCGTGCCGCGTCAGCACCAGCTCGATCTTCGACTTCCGCAGGGATTCGACGACGTCGAGATTTTCCTCGCCGGGAACGCCGAAGACGCGATCGACGCCCTCGTTCTCGAGCGCCTCGACCAGAAGATCGGAACCCTTCTTCATCGTCCGTGCCTTTCGCGGAGAGAGCCTCGCTGGAGGGCAAGGCTAGGCTCTCGACGTAGGAACGCAACCGGGAGCGCGTCAGGGCGCGCGGTGCATGGCGGTCCTGCCCGGCCGCGCCTTGAAGCGCGCGGACTGAGGCCGGCTCAGGCCGCCTGTTTCAGCGTGATCTCGAAGGGCGAGAAGGTCACCGTGCCGCCCTGCACCGTGACCAGCGTATTGCAGGGCAGGGCTTGCCAGCATTCGCGGGCGGCATCGACCGGCTCGGAGGCGACGACGACGCTGTCCGGCCGCTCGCAGACATAGAGGCTCGGCGGCTTGGCGTCCGAGGACCAGCGGATCGCGTGGATGCCGTCGCCATCGGCGAGTGCCGCAGCGCAACGCAAGGGCTCGCGCACGCCGGCTTGCTCCATCAGAGAAAACGCGTCGCGGAGCGCCGCTGCCAGCGCGTCGCCCGGTGCCATGCCCTCCGTCAGATGAGACAGGGCTAGCAGGAACAGCGCTTCCGAGTCGGTGGTGCCGGCACGGGCGCCATAGAGCGAATCCGGGATCAGCGCCTCCAGCCGCCGGCGGATCGTGCCGTAGCCGCCGATCTGGCCGTTATGCATGAAGAGATAGCGGCCATGGACGAAGGGGTGGCAGTTCGCGCGCGTCGTCGCGGTGCCGGTCGCGGCCCGGACATGGGCGAAGAACAGATGCGAGCGCACCTGCCGCGCGATCGAGAGCAGGTTCTCGTCCGACCAGGCGGGCCTGACCTCACGGTACTGGCCGGGCTCGGGCCGTTCGCCATACCAGCCGACGCCGAAGCCGTCGCCATTGGTGCCGGTCTTGGCTTCCTCGGCATGGAGCGACTGGTGGATCAGCGAATGGCAGGGCGAGGCGACAAAGTCCTCGAGGAAAACGGGAACGCCGGAATAGGCGAGGAAGCGGCACATCTGCGCCTCGAATCGATGGGGTGGAAGCAGCGGGGAGAATAATGTTCTCCGAAGATGAATGCGAACATAACGATTATTCGCTTCGCCGCCGACGACGCTCTCCCGCCATCTGCTGACGCGAAAACAGGCAGTCGCGCCCTGCGCCTTTCGTCCAATGGATAAGACCCGTACCGTCTTGCGTGGCGCGCATCCCTCCTATACCGATCCTGCCGACAAAGGGGCGGAAACGGCGCAGAATTGCGCCCTCACGGGAGCGGGAATGTGAAGGGTCTCCTTGCCATCAGCCGGGTCATCGACGCGGTCAACAGCCAGATCGGCAAAAAGATCGCCTGGCTGATCCTCGTCGCGGTCCTCGTGGCGGCGATCAATGCGATCATCCGCAAGGTCTTCAACGTCTCGTCGAATGCCTGGCTCGAGCTGCAATGGATGCTGTTCGGCGCCGTCTTCCTGATGTGCGCGTCCTGGACGATGCAGGTGAAGGAGCACATCCGCATCGACATCGTGAACAGCATGCTGCCGCAGCGCGTGCGGCAATGGATCGAGCTCATCGGCCATGTGCTCTTCCTGATGCCGTTCTGCCTGCTGATCACCTATCATTCCTGGCCGTTCTTCATGCGCTCCTACGCGATCAATGAGCAGTCGCTCTCGGCTGGCGGCCTGCCGCAATGGCCGGCCAAGGGGCTCGTCGTCATCGGCTTCGTGATGCTGACCTTCCAGGGTGTTTCCGAGATCATCAAGCAGATCGCGATCATGCGTGGCGATCTGGAGGATCACGACGCGGCGCTTGGCCACGCGGCCGCCGCCGAGGCGGAAGCCCAGCGCCTGCTCGACCAAGCCAAGGAACAGGGCCTCGCCACGTGAGCGGCCCGCAAGAAGTCCGGAATCCTCCCATGCACGCTCATCGCCTTCCGCGCGTCGCCGGCCTGCTGCTCGCGCTCACGCTCCTTGCCTTCTTCGGCCTTCATACCGGTGACGCCCTTGCGGCAGGCGGCGGTGTCGGCGATTTCCTGCGCGTCAACATGGCGCCGGTGATGTTCGCCGCCCTCGTCGTGTTCCTGCTGCTCGGCTATCCGGTTGCCTTCGCGCTCGCCGCCAACGGCCTGCTCTTCGCGCTGATCGGTATCGAGCTCGGCCTGTTCCAGGAGAACTTCCTGCAGGCGCTGCCGGAGCGCATCTACGGCACGATGAACAACGACGTGCTGCTGGCGGTGCCGTTCTTCACCTTCATGGGGCTGATCCTCGAACGCTCCGGCATGGCGGAGGACCTGCTCGACACCATCGGCCAGCTCTTCGGGCCGATCCGCGGCGGCCTGGCCTATGCGGTGATCTTCGTCGGCGCGCTGCTCGCAGCGACCACCGGCGTCGTCGCGGCTTCCGTGATCTCGATGGGCCTGATCTCGCTGCCGATCATGCTGCGCTACGGCTATGACCGGCGCCTTGCGTCGGGTGTCATCGCGGCCTCCGGCACGCTCGCCCAGATCATCCCGCCCTCGCTCGTCCTGATCGTGCTCGCCGACCAGCTCGGCCGCTCGGTCGGCGACATGTACGAGGGCGCCTTCATTCCCGGCCTCGTGCTGGCCTCGATGTATGCGGGCTATGTCTTCCTGATAACGATCGTCTATCCCAACCGCGCGCCCGGCCTGCCGCCGGAGGCGCAGACCCTGCGGGATGCCGATGGTAAGACCCGCCGTCTGTCGCTGCTTGTCGTCGCGGTCATCTCGCTCGTCCTCGCCTATGCCTACATGAAGCTCTTCACCAAGCTGCAGGCGGGCGCCGATTTCGTCGTGCTGACGATGTCGCTGATGGTGGCGATCTCCTTCGTCATCGCGCTGGTCAACAAGTTCCTCGGCCTCGGGTTGCTCTCGCGCATGGCCGAGCAGGTCGTCTTCGTGATGGTGCCGCCGCTGGCGCTGATCTTCCTGGTGCTCGGCACCATCTTCATCGGTGTCGCCACACCGACGGAGGGCGGCGCGATGGGTGCTGCGGGTGCGATCCTGCTCGCCTACGGCAAGAAGCGCATGACCTTCGATCTGCTGAAACAGGCGACGGAATCGACCGCCAAGCTCTCGGCCTTCGTGCTCTTCATCCTGGTCGGTGCGCGCGTCTTCTCGCTGACCTTCTACGGCGTCAACGGCCATCTCTGGGTCGAGCATCTGCTGGTCGGCCTGCCGGGCGGCGCGACGGGCTTCCTGATCGTCGTCAACGTGATGGTCTTCCTGCTCGCCTTCTTCCTCGACTTCTTCGAGCTGGCCTTCATCATCGTGCCGCTGCTCGGACCCGCGGCGGAAAAGCTCGGCATCGACCTGATCTGGTTCGGTGTCATCCTCGGGGTGAACATGCAGACCTCGTTCATGCACCCGCCCTTCGGCTTCGCCCTGTTCTTCCTGCGCTCGGTCGCGCCGAAGAACGCCTACAAGGATCGCGTCACCGGCAGGATGATGGAGCCCGTCACCACCGGCCAGATCTACTGGGGTGCGGTGCCCTTCGTGGTGATCCAGTGCATCATGGTCGCGCTCGTCGTGCTCTTCCCGAGCATGGTGATGCACTACAAGGCCTCCGCGATTCAGCTCGACCAGAAGGCGATCGACAAGCAGTTCGACTCGATCCAGATCCCCGGCCTCGGCGGCACGGGCCTGCCGGGCGGTTTCGACCTCAACGCGCCGCCGGTCATCGGCCCGCCGCCGAAGCCGTAAGGGCGCGCGCCGTGATGGGGTTCGCCGGCCGGCTGATCGCAACGACGTCGCTTGCGCTCGTGGCGATGCCCGGTGCCGCCTGGGCGGCAGGCGATATCGGTGGCGCGAGCATGGGTGTCGGCTGGGCTCTGCCCTTCGCCGGCATGCTGCTCTCGATCGCGCTCGGCCCGGTGCTGTTCCCGCATCTCTGGGAGCATCACTATGGCAAGTTCGCCGCGTTCTGGGCCTTGCTGACGCTGGTGCCGCTGTTTCTGCTGCGCGGCGTCGATCCGGCTCTGGGGGCGCTGCTGCACACCGCGCTGCTCGACTACATCCCCTTCATCATCCTGCTCTTCGCGCTGTTCACCATCGCGGGCGGCATCCTGATCTCGGGCAACCTGCACGGCACGCCGGCGACCAATACGGTGCTGCTGGCGATCGGCACGGTGCTCGCAAGCTTCGTCGGCACGACCGGCGCCTCGATCATCATGATCCGGCCGGTGCTGCGCGCCAATGACGACCGGCGTTTCAACGTCCATGTCGTCGTGTTCTTCATCTTCCTGGTCTCGAATATCGGCGGTTCGCTGACCCCGCTCGGCGACCCGCCGCTCTTCCTCGGCTTCCTGCGCGGCGTCGATTTCTTCTGGACGACGACGCATCTGCTGCCGGAGACGGCTTTCGCGGTCGTGGTGCTGCTGGCGCTGTTCTACGCGCTCGACAGTTGGTTCTTCCGCAAGGAGGGGGGCTTTCCGAAGCTCAAGGACCCGACGCCGGATCGCGCCATCAAGCTCTGGGGCAAGGTCAATATCCTGTTGCTGGCCGGCGTCATCGCCGCGATCCTGATGTCGGCGAACTGGAAGCCGGGCGTGGCCTTCACCATCCATGGTGTCGCCGTCGAGGGCCAGAACCTGCTGCGCGACGTCGTCCTGCTTGTGCTCGCTGGCCTTTCGCTCAAGCTCACGCCGGGCCCGGTCCGCGCCGGCAACGAATTCTCGTGGGGTCCGATCAGGGAAGTCGCCAAGCTCTTCGCCGGCATCTTCATCTGCATCATCCCCGTGCTGGCGATGCTGCAGGCCGGCAAAAGCGGCGCCTTCGCGCCGCTGGTCGGGCTCGTCACCAATGCCGACGGTAGCGCCAATGTCACCGCCTATTTCTGGCTGACCGGCGCGCTCTCGTCCTTCCTCGACAATGCCCCGACCTATCTCGTCTTCTTCGAGCTGGCGGGCGGCGATCCCAAGGCGCTGATGACGACGGGGGCGCTGACGCTGACGGCGATCTCGGCTGGCGCGGTCTTCATGGGCGCCAACAGCTATATCGGCAACGCCCCGAACTTCATGGTCTACGCCATCGCCAAGGACCGGAAGGTGAAGATGCCGTCGTTCTTCGGCTACATGCTCTGGTCGGGCGCAATCCTGATCCCGCTCTTCGTGGTGCAGACACTGCTGTTCTTCCGATAGGTGTCATCCCGTGCGCGCTGCAGCATGCAAATGCTGCTGCGCAGACACGGGACCGCCCGACGGAAGGGGCGCCTCTTCTGCGCGCGTTCCGGAGAAGGCGCCCTATCCTGCACGCGGTCCCGTGTCTGCGCAGCGGCACTTCGCGCCGCGGCGCGCACGGGATGACAGCCGAGGTTACGGCCGCCCTGTCGGAACGCCCTCGCGGATCTTCGCCGAGAACTGCGGATCGTCGAGCGAGAGCGTGCGGGCATGATCGCCGATGCGGGCGCGCCGGACCAGCTCCTCCAGGGGGATATCCTGCCGGATCGCGCCGATCTGCTGGAGATAGCCCGGCAGGTAACCTGAGAGCAGCACGCGCGGATCAAGCGGCAGCGAGAATGTCCAGCCCGGCGCGACGCTGCTGACGAGATGGTAGACCACCGTCGTGCAATTGGTCGTCAGCGTGTTGTACCAGCGCGGCTTGGCGGCGAGGTCGTTGATATCCGCGATATAGGCGACGAGCAGGTCGCGGGCCTGGGTGGCCGAGGCGCTGAGCCGGAAGAGCCTTGCATCCTCGCGCCGCGCATGGGTGCGCAAGCCCACGATGTCGCGCTCGTCGGCCGCGACATAGGCCATCTCATAGCTGCGGAAGAAGCCGGCCAGCGCCGACCAGTCCTCGCCCTTTTCGCGCCGGACCTCGATCGAGATGGTGAGCGGCACCGAATCGGAAAAAGTGAAGCTGATCATCAGATGCGCGATCGCCTCGCCGGACCAGTAGGTCAGGAAGGCATCGGCGCCGGTGACGGCTGCTAGGTTATAGTGCCGCGTCTCCCAGCGCTGGTCGTAGTCCTCCTCCGTGCGCCAGCGGAAATCGCGCAGGTTGGAGACGGTCAGCATCTCGCCCGCGCGCGCGATGCTCGGCAGCCGCGCGAGCTCGGGAATCCAGTCGCGCTCATGCGAGGGCTGGAAGCTGCTCCACCAGGAGATGAGGCCGACGAAGACCGTCGCGAAGCCGAGCGGCAGGCGTGCATCACCAGTCCAGATGCCGACGAGCCCGGCGAGCGCCGCGAGGCCGAACCCGATCGCGCCGACGATGGCGGCCGCGCCTGACAGGCGAAACAGCAGGAAGCCCACGCCCCAGGTCGCGGCGCCGAGAATGACGAGGGTGAGGAAAAGCTTCAGCACAATGAAAAAGAGGCGGCCCATGGCCGCCTCTCGTAACACAGCCTGGAGGCTTGGCGTTAGGCCGCGAGGTAGTTCGTCGGCGCCGCCGCCTTCACGGCGTCGTCGACATGGTCCTCGAACTTGGCGAAGTTCTTGGCGAACATGCCGACGAGGTTCTTCGCGGTCTCGGCGAAGGCGGCTTTGTCGGCCCAGGTCTTCACGGGGTAGAGGATATGCGGCTCGACGCCGGGCACCGAGCTCGGCACCGCGAAGCCGAAATAGGGGTCGCGGCGGAAATCGGCGCGGTTGAGCGAGCCGTCGAGCGCGGCCGAGAGCAGGCGGCGGGTCACGCGGATCGGCATGCGCCGGCCGGTGCCGTACTGGCCGCCGGTCCAGCCGGTGTTGACCAGCCAGCAATCGACATGATGCTTGTCGATGAAGTCGCGCAGCAGGTTGGCGTATTCCGACGGGTGGCGCGGCAGGAAGGGCGAGCCGAAGCAGGTCGAGAATTCCGGCTCGACGCCGGTCAGCCCACGCTCCGTGCCGGCGACCTTGGCGGTGTAGCCGGAGAGGAAGTGATACATCGCCTCTGCCGGGGTCAGCTTGGCGATCGGCGGCATCACGCCGAAGGCGTCGGCGGTCAGCATCACGATGTTCTTCGGGATGCCGGCGCGGCCGGTGCGCGAGGCGTTCGGGATGAAGTCGAGCGGATAGGCCGAGCGGGTGTTCTCGGTCTTGCTCTGGTCGTCGAAATCGACCTCGCGCGTCAGCGGGTCCATGACGGTGTTCTCGAGCACCGTGCCGAAGCGCAGCGACGCCGCGTGGATCATCGGCTCGGCCTCGGCCGAGAGGCGGATCGTCTTGGCGTAGCAGCCGCCCTCGAAATTGAAGATGCCGTCCTTCGACCAGCCATGCTCGTCGTCGCCGATCAGCGTGCGCTCGGGATCGGCCGAGAGCGTGGTCTTGCCGGTGCCGGACAGGCCGAAGAAGATCGCGGAATCGTCCTTCGGGCCGACATTGGCCGAGCAGTGCATCGGCACCACGCCCTTGGTCGGCAGGACGTAGTTCAGATAGGTGAAGACCGATTTCTTCATCTCGCCGGCATAGGCCGAGCCGCCGATCAGCACGATCTTGCGGGTGAAGTCGATGGCGACGACGGTCTCGCTGCGGCAGCCATGGCGCTTCGGGTCGGCCTTGAAGCTCGGCAGGTCGACGATCGTCATCTCCGGCACATAGGCGTCGATCTCGTCGCGCGGCGGCCGGATCAGCAGGTTGCGGATGAACAGCGAATGCCAGGCCATCTCGGTGAAGACGCGGGCCTTGACGCGGTGGACGGGGTCGGCGCCGCCATAGAGGTCCTGCGCGAACAGTTCCTTGCCTTCGGCATGGGTCAGGAAATCGGCCAGCAGCGTCTCGAAATGCTCTGGGCTCATCGCCTGGTTGTTGTCCCACCAGACCGTGTTCTCGGTCAGCGCGTCGCGCACCGTGAACTTGTCCTTGGGCGAGCGGCCGGTATGGCTGCCGGTATCGGCGCAGAGCGCGCCGCCGCGGGCGAGCTGGGATTCGCCGCGGTGCAGCGCCTCCTCGTAGAGCTGCGGCGCTTCCAGGTTCCAGTGCACGGCCTTGAGCTTGCGGAAGCCGAAGCCTTCGGCACCATGGGCGGCGTTGAACTGACCGATCGTGTCCACTGAATTCCTCCGGGGGCCGGCCATGCTGCGGGCGGCCCGTTGTCTTCACGAATGCGCCGGGGCCGGTGGCGGGGCCCAGCGTCGAAGGCGAGGCCTTGCGACCACGATGCTCTTTAAGGCGATGCGTCGCCTCGCTCAAGTCATTGAAAATGCGCGGCGTCGCCGCGAGGTTTTCTAAATCGATTGAATTTCAACCTGTGGTAAATGGCCGCGTGTCTTCGCCGGGGCCGGCATGCCAGCGGTTCGCGGAATGTCAGGTCGCTTGGGATCGCGCCTGCGCTGCCAGTTCGGCAAGGATGCGCCGCAGGCCGCCGGGGCCGTCCACAGAGGTTGGGAAAGGCAGGCGCAGCACCGCGCTGCCGAGCGCCATGTCGAGCCCGTCCGGATCGAGCCCGATGGCCCGCCAATCGCCGGCCTTCGCCCCGAGCAATCGCGTGGCATAGAGGCCGATTGCATCGGCGTGGTCCTCGTTCATGTGAGCGACGGCGCCCGCCTCTATCTCGGCAAGGGCGGCGGCATGGGCCGGATCGCTCATGAGATCGGCCGGCGACGGCGCAAAGGCGCGGGCGAAGCCGCCATTGAGGCTCGCGCCCTCGATATCGAGGGCGAAGAAGCTGAAATCCGGGAAATCGGCATAGAGCGCCGATTTCGGCTGGCGTGCGAGATAGCGCCGGCGGATGCGCGCGCCTTCTTCCGTCTCGCGTTCGATCTTGCGGGCGCGGACCTTCAGCGTGATCCGCGCATGGGCGAGCGGGTCGCCCTTCCCGCCGGGCGAGATCAGCAGTGAGGCGCGCGGATCGTTGGCAATGTTGGCGGTATGGGCGGCCAGCCCCGAGATCAGGATGATCGGGGTGCCCTGGATATCGGTGGCGAGCCCGACCAGGCTCGCGGAGGGATGGCCATCCGGGCCGAGCGTGGCGAGCGCGGCGGAACGCGCCTCGCGCAGCAGGCCCCTGGCCTCCGCGCGGACGGCTTCGTCCATCGGCTGAATCACGTCCTTGACATCCCTGGCCATGGAACCTCCTTGCGATTTCCGGCTTGTCATACGGGGACATAGGCAAATCGCCCCGCTCCGGCTAGATTGCCGCCATGCTTTGGCCTCTCTCCCGCGAGAGGGGAGCCCGTATATTGCAACGAGAAAAAGAGACGAAGGCCTTATGCCAACGATTGCGCTGGTCGACGACGACCGCAACATCCTGACGTCGGTTTCGATCGCCCTCGAGGCCGAGGGCTATCGCATCCTGACCTATACCGACGGTGCCTCGGCCCTCGACGGGCTGAAGCAGAACCCGCCGGATCTCGCGATCTTCGACATCAAGATGCCGCGCATGGACGGCATGGAGCTGCTGCGCCGCCTGCGCCAGAAATCCGATCTCCCGGTGATCTTCCTGACCTCGAAGGACGAGGAGATCGACGAGCTCTTCGGCCTGAAGATGGGTGCCGACGACTTCATCCGGAAGCCGTTCTCGCAGCGCCTGCTGGTCGAGCGCGTCAAGGCGATCCTGCGCCGCGCCGGCGCCAAGGATGCGACTGCCGCCCCCCGCACCGAGGACGCCAAGGCGCTGGAGCGCGGCCTGCTGCGCATGGATCCCGAGCGCCATACCTGCACCTGGCGCGGCGAGCCGGTGACGCTCACCGTCACCGAGTTCCTGATCCTGCAGTCGCTGGCGCAGCGTCCCGGCGTGGTGAAGAGCCGCAATGCCCTGATGGACGCGGCCTATGATGACGAGGTCTATGTCGATGACCGCACCATCGACAGCCACATCAAGCGCCTGCGCAAGAAGTTCAATCAGGTCGATGCCGATTTCGACATGATCGAGACGCTCTACGGCGTGGGCTATCGCTTCAAGGAAACCTGAGGCAAGGAGGGCGGCGCGCGGATTCGCCGCCGCCTTCATCCAGAGCGGAAAGCAAGCCGCAGCCATGGCAACCGTCGACAACGAGGCGAGGGCGTCAACGCCGCCGGACGGCTGGCGTGCCGTGCTGCGTCGCCGCACCGGCATCGCGTGGCGGCGCCTGGCGCGTGCCGTTTCGCTGCGCGCCGCCTCCAGCCTGACGCGGCGCATCCTCGTCCTCAATCTCGGCGGACTGGTCGCGCTGCTGATCGGCTTCCTCTATCTCAATCAGTTCCGCGAGGGATTGATCGAGGCGCGCGTCCAGAGCCTGCTGACCCAGGGCGAGATCATCGCCGGCGCGATCGCGGCCTCCGCCACGGTCGAGATCGACACGATCACCATCGATCCGGACAAGCTGCTGCAGCTCCAGGCCGGCGAGAGCGCCGGCATCGCCGAGGACCCGCTCGATTTCTCGATCAATCCCGAGAAGGTCGCGCCGCTGCTGCGCCGGCTGGTGACGCCGACCAAGACCCGGGCCCGGGTCTACGACAAGGACGGCATGCTCACCATCGACTCGCGCAGCCTGTATTCGCGCGGCGACGTGCTGCGCCTCGATCTGCCGCGTGTCGGCGAGCCCGACGAGCCGCCGCTGCTGGAGCGCACCTGGAACATGCTGCGCAACCGGCTCGGCAAGGCCGATGTCCCGACCTATGACGATTTCGAGAACGCCAACGGCAAGTCCTATCCGGAGGTCGCCCGCGCCCTGAACGGCGCGCCGGCGAGCGTCGTACGCGTCAATACCCGCGGCCAGACCATCGTTTCGGTGGCGGTGCCCGTGCAGCGCTTCCGCACCGTGAAGGGCGCGCTGCTGCTCTCCACGCAAGGCGGCGACATCGATGCGGTGATCGCTGCCGAGCGCTTCGCGATCTTCCAGGTCTTCGCGGTCGCTGCCGGCGTGATGATCGTGCTCTCGATCCTGCTGGCGGGCACCATTGCCGAGCCGATCCGCAAGCTCGCGGATGCCGCCCAGCGCGTGCGGCGCGGCGTCAAGTCGCGCGAGCAGATTCCGGATTTCAGCAGCCGCCACGACGAGATCGGCCACCTGTCCGGCACGCTGCGCGACATGACCAAGGCGCTCTACAGCCGCATCGAGGCGATCGAGAGCTTCGCGGCCGACGTCGCCCACGAGCTGAAGAATCCTCTGACTTCGCTGCGCAGCGCCGTCGAGACCCTGCCCCGCGCCCGCAACGAGGATTCGCGCGGGCGCCTGATGGCCGTGATCCAGCACGATGTCCGCCGGCTCGACCGGCTGATCTCGGATATCTCCGATGCCTCGCGGCTCGATGCCGAGCTCGCCCGCAACGATTCCGCCCCGGTCGATGTCAGCCAGGTTCTGGAGGCCGTTGTGACGATCCAGAACGAGACGCGCCGCGAAGGCCGTGCCCTGATCGAGCTGGGCAGCGATCGCCGCAACCAGCGCCTGGGCGACGATGCCTTCCTCGTGCTCGGCCATGATTCCCGCATCGGCCAGGTTCTGGTCAACCTGATCGACAACGCCCGCTCCTTCTCGCCGCCCGACAAACCGGTGAAGGTCATGCTCTCGCGCGTCGCCAACGACGTGCTCATCACCGTCGAGGACGAGGGGCCGGGCATCGAGCCGCATGCGCTGGAGCGCATCTTCGAGCGCTTCTACACCGACCGCCCGAACGAGGGGTTCGGCCAGAATTCCGGCCTCGGCCTGTCGATCTCGCGTCAGATCATCGAAGCCCATCGCGGCTCGATCCGGGCCGAGAACCGGCTGGGGCCGGTCGGCCCGGATGGCGAGGCGCAGCGCCTCGGGGCCCGCTTCATCGTCTGCCTGCCGGCGGCTTACGCTCATGCAGCCTGACGGCGAGATGGCAGCGAGGCAGCGCCCGCGAACCCGTATCCATGCGACCGTCGTGGCCGTCGGCGAGGCCGGCATCCTGATCCGCGGCGCTTCGGGAAGCGGCAAGTCGACGCTCGCGCTGGCCCTGATCGCGCTCGCCGGACAGACCGGGCGCTTCGCCCGGCTGGTCGCCGATGACCGGGCGGAACTCGTTGCGACCGGCGATCGGCTGGTGGCGCGGCCGGTGGCGCCGCTGGAGGGCATCGTCGAGCGGCGCGGCCTCGGCCTGACGCCTGAACCCCACACCGGAGCGGTCGTGATCAGGCTCGTCGTCGATCTGGCGGCCGAGGAGCCGGCGCGGATGCCCGAACCCGAGGATCTCGTCGACAACCTCGCAGGCATCGATCTCCCTCGCTTGCGCATAACGGGTCGCGCCGGCGACGAGAGGCTTGCGTTGAACGCGCTCGACTTATTCACAGACGCCGGCCGCTAACCACGATTTCGACAAGTTTGACGGCCGATGGCTTGCGCATATCTCGCGTCTGCCGCATAACCCGCGACCTTGTCCGGGCGCCCGACGGCGCTCGCCGGTGCTGGATTGAATGATCGGACTGGTCCTCGTGACGCATGGGCATTTGGCGACGGAGTTCCGCGCTGCGCTCGAACACGTCGTCGGCCCCCAAAAGAACCTCGCGACCATCGCCATCGCTCCCGATGACGACATGGAAAGCCGACGCCGCGACATCATCGCCGCCGTCGAGCAGGTCGAGACCGACCGTGGCGTCATCATCCTGACCGACATGTTCGGCGGCACGCCCTCGAACCTGGCGATCTCGGTGATGGAGCCCGGCCGCATTGACGTCGTCGCGGGCGTCAACCTGCCGATGCTGATCAAGCTCGCCAGCGTGCGCGAGGAGAAGACCCTCGACGAAGCCGTCACCAGCGCGCAGGATGCGGGCCGGAAATACATCACCGTCGCCAGCCGCGTGTTGGCCGGCAAGTAACGGCGCCGAGAGGGGCGGATGGACGAAGACTGCGATTGCCCCGAAGTCGAAATTCCCGCCGGGGCCCTCTACGGTGAATTCCAGATCGTCAACAAGAAGGGGCTGCACGCCCGCGCCACGGCGAAATTCGTGCAATGCGCCGCCCGCTACGAGGCTGACATCACGGTCAGCCGCTGCGGCGAGACGGTCGGCGCGACCTCGATCATGGGCGTTCTGACGCTGGGCGCCGGCATCGGCTCGACGATCACCATCGTCGCGAAGGGCACCGAGGCGAAACCGGCCCTCGACGCGCTCGCGGCCCTCATCGCCGACAGGTTCGGCGAGGGGGAATGAAAACCACCTACGATCCAGAGGTCGACGCCTTCTATCTCTATTTCGGTTCCAGTGCCGTTTCGGAGAGCATCGAGGTTCGGCCCGGCATCGTGTTGGATTTCGATGCCGAGGGGCGCTTGCTGGGGATTGAAGTTCTCGACGCTTCCAGGGCGCTTCCGCAAACGGTGAATTTGGCAGCGATGGAAAGCCCTGGGATAGGGTGCAAGACCGAACCGCATTGACGGGTTTGGGTGCATATAAAGACATCTTTATATCTTTGATTGCCATTCGCTCCCTGCGCTGCTAGAGAGCGCGCCATCATTCAGGCTGAGCGATTGGAGCCACCCGTGTCGGATTACATCGTCAAGGACATCTCGCTTGCGGATTACGGCCGCAAGGAAATCAACATGGCCCAGGACGAGATGCCGGGCCTGATGGCGATCCGCGCCGAGCACAAGGGCAAGTTCCCGCTCAAGGGCGCCCGCATCGCCGGCTGCCTACACATGACCATCCAGACCGCCGTGCTGATCGAGACCCTGAAGGATCTCGGCGCCGACGTGCGCTGGTCGTCCTGCAACATCTTCTCGACCCAGGACCATGCCGCCGCCGCGATCGCCGCGACCGGAACCCCCGTCTTCGCGATCAAGGGCGAGACGCTGGAAGAGTACTGGGAATACGTGCTGAAGACCGCGACCTGGGGTGACGGCGGCACGCCGAACATGATCCTCGACGACGGCGGCGATCTGACCATGCTGATCATCCTCGGCGCCGAGGCCGAGGCCGGCAAGGCGGAGTTCCTGGACAAGCCGGGCAATGAGGAAGAGACGATCTTCTTCAAGCTGATCAAGCGCGAGCTCAAGGCCAATCCGGGCTGGTTCACCAAGACCCGCGCCGCCATCAAGGGCGTCTCGGAAGAGACCACGACGGGCGTGCACCGCCTGTACGAGCTGGCCAAGGCCGGCCGCATGCCCTTCCCGGCGATCAACGTCAACGACAGCGTCACCAAGTCGAAGTTCGACAACCTCTATGGCTGCCGCGAGTCGCTGGTCGACGCCATCCGCCGCGGCACCGACGTCATGATGTCGGGCAAGGTCGCGGCCGTCGCCGGCTATGGCGACGTCGGCAAGGGCTCGGCCGCTTCGCTGCGCCAGGCCGGCTGCCGCGTGCTGGTCACCGAGATCGATCCGATCTGCGCCCTGCAGGCGGCGATGGAGGGCTATGAGGTCGTCACCATGGAGGACGCGGCTCCGCGCGCCGACATCTTCGTGACCGCCACCGGCAACCTCGACGTCATCACCGTCGAGCATATGCGCGCGATGAAGCACCGCGCCATCGTCTGCAATATCGGCCATTTCGACTCGGAGATTCAGGTCGCCGGCCTGAAGAACTTCAAGTGGGATAACGTCAAGCCGCAGGTCGACGAGATCGAGTTCCCCGACGGCAAGCGCATCATCCTGCTCTCGGAAGGCCGCCTGGTGAACCTCGGCAACGCGACCGGCCATCCGTCCTTCGTGATGTCCTGCTCGTTCTCGAACCAGACGCTGGCCCAGGTCGAACTCTGGAACCACCACGCCAAGTACGAGAACAAGGTCTACACGCTGCCGAAGCATCTCGACGAGAAGGTCGCGGCGCTGCATCTGGCCAAGGTCGGCGCCAAGCTGACCGTGCTCAACGACGCGCAGGCGAAGTATCTCGGCCTCCCCGCGACCGGCCCGTTCAAGCCGGAGCTCTACCGCTACTGACACGCGCTCAAGCGCTGACCATCGCGAGGCCCGGCATCAGCCGGGCCTTTTTTCATGTCTGTGCCTTCCGGGAATCAGACCCCGAGCTACTACAAATTGTGCCTCGTCGGCCAACGGCGTCTACTGCTTGACGATCGCCGGCAATGAGCCGGCTCGGTCGGCAAATCGAACGATTTACCTGCCATTAAGCACTTCCTGACGGACTCCAGCGATGATTAGAGTGGGACTGATTCGGTCGCCGCGATGCGCGGGCCGGGTCGAAAGCTCTGACGTGATTGGCGTGGTGGCGAGCGTGGATCGGCCCCTCCGGAGATGGCAGCCCTGCCAGCTCCCCCGGCCGATTCCGACGGGCCCGATGGATAGGGCGGCTCAGGGCCGCCGGAGAGACAACGGACGTAAGGATGGCACGGGCGAGGCGACAGGAGCGAGATGGCGGCTGGCGACCGCGCGCATTGCTGCCCGCGCTGGCGGCGGCGGTCACCGTTCCGACCATGGCGCGCAGCGAATGGCTGGCGCCCGCACCCTTCGACACCCTGAGCTCCGGCGGATTGTCGCTGATTCTGGCGGGCCTGACCGTCTTCGCCACGACGACATCGCTGATCTATGTGCGGGAGCGGACGCGCTGGCAGAAGCGCGAGGCCAAGCTCGCGGCCGATCTCGAAGCGGCACGCAGCCACCAGGAACGGCTCTCCATCCTGCTCGCGGCCGATCCGCAGGTGGTGGTGAGCTGGAAGGGCCGCGATGCCGAGCCCATCTTCGAGGGCGACAGCGGCTTCCTCGGGGCTCCCGGTGCGACGCTCGCCTTGGCTTATGGCAGCTGGGCGCCGCCGGTCGACGCCAAACGCCTGGAACTGGCGACCGATGCGCTCAAGCAGCGCGGCGAAGCCTTCAATTTCACGCTCCGCAGCAAGGCGGGGCCTTTCATCGACGTCGAGGGCCGGCCCGTCGCCGGGCGCGCGGTGATCCGCTTCCGCGAGGTCACGGGCGAGCGGGCCGAGGTCATGACCCTGCGCGGCGAGCTCGAACGCGTCACCGTGGGCCATGCGGCGCTTTCGAGCCTGCTTGCCGGGCTGCCGCATCCCGCCTGGATGCGCAATGCCGATGGCCGCCTCACCTGGGTCAACGCCGCCTATGCGCGGGCGGTCGAGGCTGCCGATCCGGCTGTCGTCGCGAAGAACGGTCTCGAACTGCTCGACCGCACCGAGCGCGATGCCGCCTCGCGGGCGCGCCGGGAAGGCGCGACCTTCGCCCTGCGGGCACCGGCCGTGGTCTCCGGGCAGCGACGCACGCTCGACATCATGGAATTGCCGACCGCGACCGGCTATGCCGGCTTCGCCACCGACATGAGCGAGCTCGAGGCGGTCCGGGCCGATCTCCAGCGCCAGATGGACGCCCATGTCCGCACGCTCGACCGGCTCAAGACGGCGGTCGCCGTCTTCGACGGCACCCAGCGTCTGGTCTACCGCAATTCCGGCTTCGATGCGCTCTGGTCGCTGGAAGCGGGCTTCCTCGACGGCCAGCCGACCGATGGCGAGATTCTCGACAAGCTGCGCGCCGAGCGGCGCCTGCCCGAGCTCGGCGACTACCGCAGCTGGAAGGCTGCGGCACAGGCCGCCTATACCGCGACGCGCGCCAGCGAGGACTGGTGGTACCTGCCGGACGGGCGCACCGTCCATGTCGTCGCCAGCCCCAATCCGCAGGGCGGCGTCACCTATCTCTATGACGACGTGACCGAGCGCTTCACGCTGGAATCCCGCTTCAACGCCCTGTCCCGCACCCAGCGCGAGACGCTCGACTCACTGCGCGAAGGGGTCGCCGTGTTCGGCTCGGACGGGCGGCTCAAGCTCTCCAACCCGGCCTTCGCCCAGTCCTGGCGCATCCAGGGCGGCGATCTCGCGGCCAGCGCGCCGCATATCGACGAGGTCATCCGGCTCTGCCGGCCGCTCTTCCCGCAGGACGAGGTCTGGAGCGAATTGCACAGCGTCGTCACCGGCGTGCGCGATGCGCGCGAGGATTACAGCAGCCGCATCGAGCGGCGCGACGGCACGGTGCTCGACATGGCCGCGGCTCCCCTGCCGGACGGCGCGACGCTGATCTCCTTCGCCGACGTCACGGCCAGCGTGAATGTCGAGCGGGCGCTGACCGAGAAGAACGAGGCGCTGGAGACGATCTCGCGGCTGCGCGAGGATTTCGTCCACCACGTCTCCTACGAACTGCGCTCGCCGCTGACCAACATCATCGGCTTCGCGCAATTGCTCGGCACCGAGACGGTCGGCGCGCTCAACGACAAGCAGCGCGACTACACCTCCCATATCGTCCGCTCCTCCGGCGCGCTGCTCGCGATCATCAACGACATCCTCGATCTCGCCACCATCGACAACGGCGCGCTGACGCTCGAAATCCAGGATGTCGACGTCGCCGACACCATCGCCCAGGCAGCGGCCGGGCTGCACGACCGGCTGACCGACACCAAGCTCGACCTCAAGGTCGAGATCGATCCGCGCACCGGCCCGCTGCGTGCCGACGGCAAGCGCCTGCGCCAGGTACTGTTCAACCTGCTCTCCAATGCCATCGGCTTCTCCTCCGCCGGCCAGACCGTGACGGTGAACGCGACGCGCACAGGCGGGGACATCCGCATCACAGTTGTCGATCAGGGCCGTGGCATCCCGGCCGAGGTGGTGGAAAAGGTGTTCGAGCGCTTCGAGAGCCATTCGCTCGGCTCCAGCCATCGCGGCGTCGGGCTGGGATTGTCCATCGTCCGCTCGATCGTCGAGCTGCATGGCGGCCATGTCGAACTCGATTCCGCGCCCGGCCGCGGCACGCGGGTGACGGCCGTCTTCCCGGCGCAGGGCGTGCCGCTTTCGGATGCCGCCGAATGAGCGAAGAAGCCCGCAAGGCCGGCACGCACCGGCTCTCGCTGGCGGACGAAGCGGCGACGCTGCGCCTCGCTGCCGATATTGCTGCCATCCTCAAGCCCGGCGACATCGTCGCGCTCTCCGGCCATCTCGGTTCCGGCAAGTCGTTCCTGGCGCGCGCCATCCTGCGCGAACTCGCCGATGACCCCGCGCTGGAGGCGCCGAGCCCGACCTTCACGCTGGTCCAGAGCTACGAGACGACGCATGGCACGGTGCTGCATGCCGATCTTTACCGCGTGCGTTCGCCCGACGAACTCGACGATATCGGGCTGGTCGAGGATATCGATCGCCTGATCATGCTGGTCGAGTGGCCTGACCGGGCCGGCACGCGCCTGCCGGCGGCCCGCCGCATCGACATCGTGCTCGATGTCGACCCAGACAATCCGGAAACCGGCCGCATCGCCGATCTCTCGGGCGGGGTCCTCTGGAAGCAGCGCGTGGCCATTGCGGTGGCATCGCGCCGTCTCCTCGATAATGCCGGCTGGGGCGAGGCCCGCCGCGATTTCATGCTCGGCGACGCCTCGACGCGCGCCTATGAGCGCCTGACCCGGCCGAACGGCGAGACCGCGGTGCTGATGATCTCGCCGCCGCGGCCCGACGGTCCCCCGGTCCGGCTCGGCAAGCCCTATAGCGCGCTCGCCCATCTCGCCGAGACGATCGAGGCCTTCGTCGCGATGGATCGCGGCCTGCGTTCGCTCGGCTATTCGGCGCCGGAGATCCTGGCGCAGGATCTGGCGACCGGCCTGCTGGTGATCGAGGACCTGGGTGGTGAGGGCGTCGTCGACGCCGAGCGCCGCCCGATCGCCGAGCGCTACGAGGCCGCGGCACAACTCCTTGCCGACCTGCATCGCCATACCCTGCCGACGATCCTGCCGGTGGCGGAGGGGCGCGACCATACATTGCCGGAATACGACCGCCAGGCACTCGCCATCGAGACCGAGCTGATCCTCGAATGGTATGCGCCGCATATCGCCGGCGTGACGCTTCCGGCCGTCACCCAGGCCGAATTCGCCCGCATCTGGAGCAGGCTCTTCGACGAGATCCTCGCGGCGCCGCAGACCTGGACGATGCGCGATGTGCACTCGCCCAACCTGATCTGGCTGGAAAAGCGCGAGGGCCATGCCAAACTCGGCCTGATCGACTTCCAGGACGCGGTGCTCGGCCATCCCGCCTATGATCTGGTCTCGCTTGGCCAGGATGCCCGCATCGACGTTCCCGCCTCGCTGGAACTGCGCTTGCTCGCGGCCTATGGCGCGGCGCGACGCGGCGATGCCCCCGATTTCGATCTCGCCGGTTTCGCCCGCGCCTATGCGATCCTCGGCGCCCAGCGCAACACCAAGATCGCCGGCATCTTCGCCCGGCTCGACAAGCGCGACGGCAAGCCCGACTATCTGAAGCATCTGCCGCGCGTCGAAGGCTATCTGCGCCGCAACCTCGAGCATCCCGCGCTCGAAGAGCTGAAGGCCTGGTATCAGGCGCATATGCCGAAGCTGTTCGAGACCGGCGCGGCAGATGAAAGCAATCTGTGACCTGACTGACCGTCATTGCGAGGAGCGCAAGCTCCGAAGCAATCCAGGAGGACGTAGCGCTCTGCCGCCCCTGGATTGCTTCGCTACGCTCGCAATGACGGTGAGACAGACGCGAGCGCCGTTGGTATCCGATCGCAATCCGCTCTAGTCTCAAGCCGATCACTACGGAGATTCGCGTGACCACAACCGCTTCGCCGCCGATCCGCCGGGCGATGGTGCTGGCGGCCGGGCTTGGTCAGCGCATGCGCCCGATCACCGACACGCTGCCGAAGCCGCTGGTCAGGATCGGCGGCAAGGCGATGCTCGACCATATGCTCGACCGGCTGGCCGAGGCCGGCGTCGAGGAAGCGGTCGTCAACGTCCACCATCTCGCCGGGCAGGTCGAGGCGCATCTCGTGGATCGCATCCGCCCCCGCATCACCATCTCGGACGAGCGCGCGGAGCTGCTGGAGACCGGCGGCGGCGTCCGGAAAGCGCTGCCATTGCTGGGTGCCGCGCCCTTCTTCCACGTCAATTCGGATGCGCTCTGGCGCGAGACCGGCCGGCCCGCGATGAAGGCGATGGCGGCCGCCTGGGACCCCGGTCGGATGGACATGCTGCTGCTGCTCGCCGATCGCGAAACCAGCCTTGGCTTCGATGGCGCCGGCGATTTTGTCCTGGCCGATGACGCCCGCCTGTCCCGCCGCGGCAGCGCCGCGAGCGCGCCTCACATCTATGCCGGCGTCGCGATCCTGAAGCCGGAGCTCTTCGCCGATACGCCGGAAGGGCCGTTCTCGCTCAACCTGTTGTTCGACCGTGCCATCGCGCGCGGCCGCCTGTTCGGCGAACGGCTGGAAGGCCGCTGGCTGCATGTCGGCACGCCCGACGCGATCGCGCCGGCCGAGGCCGCCTTCGCCACCGCCCAGCCGGTCGATGCCTGAGCTCAACCTGTTCAGCATCCCGGCCGGCGCGCCCTTTCTGGAGGTGCTGGCGCAGGCGATGCTCGACGGGCGGCTGGGGCCGGTCCACGACCCCGCCGACCCTGCCGCAATGGCCCGCACAACGCTCTACCTGCCGACGCGCCGCGCCGCCCGCGCCTTCGCCGCGATCCTCGCCGGAAAGCTCGGCGGGCGGCCGCTGCTGCTGCCGCGCATCGTCCCGCTCGGCGATGTCGACGAAGCCGAAACGGCGCTGATCGGCGCCGGCGCCTGGGCAGAAGAGCGCGTCTCGCCGATCGCCCCGCTCGAACGCCGCATGCTGCTGACGCGGCTGGTCGATGCCTGGGGCCGCAGCGCCAATCGCAGCCATCTCAAGCTCGATCCGGCCGAGCCGGCACTGGTGCCGGCGACGCTGGCCGAGGCCTATGGGCTCGCCGGCGATCTCGCCGCCCTGCTCGACCAGATGCAGACCGAAGGCGTATCGGTCGAACGGCTCGCATCGCTCGATGCCGCCCGTTTCGATCGCGTCTGGCAGCTCAATGCGGGCTTTCTTGCCATTCTCGGCGAGGCCTGGCCCGAAATCCTGGCCGAGCGCGGCGCCTGTGACCCCGCCGCCTTCCGCAACCGCATGCTTGCGGCCGAGCGCGACAGGCTGGTCGGCGGCGGGGCGAGCGGGCCGATTGTCGCCGCCGGCTCGACCGGCACGGTTCCAGCCACAGCGCGGCTGCTCGCGACCATCGCCCGGCTCCCGAACGGGGCGGTGGTTCTGCCCGGTATCGATCTCGGACTGGAGGCTCGCGCCTGGGATGCGATCGCGAAGGAGCCGGCCCATTCGCATCCGCAGGCCGCCCTGCATCATCTGATGGGGACGCTCGAAGCGGATCGCGACGATGTTCGTGAGCTGGCGCTTCCCGATGCCGCGCGTGAGGCCCGCGCCGCGCTGCTGCGCGAGGCGATGCTGCCGGCCTCGGTCACCGAGCTCTGGTCCGATCTTGGCGCGCGCGTCCCCGAGCCGATGGCGGCGGAGGGCTTCCAGGGCTTGCGCGTCGTCGAGGCCGCCGATGAGCGCGAGGAGGCGCTGATCGTCGCCATCGCCCTGCGCGAGACGCTGGAGCGGCCGGGCGCCCATGCGGCCCTGGTGACGCCGGATCGCGGCCTCGCCGAGCGCGTCGCCGTCGAGCTCAGGCGCTGGGGCGTGGAGGTCGACGATTCCGCCGGCCTGCCGCTCGGGCGTTGGCCGGCGGGCTCGCTGCTGCGCCTGATCCTCGATGCCGTGCTGGCCGAGATGGCGCCGGTCGCGCTTGTGCCGCTGCTCGCCCATCCGCTCTGCCGGCTGGGGCTTGGCCGCGCGGCGCTGACACACGGCGCTGCCGCGCTCGATATCGGGACATGGCGTGGCCAGGCGGTGGGCCGGGGGATGCCGGGGCTGGAAGTCGCGCTCGCAAACTGGGAGGCGATCCGCAAAAGCGGGCATGTTCCGCAGCCGCGCAAGCGATTGGTCGCCGAGGATCAGGCTGCCGCGGCCAAGGTGCTGCACGCGCTCGGGTCAGCAAGCGCATCCTTGCGCGATGCGTTCAGTGCCGACGTGCCGTCATTGGCCGCCGTCGTCGCCGCGGCGCGCGAAGCTGTCACCGTTTTCAGCATGAGCGAGGCGGGCACCCCGCTCGCCTTCGTCGGCCCGGATGGCGAGGCGCTCTCCGGGCTCTTCGACGATCTCGCCGCCACTGAGGCCATCATGCCGGCGGGCGGCACGGCGCGGGATTTCGTCGGCATCCTCGACGGCCTGCTGGCGGAGACCGTGGTGAAGCGGGGGTCGCCGGGCCATCCGCGCGTCGCGATCTGGGGTCTGCTCGAAGCACGCCTGCTCGAGGCCGATCATGTCGTGCTCGGAGGCCTGAACGAGACCGTCTGGCCACCGCAGACCACGACCGATTCCTTCATCAACCGGCCGATGCGGGCCGAGCTCGGCCTGTCGCCGCCGGAGCGGCGCGTCGGCCAGACCGCGCATGATTTCGTCATGGCGGCGCTGGCGCGGCAGGTGACGCTGACGCGCCCGCGCAAGGCCGGCGAGGCCGAGACCATCGCCTCGCGCTTCTGGCAGCGCCTGCAGGCGGTGACGCCACAGCCGGTCTGGGCGGAAGCCGTCGACGAGGGCGCGAAGCTGCGGGGTTTGGCCGGCGTCCTCAGCGCTCCTGCTGACGCTAAACCGATCGGCCGCCCGGCGCCGCGCCCCCCGCGCGATCTTCAGCCGCTCTCGCTCAGCGTCACCGAGGTGGAGACGCTCTATCGCGACCCCTATCAGATCCATGCCCGCAAGATCCTGAAGCTCGACGCGCTCGATGATCTCGTGGCGGACCCGACCGCGCAGGATCGCGGCAAGCTGCTGCATGGCATCGTCGAGGAATTCACCAAGACCTATCCCGAAGGCCTGCCGGCCAATGCGATGGGGCCGCTGGTCGAGATCGGCACGCGGCTTTTCCGCGCCTATGACGACGTGCCCGAGGTCAAGGCTTTCTGGTGGCCGCGCTTCCTGCTGACGGCCGGCCATTTCATCCGCTGGGAGGAGGGCCGCCGCAGCGATATCGGCCGTATCGGCGTCGAACTCTTCACGGCCGCGAGCTTCCCGCTCGCCGATGGCAGCGAATTCCGCTTGAGCGGCAAGGCCGACCGGATCGAGCTGACGCGCACGCCTTCGCTGCGCATCGTCGATTTCAAGACGGGGGCGCCGCCCTCCAAGAAGCAGGTCGAGAAGGGCTTTGCCCCGCAATTGACGCTGGAAGCCGATCTGGCGGCGCGCGCCGGCTTCAAGGGGCTGGCCGGGCCTTTGCCGGTCGATGACGTGCTCTATGTCAAGCTCCACCACGATCCCAAGGGCTGGGGTACGAGCGCGCCGCTCAAGTTCGGCGACGAGTCCCTGGCCGATGTCGCTGCGCGCCATCTCGAACGCCTGCTCGAATATCTGGATGCCTTGCGCTCGGGCCGCGAGCCCTTCGTCTCGCGCCGCGCGCCCGACTATATCCGCTATGCCAGCCCCTACGATCATTTGGCCCGCGTCAAGGAATGGTCGGCGGCGCCCGGCGGTGACGAAGGGGGCGAGGCATGAAGCCCGGCTGGATCGTCCCGTCGCTGACCAACCAGCGCCAGGCGCAGGCGGCCGATCCCGGCCTCTCCGCCTGGGTCTCGGCCAATGCCGGCTCGGGCAAGACCCATGTGCTGGTCAACCGTGTGCTCAGGCTGCTGCTCGACGATGTCACGCCCGGCCGGATGCTCTGCATCACCTATACCAAGGCGGCCGCCGCCAACATGGCGAACCGCATCTTCAAGGCGCTGAGTGCCTGGGCGACGCTCTCGGACGAGGCGCTCGGCCGCGAGCTGACGAAGCTCACCGGTAGCACGCCGACGATCGCCGAGCGCGCCAAGGCGCGCCGCCTCTTCGCGCAGGCGCTGGAGACGCCGGGCGGCCTGCGCATCGAGACGATCCACGCCTTTTGCACCCGCGTGCTTCAGGCAGCCCCGTTCGAGGCGAATGTGCCGCCGCGCTTCGAGGTCGCCGACGATCTGGCGCAGGCCGAGATGCTGCGCGCCGCACGCCGCGAACTGCTCGCCCTCGTGGCTGCCGAACCGAACGGCCCGGAAGCGCGTGCACTCGATCTCCTTGCGAGGCTCGCGGCGCAGGACAGTTTCGAGACGATGTTTCAGGAGGCGCTGCGCCAGCGCGCGCTGTTCAGCGACGAGAACGGCCGCGCCCGCGATCCCGAGGCCGTGAAGGCCGGCATCGCCGCCTTCCTCGGTATCCCGCCGGATCTGCCGGCCGACGCGATCAGGACCCGCTTCCGCGCCGATCTGGCGGCGTTGCCGGGGTTGCGGGCCCTGATTGAGGCGCTTCAGGCGGGCAGCGCCACGCGCCAGAATTTCGCGGCAAACCTGCGCACCCTGCTCGCCGGGCAGGATGACGGCGACCCCGTCGGCTTCTGCCGGCGCGGCTTCATCACGGCCGAGGGCACGATCAACGCCAATATCCGCGGCAAGGGCAAATCCGAATTCGACGGCGCCTTGCTGTTGGCGCTGGAGGACCTCGCCACCCTCCTGCTCGGCGCCGCCGAGCAGTTGAACGCCGTCGCGATCCGCGACCGCAGCGCGGCGCTCGCCCTGCTGGTGACGCGCATGCTCGCGTCCTACCAGCGCCAGAAGAACCTGCGCTCGCTGCTCGATTATGACGACCTGATCGCGCGCACGCGCTCGCTGCTGGAGCGGGTCGAGGCCGCCTGGGTGCTCTACAAGCTCGATGCCGGCATCGACCACATCCTGCTCGACGAGGCGCAGGACACCGGCGAGGCGCAATGGGCGATCCTGCGCAAACTGGCGGAAGAGTTCACGGGCGGGGACGATCTCCGGGCGAAGCCGCGTACCATCTTCGTCGTCGGCGACGAGAAGCAGTCGATCTACGGCTTCCAGGGAGCCGCACCCGCCGTCTTCGGCGAGGAGCGCCGGGCGCTGGAGAGGCGCATTCGGGCGGCGAAGCGGGATTTCGAGGCGATCAGCCTGAATACCTCCTTCCGCTCGGCGCCCGACATCATGCAGGCGGTCGATGCCGTCTTCGCCTTGCCGGAGCACGCGCGCGGCCTCGTCTTCGACGGCGCGACGCGCCCGGAAATCCACGACACGGTGCGCCGCAATGCGCCGGGAACTGTCGATATCTGGCCGCTCGCCGCCAACGATACCGGCGAGCCGCCCGATGCCTGGACCACGCCGGTCGACGCGCCCGAGCGGCGCAGCGGCACGGTGAAGCTCGCCGAGCGCATCGCCCGCACCTTGCGGCGCTGGCACGACGCTGGCCGCGACGATCTCGGTCATCCCTTCGCGGCCGGCGACGTCATGATCCTGCTGCGCCAGCGCGGCGCGCTGTTCGAGGCGATCGTCAAGGCGCTCAAGGATGCCGGCGTCCCCGTTGCCGGCCGCGATCGTTTGACGCTGGCCGAGCACCCGGCTGTGGAGGATCTCGTCGTGCTCGGCCGCGCCCTGCTGCTGCCCGACGATGACCTGACGCTCGCCACCGCGCTCAAGACGCCGCTGATCGATCTCGACGACGACGATCTCCTGCGCCTCGCGCCCGGTCGCAAGGGCTCGCTGCGCGCCGCTCTACAAGAAGCCGCAGCGGAAGAGCCGCGCTACGCCGCCGCCGAGGCGAAGCTCGCCCACTGGACGCGCGAGGCGGGGCGTTGCGGTCCGTTCCGTTTCTTCGCCGATCTGCTCGGCCCCGGCGGTGGACGCAACCTCGCCCTTGCCCGGCTGGGCGCCGAGTCCGGCGATGCGCTCGACGCCTTCCTCAACGCCGCACTCGATCACGAGCGCCGCTATGGCCCTTCGCTCGCCGGGTTCCTCCAGCATGTCGCCGGCAGCGCCGCCGATGTGAAGCGCGATCTCTCGGCCAGCGCCGGCGAGGTCCGTGTCATGACCGTGCATGGTTCGAAGGGGCTGGAGGCGAAGATCGTCATCCTCGCCGATCTCGGGCCTGAGCCCGGTGCGAGGCGCCTGCCGAAGATATTGGCTGTGCCGACGCCGCGGGGCGAGCTCGTGCCACTCTGGCCGCCGGCGTCTGCCGAGGACGTCAGGGCCACCACCGATGCCAAGGCCGTGGTGGTCGCGCAGATGGTCGAGGAGCACCACCGCCTGCTTTATGTCGCGATGACCCGCGCCGAGGATCGCCTGATCGTCTGTGGCGCGCAGCCCAAGGGCGAGGCGCCGGCGGGCAGCTGGTACGCGATGATCGAACAGGGCCTGATGCAATCGGAAGCCGGCCTGAAGCTTCTGGGCGAGGGTGAAGCGACGACGCTGCGCTTCATGGTCTCGGCGCCGTCGCAAGCGGAGGCGAAGTCCCGGCCAGAGGGCGGGCCGGCTTCCCTTCTCGTCCCGCCTTGGCTGTCCGAGCGGGTCGCGCGCGAGGCCGAGCCCTTGCCGCCGCTGAAGCCGTCGGGCGCGCTGGCTGCGGCCGATGGCGAGGAGCGGCCGGGCGACGGTCCTTTCCTTGCCGCGGCCGCGGCGGCCGGCCGGCTGGCGCATTTGCTCCTGCAGGTCCTGCCGGGCGTTCCCGAGGCGCGCCGTCCGGCGACGGCTGAGGCCCTGGCGCAGGCGCGCGGCGGAGCCCTGCCGCCCAAAAGGCGGGCAACCATCGTCACGGACGCCCTGCATCTGCTGGCCGCTCCGGCGCTGGCCGGGCTCTTCGCCCCGGATGCCCTGGCGGAAGTACCCGTCGCGGGTTCGATCCGCCTCGCGGATGGCGAGGCGCGGGCCGTCTCGGGGCGGATCGATCGGCTGGCGGTGACCGCCGAAAGCGTCGTCGTCGCCGATTTCAAGACCACGGCCCGGCCACCGCGCGAGCTCGATGCGATCCCGGCCACCACGATCGCCCAGCTTGCCGCCTATGCCGCGCTGATGCGGGAGATCTATCCGGGGCGGGAGGTACGGGCGCTGGTGATCTATACGGCGAGCCTCGCCTGTTTTGAACTGGATGCCGGCCGCCTCGACGCCGCGCTTGCGACCCTGGCGGCCGCCGCGAGCCCCGCTTCCGCCCAGGGGGCGTTCCCGCCATGAAATTCGTGCCGCATTCCCTCGCCCTGCGCCCGCGTCTGTTGATCTCTCTGGCGGCGGGAGCCTCGCTCGCCATGCTGTTGCCGGGCGACTGGCGCTGGGCGACGCGCCTGCTGGTCGCCTGGGATGCTGGCGCCGTCCTTTATCTCGGCCTGCTGGCGGCGACGATGTTCACGGAGACGGTCGATCAGATCCGGGCGCGGGCGGAGCAGCAGGACGAGGGTGCCGTCGCCATCCTCGTCATATCCTGCCTCGCGGCGACGGCAAGCCTTGCGGCCATCGCGGTCCAGCTCACCGGCATCGGGGCGGTGCCGGCGGCTGAGCGCGGCGCCCATCTCGCGCTCGGCGGCGTCACGATCCTGTGTTCCTGGACGTTGCTGCACGCCTTCTTCACCCTGCACTATGCCGGCATCTATTATCGCGGCGGCAAGACCGAGCCCTGCCTCGATTTTCCCGGCAGCGGCCTGCCGGACTATGTCGATTTCCTGTATTTTTCCTGCACGATCGGCTGCACCTCGCAGACCTCGGATGTCGGCGTGACCACGCGCCGCGCGCGCGGCGTCGTGCTCGTGCATTCGGTCCTGGCCTTCGTCTTCAATACCTCGATCCTGGCGATGGCGATCAATGTCGGGGCGAGCCTGGTCTCGGGCGGGTCGTGACGCGCCGGCTTCACCTCCGCCCTGCGGTGCACGCGCCTTGACCGGAGGGGCCGGCGTTCATAGCTTCGCTGGCGAAGGGCGACGATGCCGCCCATGGATTCGAAAGGCAGCCAGTCATGGCAACGAGCAAGGTAACCGACGCGAGCTTCGAGGCCGATGTCCTGAAGTCGTCCGAGCCGGTCGTGGTGGATTTCTGGGCGGAATGGTGCGGTCCCTGCCGCATGATCGGCCCGGCGCTCGAGGAAATCGCGACCGAGCTCGGCGGCAAGGTCAAGATCGTCAAGATGAATGTCGACGAAAATCAGCAGATTCCGGCCCAGTTCGGCATCCGCTCGATCCCGACCCTGATGCTGTTCAAGGACGGCAAGCTCGCTTCCCAGAAGGTCGGCGCTGCCCCCAAGAGCGATCTCTCGCGCTGGATCTCCGCGGCGGTCTGATCCGCCTGCTTCAGGCATGAAAAAAAAGGCCCGCTTCCGTGAGGAAGCGGGCCTTTCGTCGTTATGCGCCGCCGGATGTCAGTTCTTGCGGGAATCGAGCGCGAATGCGCCGGGACCGGCAGTCGCGATGTAGAGGAAGATGAAGCAGAACAGCATCGCCGCCTCGCCGCCGTTCAGTAGCGGGTAGAAGCCCTTCGAGCCATGAGCCATCCAGTAGGCGACGGCCATCAGTCCGGAGAGAACGAAGGCGGCCGGCCGGGTGAAGAAGCCGACGAGGACGAGCGCGCCGCCGACGATCTCGATCACGCCGGCGGTCCAGGGCAGGCTCATGGCGGAGGGCAGACCCCAGGACGGAGCAGCGGGGAAGCCGAACAGCTTCTGCGTGCCGTGCGAGATGAAGCTCAGCGCGGCGAAGATGCGAAGCAGGCCGAGTGCATAGGGCTGGAAGCGCGACAGAAACTGCATGCGGTGGTCCTTGGTTGGGGATAGCTGCTGATGGCTCAGGTGTTCCGGCTTCGGGTTCTAGGCGAGCCCCCTGATTTTGCGCAATATCCCGGAAGATGACGATTCCGTTTGCGTGTTTGCAAGTTCGATCACGTTTGCGCGACGGCTGTGTCTCTGCCGCCGCACTGCACGCTTTACGAACCCTTAAAAGCGCCATGTTTGAATCCTGTGTGACCTGACCGCATTGCGATGCGGCATGGCGGCCGAAAACGGGGCAGGATGAACGACCGGATTGCACGAGGCGAGCGGCGCGAGCCCTCCTTTGGATATGAGCGTGGCGAAGGCCATGTGGACGGTGACATGCGCCTTTCTCCAGACGATCGCCCCTCGCGTTTCCGGAACGCTCCGGCACAGCCCGAGCCCAGCCGGCAGCTCCGCAACCCGCCCAAGCGTGGCAGCAAGCGTAGCGGTGGCGGCGGTGGGGGCAAGCGTCGTGGCCGGCATCGCCGCCGCTCGTTCCTCGGCGGGCTGTTCTACTGGACGATGGTGCTCGGCCTCTGGTGCGTCATCGGCCTTGGCGGGCTCATCGCCTATCACGCCTCGCAATTGCCGCCGATCGACCAGCTCACCGTGCCGAAGCGGCCGCCGAACATCGCGATCCTCGCCGCCGACGGCTCGCTCCTCGCCAATCGCGGCGAGACCGGCGGGCGCACCGTCACCATCGGCGAGATCCCGCCCTATCTGCCGCGGGCCTTCGTCGCGATCGAGGACCGGCGCTTCTACGAGCATTTCGGCATCGACCCGATCGGCATCACCCGCGCGCTCGTCACCAACCTGCGCGGACGCGGCGTGGCGCAGGGCGGCTCGACCCTGACCCAGCAGCTCGCCAAGAACCTGTTCCTGACGCAGGAGCGTACCGCCGCCCGCAAGATCCAGGAGGCGATCCTGGCGCTCTGGCTGGAGCGCACCTACACCAAGGACCAGATCCTCGAGCTCTACCTGAACCGCGTCTATTTCGGTTCCGGCGCCTATGGCGTCGAGGCTGCCGCGCAGCGCTATTTCAACAAGTCGGCGCGCTCGGTGACGATCGCGGAGGCGGCGATGCTCGCCGGCCTCGTCCAGGCGCCGTCGCGCCTGGCGCCCAACCGCAATCCCGAGGCGGCCGAGAAGCGCGCCCAGCTCGTCATCGCCGCGATGGCCGACCAGGGCTTCATCACGCAGGATGCGGCCAAGACCGCGCTGACGGCGCCGGCCGAGGTGCCGGAGCGCGTCGGGGCGGGCTCCGTCAACTACGCCGCCGACTACGTCATGGACGTGCTCGACGACTTCATCGGCGCGGTCGACGGCGATGTCACCGTCCTCACCACGATCGATTCGAAATTGCAGGCGTCGGCCGAGACGATCCTGGTCGATGCGCTGTCTGCGCAGGGCGCCAAGCTGAACGCGTCGCAGGGCGCGGTTGTCTCGCTCGCGCCCGACGGGGCGATCCGCGCCCTGATCGGGGGCCGCGACTATACGAAGAGCCAGTTCAACCGCGCCACGGCGGCGCGCCGCCAGCCAGGCTCGTCCTTCAAGCCCCTCGTCTATCTCACGGCGATGGAGAAGGGCCTGACGCCGGACACCATCCGCGACGACGCCCCGGTCTCGATCAAGGGCTGGGAGCCGGAGAATTATTCGCGCAAGTATCGCGGCCCGGTGACGTTGGCGACGGCGATGCAGCATTCGCTCAACACGGTCGCCGCTCGGCTGATCCAGGAGGTGACACCCAAGGAGGTCGTCCGCACCGCCCAGCGCCTCGGCATCACCTCGGCCCTGCAGCCGAACCTGTCGCTGGCGCTCGGCACCTCGGAGGTGACGCCGCTGGAGATGACCGCGGCCTATGCGACCTTCGCCAATGGCGGCCAGTCGGTGCTGCCCTATGTCATCCGAGAGGTGCGCCAGACCACTGGCAAGGTCGTGTATGCCCGCAAGGCAACGAGCCTCGGCCAGGTCATCCAGCCGCAATATCTCGCGATGATGGATACGATGTTCACCGGCGTGATGAACGGCGGCACCGGCAGCAAGTTCAACATCCCGGGCTGGCAGGTCGGCGGCAAGTCCGGCACGACGCAGGATTACGGCGACGCGTGGTTCGTCGGCTTCACCGCCAAGCTCGTTACCGCCGTCTGGGTCGGCAACGACGACAATTCGAAGATGAAGCGCGTCACCGGCAGCGGCCTGCCCGGCGAAATCTGGGGCAAGTACATGAAGGCCGCCCATGCCGGAGCGCAGCCGATTCCGTTGCCCGGTGGCTTCTGGCAGGGCGCGCCGCGGCCGCTCGATCTGGGCGCGCCGGTTGCCGATGCCCGCCAGCCGGAGGCGCCCCCGCCGACCAGCGACCGTGCCTGGGTGCCGCCGGCGCCACAGGAGAAGAACTTCTTCGAGCGTCTTTTCGGCGGCTGACATCGAGGCGCCGCCGGCGCTGGGCTGGAGGAGCTTCGCGCCGCCTTGTCATTCCGGGGCTTCGCGTAGCGAAGAACCCGGAACCCACGACCGGGTGAGCCGCCTGCAACCGAACACCTTATGTCTCACCCCGTCGTGGGTTCCGGGTTCGCGCCGTTGGCGCGCCCCGGAATGACAAGAGGTATCGTTCCTGGCCGGAAACGATCCGACGGTTGTCTACACTGCCTCGCTCTTCGCCGCCCGGATGCCTCGTGTCGCGCTGAACAGGACGAGGGCAGCGACGCCCAGCGCCGACATCACCAGAGGCAGAGGCAGCGCGGCGTTCTTCAGGAGATGCCCGACGAGCAGCCCGACGCAGGCCGAGAGCAGCATCTGGCACAGCCCGTTGAAGGAGGAGGCCGCGCCCGCCCGATCGGGGAAGGGCATCATCGCCGAGGCCTGGGCCTGCGGCATGGTCAGCCCGACGCCGCAGGCATAGAGCGCCATCGGCACGACGACGCCGGCAGGCCCGCCGAATCCGGTGAGCACCCCGACCAGCATGGCAAGTCCGCCGCTGGCGAGGCAGGCGACGCCGATCGCGATGACCCCGTCCATGCCGCGCCGCCCGACCAGCCGCTGGGCGATGATCGTGCCGGTGATGTAGCCGAGCACGCCGAAGCCGAAGGAGAAGCCGTATTCGACCGGCGTCAGCCCGTAGACGCCGATCAGCACGAAGGACGAGCCCGAGATGAAGGCGAAGAGCCCGGCATAGGCCAGCGCCGTCAGCGCGACATAGACCCGGAAGGCGCGGTTGTGCAGCAGCGTACCGAAGCCCTTGAAGATGCTGACGAGGGACAAGGGCTGCGGCGAGCGCGCCCGCAAGGTCTCCGGCATCAGCGTGGCGATGACGATGGCGAGGACCAGCGCAAAGGCGAGCGAGGCGAGGAAGGTCGAACGCCAGCCGAAGGCGACCTGCAGCACGCCGCCGATTACCGGCGCGACCGCCGGCACCAGTCCCATGATCATGCCCATCCGGGCGAGTTCGCGGCCGGCGCGCGGCCCGTCATAGAGATCACGCACCATGGCGCGGCCGAGCACGATCGGGCCCGATGCCCCGAGCGCCTGGAAGGCCCGTGCCAGCGTCAGTGCGCCGATCGAAGGCGCGAACGCGCAGGCCAGCGTCGCGACCCCGAAGAGAGCAAGGCCCGCGAGCAGCACCGGCCGGCGTCCAAGTCTGTCGGAGAGCGGCCCCCAGAAGATCTGCCCGGCGGCGAAGCCGAACAGGAACGAGGAGAGCGTCGCCTGCGCGCCGGCGACATCGGTCTCCATCACCCGCGCGATCTCCGGCAGGGAAGGCAGGTAGAAATCGGTCGAGAGGGGCCCTAGCGCCGTCAGCATGGCGAGGACGGCGGTCATCGCCAGCGTATCGGGACGAAGCTTCATGCACGGCCTCCGGCGCAGCCGGAAGGGCCGCGCTGCCCTGCTACGACGTCAGCGGCTCATCCGGCAATGGCTTGTGCCTGCGGCTGGTCCTGCGTCTCGCCGTGATAGGCGGTCGCCCGCATCGAGGGGCGCTGCGAGAACGTCTCGTACCAGCGCGCCAGCCTCGGCCGTCCGATCCGGAAATCCGGGAGGTCGCGGAACTCCAGCCAGGCGAGCGCCGTCGCCAATCCGATATGGCCGATATGCACGGGCTCATCGAAGCTCTCGTTGCGCTCCAGCACGTCGAAGCTCTCCACGAGCTTGGCCGTCTGTCCCTCTTGAAGAGGCGGGTAGCGCAGGTGCTCCGGGCGTCGCAGCGTTTCCCAGCGCAGCGCGATCCCGGCATCGCAGAGCCCCTGCGCGATCGCATGCAGGCGCAGTGCCTGCCAACGGGCCTTGCCGTCGGCCGGGATCAACCGGCGCCCGCCATGAAGCCCGTCGAGATAGTCGCAGATCACCAGCGAGTCGAAGATCGCGCCGGCTTCCGGCGTGATCAGAACCGGCACCTTGCCGAGCGGATTGACTGCGAAGATCTCGGGGTTGCGGTTGGTCGGGCTCGTCTCCTGGTCGATGATCGCGAGCCGCTCGACGATTCCCGCCTCATGCGCGAAGACGATGGTCTTGCGCGCATAGGGCGAATGGCTCTGCGAATGCAGCGTCAATCGCTCGGTGGCTTGCAGGGTCATGCGACCTCCTCCGGCTTCAGCCCGACGAGCTCGGCATAGCGCGCCGGATCGGTCGCGCCTTCGGTATTGACGAGAAACACGCGAGAATTGCTGTCGAGCTTCAGCGCCGCACGGGCCTGTGGGTCGCGCAAGACCGCTAGCAAGCCGGCGAATCCCGCTCCGCCGCTTTCGCCGGCGACGATCGCAGGGTCGCCTGCGCTCGGACGGGCGAGGCGGTTCATCGCCTCGACGGCGTCGGAATCCTCTGCCGTCATGAAAGCGTCCGCCGCGCGGTAGAGCACGCGCAGCGCCAGCGGCGAGGGATCGTAGCATTCGAGCATCGCCATCACGGTCGGTGCGCCATGCGGGATCTTGCCGGGCCTGCCGTTCTTGGCCGCCTCGAAGATGCAGGCAGCGCGGGATGGCTCGACCACCGTGAAGAAGGGCCGCTCGTCGCCAAAGCTCGTCTGCATCTGCGCGGCGAGCGCGGCGGCGATGCCGCCGACGCCGGCCTGCACGAAGACATGTGTCGGCCGTTCCGGCATCTGCGCCAACCCCTCGCGGGCGATCGCGGTATAGCCCTGCATGACCAGCCCCGGGATGCGCTCATAGCCGTCCCAGGAGGTGTCGGAGACGATGGTCCAGCCGCGCTCGGTCGCGACGCGGGCCGCCTCGACGACGGAATCGTCATAGGTGCCGTCGACGCGGATCATCTCGGCGCCGAAGCGGGCGATGGCCGCGACGCGCTCGTCGCTGACGCCGCCATGCACGAAGATCACGGCCTTGGCGCCGAGCAGTTGCGCGCCCTGCGCCACCGAGCGTCCATGGTTGCCGTCGGTCGCGCAGGCGAAGGTCATGCCGGCCGCCGCCGCGCGGACAGCGGGATCGTTCATGTCGGCATCGGCGAACTGCCGGCCGAGCTTTTCGGAAGCCGCTTCGAGCGCAAGTCGGATCACAGCATAGGCGCCGCCGAGCGCCTTGAAGCTGCCGAGCCCGAGGCGCTGACCCTCGTCCTTGATGAAGAGCGCCCCGATGCCGAGCGCGGCGGCGAGGCCCGGCAGGCTGTGCAGCGGCGTCGGCACATGGTTCGGCCGCTCGGCCAGATGCGCCGTGATCGCGTCGGCGCCGGCCGGCCCGAGAGTCTCGACATCCTCCGGATGCGGGGCGGAGCGGTAATCCGGATGATGATTGAGCAGGAACATGGCGGCCTCGTCTGGCTGGGTTGCCTGAATGGATATTGCATCCCAAGTGAAAAAGGCGCTGGATTTACCCGCTGCCCTTGCAAGTTTCTCTCTCGGGATGAGGCATGGCCGAGCCGACCGCTCATCAACTCGACGCTTTCGACCGTGCGATCCTCGCGATCCTCCAGCAGGACAACACCACGCCGCAGCGGGTGATCGGCGAGCGCGTGAATCTCTCTGCGCCGGCCGTGCAGCGTCGTATTCGTCGCATGGAGGCGACCGGCGTCATCCGCGCCAATGTCGCGGTGGTCGATCCCGCCGCGCTCGGCCATCCGATCACGCTCTTCGTCGAGATCGAACTGGTCAGCGAGACCGCCCCCGATATCGATGCGGCCAAGAGCGCTTTCCTCGCCGCGCCGGAGGTGCAGCAATGCTATTACGTCACCGGCGAGGTCGATTTCATGCTGGTCGTGCTGGTGCCGAGCATGGCGGCCTATGAGGCGCTGACGCGGCGCCTGTTCTTCGCCAATCCCAATATTCGCAAGTTCCGCTCCTTTGTCGCCATGGACCGGGTCAAGACGGGCTTGGCAGTCCCGATTTCGTAACCGCCCTGCGGCAGGGGCGGGGCTGCTATCGCCGAGCCGTCTTGTTCCGGCCGCTGCGATATGCGACCGCGAACGGACGTGACGAACGAGCCTGACGGGCCTTGCCGTGATCACCGTGAAAGCCACAGAAACGCCGGCCGGGACAGGCGATGCGCCGCAGGGCTGGCGCGCGCTCGTCCGCTCCAGCGAGATCGGCATCGTGGTGCTGGCCTGCGTGGTCGGGGTCCTAGCCGGGCTTGTGGTGCTGGCGATGTCGTTCACGACCCAGCTCCTGCACGAGGTGATCTTCGGGCTGCCGCATACGCAGCGGCTCTCGATCACGACCACGATCCCGACCTGGCGCGCGCTCGCAGGGCCGGTTCTCGGCGGCCTCGTCATCGGCTGCGCCTCCTGGCTGTTCTTCCGGCGTCGCAAGCAGCCGATCGATCCGATCGAGGCCAATGCCCTGCATGGCGGGCGCATGTCCTTCCGCGACAGCGTCTTCGTCGCGCTGCAGACCATGGGCTCCAGCGGCGCGGGCGCCTCGGTCGGACTCGAAGCCGGCTACACGCAGGCTGCCAGCGGGCTCGCCTCGCATATCGGCCGGCGGCTGCGCCTGCGCCGCGCGGATATGCGCCTGATGGTCGGCTGCGCCGCCGGCGGCGCCATCGGTGCCGCCTTCGATGCGCCCCTGACCGGCGCCTTCTATGCCTTCGAACTGATCCTGGGCAGCTATTCGATCGCGGCCTTCGTGCCGGTGATGGCCGCGACTTTCATGGCGACCGTGACCCATAGCGTGCTTGCACCCGCGCTCCTCGCGATCGAGGTCCCGCCGATCGGACTGATCACGGTGGCCAACCTGCCTCTGGTCGTCATGCTCGGCGCCACCTGCGGGCTCGTCGGCATCGTCGTGATGCGCGCCGCCGCCTTCGTCGAGGCGGGGTTCAGGCGCTCGCGGATCCCGACCTGGCTCCGGCCCGCCTTCGGTGGCCTCGTCGTCGGCGCGCTGGCGGTCTGGAACCCGTCCGTGTTTTCGGCCGGCCACGGCGCGATCAATCTCTATCTCGGCATCGATGCCAGCCTCACGCTGTTCGCGCTGGTGCTCGTCGCCAAGGCGCTGGCCTCCTCGGTCTCGATCGGCTCGGGCTTTCGCGGCGGTCTGTTCTTCGCCTCGCTGCTGCTCGGCGTGCTGACAGGCCGCCTCTTCATCGGCGTGCTGACGCTCGCCTTCCCCAACCTCGCCGGGCACGAGACGCTGTTTGCGCTGGTCGGGATGAGTTCGCTCGCGGTCTCGGTCGTCGGCGGTCCGATGACGATGACGCTGCTCGCGCTCGAGATGACCGGCGATCTCAAGCTGACGCTTGCGGTCGTCGGTGCAGCCGGCGCGGCCTCGCTGGTGACGCGGCGTCTCTTCGGCTTCTCCTTCGCGACCTGGCGCTTCCACCTGCGCGGCGAGAGCATCCGCGGCGCTCACGATGTCGGCTGGATGCGCGATCTCACCGCCGGCAGCATGATGCGCATCGAGGTGCCGAAGATCGCGGCCGATGCCAGCATCGCCGAAGCCCGGCTGAAATATCCGCCGGGATCGACCAATTACCTCGTCGCCGTCGGCGCGGGCGATGCCTATGCCGGCATGGTGCCGCCCGGTGCGCTCTACGAGCCCGATCCGGCACTGGATGAGGAGGCGGCCGCGGAGCCCGCGCCGCGCACCGTGCGCCATCTCCTGCGCAACCCGGACCGGATGCTGCTCGCCGACATGTCGGTGCGCGACACGCTGAAGCTGTTCGAGGCGGCCGAAAGCGAGGCACTGCCCGTGGTCGCCGATCGCGACAGCCGCCGCCTCGTCGGCATTCTCAGCGAGGCGCATGCGATCAAGCGCTACAGCGACGAGGTTAGCCGCCGCAATCGCGAGCTGACCGGGGAATAGTTCGAAGGCTCAGGCCGAACGCAGCGCGGCGCTCGCCACGACCTGCCAGTCGGCGATCGGCACGTCCTGTCCGGAGGTCACGATACCGATCCGGTCGAAGCGGATGGCACGGCCGGCGAGGCGAGCATCGATCTCGGCGATAGCCGCAGCTTTCGCAGCGGCCTCGACCGGCCCGTAGAGCAGCGAGACATGCGGCATGAAACTCGCGAAGCCCTCGGGATCGAGCGCCTGCTTCAGCTTCGCCAATGCTGGTGAGACGGCGAAACGGGCATAGAAAGAGCGGAAATAGGCATCGCTGCCTTCGACGATGGAGACGGGTTCCGAGAAGTCCTCGATTGCGCTGGCAGCAGCCATGATCGCGCGCTCCAGCGCGACAGGCGTCGTCTCGGTGTCGCCCTGCAATGTCAGGTGCGGGGCGAAGAGAGGCGTGCCGAAGCGGCCGGACAGGTCGCCGACGATACCGGCCAGCATCGCTTCGTCGGCGGGGGCCGGCATCAGCCAGAGAGAATGAATCCGCACTGTCATCCGAGTTTCACAAAGCTCTTGCATAGACTGCGCCCCGTGCGTAACGTTTATTTCAACTGAGCCGGCGATGGAAGAAATATTCCATTGTCAGGCGATAAGAGCAGAACCGGGGGAGTAGGCGCCTTGCAGCCGGAAACGCAAGCCAGAGCGGGCAGCGGCGCAGCCATCGGCGTGCGCGGTCTCAAGGTCGCCTATGGCGGCACGCGTGTGCTGCACGGCATCGATCTCGACTTTACCCCCGGCAGCTTCACCGCGCTTCTCGGCTCCTCCGGCTGCGGCAAGACCACGCTGCTGCGCTCGCTCTCCGGTTTCGTTCCGGTCGAGGAAGGCTCGATCGTCGTCGGCGGCAAGGATGTCGCCGGACTGCCACCGGAAAAGCGCGGCATGGCCATGGTCTTCCAGTCCTATGCGCTCTGGCCGCATATGACCGTGCTCCAGAATATCGGCTACGGCCTGAAGCTGCGCGGCAAGTCCAAGGCGGAGATCGCCGCCAAGGTAGGCCAGATGCTGGGCTTTCTCGGCCTTGCCGGCTATGAGGACCGCAAGGTCACGGCCCTCTCCGGCGGCCAGCGCCAGCGCGTCGCGCTCGGCCGGGCGCTCGCGATCGATCCCGGCATCCTTCTGCTCGACGAGCCGCTCTCCAATCTCGACGCCAAGATCCGCATGGTGATGCGCCACGAGATCCGCGCCATCCAGCAGCGGCTCGGCCTCACCGCGGTCCACGTCACCCATGATCGCGAGGAAGCCATGACCATGGCCGACCGGCTGGTGATCATGCAGGCTGGCCGGGTCGCCCAAGTCGGCACGCCCGAGGAGGTCTATGACCGCCCGGCCAGCGCCTTCGTCGCCAATTTCATGGGCGCGGAGAACGTCCTGCCGCTCAAGATCGCACGCAGCGAGGGCCTGGCTTCCATCACCGCCGACGCGGCCCGCGCCACGCTCGCGGACGCCGCTGGAGCGGCTTTGCCGAACGGCGAGGCGCTTGCCTATTTCCGCGACGATGTCGCGAGTCTCGACGCGCATGACGCGGTGGCTGCGAGCGGCGATCTCGTCGTCCCCGGCACCATCGCCGCGCGCGCCTATCCCGGTGGCATCTACCGCTACAAGGTGGAGGCCGCCGGACGCCAGATCACGGTCGACGATACCGGCCGTCACGAACTCGGAACCAAGGTTGGGCTGCGCATTCCGCTGCAGCGCCTTCACATCTTCCCGGCGACCGAGGCCGGGATCGCCGCCTGACAGGGAGTCAGACCCATGCGCATCATCACGCTTGCCTGCTCGCTTGCCGCGCTGATCGTGGCATCGCCGCTATCCGCGCAGACCCTCAACGTCGCCTCCGCCGGCGACCAGAACATGGTCGACTACGTCAAGGATTATCTCGGGCCGATGTTCGAGAAGGCCCATCCCGGCGTGAAGGTCGTCTCGGTCGGCACCGGCCCGGGCGATGCCGGCTCGCAGAAGATCTACGAGAAGCTCGACGCCCAGAAGGGTGCGGCCTCGACCGATTTCGACGTGCTCGTCATCCACCAGAAGGCCGCCGGCCAGATGGTCAAGGAAGGCCTGCTCAACAAATACACGGCCAATGTCGAGTCGGCCAAGCTCGCGACCAGCGACTCCGCGAAGAATTCGCTCGGCACCGATGTCAGCGGCTTCGTCATCCCGATGTTCCAGTCGCAGACCGCGCTCGCCTACAATGCCGACATGGTCAAGACGCCGCCGGCGACTTTCGCGGAACTCGCCGACTGGGTGAAGAAGAACCCCAAGCAGTTCGGCTATAATGGCATCAAGGGCGGCATGTCCGGGGTCTCCTTCGTCGCCGGCTGGGTCTATGCTTTCGGCGGCGACGCCGAGAAGCTGATGAAGGGCCCCTATGACGCGGCCACCAAGACGACCTGGGACAAGGCCTTCGCCGACCTCAAGGCCTTCAATGCCAATGTCGTCATCACCCCCGGCAATGCCGGCACGCTCGACATGCTGAACCGCGGCGAGATCGCGATCGGCCCGGTCTGGGTCGACATGTTCTATTCCTGGCAGGCCGACGGCAAGCTGCCGCCGAACATGAAGCTGAAGCTCGTCTCGCCCGGGATGCCCGGCCAGCCGATGTATTACGCGGTCCCGGAGAAGTCGGCTCAGAAGAAGCTGGCCGAGGCCTTCATCGCGCTTGCGACCTCGCCGCAGGTGCAGGCCGACGGCATCGTCAAGAAGTTCAACTGGTATCCGGGCATCGACGCCAAGAACCTCGAAGGCAAGCTCGACAAGGCTGCCTGGGACAAGCTCTTCACCGATGTCACCCCGGCCGAGCTCGCCAAGAACGGCAAGCCCTTCCCGATCGCGCCCTATTTCAACGACATCCTCGAGGGCTACGAGAAGAAGGTCGCGAACTGAGGTTCGCCTGACGGGATGATGCGGAGAAACACCGTGTCATCCCGGGCGCAGCGGAGCGCAGTCCCGGGATCCAATCCGGAACGGTTCAGGCATGGATCCCGGATCGGCGCCGCTGACGCGGCTTGTCCGGGATGACCTCGCGGTTCCGGATATCCAGTCACCACCCATCGCGGAGAGCGCCGCTCGCCATGAGCTTTTCCCAACGCAATCTTGCCCTGCTGCTGATCGCACCCGGCCTTGCGCTGGTCGCGGCGCTGTTTCTCTATCCGCTCTGCTTCTCGCTGATCTCCGCCTTCACTGGGCCCGAAGGCGGCTTCTCGCTGCAGGCCTTCGGCAAGGCCTGGGAACTCTATTCCGGCGACGTCGTCTTCACCGTCATCATCGTTCTGTCTTCCTGCCTGCTGACGGGGCTTGCCGCTATCGTCATTGCCGGCACGCTGACGCTTGGCGAGAACCGTTACATCGTCGGCACGCTGAAGGCGCTCTATCGCTGGCCGCTCTTCATCCCCTTCATCGTCGCGGCGCAGTGCATGCGCACCTTCCTCGCCAAGAACGGGCTGATGAACAACACCTTCGTCTCGCTCGGGCTGATGGAGCCGCTGCAGGCGATGAGCTTCCTCGATTGGCGCGGCATCATCGCGACCTTCGTCTGGAAGCAGACGCCCTTCGTCGCACTGCTGCTCGCCGGCGCGCTCGCCGCGCTCGACCGTGCCACGCTGGAGGCGGGCCGCAATCTCGGGGCATCGCGGATGCGCGTCCTCGTCGAGCTCGCCCTGCCGCAGGTCATGCCGCAGCTCCTCGTCGCGCTCGTCCTCTCCTTCGTGACGATGCTCTCGGTGCTCTCGGTGCCGATGATGGTCGCGGGCTCGCAGCCGACCATGCTGACCGTCGACATGGCCTTTCGCATCAACGCCTATGGCGACTACGCCACGGCCAACGCGCTTGGCGTCATCACCTATCTGATCTCGGCTGGCGCAGCGATCATCTATCTCAAGCGCGGCATGGCGAAGGAGAACGCGCCATGATCCGCGCCGTCTCAGGCCTGCGCATGGTGCTGGCAGCCTTTGCGCTCGCGGCCTTCGCCTTCTTCCTGATCGGGCCGCTGGTCAACCTGGCGCTCTGGTCGGTCGCCGAGCGCTGGTACACGCCCTACAAGCTGCCGGTCGTCTACGGCACGCGCTACTGGGAGCAGGTCTTCCGCCCGACCGGCGACGCCATGGCCTCGCTCGGCACCTCGGTCTGGATCGCGGTGCTGACGGTTCTCGTCGCGCTCGCGCTTTCGATCCCGGCCGGCTACGCGCTGGCGCGATTGAAGCTGCCGGCGCGCGCCTTCTTCATGGTGCTGTTCCTGCTGCCGCAGGCCTTCCCGTCGGTCGCGATCTACATCAACGTCGCCCGCGTCTTCTATTCGCTGGGGATCAACGGCACCGTCTTCGCCGTCGTGCTCGTCCATGCTGCGCACGGCCTCGTCTATTCCGTCTGGATCGCGGCCGCCGCCTTCGCTGCCGTCGACAAGGATCTCGAGCTCGCCGCCCGCAATATCGGTGCCTCGCCGCTCAAGGCCTTCTTCTCGGTGACGCTGCCCTTGGCGGCGCCCGGCATCATCGCCAGTGGCATCTTCGTTTTCCTGGAATCGCTCGACGAGTTCACCGGCACCTTCTTCGTTGGCGTGCCCCAGGTCACGACCCTGCCGCTCCTGCTCTACAGCGCGGCGATGGGCGGCAACTACCAGGTCGCCTCGATCACGGCGCTGATCCTGCTCGTGCCCTCGGTGCTGTTCATGCTGTTCATCGAGCGCTTCCTGCGCGCCGACGTGCTCGCCAAGGTCGGCGCCTGATTTCAACTGACTGGAGCGTGCTGATTTCACGCGGAAACACGCGGTCATCCCGGGCTTGACCCGGGATCCATCGTAGAACGTTGCGCCCTTCGATGAATTCCGGATCGGCGCCGCGTCGCGGCTTGTCCGGAATGACGGCGTGTTTTCGCGAGAATAAAGATGGGCCTGAACCCGCACGACATTCCCACCGCTATTGATCAGGGCCGCTGCCGCCGCAGCGGCCCTGATGCGTTTGCGCACGGTCTCGAAAATCGGCTTGCTCGCAACTAATATACTAGTATATGAATCGTGAAACAAAGCCTCGGGAGGGCGCGCATTGACGGTCGGCGGCATCATGGCTGCGGGTTCGGGTTCATCGGGACGGCGCACGGCCGCCGCGGTGATCCGCGACGCGTTGCGCGCCGAGATCGTCTCGCTCGCCATTCCGCCCGGCACCCCGATCGTCGAGAAGGACATCGCCGAGGCCCACGCGGTTAGCCGCACGCCGGTGCGCGAGGCCCTGCTCAAGCTCGCCGACGAGGGGCTGGTCTCGATCTTCCCGCAATCGGGCACCTTCGCCTCGCTGATCCCGTTCCGGGCCTTGCCCGAGGCGCTGGTGATCCGCCGTTCGCTGGAGGAGACCTGCGCGAGGCTCGCCGCCCGACACGGCGCCGGCCGGGCCGATGGACTCGCCCGCATCATGGATGAACTCGCCGCGCGCGCCGAACGCGGCGAGCGCGAGCTTTTCCACCAGTCGGACGACGCCTTCCATGCCGGCATCGCCGATCTCGCCGGCTATCCCGGCATCTGGCGCTTCACCCAGCAGGTGAAGCTGCAGATGGACCGTTTCCGCCGGCTCACCCTGCCGCAGCAGGGCCGCATGGAGCGCGTGCTGCGCGAGCATGGCGCCGTGGTCGAAGCGATCCGCCGCGGCGATGCGGAAGCCGCCGCCCATGCCATGGGCGAACATCTCGGCAAGCTCTTCGACGACCTCGATGCGGTCGCTGCCCTCAACACCCCCTATTTCGACATGGGCGACGGTTCGGAGCGGCCCCGGCGCGCCGCTCCGCCGGTCGCCCGATTGGAGACGACATGACCATCGACATCCGCCAGGTTTCGCATCCCGAGGCCGTCAAGGGCTTCGACACGGCGGAGCTCAGGCGCCATTTCCTGATCGAGACGCTGTTCGTGGCCGGCGAGGTCAAGCTGACCTACAGCCATCTCGACCGTGTCATCGTCGGCGGCGCCATGCCGGGGGCCAAGCCGGTCGTGCTGCCGACGCCGAAGGCGGTCGGCACCGACGCCTTCCTGAAGCGCCGTGAACTCGGCATCGTCAATGTCGGCGGCCCCGGCAAGGTCTCGGTCGGCGGCAAGGATTACGCGCTCGCCAGGCGCGATGCCCTCTATATCGGCAAGGAGGCTGGCGAGGTCTCCTTCGTCAGCGACGATGCTGCGAATCCGGCCAAGTTCTACCTGCTCTCGACCCCGGCCCATGCCGTGCACCCGACCAGGGTGATCCGCGAGGCCGACGCCAAGACGCTGGCGCTCGGCGAGCAGGCGACCGCCAACAAGCGCGTGATCCGTCAGTACATCATCCCCGGTGTCTGCGAGACCTGCCAGCTCGTGATGGGCGTGACCACGCTGGACGAGGGCAGCATCTGGAACACCATGCCCTCGCACACCCATGACCGGCGCTGCGAGATCTATCTCTATTTCGATGTGCCGGATGATGCCCGCGTCTTCCACCTGATGGGCGAGCCGCAGGAGACCCGCCACCTCGTCGTCGCCAACGAGCAGGCGATCCTCTCGCCCGGCTGGTCGATCCATTCCGGCGTCGGGACCAAGGCCTATTCCTTCATCTGGGGCATGGGCGGTGACAATGTCGACTACACCGACATGGACATGGTCGCGACCGGGGACCTGCGTTGATGGCCTCGCCCTTCGACCTGACCGGCCGCACGGCGATCGTCACCGGCGCCAATACCGGGCTCGGCCAGGCGATTGCGGTCGCCATGGCTCAGGCGGGGGCGGGCATCGTCGCGGTCGGCCGTTCCAGCATGGCGCAGACGAGGGCGCTGGTTGCTGAGACCGGCCGGCCCTTCCATGAGATATCAGCCGATCTCGCCACGCTGGCGCCGATCGCCGGCATCGTCGAGCAGGCCGATGCCGCCGCCAAGGCCGACGGCTCGCGGCTCGACATCCTCGTCAACAATGCCGGCATCATCCGCCGCGCCGACGCCATCGACTTCACCGAGGCCGATTGGGACGCGGTGATGGACGTCAATCTGAAGTCGACCTTCTTCCTGACTCAAGGGGTCGCCAAGCGCATGCTCGCCGACGGCAAGGGCGGCAAGGTGATCAACATCGCCTCGCTGCTCTCCTTCCAGGGCGGCATCCGCATCCCCTCCTATACGGCCTCAAAAAGCGGGCTTGCCGGGCTGACGCGATTGCTCGCCTGCGAATGGGCGGCAAAAGGCATCAACGTCAACGCCATCGCGCCGGGCTATTTCGTCACCAACAACACGGAAGCCCTGCGTGCCGATCCCGTCCGCAACGAAGCGATCGTCGCGCGCATTCCGGCCGGGCATTGGGGCAAGCCGCAGGAGCTCGGCGGCGCCGCCGTGTTCCTCGCCTCCGATGCCGCCGCCTATATCCACGGTGTCGTCCTGCCGGTCGACGGCGGCTGGCTCGCGCGCTGACGGGGAGGGGCCGGACGATGCGCTACAAGTTCGATTTCGGCGCCCTCGTCGAGCATTGGCCGGAATTCCTGAGCGGCGCATTGACGACGCTGCAGATGACGGCCTTCGCCCTCGTCTTCGGGCTGGCGATCGGCATCCTCTGCGCGATCGGCCGGCGCAGCGCCTCGCCATTCCTGCAATGGCTCTGCGGCTTCTATGTCGAGACGATCCGCAACACGCCCTACCTGATCCAGATCTTCTTCATCTTCTTCGGGCTCTCCAGCATCGGCATCAAGCTGCCGATCCTGGTTGCCGCGGTGCTGACGCTGGTCATCAATGTCGGCGCCTATACCGCCGAGATCGTCCGCGCCGGCATGGACACGATCCATCCCGGCCAGATCGAGGCGGCGCAGGCGCTCGGCCTCTCCCAGCCGCAGATCTACTGGGACGTCATCCTGCGTCCGGCGCTGGAGCGGGTTTATCCAGCGCTGACCAGCCAGTTCGTGCTGATGATGCTGGCCTCCTCGATCACCTCGCAGATCTCGGCCGAGGAGCTGACGGCGGTCGCCAACAACATCCAGTCCTTCACCTTCCGCGCCTTCGAGACCTACATCGTCGTCGCGGTGCTCTACCTGCTGCTCGCCGTCCTCCTGAAGCTCGCCTTCTACGGTTTCGGCCAGATCATCTTCCCGCGCCGCCGGCGCCTCGGCACGGCTCTGTGAGGGTGTGATGGGCGGCTTCACCCTCGTTCACTTCCTCTATCTTTTGCAGGCGACGCTCTGGACAGTCGTGCTGACCGTGCTCGCCTTCGGGCTCGGCAGCCTCGCCGGCTTCCTGGTGATGCTGGCGCGCACGGCGCGCACCCGCTGGATCAGGGCGGTGTCGATGATCTATGTCGACATCATCCAGGGCACGCCGCTGCTGATCGTGCTGTTCCTGATCTATTTCGGCCTGGCCGTCGTCGGGATCGAGCTGCCGGCGCTGCTCGCCGCCGCGATCTCGCTGATGATCTATTGCAGTGCCTTCCTCGGCGAAATCTGGCGCGGCTGCGTCCTGTCCGTGCCGCGCACCCAGAGCGAGGCAGCCGAATGCCTCGGCCTGACGCGCTGGCAGACGCTGGTCGATGTCATCCTGCCGCAGGCGATGCGGATCGCGACGCCGCCGACGGTCGGCTTCCTCGTGCAGGTGCTCAAGAACACCTCGCTCGCCTCGGTCGTCGGCTTCGTCGAGCTGACCCGCGCCAGCCAGGTCATCAACAACTCGCTGTTCCAGCCCTTCCTCGTCTTCGGCATCGCGGGCGCCCTCTATTTCGCGCTCTGCTACCCGCTGTCGCGGCTCAGCCGGGCGCTCGAAAGGAAACTCAATGTCGGCCGCCGTCAGCCTGCGTGACGTCCACAAGCGCTTCGGCGAGGTGGAGGTCCTCAAGGGCGTCTCCTTCGACGTGGCGCCGGGCGAGGTCGTGGCCGTCATCGGCCGCTCCGGCTCGGGCAAGTCGACCGCTTTGCGCTGCGTCAACCGGCTGGAGACGATCCAGTCCGGCGAGATCGAGGTCCATGGCCGCCGCGTCGACGATCCCCAGCTCGACCTGCGCGCTTTGCGCCGCGATGTCGGCATGGTCTTCCAGAGCTACAATCTCTTCCCGCATCTGACCGTGGCCGAGAACATCACGCTGGCCCCCCGGCGCGTGCGCAAGACGCCGCAGGCGGAAGCCCGCCATATCGCCGTGGAGGCGCTCGCCCGCGTCGGCCTCTCCGACAAGATCGACGCCTATCCCGAGCAGCTCTCCGGCGGCCAGCAGCAGCGCGTCGCCATTGCCCGCTCGCTGGCGATGGAGCCCAAGGTCATGCTCTTCGACGAGGTGACCTCGGCGCTCGATCCGCATCTCACCGGCGAGGTGCTCAAGGTCATGGAGGCCCTGGCGAAGGGCGGCATGACCATGCTCGTCGTCACCCACGAGATGGCCTTCGCCCGGCGCGTCGCCGACCGCGTCATCTTCATGCACACCGGCAAGGTCTGGGAGACCGGCGCCGGCGAGATGCTCGCAAATCCTCAGACCCCCGAGCTCAGGGAATTCCTCGCCAACGGGCTCTGACGATCCCGCGGCTGTCCGGCCGCCCGACGACCATAACGACAACGAAAAGGGAAACGACCATGACCACGATCACCCGCCGCAGCGCTCTCAGCCTCGCCGCGACCGCCGGCGCCTTCCTTGCCCTGGGCAGCGCAGCCCATGCCGATCAGCTCGCCGACATCAAGAAGGCCGGCAAGATCCGCGTCGCGGTGGCGATGGGCGTGCCGCTCTTCGCCTTCGTCGACGGCCAGCTCAAGCCGACCGGCTCCGATGTCGAGACCGCCAAGCTCATCGCCAAGGATCTCGGCGTCCAGCTCGAGCTGATCGAGATCACCAATGCCGCGCGCGTGCCGACGATCCAGACCCGCAAGGCCGACATCCTCGTCGCCAATCTCGGCATCACCGCCGAGCGCAAGAAGGCGGTCGATTTCTCCGTGCCCTATGCGACCTTGAACATCATCGTCGCCGGTCCCGACGGCGTCGAGATCAAGGACTACAAGGACCTCACCGGCAAGCGCATCGCGGTCACCCGCGCCACGGTCAACGACCAGATGGTGACGCAGAATTCCAAGGGCGCCGAGATCGTCCGCTTCGAGGATGACGCGACCCTGATCACCGCCGTCGTCTCCGGCCAGGTCGATATCGTCTCGACCCAGACCGCCGTGCTCTCCGCGATGAACGAGAAGCGCAGCGGCGCCAAGCTCGCGACCAAGTTCGTGCAGCAGGAGCTCAATCTCGGCATCGCCCTGCCACAGGGCGAGACCGAACTGAAGTCCTGGCTCGATGGCTGGATCAAGAAGAAGGTCGCCGATGGCGAGCTCAACACCGTCTTCAAGAAGTTCCACAACCGCGACCTGCCGGCCGACCTGACCCAGCGCGGCTGATCTGCCAGCGCGATCGGTGGCGGGCTTGCCCGCCCGCCGCCGATCCGCAACTCTGCCGGCCGGCGGTTGGTCCCGACGTCATTGCGAGCGAAGCGAAGCAATCCAGGAGGACTGGGTTGAACCTCTCATCCGGTCCCCCTGGATTGCTTCGTCGCTTCGCTCCTTGCAATGACGGCGTGGTCCGATCGGTATGAGTTTTTTGCCTCTGGCGGTCTTCAATGGCGAATCCGGCCGATCCTCATTCTTCCATGATAAACCGGTCTGTTCCACCGGGCCGTCCTTTCGCGGGCCTCTCGCCCAGCTTGATCGGCTTCGGCGGCGCGCCGCTCGGCGATCTCTATGGGCATCTCGACGAGGTCACGGCGCAGGACACGGTTCGTGCCGCACTCGCCGCCGGCATCAATCTCGTCGACACCTCGCCGCTCTACGGCCACGGCCTCTCCGAGCACCGCATCGGCGCCGCCTTGCGCAGCGTGCCGCGTGAGAACGTCATTGTCTCGACCAAGGTCGGCCGCTGGATGCAGGCCGGCGAGCCGAAGCGCGACGGCTCCGGCTATGCCGGCGGCCTGCCGCATCCGGCGGTGATCGACTATTCCTATGACGGCGCGATGCGCTCCTTCGAGCAGTCGCTGCTCAGGCTAGGCACCGACCATATCGACATCCTGCTGATCCACGACGTCGATGTCTGGACCCATGGCGAGCGGATGGAGCAGCGCTTCGCCGAGGCCATGGACGGCGCCTATCAAGCGCTGGAAAAGCTGCGCGCGTCCGGCGCGGTCAAGGCGATCGGCGTCGGCGTCAACGAGGCGCAGATGTGCGTCCGCTTTGCCCGTGCGGGCGATTTCGACGTGATGATGCTGGCCGGCCGCTATTCGCTGCTGGAGCAGGGCGCCCTGCCGGAATTCCTGCCGCTGGCGCTGGAGAAGAAGATCGCGGTGATGCTGGCCGGCGTCTTCAATTCCGGCATTCTCGCCACCGGCGCCAAACCCGGCGCCTTCTACAACTACAAGCCGGCGCCGCCGGAGGTGCTGGCCCGCGTCGCCCGGATCGAGGCGGTCTGTGCCCGCCATGGCGTCGCCCTGCCGCAGGCGGCGCTCGCCTTCTGCGCCGCCCATCCGGCAGTCGCGACGATCGTGCTCGGTGCGGTGACGCCGCAGGAGGTCGCGCGCAATCTCGACCTCGTCGCGCGGCCGGTCCCGGCCGCGCTCTGGTCCGATCTCAAGGCTGAGGGCCTGCTCGCCGAAGAGGCGCCGGTCCCGGAGCACTGAACGCCGCTGGAATGGTTGAAGCGCTGCTCCCGCGCGCCGTCATCCCGGGCCTGCCCCGGGATCCATCGTAGAGCGTCGAGCCCTCCGATGGATCCCGGATTGGCGCCGCTACGCGGCTTGTCCGGGATGACGTCGGGTTAGTTAGCCGCTCCCGTCGAACCAAGATAGTCGACCGCGCAGGCGACATGCAGCTTCATCACGGCGATCGCTTCCTCGATCGTGACGTGCTCCTCGTCGGTGCCCATGCTGATCGGCGAGGGCCCGCAGATCAGCGCCGGCACGCCGCGCCAGCGCCAGTAGCGGGTATCGGTGCCGCCGAGGCTGGAGACCGGCGGCGCATCATGCCCGAGCAGCTCGCGGATATTGCCACGCAGGATGTTCGCCATCTCGCTGAATGGATCGGTCAGGCTCGCGGGATAGCTGTGATCCTCGTTGACCACCATCTCGCAATCGGCCTCGCGCGCGAGCTTTTCGAGATCGGCACGGATCGCGTCGCGGTCGGAGCCAATCGGGATGCGCATGTCGAGATGGGCGATGCAATGCGTCGGGATCTGCGTCGCCTTCTGCCCGCCCTGCAGGATGCCGACATTGACGGTGATGCGCCGGGCGACGTCGCCTGCGCCCTTCCCGAGATTGAGATCGGCCGCGGCGATCGTCTCCGCCGAGGTCAGCACCGCGTCGATCTCCGGCGGCAGCGCAGCGAGCTTGAGATGGTAGCGGTCATAGATCGCGGTCACGAGCCGGCTCACATCCGCGATCGGGTTGCGCGCCCGGTGGGCGTAGCCGCCATGGCCGCCGATGCTTTTGGCCGAAAGCGAGAAGCGCAAGGTGCCCTTCTCGGTGAAACGCAGATTGGCGAGGCCGCTCGGCTCACCATTGAGGCAGCAATCGGCCTCCATCTCGTCGCCGAACTCATCGAACAGGAACTTGGTGCCGTAGCGCCCGCCGGACTGCTCGTCCGAGACCACCGTCAGCGACAGCGCGCCGTTGAGTTTCTCGCGGTGGGGGTAGAGCTGGCAGAAGGCGAGGATCGAGGCGAGCGTCCCGGTCTTCATGTCGGAGGCGCCGCGGCCCATGATCTTGCCGTCGATGATCTCGGCCTCCCAGAGCTTCTCGTCGGTGACCGGGAAGATGTCCATGTGGCCGTTGAGCATGAGATGGCGCCCGGGCTTTGCGGCCTCCCAGCGGCTGATGATGTTCGGCATCTCCGGCACGAAGGCCTCGGTGCGATGCGCCACGCCGGCGGCATCGAGCAGTTCGCGCACGAAGGCGGCGGCCTCGCGCGTGTCGCCTGGCGGGTTGACGCTCTTGATGCGCAGGAAGCGTTGCAGCAGCGCGACGATCTCGTCGCGGCGTTGATCGATCGCCTGAAGCAGCTCGGCCTTCAGGGCGGCGGTGTTCTCGGACATGGTCGGTCTTCTTGGTCGGCGTTTCGAAAAGGGTGGAGCGCTCAGCTACGGGCGCGGAACGACATCGCGCGGGTGAGCTCGGTCTTCTCCAGTCGGGCGGCGACGCAATAGGCGGGGTTGAAGACATTGGCGATGTCATAGCGCACCGCCTGCCCGAGCAGATGGCTCGCCTCGATCGGGTCGACACCCAGGTCCTCGCCGACCCAGCGCAGCAATTCCGTCGTGGCGAATTGCAGCGGCTGGTCGAGCGGGCGCCCGCTCGCGATCACCAGCAGGTCGGTCTCGGTCTCGCAGCGCGGCCAGCGCAGGCCCTGCTTCTTGACGAGCTTCACCGAGAATTCGACCTCGAACGAGGTCTCGACGCCGGTCCCGGCGATCTCGCCATCGCCCTGGCAGGCATGGCCGTCACCCAGGAAGAACAGTGCGCCGTCGACGAAGACGGGGAAGGCGATCGTCGCGCCCGGGCCGAACAGCCGGTAGTCCATGTTGCCGCCATTGGCGCCGCTGGTCGCGGTCGAGATCGCCTGGCCACGTTCCGGCGCGACGCCGAAGCAGCCGAGCATCGGCGCGAGCGGAAAGCTCCAGTCCTTGATCCGGGCGGAGGGTTCGAGCAGCTTCACCGTGCCGGCCTGCGCGTCGATCGCCCATTCATAGCGCTCGCGCTTCGGCAATTCGTGCAGCATGCCGGGGTCGAGCACGCCGGGCGCCAAGGGCGAATAGGTCCAGCCGGTCTTCCGGTTCGGCGTCATCCGCTCGATGGTAACGAGCAGTGCATCGCCGGGTTCGGCGCCGGTGACGAAGAACGGACCGGTCATCGGGTTGCCGCGCGGGGCATGCTGCGCGCCGTCGCCGCCGAAGCCGGCCGCATCGAGCGTGGTGGTGACGACGCTGTCGCCGCTGGCGATCTCCAGCACGGGCGGCAAGGTGGCGAGCACGTTCGAGTAGCGTGTCGGAACGAAGTGATGGCGCGCCATGGAAGCCTTCCTGAACGGGATTCGCGTCTGTCCTGCGGTGACCGTAGGAGCAAGCCGCCGGCTTGAGAAGCACGCGCGGGCGAAGGGGCGCCCTGCATGCCGGTCAGCAGGCGCTGGCGCTGGACAAGACCTGTCGAAGTCAGGAAATGGCGGGCAGGGCGTCCGTCGAACGATCGCCTGCGGTGATCATGCTCTCCGCGTCGAGCCGAAACCGGTCAGACGCGAAGAGCCCTGGATTCGTCAGGCTGCGGCGCCTGTCCTGCGCGGCAACACCCAGTCCGGGCGGATGAAGTGGCAGGTATAGCCGTTCGGAATGCGTTCGAGGTAATCCTGATGCTCGGGCTCCGCCTCCCAGAAATCACCGGCCGGCTCGACTTCGGTGACGACCTTGCCCGGCCACAGTCCCGACGCATCGACGTCCGCGATCGTATCGAGCGCAACGGCCTTCTGCTCATCGCCGCTGAAATAGATCGCCGAGCGGTAGCTGGTGCCGCGGTCGTTGCCCTGGCGGTTGGGCGTGGTCGGATCGTGGATCTGGAAGAAGAATTCGAGCAATCGGCGATAGCTGGTCTGCGAGGGATCGAAGGTGATCTCGATCGCCTCGGCATGGGTGCCGTGATGGCGATAGGTCGCATTCGGCACGTCGCCGCCGGAGTAACCGACCCGGGTCGAAATCACGCCGGGCAGCTTGCGGATGAGATCCTGCATGCCCCAGAAGCAGCCCCCGGCGAGAACAGCGCGTTCGGTCGTCATCAGATATCCTCCACCTGGTCGAGATAGTCCTTGTAACCCTGCTCGATCATCTCGTCGCGTCGCACAAAGCGCAGCGAGGCCGAGTTGATGCAGTAACGCAGGCCACCGCGATCGCGGGGCCCATCCGGGAAAACATGGCCGAGATGGCTGTCGCCATGGGTCGAACGCACTTCCGTGCGGACCATGCCGTGGCTGTCGTCACTCAACTCGTTCACGTTCGCCGGTTCGATCGGCTTGGTGAAGCTCGGCCATCCGCAGCCCGATTCGTATTTGTCCGACGATGCGAACAGCGGCTCGCCCGAGACGATGTCGACATAGATGCCGGCTTCCTTGTTGTCGAGAAGCGCGCCGGTTCCGGGACGCTCGGTCCCGTTCTGCTGGGTGACCCGATATTCCTCGGGCGACAGCCTGGCGATTGCAGCTTCTGTCTTCCTGTAGGCGGCCATGGATCTCTCCTTCGAACTCACGTCCCAAGAAATGGGTATTCGTTCCGAAACTGTCCAATGCGCCGCGCGTATAATGTCGATGCTGCCACCGGCGCAGCCGCAAACGCCATGGCCAGGCATAACGCCCGAGCAGCAAGCGAAGCCGCTTGCCGCGACTGGACGGCAATGGACTTCAGCCTGTCGCTTCGTCGTCCGGATGCGGCATTTCGCAGAACTTGCCGCCGAGATAGCGCCCCGCGGGCGATAGCGGGTCGAGCGCCGGGGCGCTGGCTTCGACCTTGGCCCGGAACGGCTCCGAATTGTCCTGCGGGTGATAGCCGAGATGGCCGGCGCCGCTATTGTCCACGGCCTTCACGCTGTTGTCGGAGGTGCCGAAGGCGATCGTGTGCCCGACATAGGGCGCGCTCAACGCCGCCGTGACGAGGCGCACGCAATCGGCGAAGGACAGATAGGACCAGAGCATCCGGCGATCGGCCGGCTCCGGGAAGGACGAGAAGATGCGCAGGCACGCCGTCTCGATGCCGTGCTTGTCCCAGTAGAGCCGGCTGAGGCTCTCCACGAAGGTCTTGCCGACGCCATAGAGGCAATCGGGGCGGACCGGCGCATCGACCGATATATGCGCCCCGATCTCGTGGAAGCCGATCGCGTGGACGGACGAGGCGTAGACGATGCGCCTGACCCCGTGTTTCCGCGCGCCCTCGTAGATGTGATAGGAGCCGCGGATACTGGAATCGAGGATCACCTGCCATTCGCGTTCGGTCGGCGCGCCGCCGAAATGCACGATGGCATCGCATCCTTCCGTCGCGGCGATCGTCGCCTCCATGTCGGCGAGGTCGAAGATCGCCTCCTCCTCATGGGCGGCGAGCGGGCCGAGCGGCTCGCGGTCGGCAAGGCGGATCACCTTCGCAAGCGGAGCAAGGCCGGCGCGAAGCTGCGAGCCCAGGCGCCCGGCCGCGCCGGTGATCAGGATGCGGTTGTAATGCGGCATGCTGTCCTCGCGTCTGACGGCCCCGTCGTGCCGATGCGACCAGGTTCGGGCGATCCGGGCCGAAAGCCGCAGTGAGGCATCGACAGGCGATCGCTGACAAGCTGCGGCGCTGCGCAGGCCGCCATGCCGCTGCCGCTAACGGGGCAGTTCACCGCGCCGGGACGTCGCCAGCACGTCGGCCACCCGCTCCTCGGACAGGCCGTAATCGGCGCGGGCCGCTTCGGCCGAGACATAGCCCAGGGCGAGGTCGCGCTCCACGCTGCTTGCGGCCCGCTCGGCGGATGCGCCATAGCCTGCCCCGCCGGGGAAGGCCATGACGACCTTGCGGCCATGCGGCACGAACTGCTTGCCCTTGCCCTTCATCGCCGTGCCGTCGTCGAGCGCGATGGTGGTGGGCGCGCCGCCGCCACCGCCGCGCCGGCCGCGGGCGGGATGGTGGACGCGGTCGAACATCGCCTGGATGTCGAACTCGTAGCCTTCCCAGGCGCCGACCTCCATATGCTGGCCGAGGCCGCCGCGATGCTGGCCCTTGCCGCCGGAATCGGGCCGAAGCTCCTTGCGCCAGACGATCACCGGGCCGACCTGCTCGGTCGCCTCGACCGGCATCGTCATCACGCCGGACGGGAAGGCGGTGGCGTTCATGCCGTCGAGCGCGGGCCGTGCGCCCGAGCCGCCGGAGTTGAAGGTCAGAACCTCGGCGCGCACGGGGTCGGCCGGCCAGGGGCCGTCGCTGCGCGGCCGGAGCGAGACCTGGAAGTTGCAGAGGCTGCCGGCGCCCTCGGCCGGGACGAGGCCGGGCAGGAGCTTGTCGAGCGCGTCGTAGATCGTGTCCGGCACCACATGGCCGATGATGTGGCGCAGCGCCACCGGCGCCGGCCAGACGGCGTTGACGATGGTGTGCTCCGGCGCGGTGATGCGGAACGGCTCCAGCGACGCCGCATTGTTCGGGATTTCCGGCGCGATCGCGCATTTCAGCGCGTAGCAGGTATAGGCCTTCGTATAGACCAGCGGCACATTGATGCCGTTCTTGTCGACGCCGGAGGTGCCGGCCCAGTCGCAGAGCACGCCATCCGGCTCGATCGAGATCTTCACCTTGAGGTCGATCGGCCGGCTGTAGCCGTCGATCCGCATATGGCCCTGGGCCTCGCCGCGCGGCAGGGCCGCGATCTTGTCCAGCGTCGCCTGGCGCGAATTGGTCAGGATGAAGTCGGAGATGCCGGCGAGGTCGGCGAGCCTGAACTCGACCATCATGTCGACCAGCCGGCGATGGCCGATCTCGTTGCAGGTCGCCAGCGCATAGATGTCGCCGACGAGCTGGTCGGGCTCGCGGACATTGCCGCGGATGATCGTGACCAGCGTCTCGTTGACCGTGCCGCGGTCGACGAACTTCATGATCGGGATATGCAGGCCTTCCTCATAGACCGAGTTGGCATCGGCGCCGAAGCCGCGCCCGCCGATATCGACGATATGGGCCGTGCAGGCGAAGAAGCCGACATGGCGGCCCTGGTGGAAGGACGGGCTGACGACGGTGATGTCGTGCAGGTGGCCGGTGCCCTCCCAGGGGTTGTTGGTGATGTAGACATCGCTCTCGGCGATGTTCTCGCGCCCGATCCGGCGGATGAAATGGGCGACGGCATCGGCCATGGCGTTGACGTGGCCGGGTGTGCCGGTCACCGCCTGCGCCAGCATCTCGCCCTTCTCGTTATAGACGCCGGCCGAGAGGTCGCCGGCCTCGCGCACCGAGGTCGAGAAGGAGGTGCGGATCAGCGCCTGCGCCTGTTCCTCGACGACCGAGATCAGGCGGTTCCACATCACCTGATGGGCGACCTTGGAGATCTCAGACATGGGCGGGCTCCTTGCGCGCAGCGACAGCAGCGGCGGGCGCGGCTTCGGTCAGGCGGATATCGATGCAGCCATCGTTCAGCGTGACGGCAAAGCGGCTCGACGGCAGGACGATGGTGGTCTCGTCCTCGGTGACGATGCCGGGGCCGCTGATCCGGCTGCCGGCCGGCAGGGCGGTGCGGCTATGCGCTTCGGCCTCGACACGGCGGCCGAGCCCTGCATCGAAGACCGAGCGGCTGCTTTCGGCCGGCGTGTCGTGCATCTGCGAGACCGGCGCGACCGGAGCAACCGCCTCCTGCGGCGTGTGGGCGTTGACCGACCAGACGGTGATCTCGGCCGCGAGGCCCTTCACCGTGCGGCCGAAGAGATTGGCGTATTCGTGCTCGAAGCGTTGGAGAATGGTCGCCGGATCGGCGGCGCGGGCCTCTTCCGGCGTCAGCGTGACCGGGATTTCCCAGCCCTGGCCGGCATAGCGCATATAGATCTTGTACTCGGCCTGGATCGCGCCGGCCCAGCCGCAGGAGCGCACCACCCGCGTCGCTTCCTCTTCCATCTCGTCGAAGAGTTTGGTGACGCGTGCGGTATCGAATTGCGCGAGCCGCATGAACAGCGTGCGGTTAGCCTCGAAGCTGAAGGGCGCCCTGAGGAAGCCGATGGCCGAGCCGACGCCGGCTCCGGGGGGCACGAGGCAACGGGCGATGCCGAGCTTTTCGCAGAGGCGGCCGGCATGGAGCGGTGCAGCGCCGCCGAAGGCGATCATCGTGTATTCCGAGAGGTCCTCGCCATTCTCGACGGCGTGGACGCGGGCGGCGTTGGCCATGTTCTCGTCGACGACCTCGGCGACGCCCCAGGCACTTTCCTCGGCCGCCATGCCGAGCTTGCGGCCGATCTCGGCTTCAAGCGCCGCAGCCGACTGGTCGGCGAAGAGGGGGATCGTGCCGGCTGCAAAGTTGTCCGGATCGATCTTGCCGAGGATCACGTCGGCATCGGTCACGGCCGGGCGCTTGCCGCCGCGGCCATAACAGGCCGGGCCGGGCTCGGAGCCGGCGCTTTCCGGACCGACGCGGATCTGGTTCATCGAGTCGACATGCGCCAGGCTGCCGCCGCCGGCCCCGATCTCGACCATGTCGATCACCGGGATCGAGATCGGCATGCCCGAGCCCTTCTTGAAGCGATAGGTCCGGGCGACCTCGAAGACGCGGGCGGTCTTCGGCGTGTAGTTCTTGATCAGGCAGATTTTTGCGGTGGTGCCGCCCATGTCGAAGGACAGCACCTTCTTTAGGCCGTGCCGCGCGGCGATGTCGGCGGCGAAGACCGCGCCGCCGGCCGGGCCGGATTCGACGAGGCGCACCGGAAACTCCGATGCGCTTTCGAGCGAGATGATGCCGCCGCCCGAATGCATCAGGAAGATCGGGCAGGAGGCGCCCTCGGCTGCCAGTCGCCCCTTCAGCCGGACGAGATAGCTCTTCATCAGCGGCTTGATGAAGGCGTTGGCGATCGTCGTATTGAAGCGCTCGTATTCGCGCATCTGCGGCGAGACTTCCGAGGAGAGCGAGACCATCGCACCCGGCAGGCGCTCAGTCAGCACCTCCTGGATCAGGCGCTCATGCGCGTCGTTCACATAGGAATGCAGCAGGCCGACCGCGACGCTCTCGTAGCCGGCTTCACGCAATTCATCGACGAGGGTCTCGACGGCGGCGCGATCCAGCGGGATCAGGACCTTGCCGCGCGCATCCATGCGCTCCTTGACGGTGTAGCGGCGGTTGCGCGGCAGCAGCGGTTCCGGCAGCGTCAGATTGAGGTCGTATTGCTCGAAGCGGCTTTCGGTGCGCATCTCGATGACATCGCGAAAGCCTTCGGTGGTGATGAGAGCGGTCTTGGCGCCGCGCCGCTCGATCAATGCATTGGTCGCCAGCGTCGTGCCATGGATGATCTGCCCGATCGCCGAGGCCGCGATGCCGGCCTTCTCGCAGACACGGTGCATGCCTTCGATGATCGCATCCTCAGGGGCGGTATACGTGGTCAGGACCTTGGTCGAGAACCGCTGTCCGTCCTGCTCGAGCACGACATCCGTAAAGGTTCCCCCGATATCGACGCCCAGGCGGGCCCCGAGAATGGACATGGCTTAAGCGCCTCCGTTGTCTGATGAGGCGAGGATGGAATGCGCCGTCGATGTCGTCGAATTATTATTATCTATGATATTTGATAAAGGATATTTATCAGTTCGATCCACGCTCGGCGCGTTCGGCGGGCCGCCTCGCATCGCCCTGATGATGCCGCGCTGCCCGTTCGCTGGCGAGTTCGGCTGCCCGCTTGAGCAGGAAGCTGGCAGGCGTGTGGGCATATGAGGCCGTGAAGATCAAAGCGCTGGGCTTCCATTCATAGGGGAACTCCACAAGCTCTCCGGTGTCGAGAAGCTTCTCCACCAGCGTCCGCGACATCGGCGCGATCCCGAGGCCGTCGATGGTCATCTGCAGGCTGGCCGCGAGACTGCTCGACGGCACGATCCGGACCGGCCTCTCCCAGTTGTCGCGGAAATGCGCCGAGAGCTCGACGAAATGCCGCGTGTTGCGGGCATGGGTCAGAATCGTGTGCGAGGCCATGGTCGCGAGATCGGCGCCGGTGAGCCCGAGCTGCGGCGAGGCCACCCAGAGATAGGGCACGGAGCCGAGATCGACATTGGTGATGTTGAAGTTCGAGATCGGGCCGTTCAGCAGGCACAGATCGAGCGACCGCGACACCAGCTCCTCGCGCAGGTTGATCGTCAGGTCGACCCGGAGCTCGACATCGACATTCGGAAAGACCTGCCTGAGGTCGAGCAGATAGTCGCGCAGCCAGGTCTGGGCGATGAGTTCGGCGACGCCGAGCCTGAGGATGCCGATCTGCTGGTCGGAGCGGATCGATTGCTGCGAGAACTCCTCCGACGCCTGCAGCACCCGCTCGGCCTGGCCGAGCAGCGAATGGCCGATCGGGGTCAGCGCGACCGAGCCGGAATCGCGATGGAACAGCCGCACGCCCAGCACCGATTCGAGCTGCGAGATGCGCACGGAAATGTTTGGCTGGGTCGTGTTCAGGCGCTCGGCCGTCGCCCGGAAACTGCCGAGCTTGGCCACCCAGACGAAACTTTCGAGCTGCTTCAGCGTCCAGTTCGGCATCGCTTCTTTCCGGCACAGCCGCGCGAGCGGATAGCGGCGGGATATCCTCGATAAAGAAAATGCATCGCGAAAACAGCAAAATTCAATTGGCTGCTATCGGCGGAACGCGGTGGACTATCGTTAGCCGTCGATCGGGCTTCGGCACGGCTCCGGCTCCAAACGCGCGTGGATATCTCCGCAGCGCGACAAGAACGAGGGGAACCATGAACCGCAGAGCTTTGATCGCCTCCGCCGCCCTTGCCGTGAGCCTCGGGCTCGCCGTTCCCGCCAGCGCCCAAACGAGCTGGACCATGGCCTCGGGCTATCCGGAGAGCAGCTTCTTCACCCAGAACGTCCGGGAGATGATCAAGGAGATCGAGCAGAAGAGCGGCGGCAAGCTCAAGATCGACCTGCGCTCGAACGACAGCCTGATCAAGCTCGACGCGGTCAAGCGTGCCGTCCAGTCCGGCCAGATCCAGATCGGCGAGATCCGCCTCGGCGTCTACGGCAACGAGGCGGCGATGTATAACCTCGACAACATTCCCAGTGTCGCGACCACCTATGAGCAGGCCACCAAGCTGACGGAGGCGCAGGCCCCCTTCTTTGAGGCGATGTTCAAGAAGAGCGGCCTGCGCGCCATCACCTATGTCGCCTGGCCGGGGCAGGGCTTTTATACCAAGGCCGAGCTCAAGGGGCTGTCCGACCTGAAGGGCCAGAAGCTGCGCATCTATTCGAAGCAGACGCAGATCATGGGCGAAAAGCTCGGCATGGAAGCGCTGATCCTGCCTTTCGCCGAGGTGCCGCAGGCCTTCTCGACCGGCATGATCCAGTCGCTCTGGACCAGCGCCCAGACCGGCACCGACGTCCAGATCTGGGACTACGTCAAGCACTTCACCTATACCGGCACGATGCACAACAAGAACGCGATCCTGGTCAACGAGCGCGCCTTCCGCCAGCTCGACCCGGCGACGCAGAAAGTGGTGCTCGAGGCCGGCGAGGCTGCGACCAAGCGCGGCTGGGAACTCTCCAAGAAAGCCGGCGAGGAACGCGAAGGCGTGCTGAAGAGCCATGGCGTGACCATCGCCCAGTCTCCGAAGGATATCCTCGATGCGATCGAGGCGGCCGGCAAGGGCATGGTCGCCGACTGGCTGGGCACCGCCACGGCCGAGGAGAAGGCCGTCTATGAAACCTACCAGAAGAGCCTGAAGTAACCGGCTTCCGCGCGCCACTCTTTCAATCAAATCATGGCCAGTGGGGTGACCGGTGATACGCGGAGTTCTCGACAGGTTCTATGAAGCGTGCGGCTACATCGCTGCCGCCTTCATGGTCGGCATCGGGCTGGCCATCGTCGCCCAGATCGTGGGGCGCATGCGCGGTGTCACTGTGGACGCCACCGAGGTGGCGGGCCTGTGCCTGGCGGCCTCGACCTTCTTCGGCCTCGCCCATACCTTCCGGCGCGGTGGGCATGTGCGGATCAACCTGATCGTCGACCGCCTGCCGCAAGGCTGGCGGCATGGCGTCGAGGTCTTCAACTGCCTGCTCGGCACGGTCGTCGTGTCGTTCCTCGCCTGGCATGTCGCATCGCTGGCGCTGCAATCGCGCGAGTTCAACGATGTCAGCCCGGGACTGCTGGCCATGCCGTTCTGGATTCCGCAGACCGGCGTCGCCATCGGCATCGCCGCCCTGGCGATCGCCTTCATCGACGAGCTGATCTGGCTCCTTGCCGGCGGCAAGCCGCGCTACGAGGCGCCTGACGAAGTCGAACTCGACAGGCCGGTGGCATAGGGGCCGATCATGGACACGACCGTTCTCGCCTCGCTGGTCCTCGCCAGCTCGCTCCTCCTGCTGCTCGCCAGCGGCGTCTGGGTCGCGCTCTCGCTCCTCACCGTCGGCATGGTGATGATGGGGCTCTTCACCACCGCGCCGATGGGTTCGCTGATCGCCTCCACGCTCTGGGATTCGAGCTGGGGCTGGGCGCTGACCTCGCTGCCGCTCTTCATCTGGATGGGCGAGATCCTGTTCCGTTCGAAGCTGTCGGCGGACATGTTCCAAGGGCTCGCGCCCTGGGTGTCGCGCCTGCCGGGCCGGCTGCTCCATGTCAACGTGCTGGGCTGCGGCATCATGGCGGCGGTGGCCGGTTCCTCGGCTGTGACCTGTGCCACGATCGGCCGGATCAGCGTGCCCGAACTGGAGAAGCGCGGCTATCCGCTCAACATGACGATCGGCACGCTGGCCGGCTCCGGCACGCTCGGCCTGCTGATCCCGCCCTCGATCATCATGATCGTCTATGGCGTCACGGCAGAGGTCTCGATCGCGCGGCTGTTCATCGCCGGCGTCCTGCCCGGCATCCTGCTGATGGCGCTGTTCATGGGCTACACGGCGATCTGGAGCCTGCTCAACCCGGACAAGATGCCGCCGGCCGAGCCGCCGGTGCCGTTCCTCGAGAAGGTCTACCGCTCGCGGCGCCTGATCCCGGTGGCGCTGCTCATTGCCTCGGTGGTGGGCTCGATCTATGGCGGCATCGCCACCCCCACGGAAGCCGCGACCATCGGCGTGATCGGAGCGCTGATCCTGGCGGCCGTCGGTGGCGGGTTGACGCGCGCGAGTTTCATGGACGGCCTGATGGCGGCCATGCGGACCTCCTGCATGATCTCCTTCATCATCGCCTGCGCCGCTTGCCTGACGATCGCCGTCGCCTTCGTCGACATTCCCCGCTCGCTGGCGAGCTGGGTCGATGCCATGCATCTGTCGCCCTACGCGCTGCTGGCGGTGCTGGCCGTGTTCATGCTGATCCTCGGCTGCTTCCTCGAGGGCATCTCGATCATCGTGCTGACCTCCTCGGTGATGCTGCCGATGGTGCAGGCGGCGGGCATCGACCTGCTCTGGTTCGGCATCTTCGTGGTCATCCTGATCGAGGCGGCGCAGATTACCCCGCCCGTCGGCTTCAACCTGTTCGTGCTGCAGAGCATCACCGGCAAGGACATCCTTGCCGTGACGAAGGCGGCGATTCCTTATTTCTTCGTGCTGATGCTGCTGCTGGTCCTGATCACGGCGTTCCCGCAGATCGTCACCATCCTGCCGAAGATGATGACGGGATAAACTCGGCGCAAATCTGGTGATCCGCTCCTGACCGCTCGCGGCGGCCAGCTTTTGGGAATAACGCAAGCTGGCGGCTGACATCCGAATGGCGGCGAGAGCGGACGTCGCGCGCCGGAACCGCTGGCATGAGCTTGTGGTGAAGCCCCAGGGCCAGCTTCTGGAGCAAACCCGAATGGCATTGCCTCGAGGCTGATTCCGCCCCGGAACACCTTCGAACGCGAGCGACTGTCGGGTCATCGCTGGGGTCAGCACGACACTGAGCTATCGATGCCGTAATCGAAACATATGCTGAGTGTCGAAATGCATGGCGGACAGGGCGGGATTCGAACCCGCGATACGGTTTCCCGTATACACACTTTCCAGGCGTGCGCCTTCAACCACTCGGCCACCTGTCCGGCGCGCTGCTTATGACTGCCGGCCCGTGATCTTTCAAGGGCCGAGATGCAGGGTTTTGCACAATCCCGGTAAATCGCGGGTCATCGGTTGCGATCTGCGGCCGGCATGGTCACATCTGGGCACCGAAGCGATGCGCCGGCCGCGCGTTTCGCGGCGTGGATGGCCGGGGTGGATTGCGATAGGGAGCGGATGGTGAGGTTTCTTCTCCGGTTGATCGGCTATTTGTTCGTCGCGGCCGGCTTCGTCGCGCTGGTGATCGACGGCGCCCGCTCGATCGCGAATGCCGGATTGCGCTTCATGCCGGTCAGCGAGGCGCTGATCGCTCTCGTTCAGGAGCGCTACCCGCTGATCCAGTCGACGATCGAGCGCAACATTCACCCCTGGCTCTGGGACCCGCTGCTGTTGACGGTGTTGCGGGCGCCGGCGGCCGTCGTCGCCCTCCTGCTCGGCTTCGCGCTGCTCTGGCTCGGACGGCGCCCGGAGGCGGCCATCGGCATCGTCACGCGTCGGTGATGGCGCCCCTCGCGCCCAGGCCCCTGTGATAGCGAGAGACGCAGGAGGCGCCGTCTCCCCTTTTTCGATCTGTTGAGTTCCTGATATGTTCTTGCGTTGCCGCCGAAGCTTCGCTAGCCTTCCCATGCGGTAAGGGAGCGGGGCGCAAGATGGTGGCGCGAGTCGCGACGGTGGCGTTCGAGGGCATCGAGGCGCGCGCCGTCGACGTTCAGGTCCAGGTCGCGCCGGGCGGCGTCGCCTTCGTGCTGGTCGGGCTGCCCGACAAGGCCGTTGCCGAAAGCCGCGAGCGGGTCCGCGCCGCGCTCCTCGCCTCGGGGCTTGCGCTGCCGGCCAAGCGTGTCACCGTCAATCTCGCCCCGGCCGACCTGCCCAAGGAGGGCAGCCACTACGATCTGCCGATCGCGCTCGCCGTCATGGCCGCGATCGGGGCGATCCCCGCCGATGCCCTGTCCGGCTACGTGGTCCTCGGCGAACTCGCGCTCGACGGCTCGACCACCCCCGTTGCGGGTGTCCTGCCAGCCGCGATCGCAGCTTATGCCAAGGGGCAGGGGCTGATCTGCCCGGCGGGGTCCGGCCCGGAGGCGGCCTGGGCGGCGGCCGATATCGACATCCTGGCGCCGCGTTCGCTGATCCAGCTCGCCAATCATTTCAAGGGCACGCAGGTCATGGCCCGGCCCGAACCGGCGGTCGCGCGCCAGGCCGGTCCCTTGCCGGACCTCGCCGACGTCAAGGGCCAGGAAAGCGCAAGGCGCGTGCTCGAGATCGCGGCGGCGGGCGGGCATAATCTCCTGATGAACGGGCCCCCCGGAGCCGGCAAGTCGATGCTGGCGAGCCGCCTGCCCTCGATCCTGCCGCCGCTCTCGCCGCGCGAATTGCTCGAGGTCTCGATGGTCCTGTCCGTTGCCGGCAAGCTCGCCGACGGTGCCCTGACCGACCGGCGGCCCTTCCGGGCTCCGCACCATTCGGCCTCGATGGCCGCGCTCGTCGGCGGCGGTTTGCAGGCCCGGCCGGGGGAAGTCTCGCTCGCCCATCACGGCGTGCTCTTCCTCGACGAACTGCCGGAATTCCAGCCGCAGGCGCTCGATGCCCTGCGCCAGCCGATGGAGACCGGCGACGTCCTGATCTCCCGCGCCAATCACCGCGTCGTCTACCCCGCGCGCTTCCAGCTCGTCGCCGCGATGAACCCGTGCCGTTGCGGCCGGGCGACCGAGCCCGGCTTCGCCTGTCGGCGCCAGCCGAACGACCGCTGCATGGCCCAATATCAGGCGCGCGTGTCCGGTCCGCTGCTCGACCGGATCGACATTGCGATCGATGTGCCTGCGGTGACGGCGGCAGACCTCATTCGCCCTGCCGCAGGCGAGAGCTCGGCGACGGTCGCGGCGCGCGTCGGTGCGGCCCGCCGGCTTCAGGCGGCGCGCTTCGAGAGCCTCGGCTTCGGTCACGTCATGACCAATGCCGCCTGTCCCGTGCCGGTGATCGAGGAGGTTGCGCGGCCGGACAATGCCGGGCTCGCGCTGCTGCGGGATGCGGCGGAGGCGCTGCGCTTGACGGCGCGCGCCTATCATCGCGTGCTGAAGGTTGCCCGTACCCTCGCCGATCTCGATGAGGAGGCGAAGGTCGGCCGGCGCCATCTGGCCGAAGCCTTGTCCTACCGGGCGCGCGGGGAGGACCTCGTTCAGGCCGCCTGAGGCGGCAGGGTTAACCGATCCTCCCACGCGACCGGTCGAATTCGCACTATTCGCAGGCGGCTTTTTCAAGGCGAACTGCGTAGATCGAAGGGCATGGCTTCTTCGATCTGGTCATGGTTCGCCCTTGCCTTCGCGGCTTTGCTTCTCCCGGTTGCGGGCGTCGTGCTGTGGCTGCTGCGCCAGCGCGGTGACCTCCGCCGGCAGGTGGCCTCGCTCGCCCATGATGCCGAGGCTCTCAACGACCGGCTCTGGAATCTCGCCGATAGCGAGGAACGCTATCGCAGCCTGATCGAAGCCCAGGGCGACCTGATCGTCCGGCGCGACGGCGCGCGGATCGTTTATGCCAACCGGGCCTACGCCGCCTTGTTCGGGGCCGGGGAGCAGGATCTCGTCGGCAGCCGGATGCTGCTGCCGCAGCTCGCCAGTCGCCCGCTCGTGCTGCTGGAAGGCGGCGCCCGCAGCTTCGACGAATGCCTCGCGACCTATGAGGGCGAGCGCTGGATCTCCTGGATCGAGACCGTCGTTCCCGGGCCTGACGGGCGTACGCTGATCCAGCGCGTCGGCCGCGACATCTCGGCGCGCATTGCCGGCGAGGATGCGCTGGTCGAGGCGCGGGCCCGCGCCGAGGCGGCGAACGAGGCGAAGTCGCGCTTCCTGGCGACCGTCAGCCACGAATTCCGCACGCCGCTCAACGGCATTCTCGGCATGGCCGATCTTCTCACCGATACAGGCCCCGATGCGGAGCAGGCGACCTACGTGGCGGCGCTGCGCACCTCCGGCGAGGCCTTGCTCGCGTTGGTCGACGACATCCTCGATTTCGCCAAGGTCGAGGCCGGCAAGCTCGAACTGGTCGAGGAACCCTTCGATCCGGCCCAGCTCGTCGAGACCGTCGCGGAACTGATGGCGCCGCGCGCGCAGGCCAAGGGCATCGAGCTCGCAGCCCATGTCGCGCCCGACTTCCCGGCAAGGCTTGTCGGCGATCGCGACCGGTTGCGCCAGGTCCTGCTGAACCTCGTCGGCAATGCCGTGAAGTTCACGGAAGCCGGCGGCGTGGGCTTGAGCATGGCCTGCAGCGATGATCGCCTGGAGATCGCCGTCGCCGATACCGGGCCGGGCATCCCGGCCGACCGGCTCGATACCATCTTCGGCGAGTTCGAGCAGCTCGACCCTGGCATCGACGCCCGGCAGACGGGCACCGGCCTTGGGCTCGCGATCGTTCGCCGCCTCGCGCGCCTGATGGGAGGCGAGGTGCGGGCCGAAAGTCGATTGGGCGAGGGCGCGACCTTTCGTGTCACCCTGCCGCTGGTCGCGGCAACCGATGCGCCGGAGGCACGGATTCCGCACTGGCCGGGGCAGCATGTCCTGCTGGTCTCGCCGGCTCCCTTCGCCGCGCGCTTCCTGGCCGAAACGATCCGGGCGACCGGTGCCTCCGTCTCCATCGCCGGCACGGCGGAGGCTGCGCGCGTCAAGCTCGCCGGGGACATGCCGGTCACGGCGGTGCTGGTCGACCATGCACTCGGCGATGAGCCGGCCAAGCAGCTCGCGGCTGCGGTTGCGACGGCGGGCATTCGTGATTGCCTGATCCTGCTCTCGCCCCATGCGCGCCGGCAGTTCGGGTCGCCGCAGGCGGCGGGCTTCTCCGCATTCCTGATCAAGCCGGTCCGGACGCGCTCTCTCTATGAGCGCCTGGGCACCGGGCTTCCGCCTGGCTCGGCAGCGATCGGCGAGGCGCCGGTGCCGGCGTCGACGTCCGCGCGCCTGCCGGGTGCGGGTCTGACGGTGCTGGTCGCTGAAGACAACGAGATCAACGCCCTGCTCGCGACGCGCACGTTGGAGCGTTTCGGTTGCACGGCAATCTGGGCGCGTGACGGGGGCGAGGCCTTGAAGCGGGTGGAGGCCAGCTTTGCCGGCACGGCGCCGCCTTTGGCGCTCGCCTTGCTCGATGTCCGGATGCCGGTGATGACCGGGCTCGATTGCGCCCGCGCCATCCGTGCCCTGGAACGACGGCTCGGCCGAGCCGCGACGCTGCCTTTGGTAGCGGTCACGGCCAATGTCTCGGCGGCCGACCGGGCTGCGGCCTTTGCTGCCGGAATGGATGATTGCCTGGCGAAACCATTGGAGCGCGAGGCCCTGCTGCGCTGGCTGGAGCGCCTGTCCCAGAACGCGGCCGGCAGCCTGAGCGCTTGACGGCCGTCATCGCTCCGACGCAGTTTCGTCGCGAAGTTGTAAGATCATCGGAGCAAGCCTACCTCATGCCGGTAGCGGCAGGAGATGAGAAAAGCGATGGCACTGCACGTTTCTGGAAGCAAGAACGCGCTGCCTGGCCGGTCGTCAGCCGGCAATCCGTTCTCGCGATTCGCGCCGTCGATGCTGATGAGGGGCGGAGCCATGCGCCGTGCCGGTGACGGGGTCGATGAGACGCCGCCGCTGTCGGGCACGCTCGGCCGGCTCGGCTCGCTCGAGGTTCGGCTGGCGCGGGGCCCGCGCGAGATCTGGCGGGCGCAGCGCCTGCGCTATCGCGTCTTCTATCAGGAGATGTCGGCCAAGCCGGACGTGATCTCGCGCATGTTCCGCCGCGATGCCGATCGCTTCGACAAGGCCTGCGACCATCTCCTCGTCATCGATCATGCCGCGCGCGGCCGCTTCGGTGGCATCAAGCCCAAGGTGGTCGGCACCTACCGTTTGATGCGCCAGAGCGCGGCCGAGCGGCTTGGCGGATTCTATACGCAAGGCGAGTTCGATCTCGGCCCGATGCTGGCGCGCCATCCCGGCCAGCGCTTCCTCGAGCTCGGCCGTTCCTGCGTCCTGAAGCCCTATCGCACCAAGCGGACGGTGGAGCTGCTCTGGTCCGGTATCTGGGCCTATCTGCAGCATCACCGCATCGATGCGATGTTTGGCTGCGCCTCCTTCGACGGCACCGATCCCGATGCGCTGGCGCTGCCACTGAGCTTCCTGCACCATCAGGCCCGCTCGGAAGGCGACTGGGCCGCGATCGCGCATGCCGAGCATTTTGTCGGCATGGACCGCCTGCCGCCGGAGATGGTCGACGTCAAGCTCGCCCTCAAGCAGCTGCCGCCCCTGATCAAGGGTTATCTGCGCATCGGTGCCCGCTTCGGCACCGGCGCCGTCATCGACCACCAGTTCGGCACGACCGACGTGCTCGTCGTGCTGCCGGTCTCGGCGATCGACAAGCGTTATGCCGACTATTACGGGGGCGAGACGCCGCGCCGCGCCGCCTGACTATTCGCCGGCTTCGGCGAGGGCGCGCAGCGCTTCGCGATAGGTCGGGTAGCGGAAGGCATAACCCAGTTCCCGCTTCACCAGCGCGTTCGAGACGCGCTTGCTCTCGCCATAAAAGCTCGCCGCCATCGGGGATAGCTTGGCCTGCTCGAAGGGGATTTCCGGTGGTGGCTCAAGGCCTGCCAGCTCGGCTGCGAAGGTGATGACGTCCTGCGGCGGGCCGGGCTCGTCGTCGGTGACGTTGTAGACCGCCCCCTGGCGCGGCTGCGCCAGCGAAGCCATCAGCACGCCGGCGATGTCGTCGACATGGATGCGGTTGAACACCTGTCCCGACTTGATCAAGCGGTTCGCCGTGCCGCTGCGCAGCTTGGTGATGGCGTTGCGGCCGGGGCCGTAGATGCCCGACAGCCGGAAGATCTGCACCGGCTTGCCGCTGTCGCGCCCGAGCTGCAGCCAGGCCTCCTCGATCGCGACGCGCTGGCGCGTGCGGGCATTGGTCGGCGCCGGCGGCGTGGCTTCGTCGATCCAGGCGCCGCCCTGGTCGCCATAGACGCCGATCGTCGAGAGATAGCCGATCCAGCGCAGGTTCGGTGCCGCCATGAGCGCTGCGCGCAAGGGGCCGAGCGCCGGGTCGCCGTCCTCGGCCGGCTGCACCGAGACCAGCACGGCATCGGCCTCCGCCACGGCCCTGGCCAGCGCCGACGAGACCGCGAAGCCACCGAAGACCAACGTCCGGATGCCTTCGCGGCTGAGCTCGGCCGCCCTCTCGGCCGAGCGGACGGTGCCGGTGACCTCCCAGCCCCGCGCCAGCGCGGCGCGCGCGAAGAACCCGGCGGAATAGCCGAGGCCGAGGATCAGGATGTTCATGCGGCGTCTTCCGTCCGGGGCGTGAGCGCGAGCCATTCGGCGCGCACCTGCGGGTCAGTTTCGTTGTCGAGCCCTGCTGTGGCGAGCCCTCTGGCGCGGTCGGCATCGAGCCTTCCCGAAGCCCAGACCGCCATGGCGCGGACCAGCGGCGAGGGATCGGCGAGATGCGCCAGGGCGCTGTCGATCAGCTCGGCCCGGCCGCTATTGCCGATCGCGATCTGCACATTGCGCAGGAATCGGTCGCGCCCGGTGCGCTTGACCGGCGTGCCCGCGAAGAGCGTGCGGAAGGCGGGATCGTCGAGCCGGGAAAGCGAAGCAAGGTCGAGCCCGTCGAGCTCGTCCTTGAGCGCGAGCCGTGTTTCCTGCGCGGCGGCGGCGAACTTGTTCCAGGGGCAAACCGCGAGGCAATCGTCGCAGCCGAAGACGCGGTTGCCGATGCCGGGCCGCAAGGCAGCGTCGATATGGCCTGCGTGCTCGATCGTGAGATAGGCGATGCAGCGGCGCGCATCGAGCTGGTAGGGCGCCGGGAAGGCGTCGGTCGGGCAGATGTCGAGGCAGCGCCGGCAGGAGCCGCAATGGTCGCGCTCGGCCGCATCCGCCGGCAGTTCGGCCGTCGTGTAGATCGCCCCCAACAGCAGCCACGAACCGTGTTCGCGCGAGACCAGCACGGTATGCTTGCCTTGCCAGCCGAGCCCCGCCGCCTGCGCCAGCGGCTTCTCCATGACGGGGGCGGTATCGACGAAGACCTTGACGTCGGCGCCGCCGCGCGCCGCGAGCAGCCCCGCGACGCTCTTGAGCTTGCCCTTGATGACGTCGTGATAGTCGCGCCGTCTCGCATAGAGCGAGATCGCCGCCTTGTCGGGCTGGGCGAGCATCGCGAGCGGATCGCCTTCGCCGGCATAGTTCATGCCGAGCATGACGACGGAGCGGACCTCACTCCAGAGCTGGCGCGGATCGGCGCGTTGTTCGCGCCGATCCTCCATCCAGCCCATCTCGCCCTGGTAGCCCTTGGCGAGCCAGGCTTCGAGCCGGCCTGGCGCCTGCGGGATCGCATCGGCCCCGGCGACGCGCATCACCGCGAAACCTTCGTCGCGCGCCCGATCAGCGACGGCGCGCTTCAGCTTCTCGGCCTTCAAAAATCCAGATTGTCGTAATGGGCGCTCGGAGCCATGCCGGGTATGCGGTCGCTCAGAAGCGGCCGGAAGCTCGGTCTCGACTTGATCCTCGCATACCATGCGCGAGCCGCCTCATCCTCTTCCCAGGGCACGTCGCCGAGATAGTCGACGCAGGACAGATGCGCCGCTGCCGCGAGATCGGCATAGCTCATCTGGGCGCCCGCGAGCCAGTTCCGCTTGGCCAGCAGCCAGGAGATATAGCGCAGATGATAGCGCACATTGGCGCGCGCTGCGCGGATCGTGCTCATATCGGGCGAACCGCCGCCATCGTCGCGGCTCATGAACCGCTTCATCACCTTTTCCAGCACGAGCGGGCCGGTGATCTCCTCATGAAACTTGAGGTTGAACCAGTCGAGCAGGCGGCGCACCTCGACACGCTCGCCAGGCCCTTCCGGCAGCAGGCGGCGATCGCCGAGCGCAAGTCCTCGCGTCTCGTCGAGATATTCCGCGATCGGCCCGGCACCGGGAACGGCGAGGCCATTCTGCTCCTGGAAGACGGGTGTCGTGCCCGCGGTATTGAGCTCGATGAACTCCCGTCGGCGCTCCCAGACGCGTTCCTCGACCAGCTCGGCCTCCATGCCGAACTCGCTGAGCGCGAGGCGGATGAAACGCGAATGCGGGCATAGCGGGTAATGATACAGGGTCGCCATGGCACTCATGAGCACTGTGAAGCAGGTGAAATGCGACGGAAGCAGGGCCGCCGGGCTTGCAGCGACCCGATAGGCGACGGCGGCTTGCTATAATCACGCCGGAAAAACGCCACAACCCGCGGCGATGCCGAAGCCCGCAATTTGCCGATGCTGCTTCGCGAAGTGGTAACCAATTTGCAAAGAGCTGGGCGTAAGCCGGCGGAAGGCTGGTGCAGACGAACGTCCGTGCCGCCTGATTCGCGCGAGGAAAGCCTTCCATGCACAACCTGATCGAAGCCTTCGTCCTCGGCATCGTCGAGGGCCTGACCGAGTTCCTGCCGGTCTCCTCGACCGGGCACCTGCTCCTGCTCGGCCATTTCCTCGGCTTCGAATCCAACGGCAAGACCTTCGAGGTTCTGGTCCAGCTCGGCGCGATCCTGGCGATCACGCTGGTCTATTTCCGCCGCCTGCTCGATATCGCCTTGCGCATCCCCAGCGACCCTTCGGCTCGCCGCTTCGTCATCGGCGTGCTCATCGCCTTCCTGCCGGCGGCGGTGATCGGCGCATTGCTGCACGGCTTCATCAAGACCGTGCTGTTCAATCCCTTCATCGTCTGCTGCACGCTGATCGCCGGCGGCCTGATCCTGCTCGTCGTCGACGAGCTGGAATTGCAGGAGAAGCACAGCGACGCCACCACCTTCCCGCTGCCGATGTATTTCAAGATCGGTCTGATCCAGTGCCTGGCGATGGTGCCCGGCGTCTCGCGCTCGGGCTCGACCATCGTCGGTGCGATGCTGCTCGGCGCCAGCAAGCGCGCGGCGGCCGAGTTCTCCTTCTTCCTGGCGATGCCGACCATGGCCGGCGCCTTCGCCTACGATCTGCTGAAGAGCTACAAGTTCCTCACCTTCGACGACGGCGTCATGATCGGCGTCGGTTTCGTCGCCGCCTTCATCTCGGCGCTGGTCGTGGTGCGCAGCTTCCTTGATTTCGTCTCGAAGCGCGGCTTCGCGCCCTTCGCCTGGTGGCGCATCATCGTCGGCATGGTCGGCCTGGCCGGCCTCTGGATCGTCGGCTGAGCGCGCAACGCTTTCCCGTCATTGCGAGCGTAGCGAAGCAATCCAGGGGCGGCAGAGCTCGACGTCTCCCTGGATTGCTTCGTCGCTACGCTCCTCGCAATGACGAGTTGCCTCAGGCAGGCCGCGCCGGGTCGTTGAGCGAGTCGGCGAGCGTCGGCGTCCGGCTCGGCGTGAGTTGCGGCAGCGAGGCCGTCTGCCGTTCGATCATGCGGTGGACCACCGGCGGGTTCGGGCCGCTATGCAGCGCGCGGACCTGCTCGCCGATCTCGGCATCGGCCTGGGTGACGCGCTGGTTCTGCCGGACATATTCGACCCAGGTCGGGCTGTCATAGCGCTCGATCCACAGCGTCGGATCGGTCAGGTCGCGCAGCAACGTCCAGTGCCTTGCGCCGTCGCGGCGCCGGATGCGCCGGCGCTCCGCCATCGCGGTCAGGAAGGCGACGACGTCCTCGGGCTTGATGATGTATTCGATGGTGACGATGACCGGGCCCGAGCGCGGTTCGATATCGACCGCGACCTTGGGCTCGCGCCAGCGGCTGAGCGGGTCGAGGTTAAGGGCCTCGAGCGGCGGCAGGCGATAGCGCAGACCGAGTGCGGCGCCGACCAGCAGGATCGCCGCCGACATCAGGAGGGCCTTCTCGACGCCGAAATGCAGCGCCGAGCGGCCCCAGGCCCAGCTGCCCATCGCCATGCCGCCGAAGGTCGCCATCTGGTACATCGCCAGCGCCCGGCCGACGACCCAGCGCGGCGCCGAGAGCTGCACCGTGGCGTTGAAGGTGGAAAGCGCCAGAACCCAGCACGCGCCGCAGACGCACAGGCCCGCCATCGCCAGCCAGATCGTCTTGCTGAAGGCGATCAGCGTGACGCCGCAGGCATAGGCGATGAAGGTCGAGCGGACGAGCGCTTCCGTGCTCATCGCCCGGCGCAGGCGTGCGCTCATGAAGGCGCCGGCCACGGCACCGGCGCCGAAGGCGCCGAGCAGCACGCCATAGGTCAGCGGGCCGCCGCGCACGAGATCGCGCGCGATCAATGGCAGCAGCGCCAGGCCGACGATGGCGCCGAAGCCGTAGACGAAGGCGCGCAGCGTGACGGTCCGGATATTCGGGGACATCGCGACATAGCGGATGCCCGCACTCATTGCGATGAACAATGTCTCGCGCGGCAGCAGGCGCTCGACCTTCGGCGGCGACCAGCGCGCCAGCACGATCAAGAGCGGGATATAGCTGAAGGCGTTGATGATGAAGGCGGCGACAGCACCGGCCGCCGCGACGATCGCGCCGCCGATCGCGGGACCTACGCTGCGAGCGATGTTGAAGGCGACGCTGTTGAGCGTCACCGCGGCCGGCACGTCGCGGCGCGGGACCATGTCGCCCACCGAGGACTGCCAGGCCGGGTTGTTCAGCGCCGTCCCGCAGCCGATCAGGAAGGTGAAGGTCAGCAGCAGCCAGGGCGTGATCAGGCCGAACCAGGCGCAGACCGCCAGCCCGATCGAGACCGTCAGCATGAAGACCTGCGCGGTCAGCAGGATCTTGCGTCGGTCGTAATTGTCGGCGATGGCCCCGGCCGCCAGCGAGAACAGCATCACCGGCAAGGTCGTCGAGGCCTGGACCAGCGCCACCATCTCGGCCGAGGGCGAGATCGAGGCCATCATCCAGGAGGCGCCGACCGCCTGGACCAGGCCGCCGAAATTCGAGACCAGGCTGGCGAACCAGACGGCGCGGAAGATCGGCTGCTGCAGCGGGACGAAGGGCGAGACCCGCGCCTGGGTAGGCTTGATGCCCTCCGAGGCGAGCTCGGCTTCTACGACATCGGCCGTGGGCTGGGCGTGCGGGTCGTCAGGCATGTCACAGGGTTAGAGCATGAGTGCTGGAGGGGGAAACCCTTTCCATCTGGAAGATGTCGAAACTTGGAAAGTTTTTCTCTCACGCCGCCGGAGCGGGCGCGCTCTGACGAGCCTGCCGCGGCGGGCGGGCTTTTCGAGCACGCAAGCCATGGCCGAGAGCTACCGCGAGGCCCGCGAGCACGACCCAATGCGCCGGCCGGATCGAGGCATAGTCCTGATAGGTCAGGATGTCGGCATTGGCCTGCAAGACCAGCCAGGCCGAGACCCCGGAGGTCGCCGCATACCAGCCCGCTTCCAGCCCGGCCGTGAGCAGCCCCGCCAGCAGTGACACGCCTGCGAGCACCGGCACCGAGACCGGCAGCTTCCAGCGGTACAGGCCGCGATAGAGCAGGAGCAGCAGGAACAGCCCGCTCATCAGCACCGGCTCGGTGACGTCGATCTTCGATTGCAGCGCGAAATGCAGCAGGGCCAGCACCGCGATCGGATAGACGAGATTGTGCAGGCGCTGCCAGTTCTTGCCGAGTCGGCGGATCATGCCGTCGGTCGAGGTCACGCCCTGCGCAACGAGGCCGATGAGCGCGACGAAGCCGATGGTCAGGTAGAAGCGCTTGACGATCTCGGAGACGATCAGTCCCCAGTCGAAGGCCATGTCGATGCAGTAGAGCGCGAGATGGCCGAGCGCATAGGCCATGACGCCAAGGCCGAGCATGCGACGGATGCCGATCAGCTTGCCCCAGTCGAACAGGCGCCGGAACGGCGAGACCGCGAGGGTGACGATGAGGATCCTGACCGTCCAGGTCCCGATCTGGTGGATCGCCTGCGTCCAGGGCTTGGAGCCGAGCTGGTGCATCCAGGCGGCGTAGAGCAGCATGAGTGCCGGCACGAGGAGCAGAGCGAAGGCCGCAGCCCGCAGGCCGGAGAACCGGCCCTGCCGGTCGGTCCAGGGCAGCCAGGTTCGTAAGGCGGTATTCGTGGTGCGGGTGCTCATGACCCCGGCATAAACGATGGGGTCGGCTGCTGTCCTGCACGTCTGGACACAAGCGCGTGAATGGTTTGTCCTGCCGGCCCTTTCAACCGGGTTTGGCCATGGCTTCTAGCACTCCCACCGTCGTCTTCGATGTCGGCAATGTCCTGCTGCGCTGGGATGCGCGGCTGATCTATCGCGCGCTGATCCCGGAGGCGGAGCGGCTCGACTGGTTCATGCAGAACATCTGCACCGGCGACTGGAATCTGGAGCAGGATCGCGGCCGGAGCTGGGAGGAGGGCGTCGCGCTTCTGGTGAAACAGCATCCGGAATGGGAGCGCGAGATCCGAGCCTTCGACGAGAGCTGGCACGACAGCGTGCCCCATGCCATCGCCGATAGCGTCGCCGTGCTGGAGGAGCTGAAGGGGCAGGGCGAGAAGGTCTATGCCATCACCAATTTCTCGCGCGAGAAATGGGCCGAATGCCTGATCCGCTTCCCGTTCCTGCAGAGCTTCGACGGCGTCGTCGTCTCCGCCCATGAGCGGATGCTGAAGCCGGAGCGCGCGATCTACGAGGTGCTGTTCGATCGCTATGGCCTGACGGCCGGGGACTGCATCTTCGTCGACGACAGCGAGAAGAACGTGGTGGGGGCCCGCGCCGCCGGCATGCGGGCCGTCCATTTCGTCGAGCCCATCGACCTGCGCGCCGAATTGCGCGGCCTGGGCGTCAGGCTCTGACCGGCAGAGCCTGACTTGTGAGGGCGCGGGCGTTCAGGCCGCGCTCTTGATCGCGACGCTCGGCACGAGGCCGGCGGCATCGACGCCGCGGGCTTCGCCGACCAGCCGGGCACCGGCCTTGGTCGCGAGGAAATCGGCGAGCACGGCGTCTTCCTGGCGCACGAAGCCTTTGGCGGGCAGCTTGCCGGCGAGGAAGAGTTCGACCATCGCGACGCAGCCGGCGGCGGTGGTGAGCTGGATCGCGCCGAGATCGTCATTGCCGTCATAGCGCAGCACGACGCTCTCCTCCTCGAGGCGGCCGTTGCGCTCGCCGACGCCGGTCACGAAGATCACCACCACGTCCTTGCGGGTGAAGGGCGCGGAGTGGGTGAGGATGCGGCGCAACGTCTCGCGATCGTCGGCGAGATCGAGGTCACGCAGCAGGAGCTTCATGATCTCGGCATGGCCGGGATAGCGCAGCGTCTTGTAGCTCATGTTGCGGACCTTGCCGGCGAGCGTCTCGGTCAGCGTGCCGAGGCCGCCCGAGGTGTTGAAGGCCTCGTAGGCGACGCCGTCGATCATCACGCTCTCGATGCCTTCGAGCGCCGGCACCAGGGTCGGCTGGCCGTCGAAGACGATCTCGCAGGGGTTGCAGTATTCGTTGATCAGGCCGTCGACCGACCAGGTCACGTTGTAGCGCAGCGCATTGGTCGGATAGAGCGGCAGCGCGCCGACGCGCATCTTGATGGCGCGGACATTCTCGAAGCGCGCGGCCATGTCGGCGCCGAGGATGCAGATGAAGCCCGGGGCCAGGCCGCATTGCGGGACGAGCGCGACATCGGAGGTCTCGCCGAGTTCCTTGATATAGGCAGTGGTCGCGACGTCCTCGGTCAGGTCGAAATAATGGGTCTTGGTCTCGGCCGCGACCTTGGCGATGCCCTTGTTCAGGAAATAGGGGCAGGCGCTGACGACGATGTCGCGGTCTTTCAGGAAGACGCGCAGCGCATCGAGATTGGAAGCATCGACGGTCTCGGTGGCGAAACGGCCCCCTGCGGCGTGCTTGAGCTGCGCCGCGGAAGCGTCGGCCAGCGTCACCTGATGGCCCTGCTCGGCCAGCATGCCGGCGATGATGACGCCGATCTGGCCGGCGCCGAGCACGGCAATGCGCTTCTGGATGGTCATGTCGCGATCTCCTGGTTGGGTGTCGGGTCGGCCAGGAGCCTCCCCCTCGACGCGGATCATCGCCGCAAGCCGGGCGGGCTTTAACGGGCGGATCGTCGGAGGAGTGCGTTATGATGGTGCAATTCGATGGGATATGGCCGAATGCGATGGGAAATCCCGCCTTCCGCCGGCGCCGACGCTCTCAGCGTTCGAATTTTCGGGCCAGAATCACGGAGGAGGTCGTCCGACGCACGCCTTCCATCTCGGCGATCCAGTCGATGATCGTGTCGAGGTCGCTGGAGGTCTCGCATTCGATCTTGACGCTGAGATCGAAATGCCCGCTCAGCGTGTGGCATTGCACGATTTCCGGGCGTTTTTTCAACGCCGCGACCACGCCGCCCTGCTGTTTCATCTCCAGCTCAATCAGGATCAGTGCCGCGATCGTGGTCGCCGGCCGGTTCGCCTTGCCGAGGATCGTGGTGTAGCCGGCGATCACCCCGTCGCGTTCGAGCCGGCTGAGGCGCCCTTGCGCCGTCGCCCGGGAGACGCCGAGCTGCTTGGCGATCTCGGACAGCGGCAAGCGGGCATTCTCGGTGAGAATGCGAATGAGCTCGCGGTCCTTTGCGGCGTCTGACGGCCGTGCCATGTCGTCTCCAGCGGTTCGGCGGCCCGTCATATAGCAGGGAAATGCCGGGATATCGCAAGGGGCGCGTGCTACACCGCGAGGGTCGAGCGCCGTCGATCGACGCCTGGGCATGAAAAGCCTGCCCGAAAAGGAACATCTTGTGGTCCGAAGCATTGCTCACGCGCCGGAGGGGACTTGCTTCGGGGCGCAAATCGGAGTGGCATGCCGACCGGCGGCAACACGCTTTGCCATGGAGAACGCCATGTTCAGGACTCTCATTCTCGCATCCGCATCGGCCTTCGCGCTCGTTTCCTTCTCCGTGGCGCCCGCCTCGGCGCTGACGATGAAGGAATGCAGCGTCAAGTATCAGGACGCCAAGAAGGCCAATACGCTGAAGGGCCAGAAGTGGAACGACTTCCGCAAGGCCGAGTGCGGCGACGACGACGCCGCTGACGACGAGGCAGCCGCTGCCATGCCGGCCGAGCCGGCGAAGCCTGCCGCTTCCGCCATGCCGGCCGGGTCGGCTGCCAAGCCCGCGGCGATGCCGGCGGGCAAGGCCAAGGCCGCGATCTTCCCGAAGGCGGTTTCGCAGAAATATTCGAGCGAGACCGCTGGCAAGGCGCGCCTCAAGACCTGTGTCGATCAGTACAACGCCAACAAGGCGACCAATGCCAATGGCGATCTCAAGTGGATCGAGAAGGGCGGCGGCTACTGGAGCCAGTGCAACACCAAGCTGAAGAGCTGATCTTCCGCAGGCGACAGTTTCCGGAACGTCGCGCCGTGAGGCGCGGCGTTTCTCGTTCATAGGGTTCGTTAAGGGAAACGCTTTGTCATTCCGGACAAGCCGCGCGAGCGGCGCCGATCCGGAACCCACGACTGGGTGAGACATTCCATGCCGCGTTCGGGCCGCTCACCCGGTCGTGGGTTCCGGGTTCTTCGCTATGCGAAGCCCCGGAATGACAAGGTGGGGTTTAAAGTCGCTGCGATCAGGTGGGAGCATCGCTCAAAGCGATTGCGAGGGACGCGTCCCCGGGTCGGTCGGCCGGCTCGGCGCCGGATTGCCGGGCCGCTGCCCCTTGCCGATCATCTCGCCGCGGGTGCGGATGACATGCGCGGTGACCACCTCCTGCACCCTCTTTTCGGCGGCTTCACGCACGGCGTTGCGATTGGTCGGCCGGCCGTCCTCGGTTTCGATCAGCTCGATCGTGGCCGTGGTCAGGGCGTCGACATCGCCCTTGCAGAAGATCATGGCGGCCTTGGCGACGACCTCTGCCTTCTCGTCCGTGAGCAGCATCGGCGCGCCCTCGCGGCCGATGCAGGCCAGCATCTTGCTGCGGATCAGATCGCGTGTCTTCTCCAGCAGGGCCTTCTTCTCGGCCCGCGCCGCGCGCTCCTTCTCCGTGGCTTCCGGTGTCTGGGCCCTGACGGGCGCGCCGGGGGAGACCGGGCCGCGGACATTGGCGCTCTGCTTCACGCATTCGACCAGCGCCGGCAGCATCTCGCCGGTCGAGGTCAGCGCGAAGGTATAGCGCGCGTCATTGGCGACCAGCTCGAGATAGCGCCCCTGCCGGAAAGCATTAATCAGGGTGGACTGCGCCGGCATGGCGATCGTGACAAGCGTCGGCGACTTGATGCTGGCGGTCACCTCGATGGTCGAGCTGCGGTCGAAGACGAGCCGTAGCTTCAGCGTCTCGCCGGTTCTCAGCTTCCATTCGGGCTTCGAAAAGCCGAGCAGCCAGGAGAATTGCGCGGTCACCGAGGTCAGCATCGTCACCCCGCTCTTGTAGCGGGCGCTGACGGCGCAATGCGAGAAGGCGCCGGTCTGGTCATTGGTGAAGGTGCCGCCCGACCAGTTGCCGACGACGATCTTGCCGAAAGGGCCTGCGGCTGCCGCCGGCAGCGACAGAAGGCAGCTCAGGGCGACGATCGCAGCCCGCATCAGGATTCCTCCGTTGATATCCCGCCACAAGGCTAGAGCAGGATGGCAGCCGGGGGAAACCCGCTTTTTTCAGGCCGCTTCACGCCGGAGCGGTCGCAGCAGCATCGCCAGCAGATCGCTCTGGCTGACGAGCCCGACCAGACGCTCGCCGTCATCCACGACGATGACGGCGTGATGGCTGCCATCGGTGAGGGCGGCGATGAGATCGACGGCCGGCTCGTCGGGGCGCGCGATCACCGCAGGGGACATCACGTCGCGGACGCGCAGGCCCGGATGGGCCAGCTCACGCAGGCCGACCGTGCCGAGCAGCCGGTTCTCGCGGTCGACGACGGGCAGGGTGCGGATCGCATGGTCGAGCAGCAAACGGCGGGCGGTCTCGATATCGTCGTGCTGGTCGACGCGAACGAGATCGCGGGACATGATGTCGGCGCAGCGCGGCAGCTCGCGCTTGCGCGCCAGCGCGTGGAGTTCGACGCGCCGGAGCAGCCGGTCGAGATCCTCGCGGTCGATGTCGAAGGCCTCTCCGACATCGCTCAGTGCGGCGTCGATATCGTCCTCGTTGAAGCCGACGCGCTGGCCGGAGGGCGGGTCCTTCGTGCCGTGGGTGTTCGCCGGTGCTGGCGCGCGATGCGGATAGCTATGGCTGGAGAAGCGGTGGAACGCCACGCCGAGCAGGGTCAGCACGAGCGCGTTGAGCCCGACAGGGACGAAGGCGAAGCCGAGCCCGTAGGCCGCGACGGCGGGGCCGCCGAGCGCGGCGGTCAGGGCGGCCGCTCCACCCGGCGGGTGCAGGCAGCGCAAAAGCGACATCGCCGCGATCGCAAGCGCCACCGCGCAGCCAGCCGCCACCGCGGGCTCCGGCACATAGCGGCTGACGAGAAGGCCGATCAGGGCGGAGACGGTATTGCCGCCGACGATAGGCCAGGGCTGCGCCAGAGGGCTCGACGGGATCGCGAAGAGGAGCAGCGCGGAAGCGCCCATCGGCGCGACGAGAAGCGGCAGGTGCGGGTCGTTGCCGAGCAGCAGGCTGCAGATCAGCCCGGTCGCGCCGACGCAGACGAGCGCACCAAGGCAGGAGACCAGGCGGTCGCGCCAGGTCGCACCGGCCAGGATCGGCACGAAGAACCGGAAGCGCGAGCGCTGGCTCAGGGGAGAAGGAGGGGAAGTGGAACTCATGACGGCCGATTGGGCTGCTCAAATATAGTGCAGGCTCAATAGGCGGATCGCGATTGCCGGGGCAACGCCATTCTGTCGTCGCGCCGGCTGTTTTTCTGCAAAAGGCAGAAACGTCTTTTCGAGCCGCGCGATTGGGGAATTTCGATCTAGGGACCTTTCATAGTTCCCGGAACCACGGAGTCATCCCGGGCGACCGGAGGGAGACCCGGGATCCATGCCGGAGGGCTTCCGAAGAAGGTTCAGGAATGGATCCCGGATCTCCGCTTCGCTGCGTCCGGGATGACACGCGTTTTCAAAAAAGTTGGGTGCCCTGGCAGGGCAACCAACTCGACGTCAATCGACGACGCGCACCGCGCCCTTGGCTGCGCTCGTCGTCGTCGCGGCATAGGCCTTCAGCGCAGTGGTGACCTTGCGCTTGCGCGGCGAGGCCGGCTTCCAGGCATCCTTGCCCTTCTCCTCCATCGCGGCGCGGCGACGTGCCAGCTCCTCGTCGGAAACCTTAAGCGAGATGCTGCGGTTCGGGATGTCGATCGCGATGATGTCGCCGCTCTCGACGAGGCCGATTGCGCCACCTTCCGCCGCTTCCGGCGAGACATGGCCGATCGAGAGGCCGGAGGAGCCGCCCGAGAAGCGCCCGTCGGTGATGAGCGCGCAGGCTTTGCCCAGGCCCTTCGATTTCAGATAGCTCGTCGGATAGAGCATTTCCTGCATGCCCGGCCCGCCGCGCGGCCCCTCGTAGCGGATCAGCACGATATCGCCTTCCTTGACCTTGCGGTTGAGGATGCCCTCGACCGCCGCGTCCTGGCTCTCGAAAATCACGGCCGGGCCGGAGAATTTCAGGATCGAGGCGTCGACGCCCGCCGTCTTCACGATGCAGCCGTCGAGCGCGATATTGCCGGAGAGCACGGCCAAGCCGCCATCCTTGGAATAGGCATGCTCGGCGCTGCGGATGACGCCTTTCTCGCGGTCGGCGTCGAGTTCGGCGAAGCGCCGATCCTGGCTGAAGGCGGTCTGGGTCGGCACACCGCCGGGCGCGGCGCTATAGAAGGAGCGCACGGCCTCACTCTCGGTCTGCGTGATGTCCCAGCGCGCCAGCGCGTCCGCCATCGTCGTGCTGTGCACGGTCGGCAGCGTGGTGTCGATCAGGCCGGCGCGGTCGAGCTCGCCGAGGATCGCCATGATGCCGCCGGCGCGATGCACGTCTTCCATATGAACGTCGGCAACGGCGGGCGCGACCTTGCAGAGCACGGGCACGCGGCGCGAGAGCCGGTCGATATCGGCCATGGTGAAGTCGATCTCGGCCTCGTGCGCTGCGGCCAGCAGATGCAGCACCGTGTTGGTCGAGCCGCCCATGGCGATGTCGAGCGTCATCGCGTTCTCGAACGCCTTGAACGAGCCGACTTGGCGCGGCAGCACGCTTTCGTCGTCCTGCTCGTAATAGCGGCGGGCGAGGTCGACGATCAGGTGGCCGGCCTCGACGAAGAGGCGCTTCCGGTCGGCATGGGTGGCGAGCGTCGAGCCGTTGCCCGGCAACGCGAGGCCGAGCGCCTCGGTCAGGCAGTTCATCGAATTGGCGGTGAACATGCCAGAGCAGGAGCCGCAGGTCGGGCAGGCCGAGCGCTCGATCACGTCGACCTCGGCGTCGGTGTACTTGTCGTCGGCCGCCGCGATCATCGCATCGACCAGATCGACCTTCTTCAGCACGCCCTCGGCGATGAACTTGCCGGCCTCCATCGGGCCGCCCGAGACGAACACGGTCGGGATGTTCAGCCGCATCGAGGCCATCAGCATGCCGGGCGTGATCTTGTCACAGTTGGAGATGCAGACCATCGCGTCGGCGCAATGGGCGTTGACCATGTATTCGACGCTGTCGGCGATCAGCTCGCGCGAGGGCAGGCTGTAGAGCATGCCGTCATGGCCCATGGCGATGCCGTCATCGACCGCGATCGTGTTGAACTCCTTGGCAACGCCGCCGGCCTTCTCGATCTCGCGCGCCACGAGCTGGCCGAGGTCCTGAAGATGGACATGGCCCGGCACGAACTGGGTGAAGGAGTTGACTACCGCGATGATCGGCTTGCCGAAATCGCTGTCCTTCATGCCGGTGGCGCGCCACAGGCCGCGGGCGCCGGCCATGTTGCGGCCATGGGTGGAGGTGGCGGATCTCAAGCGAGGCATTGTCTGGCGTCTCCGGTCTCGGGCTCGGATTTGTCCCGTTGGGCGACACGCTATCGTCCGTACGCCCTGCGGCAAAATTGAATTCTTCGATTTCCATGATCGGTGCCGCGCATGGCAGCTCCCGTCCCCGCCTACAGGACAGATCGTTTCCGAATTGCCATAACGGTTCGCTCGATGGCTACGAGGTGAGGGCGTCGCACCATGCTGCGCAATATCGACGTCGATCTGCTGCGTAGCTTCGTCACGGTCGCGGAGCTGAAGAGCTTCACGCGCGCCGCGGCAGCCTTGTTCCGTAGCCAGTCGACCGTCAGCACCCAGATCCGTCGCCTTGAGGAGCTGGCCGGCCAGACGCTGCTGCAGCGCTCGCCCCACGAGGTTCTCCTCACGCGCGCGGGCGAACAGTTCCTTGGCTATGCTCGCCGCATCGTCGCGCTGCACGACGAGGCGCTCGACGTCATCAATGCCCAGAGCGTCAGCGGCCGGGTCCGGCTCGCGGTGATGGATGATTATGCGACCATCGTCCTGCCGGAGACGCTGGCGCGCTTCGCCCGTTCGCACCCGGAGGTCGAGCTCGAGGTCACGACGGGTTTCACGCGCGATCTCCTGAACAGCCTCGGCGAGGAGTTCGATCTCGTGCTCGCGACCCAGAAGGCGGGGGACGGGCGCGGCGAGGTCCTGCGCAAGGAGCAGACGGCCTGGGCCTGCTCGGACCGTATCGCCTTCACGTTGGAGGAGCCCTTGCAGCTTGCCCTGCTCAAGGCGCCCAACATGTTTCGTGAATGGGCGCTCGCGGCATTGAACGAGACCGGCCTGGGCTGGCGCATCCTGTTCTCGTCTTCGAGCATCGGTGCCGTCGAGGCGATGGCGGCCTCGGGCGTGGCCCTCACCGTGGTCAAGGCAGGTACAGCCCGTCCCGGTTTGCAGTTGCTGGGGGCAGAGTATGGCCTGCCGGCGCTGCCGGCCTCGGAGATCGCGCTGCATCTGGCGCCGGGCCGTGCTTCGGCTGCCGTGGCGGCTCTCAGCACCTTCCTGGCAGAAGCCCTGAGCGACGCCGCTTCTCAGCCCTGAAGACCCGCCATTTTCCGGCCTCTGGCAGTCATCCGGAATGGACGTGGATGGCCCGGGCTGAGGACCGGCGGCCAAAAGGGTTCTCGGAGAACCCCTCTCCATGGGTCGAAGACCGCGACTTTCGTCTAAGTCCTTGGAATAATGACAGAACCCATTTTTGTCGAAAAACTTTCAAAATGCGCGTTGACAGGAGAAAGGGGTCCCGCCTATAAACCGGCCATCGAGACGGCGCCGCCGCTGAGCGGCGCCTCTTCTGCGCTTCCTTAGGACGCTGGGGCTTAGGCCGGTTCGCCGGACGG
>NZ_JBSHMC010000002.1:1426657-1522203 GCF_053644975.1 Allobosea sp. NPDC055353 | reverse complement strand
GGCTTCATTCTTCTGGCTTTTGCCACGCAGGGATGGATGGTGTTCCCGATTTTGTTGCTGCTTGCCGCCGGAGGTGTTGGCATGCCGGCCTTGCAGGCAATGCTCTCAAACAATGTCAGCAGTAACAAGCAAGGAGCTTTACAGGGAACGCTTACAAGCCTCACCAATCTAAGCTCTATCGCGGGACCGCTTGGCTTCACGGCACTCTATTCTGCCACCATAGGAGCATGGAACGGTTGGGTTTGGATTGTCGGCGCGATTCTCTATTTAATATGTCTGCCAATACTACGCAGACCTTTCGCAACTTCATTGTGATTGAGTCATGGCGAATTGGTATGCGTAGACTTACGAGGAATGACGGATTAAATCCGTTGAGCCATCATCTCCTCTCGGGGCGAGTGCCGATGATGACCTTAGTTCACACTCTCGCCGTCGCCGAATATCTGAACTTCCGCCACGCCGCCAATGCGCTCGGCGTGGCGCAATCCAGCGTCAGCGCCCGCGTGAAGGCGCTGGAAGAAGACCTTGGCATCGTTCTGTTCGAGCGCCATGCGCGGGGTGTTCGGTTGACCGAGGCCGGACGCCACTTCGTCGAGCGGATAGCCGCAGGCATCGACCAACTCGACCATGCGGTGAAGACCGCCGGCATGGCGGCAGCCGGAGAAAGCGGCCGGCTTCGCATCGGTATCCATGCCCTGATCCCTCGCAGCTTCCTCGCAAAGCTGATCGGCCAATACCGCGAAGACCACCCCGGCGTTGAAGTCGAAATGACCGAAGGTACGGCCCGCGATGCGGTCATGCAGCTTCGCGCCGACCGGCTGGACGTGGTGTTCGTGGCCGGCACGCCCGAGCTGCCCGACTGCCATTCCCGCCACATATGGACCGAACCGCTCGTGGCGGTGTTACCGGAGCGGCATCCGTTCGCCGAGCGGTCGGCCGTTACATGGGCCGATCTGGCGGGCGAGACGTTTCTTGTTCGGCATGGCGGCACTGGCCCGCAAGTTCATAGCCATATCGTGCTGCGCCATGCCGGACTCTGGCCCGCGCCGTCGATCCTGCGCTTCGACGTGGGGCGCGGCGCGCTGCTGTCCATGGTCGGACAGGGCTTCGGCATCACCATCGTCAGTGCGGCCACGGCGCTGTTGCCGTCAACCGGCATTGTCTTCTTGCCCTTCGCCGACGAGCCGGAGCCGGTCGCCTTCTCGGCTGTCTGGTCGCCGTCCAACCGCAGCGCGGCGCTTCGTAACCTGCTCAGTCTCGCCAACGACATGGGCCGGCAGGTCTGCACGAATTCGGTACTGCCACGGATAGCGAGGGCGTGAGCCGAAGTGGTCGCGGAAGCACCGTCCGGGACTGTTATTGCCATCGCCGGAAAGCGACACTTGCATTAACGCCGCCAAAGCCGAATCCGTTGGAAATGGCATGTTCCATGAGAATGGGCCGCGCAGATTGGTGAACTAGGTCGATACCTGCGGCAACAGGATCGGGGTTTTCTAAGTTTCTCGTGGGGGGAGCGATTTGATCCCGTAGGGCGAGTATCGTGAAGATTGCCTCAATACCACCTGCGGCACCAAGTAGGTGCCCCGTCGCCGATTTCGTGGCGCTTACGGCCACATCATGATTGCCAAACACGGATTTTATCGCGGCAATTTCTCCTCGATCTCCTACGGGGGTGGAGGTCGAATGAGCGTTCAAATGTTGAATATCGATTGCCTTCAACCCGGCACTCTGGAGTGCAATTTCCATCGCACGGGCCGCGCCTCGGCCGTCCTCTGGACCGGCAGTCATATGATGTGCATCGGCGCTTGTGCCGTATCCCACCAATTCCGCTATGGGCTTGGCACCCCGAGCGAGGGCATGTTCTAATTCTTCTATGACGATCAGACCCGCCCCTTCAGACATTACGAAACCATCGCGCTCGGTGTCGAACGGCCTCGACGCCAGTTCCGGGGTAGTATTGTAGCCGGTGGATAGTGCTCGCGCGGCGGCAAATGCCCCGAGACTAACCTTGTCAATACAAGCTTCTGCTCCGCCGCACAGAGCGATATCCGCCTCGTTGGAGCGTATCAGCCGCGCGGCGTCGCCGATGGCCTGAACGCTGGCAGCGCAGGCGGTTACAGGCGTGCCAATTGGGCCTGTAAATCCATACCTAATGGTAGCCTGTCCTGCCGCGAGGTTGGCGAGGAACGATGGCACGGTAAAGGGTGAGAGCCTCCGTGCTCCCCGTGTATCCGTTATGCGAACTGCCGAAGCGATTGCAGGAAACCCGCCTATACCAGAGGCGATAATTGTCGCCGTGCGCTCACGTTCGTAGTCGCTTGTGGGATGCCATCCCGCCGTTTCAAGAGCCTCCTTCGCGGCCGCAAGTGCAAACAGAATGAAGCGATCCATTTTTCGTTGATCCTTTGCGTCAACGATCAAATCGGGATCGAAACCGGCTTCGGAATCTTCAATCTGGCTAGGAACGATTCCCCCGATTTTCACCGGCAGATCGTTGGAGATTTCATCGGGCAAACTCCTAATTCCCGATTTCCCGTCAAGGAGTCTTTTCCAGCCTATTTCAGCCCCGGAACCAAGGGGGCCGACTAAACCCATGCCGGTCACAACAATTCGACGCATTGGATTATTCCGCTTCTTTTTCTGAGCTTATCCGCTTCACGCGGTTTATGACGCGCATCGTTTCTTCCGTTGCCGCTGGGCCTGCTAGAAGAACCGTGTTTTCAGGAGTGATTTTTTCTCCAGTATCCGCATCGACTATGATGGCGTTTCGTTCCCTACCGGTTGCTCTGTCGCCAAGGCGCATGGCTATTTCATTGGGCGCAAGGTTCCGGTTTCCCCATGCAAACAGGGCGATTGCTACCGGATAGAAATCTCGCCCCTTGTCGGTAAGGACGTATTCAAATCGAGGCGGATGATCATTGTATCGTTGCCTTTCAAACAACCCTTCGGCTGTGAGATGTTTCAATCGCCTCGCCAAAATGTTCGCGGAAATACCGAGATTCTTCTCGAATTCATCGAATTTGCTCAACCCTTGGAAGGCGTCCCGCAGGATCAGGATGCTCCACCAGTCACCGACGCTTTCCAGCGCTCGGGCTGCGGGACACTCTAATGACAGAAAGCTTGTTCGTTGCATGACACATCCATAATGGTGTAACTTCCATCATGCAAGTCACTTGTGCGTAGTAGGCGACATAGAGGGAGGGGGCAATCCAATGCGTCATTCTAAGGAAGCCAAGCAACTGCGTCCGCTACGGCGTGCAATGAAGTACTGTAGTGGCATTTGAGCGATGCGACGGCGGCGATCAGCACCGATGAATGGTTGCCCATGGGGCGTGCCGACCACGCTCGGCTCGCGCATCCCCCTCGCATCGCTGATCCAGACGCTTGCCGTCGCTGAGTATCTGAACTTCCGCCACGCGGCCAATGCGCTCGGCGTAGCGCAATCCAGCGTCAGCGCCCGCGTGAAGGCGCTGGAAGAAGACCTTGGCGTCCTCCTGTTCGAGCGTCACGCGCGCGGCGTCCGACTGACCGAGGCCGGACACCACTTCGTCGAGCGGATAGCGGCAGGCGTCGATCAACTGGACCATGCGGTGAAGACGGCTGGCGTGGCGGCGGCGGGAGAATGTGGCCGCTTGCGCATCGGTGTCCATGCCCTGATTCCGGGTAGCTTCCCCGCCGAGCTGATCGGGCAGTATCGGGAAGACCATCCCGGCATCGAGGTTGAGATTGCCGAGGGCACGGCACGCGATGCGGTCATGCAGCTTCGCGCCAACCGACTGGACGTGGCGTTCGTAGCGGGTGCGCCCGAACTGCCGGACTGCCATTCCCGGCGCATATGGACCGAAACATTGATGGCCGTATTGCCGGAGGGGCATTGCCTTGCTGGACAGCAGGCAATTACTTGGGCCGATCTGACGGGCGAAACGTTCCTTGTTCGTCATGGTGGCACCGGTCCGCAGGTTCACGATCATATCGTGATGCGCTTTGCCGGGCGCTGGCCTTCGCCGTCAATCCAGCGTTTCGATGTGGGGCGCGGCACTCTGTTATCCATGGTTGGACAGGGCTTTGGCATCACCCTCGCCGGAGCGGCCACGGCGCTATTGCCAACAACCGGCATCGTCTTCCTGCCCTTTGCCGATGAGCCAGAGCCGGTCGCCTTTACCGCCGTCTGGTCGCCATTCAGCCGCAGCGCCGCGTTGAAAAACCTGCTCAACCTTGCAAACAATATAAGGCGTTTCGGCGATTCGCCCGGCCAGTTGCGCAGCGGCGATCACCCGGCCGGGTGTCGGTGAAGGCAACCCGTCCTATTTGCCGCCGATAGTATCCGGCAGCCCTCCGGCAGCCTCTTTCCTGTTGCCCGTCCCGATTTTGCCTACTCTCTGATCGGCTCCGTCTCTTTTGCCGACTGGAGCCTGCATTGCGCGGAGGCCGAATCCTTTGGGGTCAGATCGCTGTCGTCTTCACCATCGTTCTGGTGATGACGTGGGCGGCGACGCAATGGGTAGCGTTCCGCCTTGGCTTCCAGCCCCAGCTTGGCAATCCATGGTTCGAGCTGGCGGGCCTGCCGATCTACTACCCGCCGGCCTTCTTCTGGTGGTGGTTTTCGTTCGACGCCTACGCGCCCACGATCTTCGTCGAGGGCGGCATCATCGCCGTATCGGGCGGCTTCCTCGCCATTGCCGCCGCCATCCTCATGTCGATCATCCGGGCACGGGAGGCGCGCAACGTCGCCACCTACGGCTCCGCACGATGGGCCGAGGACAAGGAAATCCGCGCAGCCGGATTACTCGGCCCCGATGGCGTCCTGCTCGGCCGATACCACCGGGACTATCTGCGCCATGACGGTCCCGAGCATGTCCTATGCTTCGCCCCGACGCGCAGCGGCAAAGGTGTCGGGCTGGTGGTGCCGACGCTGCTGACATGGCCGGCATCCGCCATCGTTCACGACATAAAGGGCGAGAACTGGACGCTGACAGCGGGCTTCCGCGCGAAGCATGGCCGCGTGCTGCTGTTCGATCCGACCAACGCCAGATCGTCGGCCTACAACCCGCTGCTGGAGGTCCGGCAAGGGGAATGGGAAGTCCGCGACGTGCAGAACATCGCGGATATTCTGGTCGATCCCGAAGGCAGTCTCGACAAGCGCAACCATTGGGAAAAGACCAGCCATTCGCTGCTGGTCGGCGCGATCCTGCATGTTCTCTATGCGGAGAAGGACAAGACCTTGGCGGGCGTCGCCAACTTCCTGTCCGATCCCCGCCGTCCGGTCGAGGCGACCTTGCGTGCCATGATGGATACGCCGCATCTTGGCGAGGCCGGCGTTCATCCCGTCATCGCGTCGTCGGCCCGCGAACTGCTGAACAAATCCGAGAACGAACGGTCGGGCGTATTGAGCACCGCCATGTCGTTTCTCGGCCTCTACCGCGATCCCGTGGTGGCGCGGGTGACGGCGCGATGCGATTGGCGCATTGCCGATCTGGTCGGCAGCCGCCAGCCCGTCACGCTCTATCTGGTCGTGCCGCCGTCCGACATAAACCGCACCAAGCCGCTTATCCGCCTGATCCTCAACCAGATCGGCAGGCGGTTAACGGAGGAATTGACCACCTCCGGCAAGCGGCATCGGTTGCTGTTGATGCTGGACGAGTTTCCGGCGCTTGGCCGGCTCGACTTCTTTGAATCGGCGCTCGCCTTCATGGCGGGTTACGGCATCAAAGGCTTTCTGATTGCGCAGAGCCTCAATCAAATCGAGCGCGCCTATGGCCCGAACAACGCGATCCTCGACAACTGCCACGTCCGCGTCAGCTTCGCCACGAACGACGAAAGGACGGCGAAGCGTGTTTCAGACGCATTAGGCACGGCGACCGAGCTGCGCGACTCCACCAACTACGCAGGGCACCGCCTAGCCCCGTGGTTAGGTCACTTGATGGTGTCGCGGCAGGAGACGGCGCGGCCGCTGCTCACGCCGGGCGAAATCATGCAGCTTCCGCCCACCGATGAAATCGTCATGGTCGCGGGCACGCCGCCGATCCGCGCGACCAAGGCCCGATACTACGAGGACGCACGGTTTCAGGAACGCATCCTGACCCCGCCCGATCTGGTCGCCGCTCCGCTGGCGCCCAGCCCATCCGCCGATGATTGGTCCGGCCGCGTCGTCGCGGCGGAAAGCCATTCCGCGCCGGCCGCCGCAGACGGGGCCGAGGGCGATCCGGCCAATGCCGGCATCCGCCGCGAGCCGGAATTGCCAAGCCAAGAGGAAATCGTCGCCCCGCCGCCGTCGCCCGAACAGGAGTTCGAGTTTCTGGACGACGAGCCGGACGTTGACGCGGCCAAGGCCCGCGCCATGCGCCAGCGCATGAGGATGGTGGCGCGACAGGTGGCGATGAACCCCGATGACGGAATCGACCTTTGAGGACACGCCGATGGCAACCAGAACCCGCCTGAATATCTATTTCGACCCCGCGCTCATTCCGCAGATCGAGGCGATGGCGCTGCGCCGCTCGGTGGCGCTGCGCCGCAACGTCTCGAAATCCGCCATCGTGGAGGCGGCGGTCATGTCCTACCTGTCCGGCGATGCCGACGACCAGCTTGAAGCCGCCATGTCTCGCCGCTTGGATAAACTCGGCCGCCAGATCGACACGCTCGACCTAGATCTCGCCGTCCTCGGCGAGACGGTCGCGCAGTTCATCCATTTCTGGATGACCATCACGCCGCCGCTTACGGGAGCCGCACAATCCGCTGCCCGCGCGAAAGGCGCGGAGCGGTTCGAGGGCTTCATGCAGAATCTCGGCCGGCGTCTGGCGACCGGCGACAGGTTCCTCAAAGAGCTGTCGCGCGACCTCGACTCACTTCCCGACGATCCGTTGCCGGACGAATCCGAGAGCAACGGCGATCAAGAGTAAGTATTCGGACCCGTCCTATTTACCGCCGATGGCCGCCGATTGCCGCCGCCGCTTAGATACTTGTTGAACCGGCCCAATTCCGGGCTTTCTTAATCGACCCCGTTGCGGGGACCGTCTGTTGCGCCCTCGCCAGAAGCCGGGGCTGACATGACCACCAACCACCACAGACAGGAAGCTATCCAGCGCGGCGCGCGCATGTTGCGCACCGCGCTCGGCCCCGCCATTGCCCGGTTGCTCGAAGACCCGGCCGTGGTCGAGGTGATGTTGAACCCGGATGGCCGCCTTTGGGTGGATCGGCTGTCCGAAGGGCTTTCCGACACGGGCGAACGGCTGTCTGCCGCCGATGGCGAACGCATCGTGCGGTTGGTCGCGCATCATGTCGGCGCGGAGGTTCATGCCCGCAGCCCGCGCGTCTCGGCCGAACTGCCGGAGAGCGGCGAGAGGTTCGAGGGCCTTTTGCCGCCCGTGGTCGCCGCCCCGACCTTCGCCATCCGCAAGCCCGCCGTCGCGGTGTTCACGCTCGACGACTATGTGGCCGCCGGCATCATGTCCGCCGATCAGGCGGAAACGCTGCGTGAAGCCGTCGCAACCCGCGCCAACATCCTCGTGGCGGGCGGCACCAGCACCGGCAAGACCACGCTGACCAACGCGCTGCTCGCCGAGGTGGCGAAGACGGCGGATCGCGTCGTCATCATCGAGGACACGCGCGAGCTGCAATGCGCCGCGCCCAACCTTGTCGCCATGCGAACGAAAGACGGCGTGGCGACGCTTTCCGATCTGGTCCGTTCCTCGCTGCGCCTGCGCCCCGACCGCATCCCCATCGGCGAGGTGCGCGGATCGGAAGCCCTCGACCTTCTGAAAGCGTGGGGCACCGGCCATCCGGGCGGCATCGGCACCATCCATGCAGGCACCGGCATTGGCGCACTCCGTCGCCTTGAACAGCTCATCCAAGAGGCTGTCGTCACCGTCCCGCGCGCCCTGATCGCCGAGACAATCGACCTTGTTGCCGTCCTTTCCGGGCGCGGTTCCGCGCGCCGGCTTGCCGAGCTTGCCCGCGTCGAGGGGCTGGGGCCGGACGGCGACTATCGCATCACGCATCCCATCCCTTTGGCAATCCCCACCAGCACAGGAGAATCTTCATGATCCGCACGATTTCGCGCGGCTATCGTTTCGCCGCGACCGCCGCATCCACCCTTGCCATCAGTCTCATGCTCGCCCCGGCCGCCCATGCGTCGGGTTCGTCGATGCCATGGGAGCAGCCCTTGCAGCAAATCCTCCAGTCCATCGAGGGGCCGGTCGCCAAGATCATCGCCGTCATCATCATCATCGTGACCGGCCTAACCCTCGCTTTCGGCGATACCAGCGGCGGCTTCCGTCGCCTGATCCAGATCGTTTTCGGCCTGTCGATTGCGTTCGCCGCGTCGAGCTTCTTTTTGTCGTTCTTCTCGTTCGGCGGCGGGGCGCTCGTTTGATGGCGGGCGGCCTCGAACAGCTCGACGCGGTGCCGGGCTTCACGGTCCCCGTCCATCGGGCGCTGACCGAGCATATTCTGCTCGGCGGCGCACCGCGCTCCATCGCCATCATGAACGGAACGCTGGCCGGGGCCGTGGGCCTCGGCCTGCGCCTTTGGCTGGTCGGCATCGCGCTATGGGCCATCGGCCATTTCGTGGCCGTGTGGGCGGCGAAGCGCGATCCCCAATTCGTCGAGGTCGGGAGGCGGCATCTCCGCATCCCCGGCCATCTGGCGGTGTGAGGGCGCGGCCATGATGAACCTTGCAGAATACCGCCGCACCGCCACCCGGCTCGCCGATTATCTGCCGTGGGCCGCATTGGTCGGCTCCGGCGTCGTCTTGAACAAGGACGGGAGTTTTCAGAGGACGGCGAAGTTTCGCGGTCCTGATCTGGATTCCGCCGTCGCGGCCGAGCTGGTCGCCGTCGCCGGCCGCATCAACAACGCCGTGCGCCGTCTCGGCTCCGGCTGGAGCATCTTCGTCGAGGCGCAGCGCAGCGAGGCCGCGACCTATCCCGACAGTATGTTTCCCGATCCCGCGTCGGCGCTGGTCGATGCAGAGCGCAAAGCCGGTTTCGAGGAAGCGGGCGCGCATTTCGTGTCCGGCTACTTCCTCACCTTCCTCTGGCTGCCCCCGGCCGAGGAAGCCGCCCGCGCCGAGACATGGCTTTACGAGGGCCGCGAGAAAGCAGGCGTGGACCCGTGGGAGCTGCTGCGCGGCTTCATCGACCGCACCGACCGCGTGCTGGCCTTGCTCGACGGCTTCATGCCCGAGTGCCGTTGGATGGATGACGGCGCGACGCTGACCTATCTCCATTCCACCATCTCGACCAACCGCCATCGCGTGCGCGTGCCCGAGGTGCCCATGCACCTCGACGCGCTGCTCGCCGACCAGTCGTTGACCGGCGGGCTGGAGCCGCGCCTTGGCGACGCGCATCTGCGCGTCCTGACCATCGTGGGATTACCGACCGCGACGACGCCGGGCCTGCTCGACGAAATGAACCGGCTGCCGTTCCCCTACAGGTGGAGCACGCGCGCGATCCTGCTCGACAAGACCGATGCGACCCGGCTGCTGACCCGCATCCGCCGCCAATGGTTCGCCAAGCGCAAGAGCGTCGCCGCGATCTTGAAAGAGGTGATGACGAACGAGGCGTCCGCCCTTGTGGACACCGACGCCGCCAACAAGGCGCTCGACGCCGACATGGCGTTGCAGGAGCTTGGGGCGGACGTGGCGGGCATGGCCTACGTCACGGCGACCGTCACCGTTTGGGATGCCGACCCGCGCGTGGCGCAAGAGAAGCTGCGCCTGGTCGAGAAGATCGTTCAGGGCCGCGACTTCACCGCCATGCCCGAGAGCGTCAACGCGGTTGACGCATGGCTCGGCAGCCTGCCCGGACACGCCTACGCGAATGTCCGCCAGCCGCCCATCAGCACTTTGAATCTCGCCCACATGATCCCGCTTTCGGCGGTGTGGGCGGGGCCGGAACGGGACGAGCATTTCGGTGCGCCCCCTTTGCTCTTTGGAAAGACCGAAGGCTCAACCCCGTTCCGGCTAAGTCTCCATGTCGGCGACGTAGGCCACACCCTTGTCGTCGGGCCCACGGGCGCGGGCAAATCCGTGTTGCTTGCCCTCATGGCCTTGCAGTTCCGGCGCTATGCGGGATCGCAGGTCTTCGCCTTCGACTTCGGCGGCAGCATCCGCGCCGCCGCGCTCGCCATGGGCGGGGATTGGCACGATTTGGGCGGTGGCCTCACGGAAGGGGACGAGGCGTCCGTTTCGCTCCAGCCACTTGCCCGCATCCACGACACCTATGAACGCGCATGGGCGGCGGACTGGATTGCCGCCATCCTCATGCGCGAAGGCATCGCCATCACGCCCGAGGTCAAAGAGTATCTTTGGACGGCGCTGACTTCGCTCGCCTCCGCGCCGGTCGAAGAACGCACGATCACCGGCCTTGCGGTGCTGTTGCAATCCAACGATCTGAAACAGGCGCTCCGGCCGTTCTGCGTCGGCGGTGCCTATGGCCGGCTGCTCGACGCCGAGACAGAGCATTTGGGATCGGCGGACGTGCAAGCGTTCGAGATCGAGGGGCTGGTCGGGACCGGCGCGGCTCCCGCCGTGCTCGCTTATCTGTTCCATCGTATCGGCGACCGGCTCGACGGCCGCCCCACGCTACTCATCATAGATGAAGGCTGGCTTGCGCTCGACGACGAGGGTTTCGCCGGCCAGCTCCGCGAGTGGCTTAAAACGCTGCGCAAGAAAAACGCCAGCGTCATCTTCGCCACGCAAAGCCTGTCCGACATCGACGGCAGCAACATCGCGCCCGCGATTATCGAGAGCTGCCCGACGCGGCTCCTGCTGCCGAACGAGCGCGCCATCGAGCCGCAGATTACCGCGATCTATAGGCGGTTCGGATTGAATGACAGGCAGATCGAAATCCTCGCAAGGGCTACGCCCAAGCGGGATTACTACTGCCAAAGCCGCAGGGGCAATCGCCTGTTCGAGTTGGGCCTGTCCGAAGTCGGCCTCGCGCTCTGCGCCGCATCCGCCAAATCCGACCAGACCCTCATTGCGCAGATCGTCGCCGAACACGGCCGCGACGGCTTCCTCGCCGCATGGCTGCGTGAGCGCGGCGTCGATTGGGCTGCCGACCTGATCCCCAACCTCACCAATCTTGCCGACCGGCCGGAATCCGCCGCGCCGGCCCGGCTCGATACCCACCCCACACAGGAGATTCTTCCATGACCTATCCCAAGATCGTCGGGGCCTCGGCCCTCGCGCTGGCGCTCGCCGTGCCCGTCGCGCTTTCGCCCATGCTGGCAGGCCCGGCCCATGCGCAATTCGGCTTCGGCCGCATCGTCTATGACCCGAGCAACTATGCGCAGAACGTGCTCACGGCAGCGCGCACGCTGGAGCAGATCAATAACCAGATCACCAGCCTCCAGAACGAGGCGCAGATGCTCATCAATCAGGCCCGTAATCTGGCGAGCCTGCCGTATTCGTCGCTCCAGCAGCTCCAGCAGAACGTCCAGCGCACGCAGCAGCTTCTCGGCCAAGCGCAGAACATCGCTTTCGAGGTCGGGCAGATCGACCAAGCGTTCCAGCAGCAATATGGCAATGTCTCGCTATCGGCGACCGACGCCCAACTGGTCGCCGACGCGCGCGGCCGCTGGGAGAACACGGTTGGCGGTTTGCAGGACGCCATGCGCGTGCAGGCGGGCGCGGTCGGCAATATCGACACCAACCGCGCCGAGATGGCCGCGCTGGTCGGCCAGAGTCAGGGCGCGACCGGGGCGCTGCAAGCCACGCAGGCCGGCAACCAGCTTCTCGCCCTCCAGTCGCAGCAGCTTTCCGACCTGATCGCGGTCATCTCGGCAAATGGCCGCGCCGATGCGCTGACCGAGGCGGAACGCGCGACCGCCGCCGAGCAGGGCCGTATCCAGCGCGAACGGTTCCTGACGCCGGGCAGCGGTTATCAGCCGGGCAATGCGCAGATGTTCAACAACGGCAACAACTGACCGGGAGGCTCGCCATGGACGGCAAGATGCTGGCCCGGCTCGGGGCCGTGGTGTTCATCGCCATCGCCGTCACGGCGACCGCAATCGACATGGCGCGGAAGGATGAACCTTCCGCGCCGCCCCCTGCGCCGGCCTTCCAGCCCCCGGCCGATCCCCTGCGCGAAACCCTGCGCCGCTGCCAGCAGCTCGGCGAGGCCGCCGCCAGCGACGCCGGCTGCCTCGCCGCGTGGGCGGAATCCCGCGACCGCTTCCTCGGCCGTGATCGCAGCGAGGCGCGCTGACCATGGGCAACACGGGCGTCATCGACAATTTTCTCGGGGTCTTCACCTCCTACATCGACTCGGGGTTTGGCCTGCTCGGCGGCGAGGTCGCCTTCATCGCCACGACGCTGATCGTCATCGACGTGACGCTCGCCGCGCTCTTTTGGGCATGGGGCGCAGATGACGACATTATCGCGCGGCTGGTCAAGAAGACGCTGTTCGTCGGCGTCTTCGCCTACATCATCAGCAATTGGAACAACCTCGCCCGCATCGTCTTCGAGAGCTTCGCCGGCCTCGGCCTCATGGCGTCGGGTACCGGCTTTTCCGTTTCCGATCTGATGCGGCCGGGCCGCGTGGCGCAGACCGGCCTTGATGCCGGCCGGCCGCTGCTCGATTCCATTTCCGACCTGATGGGCTGGATCGCCTTCTTCGAGAATTTCATTCAGATCGCGTGCCTGCTGTTCGCGTGGGCGCTTGTGGTGCTCGCGTTTTTCATTTTGGCGATCCAACTTTTCGTGACGCTGATCGAGTTCAAGCTGACCACGCTGGCCGGCTTCGTGCTGATCCCCTTCGGCCTGTTCGGCAAGACCGCGTTCATGGCCGAGAAGGTTTTGGGCAACGTAGTGTCGTCCGGCATCAAGGTCTTGGTGCTCGCCGTCATCATCGGCATAGGCAGCACCTTGTTTTCGCAATTCACGGCCGGTTTCGGCGGGGCAACCCCGACCATCGACGAGGCCATGGCGATTGTGCTTGCCGCGCTGTCTCTGCTCGGCCTCGGCATCTTCGGTCCCGGTATCGCCAACGGCATCGTCTCTGGCGGCCCGCAACTCGGCGCGGGCGCAGCCGTGGGAACCGGCCTTGCGGTCGCAGGTGCAGGCGTCGCCGCTGGCGGCGGGGCCATGCTCGCCGCCAAAGGTGGTGCTGCCGCCCTCTCCGGTGGGACCGCGGCCGTCCGCGGCGGCGCGACGGCCGCGGGCGCAGCAACCGCAGCCTATAGCGTCGGCGCGCTCGGCCAGTCCGGTGCGGCCGGTGTCGCCTCCGGCCTCGGCGGCGTCGCGCGAGCCGCAGGATCGGCGGCCATCTCGCCCCTCAAACGCGCCGCCGCGCGCGCCAGCGAATCCGTCAAATCCAGCTACTCCGCTGGTGCGAAAGCCGGTTTCGGCGCGTCGGGCGGCAGCTCGACCATGGGCACGGTCGGCGGCACGAACGCCAATCCCGCCGCAGCAGCGTCCGGCCCGGTCGGCAGCCCGCCCGCATGGGCGCAGCAGATGCGCCGCTCGCAGGCCCTCAACCACGGCACCACTATGACCGCCCATGCGGTGCGTTCCGGCGACGGCCACGGTTCTGGTTCCTCCATCAACCTTTCCGAAAGTGACCGCTCATGAGCATCTTCAAACGACCAGCCACCCATTACGGCAAATCGCCCGAACCCGAGACGCCCTATCAGAAGGCGGCGCAGGCATGGGACGAGCGTATCGGCTCGGCCCGCGTGCAGGCGAAAAACTGGCGGCTCATGGCGTTCGGTTCGCTGATCCTTTCGGCCGGCTTCGCCTCGGCGCTGGTGTGGCAGTCCGCGCGCGGGACCGTGGTGCCGTGGGTAGTGCAACTCGATGATCTCGGTCAGGCGCAGACCGTCGCGCCCGCCAATGCCGACTATCGGCCGACCGATCCGCAGATTGCTTTCCATCTCGGCCGATTCATCGAGCAGGTCCGCGCGATCCCGGCCGACGCGATCATTGTCCGCCAGAACTGGCTTCGCGCCTATGAGTGGACCACGGATCGCGGCGCGGCGGCATTGAACGACTACGCCCGCGCCAATGACCCCTTCACCAAGGTTGGCCGCCAACAGGTCGCCATCGAAGTGTCATCGGTCATCCGGGCATCGCCGGATTCCTTCCGCGTGTCGTGGGTGGAGCGGCACTACGAGAACGGCCAGCTCTCCACGACCGAGCGATGGACCGCCATCCTGACCATCGTGATCCAGACCCCGCGCGATGCCGAGCGACTGCGCGCCAATCCCCTTGGCATCTACGTCAATGCAATTTCGTGGTCGCGAGAGATGAGCCAATGAAAACTTCAGCTTGCATCAATCACCTCGCTGATCTTTCCCTCGGAGATCATGAAAAACGAGGTGCCCGTCATCTCGATCTCCTGCCCGGCCTTCCAGCCATTGGGCAGGTCGGTCTTGACCTTGGCGCGATAGCCGATGCGCACGGCTGCACGGTCGTCTATCGCGATACAGTCGAGGATCGTCTGTTCTCTTTCAGCAAACAACTGGACGCCCTGTTCCGCCAGCGCGCGGAATGCCTCGATCCCGTGCGTTTCGTTCGTCGTCTCTCCGTTCGATCTGTTGATAAACCGAACGTCGCCCGACAGGCAGTCGAGCATCGCCTGAACATTCATCCTGTTGTAGGCGTCGATATACCGGGCAATAATCGTCGGCACAGAATCCATTCTGTCGATTCCTCCTTACTGATCCTGAAGTCGCTAACCTATGCGATTTTTGCGACGGCGTTTGCAATTACTTTGGCAGGCTGCGCCACCAACCGGACGCCGCAATTCAGCTACGATGCAAGCGTGCCGCCGCTGCCGACCGTGCAGGCGGCAGCAGCCGACAACACGCCCCGGCCGTTGCATACGCCACCGGCATGGACCGTCGCACGCGGCGGCACGGCTGCCGGCACGCCGACCGGCCGCGTCGAGAACGCCAATGCAGCCGCTCGCGTCGAGCCGCGCCGCGAAGGTTACTACAACGCCATCCAGATTTATCCGTGGTCGGAAGGCGCGCTCTATCAGGTCTATGCCGCAGTCGGGCAGATCACGACGATCGCGCTGGAGCCGGGCGAGAGCCTGACAGGCGCGGGGCCGATTGCGGCGGGCGACACCGCCCGCTGGATCATCGGCGACACCGAGAGCGGCAGCGGCGCAAACCGCCGTGTCCATATTCTCGTGAAGCCGACGCGGCCGGACATTTCGACCAACCTTGTCGTCACCACCGACCGGCGCACCTACATGCTCGAGCTGCGCGCGCGGGAATCGCTCTACATGCCCGCCGTGGCATGGGCCTATCCCGCAACGCCGGGCCAGCGCCAGACCGTTCCGGCCGCGCCGATCATCCCGGCCGAGGCGGCGCGGAACTATCGCTACGGATTGCAGGTGCAGGGCGACAGCCCGCCGTGGCGGCCCGTCTCCGTCTTCGACGATGGCCGCCGCGTCTATGTCGTCTTCCCGGCCGGGATCGTGCAGGGCGAAATGCCGCCGATCTTCGTGCTTGGCGCGAACGGCGAGCCGCAAATCGTCAATTCCCGCATCCACCAGAACGTCCTGATCGTGGACCGCCTGTTCGGCGCGGCCGAGCTGCGCCTTGGCAGCGGCAACCGCCAGCAGGTCGTCAGGATCGTCCGCACCAACCCGACGCAGGCCGCAGCAGAACCAGCCAGCACGACCACGGGAGGATCGTCCTAATGAGCGATACCAATACCGCAGCCCCCATGCGCCTGCGCGCTGAATCGCCCCGCGTCACCCGCCTGTCGCGCAAGATGCTGGCAGGCGTCGGCGCGGTCGCCTTGCTCGGCATCGGCGGCGCACTGATCTACGCGCTCCAGACCCGCGACGCAGGACCGGGCGGCGAAGAACTCTATTCGACCAACAACCGGCAAACTGCCGATGGGCTGGCGGGCCTGCCGAGCGACTATAGCGGGCCGGTGCTCGGCCCCGCGCTGCCCGGAGATTTGGGCCGCCCCATTCTCGACGCGCAGAACCGGGGACAACCAGTCGCGCCGCCCGTTATGGCGACGCCCGCCGTCGATCCAGAGGAAGAACGCCGCCGCGCCGAGGAAGAAGCCGCGCGCTTGAGCAATGTGTTCTTCCAGTCCGGCCCGCGCACAGGTGCGCCGGCAGGAACGGCCATGCCCGGCCTTGCCGGGCTTGGCCTCGGCGGGCAGCCCGCGACACAGGATCGCCACGCGGCGTTTCTCAACGGGCCGGTGGATCGGCAGACCCTCGCGCCGGATCGCGTCACGCCGCCGGCCTCGCCCTACATCCTTCAGGCCGGGGCCGTGATCCCGGCCGCGCTCATCACCGGCATCCGTTCCGATCTGCCCGGCCAGATCACCGCGCAGGTGACAGAGAACGTCTATGACAGCCCAACCGGCTCGCTGCTCCTGATCCCGCAGGGAACGCGCATCATCGGTCAATACGATGACGGCGTGACCTTCGGCCAGCGCAGGGTGCTCTTGGTGTGGAATCGCCTGATCCTGCCGGGCGGCCGTTCCATAGTTCTGGAGCGCCTGCCGGGCGCGGATGCCAGCGGCTATGCCGGCCTTGAGGATGGCGTCGATTATCATTGGTGGGATCTGATGAAGGCCGCAGGGCTATCCACGCTGCTCGCAGTCGGCACGGAGCTGGCGACGAGCGACGAGGACCGGCTTATCCGGGCTATCCGCGACGGCGCGCAGGATACCGTCAATCAGGCGGGCCAGCAGATCGTCCAGCGCCAGTTGCAGGTTGCGCCGACGCTCACCATCCGGCCCGGCTTCCCGGTCAGGATCATCGTCACCCGCGATCTTGTGTTCGAGCCGGCAGGAGGTTGACCATGACGAAACTGAAACTCGGCCCGCTGCCCGACGACAAGCCTGTCAAGGTGACGGTGGAACTGCCCGCGCCGCCTCACCGCGATCTGATCGCCTATGCCGAGGTACTGGCCCGCGAGAGCGGCCAGCCCGTTGCCGATCCCGCCAAGCTCATCGTTCCGATGCTTCAACACTTCATCGCCACGGATCGCGGTTTCGCCAAGGCGCGGCGAGCCTCCAGCTAACCCCATTCCGGCAGGGGTGCCGCCAGCGCATAGGCGCAAATGCGGCACGCTACAGGCCGCCGACTGCCCTCCATGGTTCGCCTAATTCCGGGGCCTATAGCGCCCCGGAATCCGCCAGAACCAAGGAGGATTCCATGTGCGCAGAGCGCCGCCGCGCCCGCAAAGGGCGACCGCGACAGTCGATCCCCGAACCACTTCCCGACGATCTGTTCGACTACGCCGACGATCCTACGCCGGACGACCGGGCGCGAACCGGCGACATGCCACTTCTCGGCCCGGATGGACAGAGGATGCGTATCACCGACGATTGGCCCGAAGACGTTCCCGTCACCGAAGCCGAGATTGACGTGTTTGAGCGTTGGTTCGGCGATGTGTTCGACGAACTCTTGAACCCGAGAAAGCCGAATGACGGCTTGCAATACCTATCACAGACTGATAGGAAAAGAACTTGAGCGGGCATCGTGATCCGGGCCTCGACACGCTTCTGGACCTCGACGGACAGATGCTCTTTGTCGATCCCGAGGGCGGCCATTGGGTGAAGTTCGTCGTCACCCGCGTTCCGGCCTCGCCGGAAAAGCCGCACGGTCTCGATTACTCGCTCACGCTTCACGGGCCTTCGGGCGAACGGCTGGTCGGCTTCGACAATGCCCATCCGGTCGGCCGAGGCAGACGCGGCGAGCCGATGGACCATCGGCACCGCCTCCAGACCGTGAAGCCTTACGCCTACGAGGATGCGGCCACGCTGCTGGCCGACTTCTGGCAGGCGGTGGACGCGGTGTTGAAGGAGCGAGGTGCCCTATGACCACATTGAAAGTCGGGATTGCCGACTATGAAGAAATGAAGGCGCGCACCATGCGGATCGCGCGCGGCGAGGAAAAGCCCGCGCCCGGCGATCCGAAGGTGTGGTTCACCTCGACCGAATCCTTCGCCAAGGTGCTGTCGGCCGGCAACCGCGAGCTACTGAGCATCATCGCCGAGAAAGCCCCGGCCTCACTGGAGGAACTGGCGGAAATTACCGGCCGGGCCGGCTCCAATCTGTCACGCACCCTGAAAACCATGGAGAGCTACGGCCTTGTGCGGCTTGAACCGGGGCATGGGCGCAAGCTTTCGCCTAAGGTGGTGCATGACCGGGTGGAGTTGGCGTTGCCCCTGATCGACCGCCCCAAGGCAAAGAAAGCTATGGGAGGCTGACCATGAACATTCACAACCCAACCACTACCGCCCGCGCCGCCCTCTACCTGCGCGTCTCGACTGCCCGGCAAGCCGAGCATGACATTTCCATTCCCGACCAGAAGCGGCAGGGTGAAGCCTATTGCGAGCAACGCGGCTATCAGCTCGTTGAGACTTATGTTGAACCGGGCGCAACCGCCACCAATGACAAGCGCCCCGAGTTCCAGCGCATGATCGAGGCGGGCACGTCAAAGCCCGCGCCCTTCGATATTGTCGTGGTGCATAGCTTCTCGCGCTTCTTCCGCGATCACTTCGAGATGGAGTTCTACGTCAGGAAGCTGGCGAAGAACGGCGTCAAGCTCGTGTCTATCACGCAGGAGATGGGCGACGATCCCATGCACCAGATGATGCGGCAGATCATGGCGCTATTCGACGAATATCAATCCAAGGAGAACGCCAAGCACGTCCTGCGCGCCATGAACGAGAACGCCCGGCAAGGCTTCTGGAACGGCGCACGGCCGCCCATCGGCTACCGCATCGTCGCGGCCGAGCAGCGTGGATCGAAGATCAAGAAGAAACTGGAGATCGACCCGCTGCACGCCGACACCGTGCGGTTGATCTATCGCCTGTTCCTTGAAGGCGACGGCACGGCCGGCGCGATGGGCGTCAAGGCCATTGCGACCTACCTCAACGAGCGCCGCATCTTCACCCGAGACGGCGGACGCTGGGGGCTGGCGCAAATCCACGCCATTCTGACCCGCACCACCTATATCGGGGAGCACAGGTTCAACACCCGCTCGCACAAGGATCGGGAGAAGAAGCCCGAAAGCGAAGTCGCCATCATGGCGGTGCCGCCCTTGATCGAGCGCGAGATTTTCGATGCGGTGCAAGCCCGCCTCAAATCCCGCAATCCCATGGTGACACCCGCGCGCGTGTCGAGTGGCCCCACGCTTCTGACCGGCATTTGCTTCTGCGCCAAATGCGGGGGCGCGATGACGCTGCGCACCGGCCGGGGCAGCGCGGGCGCGACATACCGCTACTACACTTGCTCGACAAAGGCCCGACAGGGCAAGACCGGCTGCAAGGGCCGCACGATCCCAATGGACAAGCTGGACCAACTTGTCGCCGATTATATCGGGGATCGCCTGCTCCTGCCCAAGCGACTGGAAACCGTCCTCGCCAGCGTCATCGACCGGCGGCAGGAGCGCACCGAGCGCCGCCGCGAGCATCTGGCCGAGCTTCACAGACGAATCACCGAAACCGACCAGCGGCTCGGCCGTCTCTACGACGCCATCGAATCGGGCATGGTGGACAAGGACGATGCGGTGGCGAAGGAGCGCATAGCCGGACTCAAGGCTTTGCGGGATCAAGCCGCCGCCGACGCAGAGCGCACGCAGCTCGCGCTCGATAGCTCAGGCGATCAGGGCGTCAGCCCCGACATGCTCAAGAGGTTCGCCCGCAAGGCTCGTGAACGGATACGGCTGGATGATGGCGGCTATCGCCGCGACCACCTGCGCGCCCTGGCGCAGCGCGTCGAGGTTGCCGACGACGAGGTTCGCATCATGGGATCGAAGTCGGAATTGCTGCGAACGCTGGTCGCCGCCTCTAGCGTAGAAACGGCGGCGTTCGGCGTTCATAGTTCTGTACTGAAATGGCGCGCCCGAAAGGATTCGAACCTCTGACCCTCAGATTCGTAGTCTGATGCTCTATCCAGCTGAGCTACGGGCGCGTCTCAGAGCGTCATGACGCGTTGCGTCCGGCCTGATGACGGGGGAGATAGCCGGTCCATTTCGTCTTGGCAACCCTCAAAATCGAGAAGTCATCGAATTGTTGTGATCGGCCTCTGAGCGGGTTCGGGTCGACGCACACGGGTGGTTCTGGCTGGTCATGAGGCCGGAGCGGCCTGGTCGGCCAGGAGCCGGGCCGGGCGCCGCGACGTGCCCGCAGGCTGCGCGTGAGCGCCGGCCTGCGGGCAAGGGTCTGGGCCCGATCAGCGTGTCGCACGGCGCGTGGCGCGCACGACGGAGGGACCGGAGACGGCGCCGGCCGCGCCGCCCACGACGGCGCCGACGGGCCCGGCGACGACTGCGCCGGTGCCGGCACCCACGGCTGCGCCGCCGATGCGCTGTTCGACAGTGTTGCCGCAGGCGCCGAGCACCAGGGTTGCGGTGAGGATCGAGGCGAGAAGGGGCAGGCGCATGGCGGTTCTCCGTGTGAGCGAGGCTCGAAACGCAATCTTGTCGTCCAGGTTCCGGAGGAGGAAAAGCGGATTTCCTGCCGGCCGGGCCGCGATCGCACTTGCGATCCACGGAAAAATCCGTATACAGCCGGCATCGCATCAGTCGCACCATTGCATGGGCGGTGAGGACCGTTACGGTCCGCGTCGCAGACTGAAGGTTTTTGACCGGCCCGTCTCGCAAGGGCAGGCCGATGGAGTTGAGACGATGAAGATCCGTAATTCGCTGAAGTCGCTGCGTGCACGTCATCGCGACAACCAGCTCGTGCGCCGCAAGGGCCGCGTCTACATCATCAACAAGGTCCAGAAGCGCTTCAAGGCGCGTCAGGGCTGAGACTTGCGCGACTGCGGTCGCGCAACTGTCTCGGTTGGGATTTTAAAGAGCGGGACGCCGATGGCGTGCCCGCTCTTTGCGTTGTGCGCTCGCCCGGCTGTGATTTGACGAGGCGGCGGTGGCGGCTAGAGTTGCGACCATGATCCGTTTTCGCACCGCGCCTGCCGTCTTCGCGCTGCTGCTGGCCTCAGCCGGCCCGTTTGCGATCGGGGCGACCCAGGCTCAGCCGGTGCCGCCGTCGCGACCGGGCACCGTCGTGCCCGACGACAAGGTGGATAATCCGGTTACTCCCAGCGCGCCGCAGCGCAGCCCGGCGGCGACATTGGAGCGGCTGTTCCAGCGCCTGCACGATGCGGCGACGCAGGAAGAGGCCGAGGGTGTCGCCAGGCTGATCCAGCGGCGCTGGGCTCGCTCCGGCTCCGACACGGCGGACCTGCTGATGACCCGGGCCCAGCAGGCGCTGAAGGACAAGCAGAACGAGCTCGCGATCGAATTGCTCGACCGCGTCATCAGCCTGCAGCCGGACTGGGCCGAGGCCTGGAACCAGCGCGCCAATGCGCTTTACCTCCTCGGCGATTCGATCCGGTCCATGCTCGATATCGGCGAGACGCTGAAGCGCGAGCCGCGCCATTACGGCGCCATGATGGGGCTGGGCATGATCCTGCGCCAGCAGGGCGACGACAAGGCCGCAATGGCAGCGTTCCGCAAGGCGCTGGAGATCTACCCGCAGTTCGACGCCGTGAAGAAGGCGGTCGATGCGCTGAAGACCGAGGTCGACGGGCGGGACGCCTGAGCGCCGCTGAGTCGCTCCAGGTTTTACACGGAAACACACCGTCATTCCGGGCTCGACCCGGAATCCATCAAAGAGCGCAGCGTTCTAGGATGGATTCCGGATCAGCGCCGCTTCGCGGCTTGTCCGGAATGACAGTCGGTGGTTGGCGGAAGAACGCCGGGACCCCTTGGTCCTGCCCTTTAAGCCTTCTCGACATGCTCCTGGGCGACGAAGGCGATGCGGACCATGTTGGTGGCGCCGGGCGTTCCGAAGGGCACGCCCGCCACCACGATGATCCGGTCGCCGAGCTTGGCGTAATGTTCGCGCACCGCGAACTTGCAGGCGCGGAAGGCCATGTCGTCGGCGTCGCTGGCATCCTTGGTGACGATCGCGTGCACGCCCCAGACCAGCGTCAGCCGCCGCGCCGTGGCGCGGTTCGGGGTGAGCGCGATCACCGTCGAGTTCGGGCGCTCGCGGGCGATGCGGAAGGCGGTCGAGCCCGATGAGGTCCAGGCGCAGATCGCCTTGAGGTTCAGGGTCTCCGCAATCTCGTGAGAGGCCTTGGCGATGGCGTCGGCGCCGGTGGCCTCGGGCTCGTTGCGCTGCGATTCGAGGATCGAGCGGTAGACCGCATCGCCCTCGACCTCCTCGGCGATGCGGTTCATCATCGTCACGGCTTCGATCGGATACTGGCCGGCGGCGCTCTCGGCCGAGAGCATGACCGCATCCGCGCCCTCGAAAACGGCGGTGGCGACGTCGGAGACCTCGGCGCGGGTCGGGACCGGGCTCGTGATCATGCTTTCCAGCATCTGGGTGGCGACCACGACCGGCTTGCCCTTGAGGCGGGCCATGCGGGTCAGCCGCTTCTGCGTGCCCGGCACCTGCTCGAGCGGCATCTCGACGCCGAGATCGCCGCGCGCGACCATGATCGCATCGGAGGCGTCGATGATCTCCTCCATGCGCGCGACGGCCTGCGGCTTCTCGATCTTGGCCAGCGCCAGCGCCCGGCCGCGCACGATCTTGCGCAAGTCCGCCATGTCCTCGGGCCGCTGCACGAAGGAGAGCGCGATCCAGTCGACGCCGACCTCGGCCGCGACCTCGGCATCGGCGCGGTCCTTCTCGGTCATGGCCGAGACGGCGATGGTGGTGTCGGGCAGGCTGACGCCCTTGCGCGACGACAGCCGCCCGCCGATCAACACCTTGGTCACGGCGGCCTTGTCCGAGGCCTTCTCCACGACGAGGCGCAGCTTGCCGTCGTCGAGGATCAGGTGGTGGCCGGGCTCGAGCGCGCTCAGGATCTCGGGATGGGGGAGGTGGACGCGCTTGGCATCGCCGGGGGCGGGGTCGGAATCGAGCGTAAATCGCGCGCCCTTCGCCAGCATGACGCCGCCGTCGCCGCCGAACTGGCCGACGCGCAGCTTCGGGCCCTGCAGGTCCGCGAGGATGCCGACCGGGCGGCGGAATTTGCCCTCCAGACCGCGCAGCATCGCGACCTTCTCCTGAAGCGTCTCGCGCTGGGTGTGGCTCATGTTGATCCGGAACACGTCGACGCCGGCTTCGAACAGTTTTGCGCACATCTCCTCGGTCGCGGAGGCGGGGCCAAGCGTGGCGATGATCTTGATCCGGCGTTCGCGCTTCATTGCTCTTCCCCTGCGATCGGCAAGCCCATACGCCTCCGGCCGCACCCTTTCATCCATCATGGAGCGCGGTCTGCCCGTTGCCGGGCCTCGCTTCCGGTTCTTGTCCGCAGGCCCGGCCAGGCCTCGCGTCGATCATCACCTTATGCCGAGACCATGGCCCCGCGTAAGCCGGTCAAGGCCGCGGCGTGCCGCTGCCGGTATCGGTGAGCTGGATCGTCCAGCTCTTCTGCTCGCCGGTATCGACCTCGAAGAAGCCGGCGCGGTCATAGCCGCGGGCCAGGCAGTCCTCGATGCCCCGGATCGTGAATTCCTTGTTGCGCACGCACATGACCGATTTGCCGGTCCATTCGCCGCCTTTGTCATAGTCGACGGCGTGGACGTAGTAGAAGCGCGCGGCCAGCGTGCCGCGCAGCAGCGTCTCGCAGCCGCGCGGGCTGATGTTCCACCAACCCTCGGTGATCCAGCCCTGCGCATCGCGATAGCCGATCGCGACGCCGATGCGGCTCGAGGTGGTGTTGCACATGCGCAGATCGGCCTTCGCTGGCGCCACGCTTCCGAGGAAGGCGGCCGCGCAGAAGGCGAGGGGGAGGACCGTTCGAGGAAAGCCCGGCATTCTCACGGTTCGATCAGGATCACGCGGCAGTCGTTGACATTGGTCAGTGTCGGTCCCGGCTGCAGCAAATCGCCGAGCGCTTCGAAGAAGCCGGTCGAATCGTTGTCGGCGAGGGATCGGGCGGGATCAAGGCCGATTGCGGCGGCGCGAGCCAAAGTCTGGGGATCGACCAGGGCGCCAGCCGGGTCGGTGGCCTCGCCGCCGCCGCCATCGGTGCCGTCGGTGTCGCCGGCGAGCGCGACGATACCGGGCTCGCGGGCGAGCGCGATCGCCAGCGCCAGCGCATATTCCTGGTTGGGGCCGCCGCGGCCGGAGCCGCGCAGGGTCACGGTGAGCTCGCCGCCGGACAGAATGGCGGCACGCTTGCCTTCGCGCTTCAGGCGCCGGGCGAGATCGGCATGGGCGGCTGCGACGTCACGCGCCTCGCCTTCGAGATCGGCGCCGAGATCGTGCACGGCATAGCCGGCGGCTTCTGCTGCCGCGCGCGCTGCCGTCATTCCATCGGCCGGGCGGGCGATGATGCGGAATTCAGTGTTGGCGAAAGCGGGATGGCCGGGCTTGGGCGTCTCGTTTGCGGGATCGTCGAGCAGGTTGCGGGCGGCCGGCGGCAGGTCGAGCCCGTAACGGGCGACGATGGCGCGGGCCTCGGCGGTCGTGCTGGGATCGGCGACGGTCGGGCCGGAGGCGATCGCGGCCGGCTCGTCGCCGGGGACATCGGAAATGGCGAGGGTGAGGACGCGCGCCGGGGCGGCGGCGAGCGCGAGCCGGCCGCCCTTGATCCGCGACAGCCGCTTGCGGACGATGTTCATCTCGCCGATCGGGGCGCCGGAGCGCAGCAGCGCCTTATTGACCGCCTGCTTCTCGGCCAGCGCAAGCCCGCCGGCAGGCGCGACCCAGTTAGCCGAGCCGCCGCCCGAGAGCAGCACGAGCACGAGGTCGCCTTCCGTGGCGGAGGTGGCGAGCGCGAGCGCGCGTTCGGCGCTGTCGATGCTGCCCTGGTCGGGGACGGGGTGGCCGGCTGCCACCATCGGGATATGCCGGGTCGGGGCGGTGTAGCCGTGCCGGGCGACGGCATGGCCGAACAGGCGCTCGCGCGGGAAGCCCTGGTCGAGATAATGCGCTTCGGCCAGTGCCGTCATGCTGCCGGCGGCCTTGCCGGCTGCGAGCAGGATCAGACGCCCGGTTGCGGGGGCTGAGGGCAGATGCTGCGGCAGGCAGCCCGCGGGATGGGCGCGCGCGACGGCGGCGTCGAAGATCGCGCGTGCGGTCGCGCGCATCGTTTCGATCGTGGTATTGGACTGCGGCACGCCCCGCGACTCCCTGCGTCTGTGCCGCTCGGCGGCGAGCCTGTTCGCTTCCTTGTAGGTCGGGCGCGTGGCGGCGTCATCAGCCGTCTGGCGATGTAATCATACTTTTTGAATGGACCTCGCTGCCAACCGAACGGTTGATTGCGGCGATGCGGCATCAGGACTGTTGAGAGCGGCGGGGCGAAGGCCAGTTCAGTCTTGACGGGCAGGCCCGATCCGGGCGAACGCTGCCGGCCAATTTCGTACCGAGAAGGTTATCAGATGGACGATCCGGTTGCTGGCGACCAGCTGAAGAGCATCGTCGAGCGCATCGAGCGGCTCGAGGAAGAGAAGAAGACGATCGCCGACGACATCAAGGAGGTCTATGCCGAGGCCAAGGGCACCGGCTACGACGTCAAGGTGCTGCGCAAGGTCGTGGCGCTGCGCAAGCGCGATCTCGACGAGCGCAAGGAAGAGGAAGCGATCCTCGACCTCTACCTGCAGGCCGTTGGCGAAACCGCGTAAACGGTTTTCCACGCAGGCATGAAAAAGCCCCGCATCGGTCTCCCGATGCGGGGCTTTTCTTTGGAATGAGCGGCAGGCTGCGTGGGCCAGTGCTGGTTGCTCCCGATCAGCACCACGGTTGTCATTCCGGGGCTTCGCGCAGCGAAGAACCCGGAACCCACGACCGGGCGAGCCATTCGCAACCGAACACTCCGCGTCTCACTCAGCCGTGGGTTCCGGGTTCGCGCCTGAAGGCGCGCCCCGGAATGACAAATCGTGTGGCTGAAAGCCGCGGCGGTGACGCGTTAACAGCCGTCAGGCGACGAGGGCGAGCTCGGCATTGGCGTTGCGGATCGCCTCTTCGCGCGCCTCCGGGCCGTAGCCCAGCTTCTCGGCGCGGATGAAGGTCACGTCGGTGATCCCCGCGAAGCCGAGCATCGTGCGCAGATGTGGCTCCTGCGAGTCCATGGCCTGGGCCGGGCCGCTGCTGTAGAGGCCGCCGCGGCTCTTGACGATGATGGCGCGCTTGCCCTTGAGCAGGCCCTCGGGGCCGGCCTCGCTGTAGCGGAAGGTGACGCCGGCGCGCAGCACGTAGTCGAACCAGCTCTTCAGCGTCGAGGGGATGCCGAAATTATACATGGGGGCGCCGATGACGATGGTATCGGCCGCCTGCAGCTCCTCGACCAAGGCGTTCGAGAGGGCGAGCGCCTCGCGCTGGGCCGGGGTCTCGGTGATGCCGGCGCGCACCGCCGCTGTGGTCTCGGCGTTGAGATGCGGGATCGGATTGGCGTCGAGATCGCGCTCGAGGACGTGCACGCCGGGATTCTGGCTGGTGAGCCGCTCGACGGTGCTCTGGACGAGGAGCTTCGAGACCGAATTCGGGCCGGAGGCGCTGCTGTTGAGGACGAGGACGGAGGCCATGACGATGGTTCCTGTGGCGGAATGATTTCGATGACCAGGAAGGTAGTGGTTCACGAACGGCACTAGAACCGCCATAATCGGAACCAGACTGTTGCTGCTGGAGGAACGCCGATGGCGGAGCTCGACGATATCCGAAGCTTCATCGCCGTGGTCGAGGCCGGAGGCTTCGGCCGGGCGGCGCAGACGCTCGGCCTCGCCAAATCGATCGTCAGCCGGCGGCTGAGCCGGCTGGAGGAGGAGCTCGGCACGCGCCTGCTCAGCCGCACGACGCGCGGCGTCGCTGCGACCGAGGCCGGGCTCGAGTTCAAGGCGCGCAGCGAGCGCATCCTGGCCGAGCTGGAGGAGGCGCGCGAGGCGGTGGCGCAGCGCGCCGGCGGTGTCGCCGGACGTTTGAGGCTCGCCATGCCAATGACCTTCGGCAACCGGCATGTCGCGCCGCTGCTGGGCGAACTCGCGCAGCTCTATCCCCGTCTCGAAATCGACGTTCAGGCGAGTGATCGCTATGTCGACCTGATCGGCGAGCGCTTCGATGCCGCGATCCGGATCGGCTCGCTCAAGGATTCCAGCCTGATCGCCCGGAAGATCGCGCCGGTCCATGCGACCGTCGTGGGCAGTCCGGCCTATCTCGAACGGCGCGGACGCCCGGCGATCCCCGCCGATCTCAACGACCATGACTGCCTGCTCTATAGCGGCACGAACGATCAGGACTGGGTGTTCCGTACCGGGAAACGCTGGATCACGGTGCGCCCGCCCGGCCGGATGCACTCGGACAGCGGCGACACGCTGCTGTCCTGGGCCGTGGCGGGGTTGGGGCTTGCCGTGCTGCCGACCTTCATCGCCTCCGATGCGATCCGTTCCGGCGCGGTCGAGCCGATCCTGCTGGATTATCCGATGCCGACGCGGGCGCTTTATGTCGTGCGCCCGCCTGGCGCCTATGTGCCCGGCAAGGTCCGGGTGCTAATCGACCTGCTGGTCGAGCGCTTCGGCGGCACGCCCTATTGGGACCCCTGCCAGATGGAGGCGCATCAGCGGGGCCTCAGGCTCGACGAGCCGCTGAGCGAACAGCTCACGCCGGCCGCGAAGCCGGAGCATCAAGCCGCGTGATCCGGCGCATCACGCGAATTCGCGTGGCTTCGGGACGAGGTTTCGGCACTCTGCCACCGCGTTGAAACGGAGGTTGCGATGCTGCTCGTCGGAATGTTGGATAGCCCCTATGTCCGCCGCGCGGCGATCACGGGGACGTTGCTGGAGGTGCCGTTCGAGCATCGCTCGGTCTCGGTTTTCCGGCACATGGCGGAATTCCGGGCGATCAATCCGCTGATCAAGGCGCCGACGCTGGTGACTGATGATGGCATCGCCATCAGCGAATCCCTGCTGATCATCCAGCATTTCGAGGATGTCGCGGGACGCTCGCTGCGTCCGCTCGAAGGCGTGGCGCGGCGGCGCGACCTGGCGCTGACCGGCATCGGCATCGTTGCGGCCGACAAGGCGGTCTCGATCGAATACGAGCGCAAGCGCCCGGAGGCGCAGCGCTATGCGCCGTGGCAGGAGCGCATCGTCGCCCAGTTGCACGTCGCGCTCGATCTGCTCGACACGGCGGCCAAGGAGGGCGAGCTGACGGCCGGGCCGGAATTGCTGCCGAGCGATATCGCCGCGGCCATCGCCTGGGGTTTCTGCCGCTTCGTGATCCCGGAATTCGTCCCCGAGGAGCGCTGGCCGGCCCTGTCCGAGCAGGCGCGTGCCTGCGAGGCGCTCGACGTGTTCAAGGCCTGGCCGATCGACCGGGAATAGAAGTCAGTTCTGGACGAAATTCGTCGGCAGCGGGCGCACGGCCGGGCCGGAGAAGGTGCCGGGCTTGGCGTCGACCGGGTCGGCATGGCTGAAGCCCAGCGCTGCTGCGGGACTCGGGCCGGCGATCGGCGCGCCCGACGGACCGGCAGCCCTGGCGCGGGCTGTCGCGACATTCACCGGCTTGCCGGGCGCTCTGCCGGTGCGGGAGACCGCAGCGAACAGGGAGTTCAGGCCGCCGCGATCCATCTCGGCGGTATCCTCGGGCTCTTCCGCTTCCGGAACCGGGACGGAGCGCTGGGTCGCTGTCGCGAAGCTGACGCCGCCCTCGCGTGGGCGCACCGGCGGCAGCGAGGCGGTGACGAGGCGCCCGGCGGAGGTCTGGGCGAGGGGTGATTCGGGCGCGTCGGTGCCGCGCAGCGAAGCGATGGCCGCATCGGCCAGGGCCGTCGGTCGCATCGGCGGCAGCGGGGCATTGATGGGCTGGCCGGCCACGACGATCTCGCTTGGGCCGGCGACCTCGCCGGGGCGGCGCGGCGGCAAGGACGCGAGCACCAGCTTCTGGTCGGGCTGCGGGGCGAAGGCAAGCGCGCCGCCGGCCGAGGGCAGGGCGGCAATCTGGACGGGAGCGCCGTCTTCGGCGGGCACGGGCAGGCCGCGCGGCCGCGCAAGCGGCAGTGGCGCATCGATCAGTTGCGGCCGGTTCTCCTGTGCGCGCTGCGGAGGGGCAGCGGCCACGGCCGGCTGGGGCGCGGGTTCGGGAGCGGGCGGCTGTTCCGGCGCTGCCGTCGTGATCCGCGGTGCCAGGCGTTGCGAGCGCTCGCGCGTCACCGGGTCGGCAACCGGGGCCATGGCGGCGGCGAAACGGCCGCCATCCGCCGAATTGCCATCGCTGTAGCCCGTGTTGGCATAGGCCATGACTGTCGGCTGCTGGCGCGGCGCTCCGCGCCGGCCGCGCGCTGCCGGGCGGGCATCGGCCTCTTCGTCGTCGCCGCCGAACAGCGAGGCCCAGAGGCTCTTGCGGCCCGACGCGATGACGGCGCCTTCGTCGAGATCGGCGGTGGCATAGCCGGCAACGGCACCGCCGCCGGAGAGGATCTCGGCCCTGGCGAGATCGTAGCCGGCCAGCGGCTGTCCGTCGGCCGGCAGGTGCACGGTCTTCTGGTCCGGGAAGAGACGCACGAGCTGATCGCGGGTCATGCGCGGCCAGGACCTGACCGAACCGACATCGAGATGGACGAAGGGCGTGTGTGCGTTCGGATAGAAGCCGACGCCGCCGCGCTGGAGCCGCATGCCAACCTCGCGAATGCGGGCTGTCGGCGTATCCGGCAGGTAGAAATCCAGCGCCTTGCCGAGCATGTGCTGGCTGTGCTTGGCGACGGCGCGCGAGCGGCGACGCAGCATCGCATTGGTGCCGGGCGCGCGATAGGAGGAGACGACGTGGAAGGGCTGTTCGGAGCCGAGCTGGCGCTGGACCTCCCAGATTACGTCGAAGAGCCGCGGATCCATGCGGGTCGGCTCGTCGGTGCGCCAGTCACGCAAAGCCCAGTTCAGCTTCTCCAGAGCAGCCGAATCATAGCGGCCGTCACGCTTGAAGGTGACGGTCGTCACTTCCTTCGTGTGCATATGCTGGATCGTGATGGTGCGGGTGTCGCCATTGGCGGCGGCGTTCTGCGTGCCGCGGACGCCGATGAGCGATGCGGCCAGGGCCAGGCCGAGCGCCAGCACATGTCGCGCGGCTGGCTTCGTGCCGGACGGCGCGCATCCTGCAAGCGTGGCGGTTGTCCTGCCCAATCTGTCTGACCCGTCTCGGTGCCCCGCCGAAGCGGCGTGGTAAACGTGAACGAACAGTTGCGGAGAAGCGTTAACGACTCGTTAGCGAGCCGGCAATCGCCGCGCCAAGATTTTCCCAGGGAAGGTGGCTAAAGAGGGATCATGGCGAAATGGAGCCCGCCGCCAGGGCGGCTCCCGTTCACCCGCCCTGCTGCTCCAGCGCCTGCCGGACCAGCCGGTGGAAGCCGTAGACATCGTCGAAGCGGTGGATCTGCCCATTATCGCCGACGACGATGGTGTTGTAGACGAGGTGGATCGGCAGCGGGTGCGGCAGGTTGATGCGGCGCTCGCCCGAACCGATCAGGCGCTTCAGGCGCTCATGCGTCCATTCCGGGCCGAGTACCTGGTCGGCCAGCGCGAAGGGATTCTCGACACGGACGCAGCCATGGCTGAGCGCGCGCCGCTCGCCGGCGAAGAGACGGCGATTCGGGGTGTCATGCAGGTAGACCGCATGTTCGTTCGGGAACATGAACTTGATCCAGCCAAGCGCGTTGCGCTCGCCCGGCGGCTGGCGCACTGAAATGCCGCCGCTCTTGGTGCGGGTCACGACATAACCGCGCTTGGCGGCATAATTCGGGTCGGCCGCGAGGCCCGGCAGGAATTCCTTCTTCAGGATCGAGGGCGGCACGTACCAGGACGGGTTGACGATGACGTGGTCCATCTTGTGCGAAAAGATGGGCGTTGCCGAGGCCGGTTTGCCAATGATGGCGCGGGTCTCGTGCACGACCTTGCCGGAGCGGATGACGCGCACCCGCATCTCCGGGACATTGGCGATGATGTGGTCAGTGCCGAGATCGGGCGGCAGCCAGCGCCAGCGCTCCATCTGGGCGATGATGTCCTCCTCGCCGCGCGCGCTCGCCGGCTGGCCGAGCGCGGCCAGCGTGCGCGCGCTGAGGATGCCGTTGGCCGGCAGGCCGGCCTTCTTCTGGAAATCGGCAAGGGCCAGCGCGGTGGAGCGATCGAAGACCGGCTCCTCGCTGGGCCCAAGGCCGAGACGCGCGCGCACCAGCGCAACGCGTTCGTCGCGCATGCCGAGCTTGAGCGGCGGGCCGGCGGGAATCCGGACCAGCGGCGTGTCGTCGAGATGCTCGCGCATCTCCGCGAGCTTGGCCTTGAGGCGGCGGTACTGCTCATGGGGCGGATTGTAGGCGGCGAGCACGGCGCCGGCATCAGCGGCGCCTGCAAGCTCCGAGAGCACCTCGGTCGCGGAGGGCAGGTAGAGCGTCGGCGTGATCAGCTTGGAGAGCTGGCGCGGGTTGAGGCGGCCGCCGCGCGCATCGCGGGCATAGAGAACGGCCAGCGCCGAGAGGCGGATATCGGCCTCGGCGAGCTGGGCCTTGTCGCTCGCCTCGAAGACGGGCAGCGCATAATCGTTCGGGCGCAGGCCGTCCTCGGCGGCGTGGCCGAGCTGCGTCGCGATGCGCTTGCCGGCCTCGTTCCAGCCCTTGCTCCCGACCCAGAAGGGGCGGTTCTCATTGGCCTGATAGGCCGCGGCGATCTCGTTGCGCTCGCGCTCGCCGAGGCGGCGCAGCGTCAGCGCGTCCGGCAGGGCGGCTGCGACGGCTGCCGCGAACTCGGAACCCGGCGGCAGCTCGACGACGACCTTCGGGATCTCCGGCAGCGGCACCAGCGGCTCGACGGTGCGCAGCGGGCCAGGCTGCGGGGCGGTCTCGGTCGGCTCGGGCGTTTTGACGATGGGGGTCAGGGCCGGATCGGCCGCCGGCATCTCGACGGCCGGGATATCGAGCGTGACCGGCTCCTCGCTGTCGAGGGGCGCGGCGGCATCCTGCTTCGCCGGGTCCTGCAGTCGGTTTCCGGTCGTGACCGTGCCGGTGACGATCTCCGCCTCGGGGTCGGCCGGCGTCGCTGCGGCCTGTGCGGGGGCGGCCGGCTCCTGCACGTCGGACAGCCTGAGTTCCGGCTGCTCCGGCAGCGGGATGCCGAGCGTCGGGTCGGTGGCGGGGGTCTCGGCGCGGAGCGGGAGGCATCCCAAGATAATGGCCAGGGCGGATGCCGAGGTCAGTTTCGCCCAATGGCGAGGACGCATGGTCGCTATCCCGATTACTGCCGAATGACGCCATTCCTGCGTGACTCGGCTGGTTGAGACAAGATGCGGCGGTGCAACAGACCACCCCATTCGGTTGGTTGCAGCTCAGGCCGCGTCGGTTTCGTCGCCGTTGGTTTCGCTCTCGATCAGCCCGTAATCCTTGAGCTTGCGGTAGAGCGTCGAGCGGCCGATGCCGAGCTTGCGTGAGACCTCGGACATATGGCCGCGGTAATGCGCGAGGGCGAAGGTGATGATCTCGCGTTCGAGATCGTCGAGCTTGCGCATGTCGGAGCCGGCGACCATGTCGAGCGCATTGGGGTCGCGCACCGGCATCTGGATGATGCGCGGCGGCGGCTCGCCTTGCGTCTCGGAGCGGGTGAGAGGCGCGGGGGCCGGCGGAATCCGGACCTCGTAGCCGTCCATCTGCGCGGCGATCTGCGGGAATTCGGTGACGTCGAGCTCGGGGCCGTCGGCCAGGACGACGGCGCGGAACACGGCGTTCTCGAGCTGGCGGACATTGCCCGGCCAGTCATAGCCGGTGATCAGGGCGGCCGCCTCGGCCGTGAACCCTGTGAGCTTGCGGCCTTCCTCGGCGGCGAAGCGGGCGAGGAAGCCCCGCGCCAGATCGACAATGTCCTCGCGGCGCTGGCGCAAGGGCGGCAGCGTGATCGGGAAGACGTTCAGGCGGTAATACAGGTCCTCGCGGAACTCGCCCCGCTTCACCTGCTCGAGCAGGCTCTTGTTGGTAGCCGAGATCAGGCGGATGTCGACGCGCACCGATTTCTTGCCGCCGACGGGGTCGACCTCACCCTCCTGGATCGCGCGCAAAAGCTTGACCTGCGCGTCGAGCGGCAATTCGCCGACCTCGTCGAGGAAGAGCGTGCCGCCATTGGCCTCGACGAACTTGCCGAGATGGCGCTCGGTCGCGCCGGTGAAGGCGCCCTTCTCGTGGCCGAACAGGATGGATTCCACGAGATTATGCGGGATCGCGCCGCAGTTCACGGTGACGAAGGGCTTGCCCTTGCGGTCGCTGGAGCCCTGGATGGCGCGCGCCAGCACCTCCTTGCCGACGCCGGATTCGCCTTCGATCAAGATCGGGATGTTCGATTTCGCTGCGCGCTCCGCCAGCCTGACGACGCGGGCCATGTCCGGGCTCTTGGTGGCGAGGTCGCGGAAGCCCAGCGTATTCGAGGCGCGGCGCTTGATATGGCGCAATTCGTGTTCGAGCGCGCCGAGCTTGAGGGCATTGCGCAGCGAGACCTGCAGGCGTTCGGCGCCGACGGGCTTGACCACGAAATCGACGGCGCCGGCCCGCATCGCGGTGACCACGGTCTCGATCGAGCCGTTGGCGGTCTGGACGATGACGGGGAGCTCGCTGCCGCGTTCGCGCAAGGCTGCCAGCACGCCCAGGCCGTCGAGGCCGGGCATGTTGAGATCGAGGACGACGGCATTGAAGCGCTCGCCTTCGGGCGCGCCGAGCAGGGTGAGCGCCGCTTCGCCGTTCTCGGCGGTCGCGACGTCATAGCCGAAGCGCTTGAGCATGGCGTCGAGCAGGCGGCGCTGGACGGGATCGTCATCGACGATCAGGACGGTGTCGGTCATGGCACCTCGAAGGCCCGGGCAATATGAAAGAAATCTTGGCTACCGGCGGAATCGCCTGTTCCGTTCTGGGGCATGGTCGGCCAGAAGAGTTAAGCGGGGGTTTAAGCCGAGGCTGGTCGCCGGGGCGACGAACAGCCGCCGTTGATCCCCGGGCCCGTGCCGGCCTATGGATGGGGCTCGTTTCAGTGCGCAGAGGTATCGAGCGAATGGGTTTTTATGAAACCGTCCTGCGTTCCGCCACAAAGGCGGGGGCGGCGAAATCGGTCCAGGCTACCGGCGATCTGCCGGAATGGGACCTGACCCATCTCTATCCCGGCATCGAATCACAGGCGTTCAAGGGCGATCTGGAGCGCGGGCTCGCCGAGGCGCAGACGCTGGCCGGCCGCTATCGTGGCAAGCTCGCGGAACTCGCCGCCGCGCCTGACGGCAGCGAGACGCTGGCCGCAGCGGTCAAGAGCTATGAGGGCCTGAGCGATCTGCTGGGCCGGATCGGCGCCTATGCCGGCCTGGTCTATTCCGGCGACACCACCGATCCGCAGCGCGCCAAGTTCTATGGCGACACGCAGGACAAGCTCAACGCCGCGATCACCGAACTCCTGTTCTTCGAGCTGGAGCTGAACCGGATCGAGCCGGACCTGCTGGCGAAGGTCGCAGGCCAGGCGCCGCTTTCGCACTGGAAGCCCTGGCTGGAGGACTTGGCCAAGGACAAGCCGCATCAGCTCGACGACCGGATCGAAGCGCTGTTCCACGAGAAATCGATGACGGGGGCGGCAGCCTGGAACCGGCTCTTCGACGAGACCATCGCTTCGCTGCGCTTCATCGTCGACGGCGAGGAGCTGACGCTCGAACTCACGCTCAACAAGCTGCAGGACAGCGATGGCGAGGTCAGGCGCAAGGCGGCCGAGGCGCTGAGCACGGTGTTCCGCAAGGAGCTTCGCACCTTCGCGCTGATTACCAATACGCTCGCCAAGGACAAGGAGATCTCCGACCGCTGGCGGAAATTCGAGGATGTCGCGGATTCCCGCCATCTCGCGAACCGGGTCGAGCGCGAAGTGGTGGACGCTCTCGTTGCCGCCGTTCGCGAGGCCTATCCGCGCCTGTCGCATCGCTATTACCGCCTGAAGGCGAAGTGGTTCGGCCGCGAGGAGCTGGATTTCTGGGACCGCAACGCGCCGCTGCCGCAGGTCGAGCAGCGCACGATTCCCTGGACCGAGGCGCGCGAGACCGTGCTCTCGGCCTATGGCGCCTTCTCGCCGGAGATGGCGGCGATCGCCAAACGCTTCTTCGACGAGCGCTGGATCGATGCGCCGCCGCGTCCCGGCAAGGCGCCCGGCGCTTTCGCCCATCCGACGGTGCCATCCGCGCATCCGTATGTGCTGCTGAACTACCAGGGCAAGCCGCGCGACGTGATGACGCTGGCGCATGAGCTGGGGCATGGCGTGCACCAGGTGCTGGCGGCGCCGAACGGGGCCTTGATGGCGCCGACCCCGCTGACCCTTGCCGAGACGGCGAGCGTCTTCGGGGAGATGCTGACCTTCCGCAAGCTGCTCGACACGACCTCCGACCCGAAGCAGCGCAAGGCGATGCTGGCGGCGAAGGTCGAGGACATGATCAACACGGTCGTGCGCCAGATCGCCTTCTATACCTTCGAGCGCAAGGTCCACGAGGCCCGCCGCGAGGGCGAATTGACGCCGGAAGGGCTCTGCGAGCTCTGGATGAGCGTACAGGCCGAGAGCCTCGGCCCGGCGATCCGGCTGTCGAGCGGATACGAGCCCTATTGGTGCTACATCCCGCACTTCATCCATTCGCCCTTCTACGTCTACGCCTATGCCTTCGGGGATTGCCTGGTGAACTCGCTCTACGGCGTCTACCAGAACGCCGCCGAGGGCTTCCAGGAGCGCTATTTCGCGCTGCTCTCGGCCGGCGGCAGCAAGCCTTATGGCGAGCTGCTGGCGCCCTTCGGGCTCGACGCGAAGGATCCGGGCTTCTGGCAGATCGGGCTCCGGATGATCGAAGGCATGATCATCGAGCTGGAAGGGATGGAGTGAGGGCGGCGACCGCCTCTTCCCTTCTCCCCTTGCGGGAGAAGGTGGCCCGAAGGGCCGGATGAGAGGTCGCTCTGCTCTATCCGCTCAGGAAAGGCAGAACTCCACGCTGTCTCTGGATCGCTTTGCTCCGCTCGCGATGACGAAGAAGGTCGCGAGACCCCTCATCCGTCAGCGCTTCGCGCTGCCACCTTCTCCCGCAAGGGGAGAAGGGAAGGGGCCTTGGGTATCGCGCTTCCCTAGAACTGCACCCTCAAGCCCACCAGCGAGACGTTCGCGGTGTAATCGGAGCCCTGCGCCGTCGAGTTCAGGCGCTCGTGGGTGAAGCTCGCGCGCACGGCGAAGGTGCGCGTCAGCTTGTATTCGAGCCGCGCGCCGACATTGGTGTAGTCCTCGCGCAGGCCCTGGCCGTCATATTCGGTGCGGCTGAAATTGGTGAAGCCGGTGACGGTGAGGTTGCGGCGCAAAGCATGCGCCACTTCCAGCGTCGCGCGCCGCACGGTCGTGCCGGAGGAACCGGCGATCGTGGTGTCGCCGAGCTCTGCACCGCCGCGCAGCGTGACCGTGGTCAATGGCGTCGGCGACCACAGCACCGCGGCATCGCCGACGAAGCCGCGCAGGTTCTTCAGGCGCGTATCCTCGTAATTGCGATCTTGATAGCCGCCCGAGACTTCGCCGGTGAGTTGCCGGCTGATCTCGAAGGTGGAGCCGACGCGTCCGGTCAGGCCGTTCGAGGAGCGCATGTAGCCGCTCGAATCGCTCTTCTCGTCGAATTCGCGCTGGTCGATCTCGGCCTGGACGAAGGGCTTGAAGCCGGGTGTGACCTCGTAGGCGGCGCGCAGGCGCAGGCCGTACTGCGTCTGGTTGCGGTCCTTCTGCGACAGGATCGCGCCGTTGGAGAGACGAGCGTCCTCGTAGTCGCTGCGGTCGACCGATCCGCGCAAGGTCAATTGCAGCCGGTTGATGTCGTGGCTGATGCCGGCCGAGCCACCATACTGGTAGATCTGCGGGCGGCCGGTCACGTCGGCGGTCAGGTCCGGCGAGCCCGGCCGCTGCGTGTCGAGCCTGAGCCGCGATTCCAGCAGGATGCGGGTGTCGCGGGTCACATCGAGCCGCAGGTCGAGATTGCCCTCGGCATCCGGCCGTGACGCATCCTTGTTGCGGAAGAATTCGAGATAGCCGCCGCGCAGCTGGCCCTTGAGCTCATGGACGTTCCAGTCGGACTGGATCGCCAGCTCGCCCTCGTGCCGGCTATAGGCCGAGCCCTTGGTGCCCGGCGCCGACGTGCGCTGCGGATTGGTGTCGTAGCCGATCGAGTTGGTGATCGCGGGGCGCAAGGTGATCGAGCCGATCCGGATGCCGAGCGCGGCGTAAGGGTCTTCCTCGCTTGCGGTGCGGCGCCGGGGTGGCGGTGGCGCGGGAGGCGGAGGCGGAGGCAGTACCGAGACAGCCGGCTGAGGCGGCCGGAACTGGCGTTGGGTGACGCCGCGCAGTGTCGGCGCCTGGATCGGCTGGCTGGCGCGCGGTGGCTGCCGCCCCGAAACCGCCGACCCCTGCCGCTGGACCAGCCCGGCGGGATCGCGGACGGCTTCCGGCTCGGCGGTGGTGGGCGTCAGATCGGGCTGCGGAGCTGCGGGCTGCTGCGCGACGTAAGCCGGCGTGCCGGTCCTGAGATTGCCGCGCGGCATCTGCTGCGCCTGCGCCGTCGAGCAGGCGAGCGCCAGCGCGGCCAGGGCCGTGCCGGACAGAAGCAGGGTCGTCGCGCGGCCGGACACGGGCGTCGCAGGGCTCCAGAAGACGGGGCGCGCGGATTTCGCGCATGGTTAATGGAGTTAGAACGAACAGGGTTAAGGAGCCGTCAACGCTGGCCGGGCCTGTCGGCAGACGGTGGAAATGGCTGGCGCGGCCGTGCTACAGCGCGGGCCATGACAGCCGATATCCGCGACTCCGCCCTCCGCACCATCGCCACCGAGCGCGCCGGGCTCGACGCCCTTCACGCTGCGTTGGCGGACGGGCTGGGCGGACCCTTCGCCGCGGCCGTTGCGATGATCCGCGGTTCGAGCGGGCGGGTGATCGTCTCCGGAATGGGCAAGTCAGGCCATGTCGGGCGCAAGCTCACGGCAACGCTGGCCTCGACCGGCACGCCCGCGCATTTCGTCCATCCGGCGGAGGCGAGCCATGGCGATCTCGGCATGGTCCAGCCCGAGGACGTGGTGATCGCGCTGTCCTGGTCGGGCGAGGCGGTCGAGCTGGCCGCGCTCGTCGGCTATACCCGCCGCTTCCGCGTCGGGCTGATCGCCATCACGGCCAATGCCGAGAGCACATTGGGGAAGGAGGCGGATATCGCGCTCGTCCTGCCCAAGGCGACGGAGGCCTGCCCGAATGGGCTCGCGCCGACCACCTCGACGACGATGCAGATGGCGCTCGGCGATGCGCTGGCGGTGGCGCTGCTGGAGGCCCGCGGCTTTTCGCGGCAGGATTTCTTCGTCTACCACCCTGGCGGCAAGCTCGGTGCGCAGCTCAAGACCGTCGAAAGCATCATGCATCGCGGCGCCGACCTGCCGCTGATCGGGCTCGACACGCTGCTGCCGGACGTGATCGCGATGATTTCGGAGAAGGGCTTTGGCTGCGCCGTGGTGATGGACCTGGACGGCAAGCTCGCCGGTGTCGTCACCGATGGCGATCTGCGGCGCAAGACGGCGATGGCCGGCGGCGCCTCGCTCCGGGCGCGCGACATCATGTCGGCCAATCCGCGCCGTGTCGGGCTCGATACCCTCGCGGTCGAGGCGCTGGAGCTGGTCAATCGCAGCCGGATCACGGCGCTGATCGTGGTCGATGCCGAAGATCGTCCGGCCGGGCTCGTCCATGTCCACGACCTGCTGGCGATGGGCGTGGCTTAACCCTTACACCACCATCAGATCGCAACGCTTTTCCAGATTCGCGGGGAACCCTCTCCCGGAGGGAGAGGGCAGGGTGAGGGGACGGCCGTTAGACGTTTTGGCTAAGCTCCAACCGCAGTGCCTGTTGGGGCAGTGCTCAACTGGTCCATGGGCCGACACCTCACCCCTACCCCTCTCCTTACAGGAGAGGGGTTCCCCGCGTTTCCTTGCGTCCTCTCTTGCCGGGTGCTTGTTGCTTCCTATCTAAAGCTCTAGAAGCTATAGATTTTGGAGGATGTCATGACCACAATCGCCACGCTCGAACGCGTGATGCCGATCGGCGCGCTGGCCGATCGCACCGGGGTCAAGGTCGAGACCATCCGCTATTACGAGCAGGTCGGTCTGCTGCCGCCGCCGGAGCGCTCCGAGGGCAATCAGCGTCGCTATGGCCGGCGCCATGCCGAGCGCCTCGCCTTCATCAAGCATGCGCGCGATCTCGGCTTCGCGGTCGAGAATATCCGCACCCTTCTGAAGCTCTCGGATACGCCGGGCATGGCTTGCGACGAGGCGCATGCGATTTCGGTCGCCCATCTCGACGAGGTCCGCGACAAGATCGCGAAATTGCGCTCGCTGGAGAAGGAATTGGAGCGGATCGCCACGACCTGCTCGGGCGGCGTCGCGGCTTGCGATTGCGCGATCATCGAGGCCTTGGCCGATCATGGGCAGTGCGACCACGCTCATCATTGAGGCGCGCGGGCAGATCGGAAATCTGCCTTGCCTCTCGTCTCCGGGCTGAAAAGGCTTAAATAGGATTCCTGCCGGGCGGCTTTTGCGCTGCTCTGCCACGCAATCCGGGAGGGCGCGATGACGACATGGCCCATGCCGCAGGGGGACGGACTCCGAAAAGGGAACAAAACCCGATTCTGCCGGAGTCAGCGATTCGGCCCCGCTTCGTTCCAGACTCGTTCTTATCGAGCCTCTATCTGAGGCCTGTATAACCCCGTCCACGCTCCCGCCCGCATGGGCGGGCGAGAAGATCGGCTCCTTCGCCTTGCTTCCTTTCCGTTCGCTGCCGCCCGCCGCCCGCGCCAATAGCGTCACGGCCGTGCTGGGCCCGACCAATACCGGTAAGACCCATCTCGCCATCGAGCGCATGGTCGCCCATCCCACCGGGATGATCGGCCTGCCGCTCCGGCTGCTCGCGCGCGAGGTCTACCAGCGCGTGGTCGACAAGGTCGGCCCCGAGGCCGTCGCGCTGGTCACCGGCGAGGAGAAGATCAAGCCGGAGAGGCCGCGCTTCTGGGTCTGCACGGTCGAGGCGATGCCGCGCGACCTCGCGGTCGATTTCGTCGCGATCGACGAGATCCAGCTCGCTTCCGATCTCGACCGCGGCCATGTCTTCACCGACCGCCTGCTGAATCGGCGTGGCAGGGCCGAGACCATGCTGATCGGCGCCGCGACGATGCGTCCGCTGATCGAGCAGCTCATGCCGGGCGTGAATGTCGTTACCCGCCCGCGCCTGTCGCAGATCACTTTCGCCGGCGACCGCAAGATCACGCGCCTGCCGCCGCGCTCGGCCATCGTCGCCTTCTCGGTCGAGGAGGTCTATGCCATCGCGGAGCTGATCCGCCGGCAGAAGGGCGGAGCGGCCGTGGTGCTGGGCGCGCTCTCGCCCCGCACCCGCAACGCCCAGGTCGAGATCTACCAGTCTGGCGACGTCGATTATCTCGTCGCGACCGATGCGATCGGCATGGGGCTCAATCTCGACGTCAATCACATCGCCTTCGCCGCGGACAAGAAGTTCGACGGGCACCATTACCGCAAGCTCCACCCCGCCGAATTCGGCCAGATCGCCGGGCGCGCTGGCCGGCATCTGCGCGACGGCACCTTCGGCACCAGCGGGCGCTGCCCGCCTTTTGAGGCGGAACTGGTCGAGGCGATCGAGAATCACCGCTTCGAGCCGATCCGCCAGATGCAGTGGCGTAATTCCGATCTCGACCTGCGCTCGATCGCGGGTCTTCTGGATACGCTGAACCTCCAGCCCTCCGAGCAGGGGCTGACGCGCGCTCTGATCGCAGAGGACATGTCGACGCTGGAAATCCTGGCGAAGGACCCGGATATCGCACGCCTGGCACAGGGGCGCGCGGCGGTCGAGCGGCTTTGGGAGGTCTGCGGTCTGCCGGATTACCGCAAGATTTCGCCGATGCAGCATGCCGATCTCGCCACGACGCTGTACCTCAGGCTGATGCGCCATGGCCGGCTCGATGCCGACTGGTATGCGGCGCAATTGGCCGCGCTCGACCGCATGGATGGCGAGATCGACACGCTCTCGGCGCGGATCGCGCAGGTCCGGACCTGGACCTTCGTCGCCAACCGTCCTGACTGGTTGCCTGATCCAGAGCATTGGCAGGGCATGGCGCGTCTTGTAGAGGACAAGCTGTCCGATGCTCTGCACGAGCGTCTGGCCCACCGATTTGTCGATCGGCGCACCAGTGTCCTGATGCGCCGCTTGCGGGAGAATGCGATGTTGGAGGCTGAGGTCACCGCGACGGGCGACGTGCTCGTCGAGGGCCAGCATGTGGGGATGCTGCAGGGCTTCCGCTTTACGGCGGATCCGAAGGCCGGGGGGCCGGAGGTCAAGGCCCTGAACCTGGCGGCGATGAAGGCGCTCGGCTCCGAGATCGAGGCGAGGGCGGCGCGCGTCGTGCTGGCGGGCGACGATGCCTTCCTGCTGTCGCATGACGGGCTGGTGCGCTGGACCGGCGAGCCGGTCGCGCGCCTGACCGCCGGCGAGAAGGTGCTTGAGCCGCGGCTGCGCCTGCTGGTGGAAGAGCATCTCACCGGCCCCGCACGCGAGCAGGTCGAGGGCCGGCTCAATCTATGGCTGAAGAATCACGTCACCCGCCTGCTCGGCGCGGTCCAGATTCTGGAAGCGGCCGAGAACGTCACCGGCATCGCGCGGGGTATCGCCTATCAGGCGGCCGAGGCGCTGGGCGTGCTCGAACGCGCCAAGGTCGGCGACGAGATGAAGGCGCTCGACCAGGAGGGTCGCGCGGCGCTGCGCCAGCTCGGCATCCGTTTCGGGGCTTTCCACATCTATATGCCTGCGCTCCTGAAGCCGGCGCCGCGCGCGCTCGCCGCCCAGCTCTGGGCGCTGAAGCATGGCGGACCGGAGACGGCCGGGCTCGACGACATCGCGCATCTCGCGGCGTCCGGCCGCACTTCCTTCCCGGTCGACAAGGCCGTGCCGAAGGGGCTCTATCGCGCTGCCGGCTACCGCGTCTGCGGCGAGCGGGCGGTGCGCGTCGATATCCTGGAGCGGCTCGCCGACCTGATCCGCCCGGCGATCGCCTATCGTCCCGGCGTCACGCAAGGGGTGCCGCCGACGGGCGCCGCCGATCAGGACGGCTTCGTCGCCACCGGCGCCATGACCTCGCTCGTCGGCTGCGCCGGCGAGGACTTCGCCTCGATCCTGCGATCGCTCGGCTATGTCTCGGTCAAGCGTCCGGGCCCTGCGATCACCGTACCGCTGGCGCCGCCCCCGGCTGCGACCGAGCCGGCCCAGCCTGTCGTTGCCCCGGCGGCGGAAGCGGGTACGGAGGATGCCGCTACGGAGGGTGAAGTCGCAACCGCGCAGACCGAGGCTGAACCCGCTGCCGCGGCCGAAGGCCCGAGCGAGCCGGCGGCTGCGCTGAACGAGGATGCTCCGGCGGAAGGCGAGGCTGTTGTTGTCGAAGCGCCTGCGGTCGAGACGGCGGATACGCCGATCCTGACCGAGGCCGAGCTGGACACGGTGCGCGAGCCAGTGCCGGCCGATGCGATGGTCGCGCTGCCAGCTGCTGAGGAGGCGACGCCTGCCGAAGCTTCTGTTGGCGAAGCCCCTGCGGCCGAGGCTCTTGCTGCCGAGGTCGCTCCTGCCGAGCCCGAACTGATCGAGGTCTGGCGGCCGCATCGTCACCAGGGCGGGCGCCGGCCCGAACAGGGCAATCCGCGTGGCCGCCGCGATGGTGAGCCGCGTCGCGAAGGGGGCGAGCGTCGTGGTGGCGACCGGCCGCAGCGCAAGGGGCGCCCCGGCGGTCCGCGTCGCGACGGACGGCCCGACAACCGACCGGCGGCAGCCGCCGGCGGCGAGGGCGCGCCGGCACAGCGCCAGGAGCGCCAGGGCGAGCGTCCGCGCCGCGACGACCAGCCGCAGCGGCAGGGCCGGCCTGAAGGCCATCGTGGTCCGCGTCCCGATTTCAAGCGTGACGGCCGCCCCGGTGGTCCGCGTCGCGAGGAGCGGGGTGGGGCCGAACGCTTCCAGCAGGCGCCGCGTCCGCGTCCGGCCAATCGCGAGCCGGACCCGGATTCGCCCTTCGCCAAGCTCGCGGCCCTGAAGGCCCAGCTCGAAGGCGGCAAGAACTGAAGCGGAGGAGGCGCGGGCGGCTTGCAGGACGATCGTCAGCGCCTCGACAAATGGCTCTGGTTCGCGCGCTTCGCCCGCAACCGCCCGGCAGCCGTGCGCCTGGTGGAGGACGGGCATGTCCGGATCGAGGGGCGTCGCTGCGACAATCCGGCGCAAGGCATCAAGCTCGGAGCGGTGCTGACGCTCGCCTTGCCGCACGCGACCGTGGTGGTCAGGGTCCTCGGCTTTGCCGAACGGCGCGGCTCCTTCGCGGTCGCCCAGGAACTCTATGAGCGGCTCGACGGCGGCAGCGGCGATGCGCCGCTTGCGGAGGCGGGGGGCGAGGATTAAATCCGCGCCCTGTCGGGCGGCAGGCGCCGAAAGCGGGCCGGAGGGTAAAATCTTCTCCGCGGCACGTCCCGAATGACAAATCGTTCTGCCTAAGATCATCAAAACGACCTTGAAACCTGCGCCGGGCAAGGGTTTATGGGGCTGTTTAGAAGCGTTGGAAGGGCCGGCCCATGACCTATGTGGTCACCGAGAACTGCATCAAGTGCAAGTACATGGACTGCGTCGAGGTCTGCCCGGTCGACTGCTTCTATGAGGGCGAGAACATGCTCGTCATCCATCCCGACGAATGCATCGATTGCGGCGTCTGCGAGCCGGAATGCCCGGCCGAGGCGATCAAGCCGGATACCGAGCCGGGCCTCGAAAGCTGGTTGCAGATCAACGGAAAATTCGCCGCGAGCTGGCCGAACATCACCCAGAAGAAGGACCCGCCGGCCGACGCCAAGGAATTCGACGGCGTCGCCGGGAAGCTCGAGATGCTCTCGCCGGAACCGGGCGAAGGCGACTGATCCGGGCGGGCGTTTGCCGGCCGCGCTGCATTAACCACGACCTCGCCATGCTGCCGCAGAGGAACGCCGTCCGGCGTTTACCTTTGATTCGGCGTGTTTTTTGTGTTACAAGCTAGCCTTAGTCGAAGTCGTTCCGCATGCCCCTGCGAGGTTCCTGCAATCGGGGCGCCCCCAGAGATCACAGACGATGAAAGAGCCGGCTTTGCCGCCGGGGCTTCGATCGTCGTTCTCGGCAGGGCACAATGAAACAATCGACTAGGGAGCGTGAAGCGGTGCGTTCTTGAAGCGTCGCGTCAGGCGGAAGCCTCCTGCCAACCGGCCGGAGGCTAAATCATCACGCGCTCGCGTCGAGCGGGCCGGTCAGGAGTCGTAACGGCATGTCTACTGCGAAGAAAGCTGTTGTGCGCCATGGTTTCAAGACGGGCGAGTATGTCGTCTATCCGTCCCATGGTGTCGGTCAGATCACGGCGATCGAGGAGCAGGAAGTCGCGGGCTTCAAACTTGAGCTGTTCGTGGTGGGCTTTGCCAAGGACAAGATGACGCTGCGTGTCCCGACCGCCAAGGCCGCCAGCGTCGGCCTGCGCAAGCTCGCCGATGCCGACTGCGTCACCAAGGCGCTGACGACGCTCACCGGCCGCGCCCGTGTCAAGCGCACCATGTGGTCGCGCCGCGCGCAGGAATACGAAGCGAAGATCAATTCCGGCGACCTCGTCGCCATCGCCGAAGTGGTGCGCGACCTCTACCGGTCCGAGGCCCAGCCCGAGCAGTCCTATTCCGAGCGCCAGCTCTATGAAGCCGCCCTCGACCGCATGACCCGCGAGATCGCGGTGGTCGACGACATCACCGAGACCGAGGCGCTCAAGAAGATCGAGGGGCAGCTCGCCAAGTCGCCGCGCCGCCTCAGCAAGGCCGAGGCGGAAGCCGAGGCCGAGATGGAAGGCGACAACGACGATCTGGCGGAAGAGGCCGCCTGAGCGGTTCGTTCCTTATCGTTTCGAAAAACCCGGCGGGCGACCGCCGGGTTTTTTGTTGGGTTGAACCGGGCGTGACCTAAGCCGTCCCCGTTCCCGCCTTCAGGAAAGCGACCGTCTTCGCCCAGGCCTGCTTGGCCGTCGCGGCGTTGTAGCGCTCGGCGCTGGTGTCGTTCATGAAGGCGTGGTCGACATCGGGATAGACGATGGCCTCGTACTGGATGCCGGCCGCCTTCAGCGCCTTCTCGTAGTCCGGCAGCATCTGGACGAGGCGGGTGTCGCGCGAGGCCTGCTGGATCAGGAGACGCGCCTTGATCTGCGGCACCTTGGCGAGATCGGGCGAGCGCCCGTAAAAGACCACGCCCGCTGAGAGTTCCGGAGCTGAGACGGCGAGATCGTTGACCGAACCACCGCCCCAGCAGAAGCCGACAGCGCCGGTCTTGGCCGTGGCATCCGGCCGCGAAGCCAGGTATTTCAACGCGGCGCGGCCTTGGGCGACGACCGTTTCGACCGAAAGCTGCGGGAAGAGCGCGCGCGCGGCGTCCGGGTCGCTGGGCGTGCCGCCGAGCGGGGTGAGGAAATCGAGCCCGAGCGCCGTGAAGCCCTCCAGCGCCATGCGGCGGGTGATGTCCTCGATATGGGGATTGAGGCCGCGGTTCTCGTGGATGACGAGGACGCCGCCGCGCTTGGCCTCGGCCTTGGGCGTGACGAGATAGCCTTTCAACGCCACACCATCGACAGTCTGGTCGAGCCTGCCTGCCGTGATGCGGGCGTCATCCGGCGCGACCTGCTGGGCCTGGGCATAGTTGGGCTCCAGCAGGGCGAGCGCGGCTTCCGCCGCCGCCGTGGTGCCGGCGATGGCGAGCAGCCGGTTCATGAAGACGCGGCGGTCGAGCGGCTTGTGCGTATATTCGTCGTAGAGTTCGACGATCCGGCGATCGAGCGCCATCCTTGCCTCCCTTGAGCATTGCCTTGCGACGATCATAGCGCTGGCCGGGGGCAATGGAGGAGGGGCCTTCGAAGGCTCGCGGCCTTGTGAAGGGGCGCTACTCGGCGACGACTTTGTAGCGCTGGCCGGGCGTCAGGGCGGCGTTGCGATCGAGCCCGTTGAGCAGCTGGAAGAGCTCGCCCGGCCGGTCCTGCTCGGGCATGCGCTCGGCCATGGCTGCGATGGTGTCGCCGGCCTCGGCCGCGACCAGGCGGATCTGCATCGGGCGGACGGCCTGAGCCTCGGCGGGCGTCATCATCCGGAAGCTCTCGACGATGCTCCGCATCTGCCGTTCCGGGTCGCTGCCACCGCGTGCCGCCAGGATGAAGCGATAGACCCGGTCGCCGATCTGGACGGCGGCGAGCCTGAAGGTCCAGTCGGTGCCCTTGCCGTGGGCGAGGATGGCCGATTGCCCCCCGATCTCGGTCTTCTCGATGCCGGTCGTCTCGACGCCCTCGATCCAGCCGGCGGCGACATAGGATTCCAGCGTCTGGCCGCTCTTCAGGGTGACGGAATCGAAGCGCAGGGCCTGCGCGCCATTGGCGCTGACGCCGATGACCATGTCCTGGGCCGCCTCCAGGCTGAAACCATCCGGCGCGCTGAAGGCGATGCGCAGCGCACTGTTGAGATAGCGCCGGCCGCGGACCACGCCGTCGCGCGGGTCGTCGCCATAGGCCAGGCCCTCGATCGCGTTCAGCCAGCGATTGGCATCGCGCTCGCCGATGCCGGGCGCGGCGATCTGGCGGGCCGCAGCGGTGACGGCGGCGATGCGCTCGGGCGTCTGCGGATGGCTGGAGAGGATGTCGAGGCGCTTGTCGTCGGCGCTCTGGTTCTGGCCGCTGCTGCGGAAGGCTGTGTTGCGGCCGAGCGTGGCGAGGAAGCGCCCGGCGCCATAGGGGTCGTAGCCGGCGCGGGAAATGTTGCGCACGCTGATCTGGTCGGCGGTGAGTTCCTGCTGTCGCGAGAACTTGGCGAGCGAGAGCTTCGAGCCGGCGCGCACGGCGGCGCCGCGCCCCGGGTCCTTCAGGACCTGCGAGACGACCTGGCTGACGAGCGCCGATTCCGCTTCCTTCTCGGCGCGCTCGACGGCGTGCTGCGCTGTGACATGCGCGATCTCATGCGCCAGCACGGAGGCGATCTCGGAGGTGTCGTTGGCGAGCGCCAGCAGGCCGCGCGTGACATAGAGCCGGCCATTGGGCAGCGCGAAAGCGTTGACCACCGGGGAATTCAGGATGGTGATCTCGTAATGGCCGATCTGGCCCTCGCCGGCCTTTGCCAGACGCTGAACGACCTCGTCGAGGACGGCGCGAGCGCGCGGCGCGCGGTATTCGCCGCCGAAGGCCGTGAGCAGGCGCTGGTGCTCCTGGTCGGAGGCGCGTTGGACCGTGCTGATACGTGGCGCGATCTCGCCTTCGGAGGTGGTGCTCGCCGGTAGCAGAGGGCTCTGGTCGCCGAGGCAGCCGACGAGCAGCAGGCCGGGCAGCACGATGGCTGCCAGCCGCTTCGAATATCGCGAAAACGATGCTCGCCAGAACTCCAGCATGTCCTCAGTCGATCAGTTCCAGTGCCGAACGGGATGCGACCTCAAGCAGGAGGCCGTCGCGCCCGGCAAGGACACCATAGGCACGCAGCCGTTTACCGCCGAGATGGCTCGCGGTCCAGCCGGCGCGCTTCAGTTCGCGCCAGAGACTGCGCGACAGGACGACCGAGGCAGCCTCTCTCGGGCGGCGGGAGAAGTTCAGGTAGGTCCGCTGGGAACGCTCGCCGACCGAGGCGATCCGGCCTTCCAGCATGACGTAACGTCCCTCCTGCGCCTTGACCGCGGCGAGATCGTGGCCATCGACCGCCGTCAGCGACGCAGGTTGCGGCCCAGATGTTACCGTCGCCTGAACGGAGGCCTCTTGCGGTGTCTCGCAGGGGGACGAACCGGATTCGTGCAGGGGCAGGGCGACGCCTTGCCGCAGCAGATGCTGTGCGAGGTCCAGCGTCGGTTCGCCAGGCGACATCGGCGGGATCGTCAGCCGTGCCGGCAACCGCCCCCAGCGGTCGGGCTCGCCGAGGACGGTCAGGCCGAGCGGGCGACCGAGGAAGCCGCGCAGGCCTGCATCGAAACGCGATGCTTCCTCGGGGCTCTGGCGCGGCGCGAGGCCGACGAGCCGCAATCGGCGCCCATCGGCCAGCAGCGGGTCCCCGGCGGGGTCCAGGCCGGATAATCGCACGGTCACGACGGCTTCGGCGGGCGCGCAGCCGGAAGCAGCCCGCGCCGGCGGGGCGGCAAGGGTCGCGAATATGACGATGACAAGAAGGGACTTCACCCGCATCGCGATTATGCTACACGGAGTTTCGTGCGTCCCGGTAGCTCAGCAGGATAGAGCAACGGTTTCCTAAACCGTAGGTCAGGGGTTCGAATCCCTTCCGGGACGCCATTTCGCCTTTGGCGCGGCGATCACTGCGGCGCTTTGCGTCGGGTTCCGGGTCGGCGCCGTCCTCGCGACTTATCCGGAATGACGGTGCTTCCGCCCCAAAGCTCCATGCTCTAAGCACGGAGCATGGAGACGGTCTCGCCGCACGAACTCTTCACCCATATCCGCATCGTCCTGGGCATGGTCATTGGCCTGGGTATCACGCGGATGCTGGCCGGCCTTGCCGGCTTCGTCCAGCATCCCGGCCGCTATCGCGTCTCGCTGCTCCATATGCTCTGGGTCGGCTCGATCCTGCTCGAGCTCGTGCTGTTCTGGTGGTGGGAGTTCGGGTTGTCGCGCATCCAGGCCTGGAGCTTCGGCGTCTACCTCTTCCTGGTCGGTTATGCCGTCGTGCTCTACCTGATCTCGGCGCTGCTGTTCCCGGACAACATCGCGGAATATGCCGGCTACGAGGATTTCTTCATCCGGCGCCGGCACTGGTTCTTCGGCTTGCTGGCAGCGACCTTTCTGCTCGATGTCGTCGACACGCTGATCAAAGGCACCGAGCACTGGAGTCAGCTCAGCGGCGATTATCTCGTGCAGGTTCCGATCGGGATGGCGCTGTGCCTGATCGCCTATGTCTCGGCGCGGCGCGGGGTGCATATCGCGCTAGCCAGCGTGCACATCCTCTACCAGGGCTACTGGATCGGGCGCGTCGTCTACTTCACGGGCTGAGAGGGCGCTCGGTTACTAGAGCATCGGACTGGATGTCGTATTCATTCAGATGTGCTAACCTTTTGAATTTGAATCAAAATTTTCCGAAAATCGCGCTCCGCTCTTCGGGCCGATGCCCTAGCGGGACTCGCCCGTGAACGGGGCGAAGTGTTTCGCGACCTGCCGGTAGACCTCCCGCTTGAAGGGGATGATCAGTTCAGGCGTCTCGTCGAGCCTGGCCCAGCGCCAGGCATCGAACTCGGCCTTGTGGCCGCCGGCCGGCGTGAGGACGTCGATCTCGTCCTCGGGGCCGACGAGGCGGAAGGCGAACCACTTCTGTGCCTGGCCGCGCCAGCGGCCTTTCCAGGCTTCCTTGCCGATATCGACGGGCAGGTCGTAGGCGAGCCAGCCCGGGGCCTCGGCGAGAAGTTCGACCGAGGTGACGCTGGTTTCCTCGGCGAGTTCGCGTCGCGCTGCTTCCAGCGGCGTCTCGCCTGCGTCGATGCCGCCTTGCGGCATCTGCCAGGCATAGCCCGGCGCGACATGCTCGCGCTTGGTCTTGTCGGCACGGTGGCCGACGAAGACGAGGCCCTCGGCGTTGAACAGGGCTAAGCCCACGCAGGGGCGGTAGCCCTCGGGGGCCTTGTCGGTCATCGCAGCGATCCCGTGGTTCTGGGTGACGCGGGGGGCTTGGCCGTACGGAAGCCGCGGGCGGCGCTGACGGGAACGATCACGAGCTTCTTGGCGTCCAGCGTCTGGGCCCAGCGGTTGATCCGTTCGATCGAGACCGGCAGGGCACTTGCTGCTGCGACGACGATGCCCTGCTCGCGCGCGAGGGACTCCAAAGCGGCCAGCTCCTTGTCGATGGCGTCGGCACGCGTGACGCCGTCGACGACGCGGTCGATCTTCAAGGCGGGGATGCGGGCGCGGTCGGCCGAGCCGGCGAGCAGGCTGCGCGGGGAGGAACCGTCGTCGACGACCATCAGGCCGCGGCCGGCGAGTTCGCGCAGGATCGGGGAGAGAGCACTCTCGTCGGCGGTGAAGCGGCCGCCGAGGAAATTGACGATGCCGACATAGCCGGTGAAGCGGCCGAGTGCCCAATGCAGCTTGTCGATATTGTCGGGCGCCTTCGGGCCGGTCAGCAGCGTATGCGGGCCAGGGTCGTTGTCGGGATAGTCGAAGGGCTCCATCGGCAATTGCAGGAAGACCTCGTGGCCTTCGCCGCGGGCGCGCTGGACGGTGCGTTCGAGCTCGTTGCCATAAGGCGCGAAGGCGAACGAAACCGGCGGGGGCAGCTTGGCGATGGCGTCGGCGGTGCCGCTCTGGCTGATGCCGAGGCCGCCGACGAGGAGGGCGATCCGGCCGGCCGGTTTCGGCTCCGGCTCGAGGCCGAGCGGGCGGGCATAGATCCTGGCCGGGGTCGCGCCGTCGGGGCCGAGCTTCGGCAGCAACCCGTAGCGCGAGCGCTCGACCAGGCGGTCGTCGGGGGCGGTCGCGAGCTTGATGGTGCGGGCCTCGCTGGGAATGGTGATGATGATGGCGTCCGGCGCATCCTCGCCGGCACGCGTCACGGTCACACCCGCGCTGTTCTCAAGCTGCGCGGCGCTGGCCGGCCCACGCGACATGGACGAATCGGCGGTGGCAGGCACGGAAGAGGCGGGGGCGACGCGCTTGTCGATCGAGGCCACGGCCATCGGCTCGCCGCCATCGGGATCGCGACGCAGCGCCACCGTCAGCAGGAGCCCCAATACGGCCACGCCAACGCAACCGGCAGCCGCCGTCGCGAGCCAGCGTCCCCAGGGCCTGCCAGAGGCCGCCGGGCGATCCCTGCCGAGCGGTCGATTGAGCTCCGTCAGCGGCGTTCCGGCCGTGAGAGGCCGTCCTCGAGGTTGCGACGCGGACCCGAATCACCAGTCCGCGCGCCAGAGTACGCGCCGATCAGATTGCATCGCAATCTGATCGGTCACGCGTTCGCGATCCGAAAAGGAGAACCGAACCGGTTCTCCGCTTGGCGCCTAAGGAGCCCGGCGTCGAGCCCGCAGGCTCAGTTCGGCTGCTTGGGGGCCTCGGGAGTGGCGGGCGCGGCCGGCTTCTCCGCGGGAGCAGCGACATCCTTCTTGACGCCGCGCAACTGGTTGAGCGCGGCGATGAGCTGGGTGTCCTTGGTCGCGTCGGTCGGAACATAGGAGCTCGAGCCGGACTGCTCCTCGCCCTCGCCGGCCTTGAGATGGCCCTTCAGCGAAGCTTCGCCCTTGTTATCGACGAGCTTGTCCTTGATCTCCTGCGGGATGTCCTGCTGGACCTCGACATCCGGCGTGATGCCCTTGGCCTGGATCGAGTTGCCCGACGGCGTGTAGTAGCGCGCCGTGGTCAGGCGCAGGCCGCCATTGGAGCCGAGCGGGATCACGGTCTGGACCGAGCCCTTGCCGAAGGAGCGCGTGCCCATCACGGTCGCGCGCTTGTGGTCCTGCAGGGCGCCGGCGACGATCTCGGCCGCCGAAGCAGAGGAGCCGTTGATCAGCACCACGACCGGCTTGCCCTTGGTCAGGTCGCCCGACTTGGCGTTGAAGACCTGGGTCTCCTCGGCATTGCGGCCGCGGGTCGAGACGATCTTGCCGCGATCGAGGAAGGCGTCGGAAACCAGCACGGACTGGTCGAGGCGCCCGCCGCGATTGTTGCGGAGGTCGATGACGAAGCCCTTCAGCTTGTCGGCGCCGATTTCGCTCGTGGTCTTCTCGATCGCCTTGCGCAGGCCGTCATAGGTTTGCTCGGAGAAGGTGCCGATGCGGATATAGCCGACGTCGTTCTCGACGCGCTCCTCGACGGCCGGCACGACGATGGTCGAGCGGGTCAGGGTGAATTCGAGCGGCTCGGTCTTGCCGGGGCGATCGATCTTGAGCGTGACCTGGGTGTTGATTAGCCCGCGCATCTTCTCGACGGCCTGGGTCAGGGACATGCCCTTCACCTCGGTGGTGTCGATCTGGCGGATGATGTCGTTGGCGAGGATGCCGGCCTTGGAGGCGGGCGTGTCCTTGATCGGCTTGGCGACCTTGAGGACGCCGTCCTCCATCGTCACCTCGATGCCCAGGCCACCGAACTGGCCGCGCATGTCGGTGTCCATGTCGCGGAAGGACTTGGAGTCGAGATAGGAAGAATGCGGGTCGAGCGAGGAGACCATGCCGTTGATCGCGGCTTCGATCAGCTTCTGCTCGTCGGGCTTGTCGACATAGTCGGTGCGGATCTTCTCGAAGATGTCACCGAACAGGTTGAGGCTGCGGTAGACCTCGGCCGAGGCCGCGACCGCGCTGGTCGAGGAGAGCAGCCTGGTCTGTGTGGCCAGTCCGGTCAGGCCCGCGCCCATGATGGCGCCGGCGAGAACGAGGGAAACCTTGCGCATCATCCGCGAACCTTTTCGCCTTGCGATTTCGTCCACCACGGTGTCGGGTCGACCGAAACGCCGTCTTTCCTGAATTCGATATACAGAACCGGTTGCCCGGTTCCCACCCCTACCGTCGTCGCGGCAGCTTCCGACGTTTCGCCCATCGCCGCAACCGGCTCCCCGGCCAGCACGAACTGATTGAGCGCGACATCGATCCGCTGCATGCCGGCTAGCAGGATGTAGTATCCTCCGCCAGCGTTCAGGATCAAGAGTTGCCCGAACGAGCGAAAGGGCCCCGCATAAACCACCCAACCGTCAGAAGGCGCCGAAACTAGGGCGCCCGGCCGGGTCTCCAGCGAAATCCCGCGAATCGTGCCACCGGCGCCGTCGGCATCGCCGAAACCACGCAATCGTGATCCCGCCACCGGCAGGGAAAGCAGGCCTCGGGCCTCGGCGAAGGCGATCTTCGGGGCAAGCCGCGCCGGGTCCTTGAAGGCCAGCGCCGTCATGCGCTCGCGCTGGTCGCGCGTTTCCTGCTCGATCGCCTGGCGGGCGGCGTCGGCCGCCTTGTTGGCAACGGAGATCTCCTTCTCGATCCTCTCGACGAAATCCCGCATCGAGCGGGCCTGCCCGGCCAGCTCCCTGCCGAGCGCGGCCTGCTGCTCGACATCCTTGGCAGCGCTGGCCTCGCGCTCGCGCCTCGCCTCGATCAGGGCGGCCAGGCGCTGGCGCTCGGCTGCGATCTGCTCCATTTCGGTGCCGATCTTGCTTTTTTCGGTGGCGATACCGTCGCGCAGGCGGACGAGCTCAGCGAGGTCGGTGCCGAGGATCTCCACTTCCTGCCGGAGATCGGGCACGACGGCGCCGAGCAGCATCGAGGCGCGTACGGCTTCGAGAATATCCTCGGGGCGCACCAGCACGGCCGGGGGCGGACGCCGGCCGATGCGCTGCAGCGCCGCCAGAACCTCGGCGATCAGGTTGCGCCGGCCGTCGAGCGAGCGGCGAATCGCGGTTTCGCTGGATTGCAGGAGGCCGAGCCGGGTCTCCAGCGCGCCGAGCCGCTCCTCGCCGGCCTGCGTCCTGGCGGTGGTTTCGAGGAGGGCCTTGTTGAGCGCGGCACGGTCGGCGCGGATCGCGGCCATCTCCTTCTCGAGGGCGGCGCGGGCGTCGGCATTTCCGGCGAGACGCTGCTCGATCGCCTTGAGCTCGGTCTCGCGGGCTTGCTTCTCGACGAGCTTCCGCATGGCCTCGCGCTGGAGGGCTTCCGGATCGGGCGGGTTCGTCTGGGCGAAGGCGGGAGCACCGAACGCGGTCACCAGCAGGGCGGCGAGGCCCAGGCGGCGCAGTCCGGAGCGAATCAGCGGCGCAGTCATACGCGATGATAGGGGTGGCCGGAGATGATCGTCATCGCCCGATAGAGCTGTTCGAGCACCAGCGCGCGGACGATCTGGTGCGGAATCGTCAGGGCGCCGAAAGCGAGCGTGATATCGGCCCTGTCGCGGATCTCCTCGCTCAGGCCGTCGGCGCCGCCGATGATCAGGCTGGCATGGCCGGTTCCGGAATCGCGGGCGGTGGCGAGGCGGCTGGCGAAGGCTTCGCTGCCGAGCTGGCGGCCGCGCTCGTCAAGAGCGATGATCAGGCCGGGCTGCGCCTTGGCCGCGGAAAATTGTGCGAGAATGGCCTGCGCTTCCTCGCGCTTGCGTTCGTCGGGGCGGCGGCCGCGGCCCTCAGCGATCTCCACGATGTCGGGACCGCTGAGGCCGATGCCGCGACCGAGCGCGAGGCCGCGCTCGCGATAGCGCTCGCAGAGATCGCGTTCCGGCCCGTCCTTGAGCCGGCCGACGGCGATGACCGCGAGCCGCATCCGGCGTCAGCTGTCGAGGCGTTCGTTCGGCCGGTCGGTGCCCCACATCTTCTCGAGATTGTAGAACTGGCGCACTTCGGGCCGGAAGACGTGGATGATGATGTCGCCGGTATCGATCAGCACCCAGTCGCAAGCCGGCATGCCCTCGACGTTCGGCGTGGGCAATCCGGAGGCCTTGAGGGCTTCGATGAGCGCGTCCGAGATGGCCGCGACGTGGCGGTTGACGTTGCCCGAGGCGATGATCATCGCGTCGGCCAACGAGGTCTTGCCAACGAGGTCGATCACCGTGATGTCCTCGGCCTTCATGTCCTCGAGGACACGCTGGGCGAGGGCGATGCTGTCGGCAGAGGGATTGTCCGCGACGGCAGCCTGGGGAAGCGGCTTCGGCTCGGCTTCACCAAGGGTTTGACGGGTCAGTGACGTATCCTCTCGATCCAGATGCGCGCTTGGCGCGATGCAGCCAAAATAAGCCGGGAAGCCCCGGAATTCAATCGCGACCAGCCTGCCTGCGTAGCATGGTCGAGGATAACATCGAGCGCTTCCCGTGCAGAAAGACCCAGGCTGGCGGCTTCATGCGCGGCAGGGCCGCCGCCCGGCTTTCGGGCAGACGCCAGCGCGAGAGCCAGTTCGCGGCAGGCGAGGCCATGGCGCTGTGGGTCGAGCCCGGCCGGTCGATGATCGCGATCGGCATCATCCGGGCAATGGCGCGCCATTCGTTCCAGCGGTGGAAACCGGCGAGGTTGTCCGAGCCCATGACCCAGACGAAATTGACGCCCGGACAGCGCCGCTTCAGCGCACGCAGCGTGTCGGCGGTGTAGCGGGTGCGCAGCATCGCCTCGACGCCGGTGACGTCGATGCGGGCATGGCCGGCGATGCTTTCAGCCTGGCGGATGCGTTCGGCGAGCGAGGGCAGCCTCGCATTGTCCTTCAGCGGATTGCCGGGCGTGACCAGCCACCAGACGCGGTCGAGCTGGAGCCGGCGCAAGGCGGTCAGGCTCGCGAGCCGATGCCCGTCATGGGCCGGGTTGAAGCTGCCGCCGAACAGGCCGACGCGCAGGCCGGGCGCAAAGGGGGGCAGCCGGGACGGCAGGCGCGTCAGCTCGCTCGTCATGCGTCCTGCTTCGCCTCAGGGCCGGATCTGGCCCGCGCCATGGACGCGGTACTTGAAGGAGCAGAGCTGTTCGACCCCGACCGGTCCGCGCGCATGCATGCGGCCGGTGGCGATGCCGATTTCGGCGCCGAAGCCGAATTCGCCGCCATCGGCGAACTGGGTCGAGGCGTTGTGAATGACGATGGCGGAATCGACCTCGGCAAGGAAGCGGGCGGCGGCGGCTTCGTCATCGCTGACGATCGCGTCGGTGTGGTGCGAGCCGTGGCGCTCGATGTGGTCGATCGCGGCATCGAGGCCCGGCACGGTCTTCACCGCGATGATCCGGTCGAGATATTCGGTCGCCCAGTCTTCTTCGGTCGCGGCCGTCACACGGGCATCGGCCATCCTGGCGGCCTCATCGCCACGGACGGCGCAGCCGGCTTCGAGCAGGGCGCCGACGAGCGGGACGAGATGGGTCGCTACGCAGGCTTCGTCGACCAGCAGCGTCTCGGCCGCGCCGCAGACGCCGGTGCGGCGCAATTTGGCATTGAGCAGGATCTCGCGGGCCATGGCGAGGTCGGCTTTCGCGTCGACATAGACATGGCAGTTGCCGTCGAGATGGGCGAAGACCGGCACGCGCGCCTCGCTCTGGACGCGGGCGACGAGGCTCTTGCCGCCGCGCGGGACGACGACGTCGATATTGCCGCCTAAGCCCGAGAGAATTTCGCCGACGGCGGCGCGGTCGCGCGTCGGCACGAGCTGGATCGCGTCGCCGGGCAGGCCTGCGGCCTCCAGTCCCTCGCGCATTGCGGCGGCGATCTCGGTCGAGGAGCGGAAGGAATCGGAACCCGCGCGCAGGATCGCGGCATTGCCGCTCTTCAGGCAGAGCGCGCCGGCATCGGCCGTGACGTTCGGCCGGCTCTCGAAGATCACGGCGATGACGCCGAGCGGGGTCGCGACGCGCTCGAAGCGCAGGCCGTTCGGCCGCGTCCACTCCGCCAGCACCCGCCCGAGCGGATCGGGCAGGGTGGCGACTTCGGCGACGGCATCGGCGATGGCGGCAAGCCGCGTCTCGTCGAGGGCGAGGCGATCCATGAAGGAGGCGTTCAAGCCAGCGGCCGTGCCGTCAGCGAGGTCCTGCGCGTTGGCGGCGAGGATTCTGGCGCTGCGGGCGCGCAGCGCCTGCGCCATGGCGAGGAGGGCGGCGTCACGCTGTTCGGTTGGGCTGAGCGCGACCTTGCGCGCGGCGGCGCGGGCGCGGCGGCCGAGATCCTGCATGACGCGGTCGACATCAGCGGCCGCGTTCGTCGCGATGATGCGCAATGCGCTGTCGCCGGTCATCTCGTTCAGTCCAAAATCGCACTGGCAAATGCCAGCCCCGAATAAAGTTTAACCCAGCCCGAGCGCCATGTCGTCCCGGTGGATCATCTCGGCGCGGCCGGGATGGCCGAGCACGGTCTCGATGTCGCGCGAGGCCTTGCCGAGGACCAGCGCCGCCTCACCCGCGTCATAGGAAACGAGGCCGCGCCCCAGCAGCTGGCCGTCGGGATCGCGGATCAGCACGGCATCGCCGCGCGCGAACTCGCCCTCGATGCGGGTGACGCCGACCGGCAGCAGGCTCGCGCCGCCACGCAGGGCGCGGGCCGCGCCGGCATCGAGATGCAGCGTGCCGCGCGGCTCCAGCGAGCCGGCGATCCAGGTCTTGCGGGCGGTGGCGGGCGTCGAGGCGGTGAGGAACCAGGTGCAGCGGCCGCCATTGGCGACGCTCGCGAGCGGGTTCTTGGCCCGCCCGTCGGCGATCAGCATATGGGTGCCGCCGGCGGCCGCGATCTTGCCGGCCTCGACCTTGGTACGCATGCCGCCGCGCGAGAGTTCGGAGGCCGCGCCGCCGGCCATGGCGTCGATCTCGGGCGTGATGCGCTCGACCACGGGGATATGCTGCGCGCTTGGGTCCTTCGCGGGCGGGGCCGTATAGAGCCCGTCGATATCGGAGAACAGGACCAGCAGGTCGGCGCCGGCCATGGTGGCGACGCGGGCGGCGAGACGGTCGTTATCGCCATAGCGGATCTCGGTCGTGGCGACGGTGTCGTTCTCGTTGATGACCGGAATGGCGCGCAGGTCGAGCAGGCGACCGAGCGTCGCGCGCGCGTTGAGATAGCGGCGGCGCTGCTCGGTATCGGCGAGCGTCAGCAGGATCTGGCCGGCGGTCAGCCCATGGGCGCCGAGCGCCTCGGCCCAGTTGCGGGCGAGCGCGATCTGGCCGACGGCGGCGGCGGCCTGGCTCTCTTCCAGGCGCAAGGGTCCGGAGGGCAGGCCGAGCACGGTGCGCCCGAGCGCGATCGCGCCGGAGGAGACGACGAGCACGTCGGCGCCGCGCTGGTGCAGCTCGGCAAGGTCCTCCGCCAGCGCGGCGAGCCAGGCATGGCGCAGACGGCCGCGGTCGCGGTCGACCAGCAGGCTGGAGCCGACTTTGACGACGATGCGGCGGAAATCGGAGAGCAGGGGCGTCTTCACGGGAGCACGGCGTTGTTGCGGCAGTCCCCTGCCTGTTGGCGAAAATGCCTCGCTTGTAAAGCATAGAGCTGTTTCATGGTCGCTATGCGGGCTGCAAAGGGCGCTTTTCATTGACAGGGCAGGGGGTGCCGCCCATATGCATGGTTCGGCCCGCCCGTCTGATCGGGTGCCGATCCTGCCGTTCTCATGCGTTTTTGGCGTGCAGCATGCAGGACCTGCTGCCCGATAAGCGCTGGAAGCGGGGCTGCCGCGCGTCGATTTCGATACCAATCCGGCCGGATCTGGATTATCTCGCCCGCGCGGGCCGAGTAAACGCCCGTAACAACCCGAGAGAAGATCACCCTTGAAGAACCCGAACGACCGCAGCTTCACCGACCGCCAGTCCAATTCCGCCAATGCCAAGAAGGCGCTGCTCGAGCGTTTCAAGGCCCGGCCGAAGGCCGACGACCCGGTGATGGTGCAGCGACGCGAGGAGCGGGAAGCCATCGCCCAGGCGCGCGCCGAGCGCGAGGCCGAGAAGGCGAAGATCCGGGCCGAGAAAGAGCGCCTGGAAGCGATCGAACGTGCGCGCATCGAAGAAGAGAAGCGCCAGGAAGAGATCGCCCGCGAGGTGGCCCGCAAGGCAGAGCAGGCCAAGCGCGACGCCGAGCGCCCGCGCAAGGTGCTGCTGGAAGCCGTGCAGTACATGCAGATGCGGACGGCCGGCAAGCGCCGCTGACGCCAGGAATTTCCGCATATCGATAAATGCGATTTGGGGCGCCGCGAGCGCCCCTTTTCATATCCGCTTAACTGCGATGGAAGCGCCTGCCCCGGGCAATGGCTGCTTTTCGGCCAAAAAACTCCTATCCGTTTCGCATCGGCCTATCGGCAAATCCGCTTGCGCAGATTAATGTGCGCGCCGGGTTGAACCTTTTTCCCGCTCGCCGCGACAACTGGATGCGAGCCGGGATGCCTGGCCTTCGAGGGGCAATGCATACGGAATCGGACGAGGATCTCGTCAAACGGATCGCCTCTGGTGACCGGCTCGCGATGAAGGTGCTGTTTTCGCGGCATCAGGTGCGGGTCTACCGTTTCGTGCTGCGGCTCGTCCGCGACGAGACGCTTGCCGAGGATGTGATCAGTGACGTGTTCATGGATCTGTGGCGACAGGCGGACCGGTTCGAGGCTCGCGCCTCGGTCTCGACCTGGCTGCTCGCCATTGCCCGGAACAAGGCCTGGTCGCTCCTGCGCAAGCGCCGCGATGCCGAGCTGGACGAGGATTATGCCGAAAGCATCGAGGACGAGGCCGACGGCCCCGAGATCGTGCTGCAGAAGCAGGACAAGGGTCTCGCCATCCGCGCCTGCCTCGGGCGGCTTTCGGCCGAGCATCGCGAGGTCATCGACCTCGTCTATTACCATGAGACTTCCGTCGAAGAGGTCGCGCGGATCGTCGGCATCCCCGAGAATACCGTCAAGACCCGCCTCTTCCATGCCCGCAAGAAGCTGGGCGAGCTGCTCAAGGCTGCCGGCATCGACCGCGGCTGGCCGTAAGAATTCCGTTTTTAAGAGGCGCGGCCCGGCCGCCCGAGGAGTGGCGTGATGAATGACAGCATCGCCAGCGATCCGAAGCGCCGCGAGCTCGAGGAGCTGCTGCCCTTCTATGCCAATGGCCGGATCTCCGACGCCGACAAGCGCCGCGTCGAGACTGCGCTCGCCGTCGATGCCGAGCTTGCCGCCCGGCTCGATCTGATCCGCGACGACATGGCCGAGACGGTCCTGCTCAACGAGGGCCTCGGCGCTCCCTCCCATAACGCGCTCGAAAAGCTGATGGCCGGGATCGAGGCGGAAGCCCGCCCGGTGCCGCTGCTGGCGCGTGCCAAGGACAACAGCCGCGGTTTCCTGGGGTGGCTCGGCGGCGTTCTGGCCGGGCAGCCGCCGCGCCGCCTGGCCTATGCCAGCGCCGCCGCAATCGCGTTGATCGCGCTACAGGGCGTCGCGATCACCGGGCTTGCGCTGCACAAGGGCGGTTCCGGCTTCGAGACCGCTTCGGCGCCGGGCGCGCGGCCCTCTGAAAGCTATGTGCTGCTGAGCTTCTCGCCGGAGGCGCGGGCCGGCGAGATCGCCTCCTTCTTCAAGCGCTTCGACGCCTCGGTGGTCGATGGCCCGCGCGCCAACGGCTTCTTCAAGGTGCGCGTCGGCGATGCCTCCCTCTCCTCCGCCCAGCTCGATGCCATCGCAGCGCGGATGAAGGGTGAGAGCGCCATCGTCAGCTTCGTCGCACCGGCGCCGTGAACCGGCTGGCGCGGTTGCTGGGCGCCATGGCATGATGACGTCGTCGCAGGAGGGTGAGGCCATGCAGCCGTCCCCGTTCGCCCGTCGGAAATCATCGCTTCGGTGCCTCGCCGGCGCCGGCCTTGTCGCATGCGTGCTCGCGCTCGTGCCGGGACCGGCTTTCGCGCAGCCTGCAGGTGGGACCGGTGACGGCAAGGATAAGCGCGTCGCGCCGACGACGAGCCCGCAGCAGCCATCCGCCGGTGGAACCAACCGCTCGATGCGCGTGCCGCCCGGCTCCTGGCTGCAGCCGCGAGCCCAGCGCAGCATCGTTCCGGCGATGGACGAGACCCGCTTCGTCCCCGACGAGGTGCTGTTCGAGCTCGCGCCCAATGTGGAGGCGGAAGCGGTGCTGCGCCGCTATGGCGCGACGCTGATCGCCAGCCAGCGCTTCGAGCTCGCAGGCGTCACCATCATCCGCGCCAGGATCGAGGCGGGACGCGACCTGCGCGCCGTGCTCACCGCGATGGCCGACGACACCAGCATTGCCGGGGCGCAGCCGAACTTCCTCTTCGAATTGCAGCAGGACTCCCAGTCCCGTGCCGGCGCGCCAGCGGGAGCAACCACCGCCTCATCGGAAGCGACCACCGCGCCGCCGCCGCCGAGCCTGCGCCTGGCCGATCCCGCAACGGCGGCGCGCGGCAGTGCCGCGGTGCGGCGCATCCTGCCGCCGCAATACATCGTCGACAAGCTGCGCCTCGGCGAGGTGCGCAAGCTGGCGCAGGGGCGCGGCATCCGCGTCGGCCTGATCGATTCCGGCGTCGATATGGAGCATCCCGAGATCAGGGGCTCGGTCCTCGGCTATCTCGACGCGATCGACGGGCTGGCGACGCCGCATGCGCACGGCACCTCGATGGCGACGGCGATCGTCGCGCATGGCGAATTGCAGGGCATCGCCCCGGCGGCGCGCCTGATCGTCGCCCGCGCCTTCGGCGGCCCGCAGGCGGCCTCCGCCAACGGCAAGTCGTTCCAGATCCTGACCGCGCTTGAATGGGTCGTCCAGCAGCGCGCCAAGGTGGTCAATCTCAGCTTCGCCGGCCCGCAGGACAGGCTGCTGTCCAAGGCGCTCGCCGGAGCCAAGGAGCGCGGCGTGATCACCGTTGCCGCAGCCGGCAATGGCGGTGCGCGGTCGGCTCCGCTCTATCCCGGCGCCGACCCGAGCGTGATTGCGGTGACGGCGACGGATGCCGAGGACAAGGTCTTCAGCGACGCCAACCGCGGCAGTTATGTCGCGATCGCGGCGCCTGGCGTCGACGTGCTGACGGCCGAGCCCGGCGGACGCTACGCCTTCACCTCGGGCACCTCGATCGCCGCCGCCCATGTCACGGCGCTGGTCGCGCTCCTGCTCGAAAAGCAACCCGAGCTCGATACCGACAGCGCCCGCCGGGTGCTCGCCGAAAGTGCGACCGATCTCGGCTCGCGCGGCCGCGACCCGACCTTCGGCGCCGGGCGGATCGATCCGCCGACGGCTCTCGCCCGGGTTCTGCCGGTCGCGACGGCGCGGCCCTGAACGCTTCTGGCTGGGCTTGACCTTCGCCGCCGCATCGGCCTGATGGCGCGATGCCGCGCCCGAAACTCCTGTTCGTCGTCACCGAGGATTGGTTCTTCGCCTCGCATTTCCTGCCAATGGCGCGGGCAGCGCGCGAGCTGGGCTTCGATGTCGCGGTGATCGCGCGCGAGCGCAGCCACCGGCGCGTGATCGAGGCGACGGGCGCGCGACTGATCGGGCTGGAGGCGGAGCGGCGCAGCATCGATCCGCGGGCCTTGTTCAAGCAGATCGGGGCGCTGAAGCGCCTGATTGCGGCGGAACGACCCGATATCCTGCACTGTATCGCGCTGAAGCCGATCGCGCTCGCCGGGCTCGCAGGGAAGCTGGCGGGCGTGGAGCGGCGGATCTATGCGCTGACCGGGCTCGGCTTCCTCGGTGCGAAGCAGGGGGCGCTCGCGGCCGCCGCGCGCTTCGTGGCCATCGCCTGGCTGCGCGGCGCGATCGACGGGCCGCAGGTCCGGTTCCTGTTCGAGAACCCCGATGATCCCGTGACGCTCGGGCTCAATCCGCAGGATGGTGCGAAGGTCGCGATCGTCGGCGGGGCCGGGGTCGATCCGCTGATCCTGATGCCTTCGCCGATGCCGCCGACGCCGCCGCTGAAGGTCGCGCTGGTGGCGCGGATGCTCTGGTCCAAGGGCGTCGATCTCGCGGTCGAGGCAGTCAGGCTCGCGCGGGCCGAAGGCGCAAAGGTCGCGCTCACCATCCATGGCGCGCCCGATCCGTCCAACCCCAAGGCCATTCCCGAGACGACGCTGAAGGAATGGGCGGCGCGGCCGGGCATCGCCTGGGCCGGGCCGACGCGCGATATCGAGGGCGTCTGGAAGGCGCATCATCTCTGCATCCTGCCCTCGCGCGGCGGCGAGGGCCTGCCGCGTACGATCCTGGAGGCGGCCGCCTGCGGCAGGGCGACCCTGACGACGGACGTTCCGGGCTGCCGCAGCTTCGTCCGCGACGGGCAGGACGGCATGGTGGTTCCGGCCGACGATGCCGCGGCGCTGGCGAGGGCGCTCGTGGTCCTCGCCCGTGCTCCCGGCCTTGTCGAGCGTATGGGAGATGGTGCGCGAGCCCGCCTGCTCGACGGCCATACCGAGCGCGACGTGATGAACGGCGTGAAGCTGCTCTATCTCGGCCTGCTCGGCCGCGGGGCGCCGGATGCCCCGGCATGAGCGGTGAGGCCGTCCTCGATCACGAAGCCTTTATCCGCGCCCATACGCGGCTTCTGCCGGTGCCCCATGCACCTGAGATCGTGCTGCATGTCGCCGAGGAAGCGACGGAACTCTGGCAGAAGACGGAGGACGAGCTCGCCGTGATCGGCCTGCCGCCGCCGTTCTGGGCTTTCGCCTGGGCCGGCGGGCAAGCCCTGGCGCGCTATCTGCTGGATCATCCCGAGGTCGTCTCGGGCCGCCGGATGCTGGATTTCGCCTCCGGCTCCGGCCTTGTGGCGATCGCAGCGGCGAAGGCAGGAGCGTTGTCGGTCGAGGCCTGCGATATCGATGCCTTCGCTGCTGCTGCGATCGGCATCAATGCGGCCGCCAATGGCGTAACGGTGACACCGCGTTGCGAGGACCTGATCGGTCGCGACGAAGGATGGGAGGTCATCTGCGCAGGCGACGTCTGCTACGAGCGCGAAATGGCCGAGCGTGTCATCGACTGGCTGTCGGGGCTGTCGGCGCGGGGTGCCACGGTGCTGATCGGCGATCCCGGTCGCAGCTACCTGCCGCGCGGAAAGCTGGAGGCGGTCGCGACCTACGAGATGCCGGTGACGCGCGCGCTGGAGGATGCCGAGATCAAGCGCAGCTCGGTCTGGCGGCTCGCCGGCTAGGCGTGCCGCCAGAAGGGAAGCCTAGGCCGCGCGCCGCCTAACCGCGCCGACGCCGCTAACCGCGCCGCCCTGCTCGGTCCGGAAGGCCGCGACCAGCCGGTTGAGCTGATCGATCTGGTCGAGCAGCACGCGAGCGGAGGCGGCGCTTTCCTCGGCCAAGGCGGCGTTCTGCTGGGTGATCTCGTCCATGTGGCTGACGGTCTGGCTCATCTCGTCGATGCCGTTGGCCTGCTCGCCGGAGGCCGAGGCGATCTCCTCGACCGTGCTGGAGACCTTGGCGGAGGCCGCGACGATGCGGTCGAGCGTCTCGCCGGCCTGGCGGACGAGCTTGACGCCCTCGGCGACCTCGGCATCCGAGGACGAGATCAGGCCGGTGATGTCCTTGGCGGCGCCCGCCGAGCGCTGGGCCAGAGCCCGGACCTCGGCCGCGACCACGGCGAAGCCGCGCCCGGCATCGCCGGCGCGGGCGGCCTCGACGGCGGCATTGAGCGCGAGCAGGTTGGTCTGGAAGGCGATGCCGTCGATCACGTCGGTGATCTCCGAGATGCGCTTCGAAGCGCCCTCGATCCGGGCCATCGCCTCGACCGCGTCGCGGACGATATCGCCGCCGGTGCGCGCGACATTGGCGGCCTCATCAGCCAGCGAAACGGATTCGCGCGAGGCCTGGGTCGAGGTCTTGACGGAGGCTGCGAGCTGCTCGGTCGTCGCTGCGCTCTCTTCCAGCGCTGAGGCCTGCTGCTCGGTGCGCATCGACAGGTCCTGTGCGCCGGCGCTGATCTCCTGCGAGGAGGAGGAGATCGCGGCCGAGGTCGCCTTGATCGTGCCGACCATCTCCTGCAAGCGCGCCATGGCGCCGTTGAAATGGTCGCGGATCTCCGAATATTCGGCCGGGATCTCGGCGCTCATGCGATAGGTCAGGTCGCCATCGGCGAGCGCCGCCATGCTCTGGCTGACGCAGGCAATCGCCTGGTCACGCTCGGCCGCCTTGGCCTGCTCGATGGCGCGGGCCTCGGCCTCGGCCTTCAGGCGGGCTTCCTCCGAGGCTTCCAGATAGACGGTGATCGCATAATCCATGTCGAGCATGGCCGCCTTGACGATGGCACCGATCTCGGCTGAGCGTTCGGCCACGCCGGGCATGCGCCTGCCGAGCGCGTTCTTCGGCCAACGCGCCTCCAGCACCCCTGCGAGCAACTTCTCCAGGATCAGTGCATAGCCGCCAATATACCAGCGCGGCTCCAGGCCGATGCGGGCATGGATTTTCCCGACCTGAGTGACGGCGGCAATATAGTGCTCGTCGAAGGTGCCGGCGGCGATGCCGCTCCAGTGCTTGCCCTGGCGCTGCTTGGCGCTTTCGATGTGCCGTTCGTTGCTGAAGAAGGCCTTGGTTTCGGGAAAGGCGCGCAACTGCGCATAGAAGGCGTCGAGAGCGCCCGGAATCGATGTGTCCAGAGCGTCACCGACGTCGCGAATACGCGCCTGCGCTTCCGGGCCGAGCTGCATGAAGGCGAGCCGCTTGGCGAGATGATTCATTGCCGACATCAGGAGGTCCCCAGCCTCGGGCGGAAACCGCTTCCGCCTGAGCCGGACCATGGGCCATCAGGGTTAACAACCTATGGGGGTGTGTCTTGATCTGGGTCAATTTCCACAAGATGCGGCCGTATTATGCTGGGCTTGGTCTTGCGGGCAGCGCGTGAGGAACTCCCAAATCCAGCAATGCAGCGGGACAAATGCCTCTCAGCCCGCTGCGTGGCGCTCCAGGAAATCCTCGACGGAGAGATTGCGGAAATCATCGAGAGCGGCGCGCAGCCGCGTGTGTTCCCAGTCCCACCAAGCGAGGTTATGCAATCTATCCGCGATATCCTCGGTGAAGCGTCGCCGCACCGGACGGGCCGGATTGCCGGCGACGATGGTGTAGGGTGCCACATCCTTGGTGACGACGGCGCCGCCCGCGACCACCGCACCGGTGCCGATATTGCGGCCGGCGAGAACGATCGCACCATGGCCGATCCAGACATCGTGGCCGATGGTCACCGCATGCGCCCGGCGCCAGTCGAAGAAGGCTGCGTCATCCTCGGCATCGTCGAAATAGGCGGCGGCGCGATAGGTGAAATGCGACTGGCTGGCGCGATGCATCGGATGGTTGCCGGGATTGATCCGGGTCATCGCCGCGATCGAGCAGAATTTGCCGATTGTCGTGTAAATGACATTCGCGTCGTTCACGACATAGGAGTAGTCCCCCATCGTCGACTCGGCGAAGATGGTGCGCGCGCCGATCGCGGTGTAGCGGCCCAGCGTCGCCTGCCTCACCTGGGCAGTCGGGTCGATCAGCGGTTCGAGTCCCAGCTTCTTCGCGGCCATGTCCTCATCCTCTCCTGATATCGCGATCCCCGCCGCCGAGGCGGGCGTGCTCGTTCTGGTGGTCGGCCCTTCCGGAGCGGGAAAGGACACGCTGATGGACGCGGCGCGGGGCGAACTCGCGCGCGACCCGCGCTATCGCTTCGCACGCCGCCTGATCACCCGGCCGGCCATGGCGGGCGCTGAGGATCACGATTCCTGCGACGAGTCGGCTTTTCGCGCGATCGAGGCGAATGGGGGCCTTGCCCTGAGCTGGCAGGCGCATGGGCTGAGCTACGGCATTCCGGCGGCGGAGCTCGCGGGCATCGGCACGGGCGCCGTGGTGATCGTCAATGTCTCGCGGCGCGCCATCGCGGCGGCGGAGCGGCTGGCTGAGCGCGTGGTGGTGCTCAACATCACCGCGCCGGTCGCGGTGCTGGCGCAGCGTCTGGCGGCGCGCGGGCGCGAGAGCGCGGCCGATATCGCGGCCCGGCTGAAGCGCGAGGCGCCGCTGACGGCAGAGCGCGCCGAGATCGTCACGATCATGAACGACCGCAGCGTCGCCAAGGCAGCGGAGGAGCTTTTGGCCGTCCTGCGCGCGCTCTGTCGGCATGGCTCCTAGCCGAAAGCGTAGGAATCGAGCAGGCGGAAGCGGCCGGCCCGGTCGTCCTGCTTGAACAGGGCGAAGCGGTCGATCCTGATCGGACCGGCCGGTAACGCCTCGGCTGCTGCTGCTTCAAGCGCCTGCTTCACCGGCGCTGCGTGCTCGCCCGGCAGGGAGCCGGTCAGCGTCATGTGGAAGCGGAAGGCATCGCCGACATAAGGGTAGCCATAGGCTTCGAGATAGGCATGCTGCGCCGGAGTGAGCGGGCTTTTCAGGCGCCGTGCCTTGTCCGCTTCAGATAGCGGCGCGCGGAACAGCTCGAAGGCCTGCACGGCGGAGAAAGCGAAACGTTGGAGAGCCTCGCTCGGCTCAGAAGGCGTCAGCGCCACGAAAGAGCCGAGCGCCGTGACGCTCAAGCCTGCCAGTTCCACGGCATCGAGCCCGGCGGCATGATTGCGGGCGAAGGCGCGCAGCTGCTCCTCGCTGCGGCCATCGGCGAGTTCGAAAGGCGCCTTCAGCGTGGCATGGAAGCCGTAGCGGCGGGGCTCTTCGGTGAAACCCGGCCACAGGGCCGGATCGCATCCCGGCGGGACCGCGAAAGGCAGATCCTCGCCGGTCAGCGCGTCATAGCCGAGCACCGACGAGCCGAAGCGCCAGAGGGCGCTGTCGGCGGCGGGGGCGTAATAGACGGCGTAGCGCGGCTTGCTCAAAATGCGCGCTCGCCCTGCGACCAGACCGCGGCCAGCACCGGTGTCGCGCCCAGCACCTTGAAGCGAACGAGGTCGGCGCGCAGGCCCGTCTTGAGATGGCCGCGATCCCTGAGGCCGAGGATGTCGGCGACCTTCCAGGTGACCATGCCCATCGCTTCGGGCAGCGCGATGCCATGGTCGGCATTGAGCTTGACCACGGCCTGCAGCAGGCTCGCCGGCACGTAATCCGAGGACAGACCGTCGAGCAGGCCCTTCTCGGCCAGTTCCGAGACCGAGACACCGCCGGAATGCGAGCCGCCGCGCACGACGTTCGGCGCGCCGGCGACCGTGGCGAGGCCGGCCTGCTTGGCGGCGGCGGCGGCCTCGACCGTGGTCGGGAATTCCGAGATCACCGCGCCCGAGGCGACGCCCTCCTCGACATGCTCGGGGATCGTGTCGTCATGGGTGGCGAGCGGGATGCCGCGCGCGCGGAAGATATCGACGACGGCCTGCCAGTTCTTTGCGACATTGGCAGCGCCTTCGCGCTGGCGCACCTCGACGTCTGCTTCGAATTCCGCGACCGTCTTGCCGTTGCCGACGGCGTAGGTCTTGAGGTGCTGGAGATCGCGCCACTGGCGCTGGCCGGGCGTGTGGTCCATCAGCGAGACGAGCTGGACCAGTTCGTCGTCCTGATAGGGGGCGATGTCTTCAAGCAGGCCCGGGCTCGTCAGCTCGCAGCGCATGTGAATGCGATGGTCGATGCGGAAGACGTTCTCGCTCTTGCCATAGGTCAGCGACTTCATGACGTCGGCGAAAATGTCCTTGCGGTAGTCCTTGGCCGAGAAGGGCGTGCCGGCGCAGACCGCGTCATAGACGGTGGTGACGCCGGCCGCGGCCATCTGCGCGTCATGGACGAGCGCGGCCGCCAGCCCGTTCGGCCAGAAGACCTTTGGGCGCGGCATGAAATGCTTTTCCATGTTGTCGGTGTGCATCTCGACGAGGCCGGGCGCGACATAGTCGCCGCCGACATCGATGGCGCTTGGCAGGGAGGATTTGCCCTGGTCGACGGCGGTGATGCCGCTCGCGTCGAAGGCGATGGTGCCGGTGACGACCTCGTTCTCGAGGATCAGCCTGGCATTGGTGAGAACGGTCTGCATCGTCAGGCCTTCCGGAAAGCGGTGATGTCGAGATAGCGCGTCGCGACGCGTTCGCGAACCGCCTCGTCATGAAAAATCCCGACGATCGCGGAGCCGGCGGCGCGCGCCTCGGCGATGAGTTCGACGACGACGTCGCGATTGTTGGCGTCGAGCGAGGCGGTCGGCTCGTCGATCAGCATGATCGCCGAGGGATCGACGAAGGAGCGGGCGATGTTGACGCGCTGCTGCTCGCCGCCGGAGAAGGTGGCGGGGGCGAGGTTCCAGAGCCGCTCCGGCAGGTTCAGCCGGGCCAGCATGGCTTTTGCGCGCTCGGTCGCGGTGTCAGGCGTGGCGCCGCGCGCCAGCAACGGGTCGCGCACGATGTCGAGCGTCGAGACACGCGGGATCACGCGCAGGAACTGCGAGACGAAGCCAAGCGTGCGGCGGCGGATGTCGAGCACGGTGCGCGGCACGGCGGCGACGATGTCGACGGGCCGGCCGGCATGGGTGATGCGGATTGCGCCTGAAGTCGGCCTGTAATTGCCATAGAGGATGCGCAGCAGGCTCGACTTGCCGGCACCCGAGGCGCCCGCCAGCACCAGCGCCTCGCCGGCCTCGACATGGAAATTGACGTTGTCGAAAACGGGCAGCCGCGCTCCGCCCTGGTTGTGCAGGGTGAAGGTCTTGGCGACGTTCTCGACCTGAATCATCGTGGTCATGGGGTCAATGCCTTGTGCCGGCGAGGTGACGAGGGTGTGACGCATTCTCTGTTGTCATTCCGGGGCGCGCCGCAGGCGCGAACCCGGAACCCACGACTGGGCGAGCGATCGTGATCGCAACTGCAAAGGCCTCACCCGGTCGTGGGTTCCGGGTTCTTCGCTGTGCGAAGCCCCGGAATGACAAGGAAACAGGTCACACACTCAGCACCGCCGAGGTAAGAAGCTGCGTATAGGCGTGGTGCGGATCGTCCAGTACCTGGTCGGTCAGGCCCTGCTCGACGACGCGGCCGTCCTTCATCACCATCAGGCGGTCAGTCAGGAGGCGGGCGACGGCGAGGTCGTGGGTGACGATGATCGCGGCGAGGCCTAGATCGCGCACCAGCACGCGCAGCAGGTCGAGCAGGCGGGCCTGCACGGAGACATCGAGGCCGCCGGTCGGCTCGTCCATGAAGACGAGGCGCGGTTCGGAGACCAGCACGCGGGCGATCTGCAGGCGCTGCTGCATGCCGCCGGAGAACTGGCGCGGCCGGTCATCGATGCGGGCGCCGGCGATCTCGACGCGCTGGAGCCAGTCGAGGGCGCGCTCCCGGATCTGCCCGTAATGCCGGTCGCCGCGATCCATCAATCGTTCGCCGACATTGCCGCCGGCGGTGACGTCCATGCGCAGGCCGTCGCGCGGGTTCTGGTGGACGATGCCCCAGGCCGTGCGCATCAGGCGGCGGCGCTCCTGCTCGGAGACCGAGTAGATGTCGAGCGGCTCAACCCCGCCCCGGAACAGCACCTCGCCCGCGTCGGGCTTGTCGATGCCGGCGAGGCAACGCAGCAGGGTCGACTTGCCCGAGCCGGATTCGCCGACGATGCCGAGCACTTCCCCCGGCCAGAGGTCGAAGGAGACATCGGCGCAGCCGATACGCTCGCCATAGAAGCGGCTGACGCCGTCGACGGAGAGCAGGGGGGCGGGTTCGAGATCGGCTGCAGGAAAGGTGGTGTGAAGAGTCATGATCTGGCTCCGGATTTCACATCCGTGTCGTCATCCTGGGCGGAGCGCAGCGCAGACCCGGGATCCATTCCGGAGCGCTGATCGGTGAGGTTCCGGAATGGGTCCCGGGCCTCCCTTTGGTCGCCCGGGACGACTTCGGAGGATGAAACAAGGCCGCTCGCGGCCGCATCGCCCAGCATGGTGCCGCGATGGCCTTCCGCCCGGCGGGTCTCGCAATAATGGCTGTCGGAACAGACGAACATGCGCCCGCCCTGGTCGTCGATCACGACCTCGTCGAGATAGCTGTCGCCCGCGCCGCACAAACCGCAGGGCTGGGTCCAGCTCTGGATGCGGAAGGGGTGATCCTCGAAATCGAGGCTCTTCACGCTGGTATAGGGCGGCAGCGCGTAGATGCGCTTCTCGCGGCCGGCGCCGAACAACTGGAGCGCGGACGACATGTGCATCTTCGGGTTGTCGAATTTCGGAATGGGCGAGGGCGCCATCACATAGCGGCCGTTGACCATGACCGGATAGTCATAGGTCTTGGTGATCTCGCCATAGCGGGCGATGTCCTCGTAGAGCTTGACCTGCATCAGCCCGTATTCGGCCCAGGCATGCATCTTGCGGGTCTCGGCCTCCCGCGGTTCCAGACGGCGCAAGGGTTCGGGCGTCGGCACCTGATAGACCATGACCTGTCCGCTCTTCAGCGGTGCCTCCGGGATGCGGTGGCGGGTCTGGATGATCGTCGCCTCATCCGTCGCCTCGCAGGTGCGGGCGTTGGCGGTGCGCTCGAAGAACCTGCGGATCGAGACGGCATTGGTGGTGTCGTCGGCGCCCTGGTCGATCACTTTCAGCGTATCGGCCGGGCCGATGATCGCAGCGGTGATCTGGATGCCGCCGGTGCCCCAGCCGCGGGCCAAGGGCATCTCGCGCGAGCCGAAGGGCACCTGATAGCCGGGCACCGCGACCGCCTTGAGCAGGGCGCGGCGGATCATCCGCTTGGTCTGCTCGTCGAGATAAGCGTAATTGTAAGCCGGCTTTGTATCGTCTGCCGGCATCTGATGAATGGTCATTCCGCAGCCTCCGGCAGCGTGTCCTGCTCGCTTGCGAGCCGTTCTTCCCGTTCCTTGCGGATGCGGCGGATCAGTTCGAGCTCGCCCTGGAAATCGACATAGTGCGGCAGCTTGAGATGCTCGACGAAGCCGGCCGCCTCGACATTGTCGGCGTGGTAGAGGACGAACTCGTCCTGCTGCGCGGGGTAATTGGTCGCCTCGCCGAATTCGCGCGCTTTCAGGGCACGGTCGACCAGCGACATCGACATCGCCTTGCGCTCGCTATGGCCGAAGACGAGGCCGTAGCCGCGGGTGAATTGCGGCGGCACCTCTTTCGAGCCCTGGAACTGGTTGACCATCTGACATTCGGTCAGGGTGACGTCGCCGAGATCGACCGCGAAGCCGAGCTCCTCCGGCACGAACTCGACCGCGACCTCGCCGACGCGGACCTCGCCGACGAAGGGATGGGTGCCGCCAAAACCGCGCTGCACGGAATAGCCGAGGCCGAGCAGGAAGCCCTCGTCGCCGCGCGCCATCGATTGCAGGCGGACATCGCGATCGGCCGGGAAGGAGACGGGATCGCGGGTCAAGTCGAAGGGGCGCGGGTCGCCTTCCGGCGGCTCCTCCGCCTCCATCAGGCCTTCGGCGCCGAGGATATCGGGCACGCGCGGCATGGTGGCGTCGAGGGGCTTCCTGTCCTTCTCCCCTTGCGGGAGAAGGTGCCCCGCAGGGGCGGATGAAGGGTCACGCAGGTCGGCATCGTTGGTATTCGTCTTTGACGGAATATTGGAAACGCCGCGAGACCCCTCACCCCAACCCTCTCCCGCAAGGGGAGAGGGGGCAGGTCGAGGCGCGTCCATCAACGCGAAGTCGAACAGCCGATGCGTGTAGTCATAGGTCGGGCCGAGCACCTGCCCGCCGGGCAGGTCCTTGTAGGTCGCGGAGACGCGGCGGCGGATTGCCATCGCAGCCGTGTCGAGCGGCTCGGAGGAACCGAAGCGCGGCAGCGTCGTGCGATAGGCGCGCATCAGGAAAGCTGCCTCGATGACGTCGCCCTGCGACTGCTTCAGTGCGAGCGCGGCGAGATCCTGATCGTAGAGCGAGCCCTCGTTCATGACGCGGGCGCAGGCCAAAGCCTGCTGCTCGCGGATCTGGGCGACGGAGATTTCCGGCACGGCCGGATCGCCGCGACGGGCTTCGGCGACGAGGTCATGCGTGGCGAGAATGGCGGCCTCGCCGCCTTTGACTGCAACGTACATCAGCGAGCCTCCTCAACCTGCGTCGAGCGCGGCAGGCCGATCAGGCTCTCGCCACGCGCGAGCAGGACATCGACGCCGAGCGGGTAGAGCGCGCCGTTCTCGCGCAATTCATCGGTGAAGCCGGGGCGCAGGCCCTGCGGCGTGACGGTTCGCGTGCCGGGAATGCCGGGGCCGGCCAGAGTGAGGGCAGGGCCGCCTTCCAGCGCAGCGACCTGCACGATCACGGTGGTGGAGCGATCCGGGAACTGGTCCGTGCCGAGATTGAAGGCCGAGAGCTTGGGCTCATCGGCCGCGCCGTCGATGACTGCGAAGGCGGCCTCAGTGGGATCGTCGACGAGGGCGGCGCCGCAATGGAAGCGCAACCAGGCACCGGCGGGGCCGTCGCGCAGGGCTTCCGGCAGCCAGACCGGGGTCTCGTAATCGGCGAGCGTCAGCAGGGTGGTAGCCGTCGCGGTCGCCAGACCCTCCGGCGGTGCGATCTCGCTGGCGACCTCCTGCAACCTGCCGGGCTCGGAGAGGGCGGCGAGCAGGGCGCGGAAGGCGGCCTGCGACTGGAAGACCGGGTCGGAGAAGCCGGAAGCGATCATGGTTTCCGCCGGCATCACGAGCCCCTGACCAGCGTGAAGAAATCGACCTTGGTCGCCGCCGCCTTGCGCGAGGCGAGATCGCGGGCCGAAGCCTGCTGGCCGGCGAGCGTGGCGATGCCCTGATGCAGGGCACTGCCCTCGGCCTCGTCCTGGAGACGGGCATCGAGCAGGGCGGCGAGCCGTGCCTTCCGGCCGTCGCGGCCGAGCGCATAGGAGAAGCCCATCTGCCCGTTCGAGAGGCGCACGACGCAGCGCGTCACGGTGGCTTCGCCGAGATTGAAGCGGCGGCCGGCGCCACCGGCGCGGCCCTCGACCATCACGGTGCCGGTCTCCGGCGCCTTCAAGAGGTCGTGGTCTGGCGGATCGCCGAGCAGGGTTTCGATCTCGCCGCGGGAGGCGCGCGCCAGCGTCGCCATCCAGCTTTGCCTCAGGGTTTTTGGAATCATCGGCGCGGGCTCGCTGGTCAGTTCCGAATGTCTAGACTATAGTAGGAGAGTTGATGGCAAAGGTCTATACTTTTTGAGCGACAATTCGATGACGGACACCGCGCTCGCGGAGCGCGACGGCGGCACGGCCTGGCGGCGCATAGCCGACGAGCTGGCGGATGCGATCGGGCGCGGCGAGTATAAGCTCGGCGACACGCTGCCGGCCTCGGTTGCGCTGGCGGAACGCTACGGCGTGCATCGCCACACGGTGCGGCAGGCTTTTCGCCACTTGGCCGAACAGGGGCTGGTGACGGTTGCGCGCGGACGCGGCACGCAGGTGACGGCGCCGCGCCTGCCCTATCCGATCGGCCGGCGCGTCAGCATGCGCACCAATATGGGCAAGCTCGGCATCACCGGCACGAGCCGTATGCTTTCGGCCGAGGTGGTCGTGGGCGAAGTGGCTGCCTGCACGGCGCTCAAGCTGAAGACCGGGACGCCGCTCTGGCAGGTGCGCGGCGTGAGCCTCGCCGACGGCGTGCCGATGGGCACCGGCACGCATTGGCTCTGCGTCGAGCGTTTCCCGGATTTCGACAAGGCCTATCGCGAGGCGGCCGGGTCGATCACGGCGGCCTTCAAGATCTACGGCATCACGGATTATGTCCGCCTGTCGACGCGGTTGACGGCGCGGCTTGCCGACGAGCGCGAGGCCGAACTGCTGGAGATCGCGCCCGAGGCTGCCGTGATGATCTCGACGGCGGTCGATGCGCTGCCGGATCTGACGCCTGTGCATCTGGTCTCCAGCGTCTTCGCCGCCGAGCGCATGGAAATGGTGATCGAGCCGTTCGGCGACTCCCCTTCTCCCCTCGGGGGAGAAGGTGGCAGCGCGTAGCGCTGACGGATGAGGGAAGGCTTGGCGCGCCAATGACCGGTGAGACCGGCCGCATGGCCCTCATCCGTCTGCTTCGCAGACACCTTCTCCCCCGAGGGGAGAAGGAAGCCCTCAGCTCGCTCGCCGGCCGATGATCGCGAAGCGCAGTTTGCCCGACAGGAAGTCGATCGCTGAGACCGCGGCGAGGATCAGCAGGATCAGGAAGGAGACCTGCTGCCATTCCAGCGTACGGATCGTCTCGGCGAGATAGAGGCCGATGCCGCCGGCGCCGACGATGCCGATGATGGTCGAGGAGCGGGTGTTCGACTCGATGTAGTAGAGCACCTGGCTCGCGATCACCGGCAGCACCTGCGGCAGGAGGCCGAAGCGGATTTCGTGGGCCTTGCCGCCCCCGACCGAGGCGACGCCGTCGACCGCCCGGCGGTCCGCCGCCTCGATCGCTTCGGAATAGAGCTTGCCGAAGGCGCCGAGATCGCTGGTCATGATCGCGAGCATGCCGGCGAAGGGGCCGAGGCCCACGACATTCACCCAGATCAGCGCCCAGATCAGCGCATCGACGCCGCGCACCGTGTCGAGCGAACGGCGGGCCAGGAAATGCACGATCCGGTTGGCGACGACGTTGCGCGCGGCGATGAAGCCGAGCGGCAGCGCCAGCATGGCGGCAAGCACGGTGCCGAGGAAGGCGATCGCGATGGTCTCGAACAGCGCCTTCACGAAGATGATGGCGCGGGCGAATGAGCCGGGGTCGGGCGGCAGCATCAGCACGACGAAGGTGCCGAGATTGCCGATGCCCGTCACAATCTTCCAGAGCGAGGTTTCGAGCGTCGTCAGCCCGTAAAGGAAGAGGCCGGCGATGGCGGCGATGGTGCCGATGGTGGCGAGCTTCGTCCTGAGGGAGCCGCGGATCGCGGCCCCGTGGCGGGCGAGGATATCGGCGCGCTCTGCCGTCGAAAGGGCGAGGCTCATCGGCCATGCTCCAGGCTGAGGAGGGCGTGGCGCAGCCGCTCGGTGCCGTAATCGATCAGCATCACCGCGACGATGATCAGCAGCAGGATGGCGCTGACATCGGTGAAGTAGAATTTGCGGATCGCCTCGATCAGGTCCTGCCCGATGCCGCCGGCGCCGACGAAACCCATGATCGAGGCGCCGCGGACATTGATCTCGAAGCGCAGCAGCGCATAGCTCGCGAAATTGGACAACACCTGCGGCACCACGGCGAAACGGATGACCTGCCACCAGCTCCCGCCCGCGGCGGTGATGCCGTCGACCGGTTTCAGGTCGATGTTCTCGACCACTTCGGAGAAGAGCTTGCCGAGCGCACCCATGGTGTGGATCGCGATGGCGAGCACGCCGGGCAGCGGGCCGAGGCCGAAGGCGATGACGAAGATCAGCGCGAAGACGATTTCCGGAACGGTGCGGCAGAATTCGAGATAACGCCGCACCGCGAAGCGCAGCCAGGTGGCGCGGCCGAGATTGGCAGCGGCGGCGAAGCAGAACAGGAACGCGCCGGCAACGCCGAGGATCGTGCCGACATAGGCGATGAGCACGGTCTGCCAGAGCAGCTTCAGCCAGCCCTTCAGGCCCCAGTACCACTCGGAGAAATCGGCACCGAGGCTGCTCAGCCGAAGCGTCGGCAGCGTCTCGTAGATGTATTTCGGGAAGCGGCCGATATTCTCGAAGAACCTGGCGAGATCGACCTCGGCGCCGCGCGCCGAGAGCAGCACGCAGGCGATGAAGACGGCGATGCCGATCAGGGCCTGCCGGCGCTTGGCCGAGGCGGCCTGCCGATAGGCCTCGGCATGAGCCCGGATGGCTGGGTCGTTGCGGTCGATCGCGAGGGTCATGGTATGCATCGTCCCTTGCCGACAAAGGCGCGGGGAACCCTCTCCCATAGGGAGAGGGCAGGGTGAGGGGTAGGCCGTCTCGCGATTGGCTGTGAGATGGTCGCTGGGCGGTGAGGTGTGACTCACTGGTCCAACGGCCTACACCTCACCCCTGCCCCTCTCCTTACAGGAGAGGGGTTCCGGTCGCGGGCGTCGTATCGACTTACGACGACTTCTTCTTGCGGAGGTCGTCGACGAACTTGTTCAGCTCGATGATCGGGTCGTAGGCCTCGTTGCCGACGGCGACGAGCGGGCCCTGCTTGCCTTCATAGATCTTGTCGAAGGCGGCCTTGTCCTTGGTGGCGAGGTTCAGCACCGCGTCACGGATCTTGGCCTTCAGCTCTTCCGGCAGGTCGGTGAGATAGGCCATCGGCGAGTTCACGATCTGCTCGGACTTGTAGATGATGCGGAAATCCTCGGCCTTGGCCATGTTCTTGCGGGCCATGCGCTGCAGGTTCGATTCCTGCTCGTCGTTCCACCAGTTGGCGGCGATGTCGACGGTGCCCTGCTGGAGCGCGATGATCGCGTTCTCGTGGCTGCCGGTATAGACGACCTTCGAGAAGAAGGTTTCCGGCTCGATCTTCATGCCGTTGAGCACGAAGCGCGGCACGTTGTTGCCGGAGGTCGAGTTCGGGTCGACGAGGCCGAGATTCTTGCCCTTGAGGTCCTCGACCTTCTGATAGGGCGAGTCCTTCTTCACATAGAAGACCGAGTGGTAGCCCTTGGTGCCGTCGAGATTGGTTTCGATGGCGAAGGCGTCGGTCTTGGCGCCGGTCATGCGGGCGCGGGCGAAGGAGGCCGGGCCGTAGGAGGCGATGTGGATGTTGCCGGCGCGCTGACCTTCGATGATCGCGGCATAGTCGTTGGCGATGCGCAGGGTGACCTTGGTGCCGAGCTCCCTGGCGAGATACTGCACGAAGGGAGTGTAGCGCTCGGTAACGCCGGAGGCGTTCTCGGAGGGGATGATCGCGAAGACGAGCTCGGGATACTTGGCCTTCCAGTCCTGTGCGAAAGCCGGGGCGGCGGCGAGCGCGAGGCCGGCAACGGCGAGCTTGAGGGTATGACGACGGGTCAGCATCGATGTGCTCCTGGTTGTAGTCGTAGTCGGGATGGTCTTCTCGCGGGGGCGGCCCTCGGGCCGGTCCGGCGATCTCTGGAAATCAGGCGATCTTCTGGCGGACGCGCTTCGCCTCGGAGGCGGCGATGGCGTCGAGCGCATCCAGCGCCTCGGCGCCGGCATCCTTGGCCTCGATGCCGTAGAGCTCGGCGGCGACCTCGCGGGTCAGCGCCTGCGGCACGTCGTCGAACACGACCTTGCCGGCGGACATCCCGATCAGCCGGTCACAGTATTTCGCGGCGATGTCGAGGTCGTGCAGGTTGCACATCACGGTGATGCCGTCCTCGCGATTGATGCGGAACAGCGCGTCCATGACGACCTGGGTGTTGCGCGGGTCGAGCGAGGCGATCGGCTCGTCGGCGAGGATGATGCGCGGCTCCTGGACGAGGGCGCGGGCGATGGCGACGCGCTGCTGCTGGCCGCCGGAGAGGGTCTCGGCGCGCTGCGCCAGCAAGTGGCCCATATCGAGACGTTCGAGTGCCGCGATGGCGCGGATCTTGTCGTCCTCGGAGAAGCTCTTGACCAGCGTCAGCGCCGCGGAGCGGTGGTTCAGGCGGCCGAGCAGGACATTGGTCAGCACGTCGAGGCGGCCGACGAGGTTGAACTGCTGGAAGATCATCGCCGTGTCGCGGCGCCAGCGCCGCAGCGAGGCGCCCTTCAGGCCGGTGACGTCCTGCTCTTCGCAGACGATCCGGCCGGAGGTCGGCTCTGTCAGGCGGTTCAGCATGCGCAGCAATGTCGACTTGCCGGCGCCGGAGGGGCCGATCACGCCGATCATCTCTCCCTTCGGGACGGTCAGGGTGACAGCGTCGACCGCGTTCCTGTCGCCAAAGCGCTTGGTCAGACCTTCGATGCGCAGCATGAAACGGTTCTCGGGCACGATGCGGGCATGAGCGCGTCCCCGTCCGGCCAGGGCCGGAGTGGCGGGCGTCTCGATCGCGGCGAGCCCTAACGGCTGCGGATGACAGCGGCGTGACGGCCCGGACATGAGCGATTTGTGCCCCCGTGAGCCGGTCAACGTTTCGTGAGGTCTCCAGAATGCGCTTGGACGATCCGCGGCTTACCGGCAGGATGACGGTGGATGCTTGTGTGCGGCGGAGATGCCCGTGGCGGCGGGCCTCTTATCGGCAGGCTTCTTGTCGGCAAGCATCTTGCATCGATGCTGCGAGGCCGGATCGATGCGGCATCGGCACAGAAACTGCGGTTTTTGTGCCGCTGTGGCGCGCCGGCATCTTAGCAACGCCTTTCGTTCCATTTAAGACCAATGGGCGGCAACGGAGCCTCCAGCCTGATGAAGCGGTTCGTTCTTCTTGTTCTCGTCGCCGCCATCGCGGGCGGCGGCTACTATGCTTACCGCAACCAGCGCGCCGGCACGCAGCAGGCCCAGGCGAGCGCGGTCTCCGGGCCGCGCGCCGTGCCGGTCGAGGTTGCCTCGATCGAGGTCATGACCGTCAGCGAGGAGGTCGAGGCGCTCGGCACGCTCGCCGCCGACGAATCCGTAGTGATCGCGCCCGAGATCGCCGGCCGCGTCATCGCGCTCGGCTTCAAGGAAGGCGAGCGCGTCAAGGCAGGCCAGGATCTCGTCAAGCTCGACACCGCGATCCTCGATGCCGAACTCAAGCAGGCGCAGGCCGATCTCAGCCTCGCCCGGGATACCCATGAGCGGCTGCGGGCGCTGGTCCAGCGCGGTTCGGGCACGCAGGTCGCGCTCGACGAAGCCGGCGCGAAGCTTGCTTCGAGCGAGGCACGCATCCAGCTGGCCAAGGCCAAGCTGGCGCAGTCGACCATCGTGGCGCCGTTCAGCGGCGTCGTCGGACTGCGCTCGGTCGGCGTCGGCGATTACGTCTCCGTCGGCAAGCCCTTGATCACGCTGACCAGCATCGATCCGATCAAGATCGATTTCCGCGTGCCCGAGATCTATCTCAGCCGCCTCAAGGTCGGCCAGCCCGTGCAAATGGGCGTCGACGCGGTTCCGGACCGGAAATTCCAGGGGCAGATCTACGCGATTGACCCGGTGGTCGACGTCAATGGCCGGGCGATCCGCCTGCGTGCCAACATCCCGAACGCCGATCTCGCGCTGAAGCCTGGCCTTTTCGCCCGCCTCGCCATCACCATCGACCAGCGCCAGAACGCGATCGTCGTGCCGGAGATGGCGGTCGTGCCGGATGCGGTCGGCAAGATGGTCTACGTCGTCGACCAGGGCAAGGCGAAGCGCGTCACCGTCGAATTGGGCAAGCGTCTGCCGGGGAAGGTGGAGATCGTCAGCGGGCTGACGCCCGGCATGCAGATCATCACCGCCGGCCAGATGCGGCTGCGCGACGGCGCCGCCGTCGCGATCAAGGACAAGGTCGTCCGGACGAGCCAGCTCTAGGGCATTTCCGCGTTTCCCGCGAATGCTCCACCTCCTTGTTTTGTCGCATTTTCTGCACGCGAACCGGCATCCACCTCGCCCGAAAATGCTCTAGGACCGGCCCCTCATGAGCCTCTTCGAACTCTTCGTCCGCCGGCCCGTTCTCTCGACGGTGCTGAGCCTGTTGGTGATCCTGATCGGCATCGTCTCCTATGGCCGCCTGACGATCCGCGAATACCCGAATATCGACGAGCCCGTGGTCTCGGTCCGAACCGATTATCGCGGCGCCTCGGCGGAGATCATCGAGACGCAGGTCACGCAGATCCTCGAGAATTCGATCGCCGGCATCGAAGGCATCGAGATCATCTCCTCGACCAGCCGCCAAGAGCGCAGCTTCATCCAGGTGCGCTTCCGGCCCGATGTCGATCCCGACGTCGCGGCCTCCGACGTGCGCGACCGCGTCAGCCGCGTGCGCAGCCGCATCCCGGAAGAGATCGAGGAGCCGGTCATCGCCAAGGTCGAGGCCGATGCGCAGCCGATCCTTTATCTCTCGCTGACCAGCTCGCGGCACGGGCCGCTCGAACTCACCGATTTCGCCGACCGTTTCATCTCGGACCGCGTCCAGAACGTGACCGGCGTGGCGGAGGTCCGCATTCTCGGCCAGCGCCAATATGCGATGCGCATCTGGCTCGACCGGGCCCGCATGTCGGCCTACGACATCTCCGTCCAGCAGATCGAGGCGGCCGTCCGGGCGCAGAACATCGAGATTCCCTCGGGGCGGATCGAGAGCAGCGACCGCGAATTCACGGTGCTCTCGCAGACCAGCATGACCACGCCGGCGGAATTCCGTGAGATCGTGGTCAAGGATGCCAACGGTTTCTCCGTCAAGCTGAAGGATGTCGCCAAGGTCGAGCTGGGCGCGCGCGAGGAGCGCAACGCCGCCTGGTTCAAGGGCACGCCTTCGGTGACGATCGGCATCGTCAAGCAGGCGACGGCCAACCCGCTCGACGTCTCGGCCGGCATCGAGGAGGCGCTGCCGGGCATCATCGAGGACCTGCCGCAGGGCATGTCGATCGGCAAGTCCTACGACAGCTCGGTCTTCATCGACCGCTCGATCAAGGCGGTCTACCAGACGATCGTCGAGGCGATCGTGCTGGTCGTGCTGATCATCTTCATCTTCCTGCGCTCGGTCCGCGCGACCCTAATCCCGCTGGTGACGATCCCGGTCTCGCTGATCGGTTCCTTCGCGCTGATGTATGCGCTCGGCTTCACCGTGAACACGCTGACGCTGCTCTCGATGGTGCTCGCCATCGGCCTCGTCGTCGACGACGCCATCGTCGTGCTGGAGAATGTGCACCGCCATATCGAGGACGGCATGAAGCCGACCCCGGCGGCGATCCGCGGCATCAACGAGATCGCCTTCGCCGTGGTGGCGATGACGCTGACGCTGGTCGCGGTCTATGCGCCGATGGCCTTCTCGACCGGGCGCACCGGCAAGCTCTTCATCGAGTTCGCGCTGACGCTGGCCGGCGCGGTGCTGGTCTCCGGCTTTGTCGCGCTGACCCTGACGCCGATGATGTGCGCCAAGCTGCTGCGCCACCATGAGAAGCACAACTGGCTCTACAACCTGCTGGAGCACGGCTTCGAGGGGTTGTCACGCGGCTACAAGGCCTCGCTGCGCGCGGCCCTGTCGGTGCGCCCTCTCGTCGTGCTGCTGGCGCTCGTCGTTGCCGGTGGCGGCTATTTCTTCTTCACCCATCTGCGCTCGGAACTGGCGCCGGTCGAGGATCGCGGCACGATCACCGCCGTCGGCGTGGCGCCGGAGGGCGCGACGCTGTCCTTCACCGCCGATTACGCCCGGCAGGTCGAGGATTACTTCAAGAACATCCAGGAGGTCGAAACCTATCTCGTCATCGTCGGCTTCCCCGACGTGACGCGCGCGATCGGCTTCGCCCGCCTCAAGCCCTGGGAGCAGCGCGAGCGCAAGCAGCAGGACCTCGTCGCCGAGATCAACAAGGGGCTGTCCCAGATCCCGGGCATCCGCCTGTTCGCCACCAATCCGGCCTCGCTCGGGCAGGGCAACGCCAACAGCAAGCCCGTCGAGTTCGTGCTGCGCTCGTCGGAGCCCTATACGCAGATCAAGTCCTATGTCGACCAGCTGATGGCCGAGGTCGGCAACTCGCCGGTGCTGACCAATCTCGATACCAACCTCATCCTCGACAAGCCGCAGATCAAGGTCACGATCGACCGGCAGCGCGCCGCCGATCTCGGTGTCGGCGTCGACATCATCGGGCGCACCATGGAGACGCTGCTGGGCGGCCGGCAGGTGACGCGCTTCAACATGAACAGCAAGCAGTACGATGTCGTGCTGCAGGTCGAGGGCGCCGAGCGCAACACGCCGCAGGCGTTGCAGTCGATCTACCTGTTGGGCCGCGGCGGCGCGGTGGTGCAGCTCTCGAGCCTGGTCAAGATCGAGGAGAACGTCGCGCCGAAGGAACTCGTCCGTTTCAACCAGCTGCGCTCGGCGACGGTCACCGCGATCCCGGCGCCGGGATATTCGCTCGGCGATGCGCTCAAGGTGCTGGAGGACGGCGCGGCGCGTGTTCTGCCGTCCTCGGTGCAGATCGACTACAACGGCCAGAGCCGCGAGTTCAAACAGTCGGGCGCCTCGATCTTCATCGTCTTCCTGCTGGCGCTGGGCTTCATCTACCTGGTGCTAGCGGCGCAGTTCGAGAGCTTTGTCGACCCGATCGTGATCATGGTCTCGGTGCCGCTCTCGCTCACCGGCGCGCTCGCGGCGCTCTACTACACGGGTGGGACGATGAACGTGTACAGCCAGATCGGCCTGATCACGCTGGTCGGCCTGATCACCAAGCACGGCATCCTGATCCTGGAGTTCACCAATCAGCTCCGGGAGGAGGGCAAGGAGATGATCGATGCCCTCGTCGAGGCGGCGGAACTGCGCCTGCGGCCGATCCTGATGACCACGGGCGCGATGGTGCTCGGCGCCGTGCCGCTCGCCATCGCCCATGGCGCCGGTGCGGAAAGCCGCTCGCAGATCGGCTGGGTCATCGTCGGCGGCATGACCTTCGGCACGCTGCTGACGCTGTTCGTGGTGCCGGTCGCCTATAGCTACCTCGCCCGCAAGGTGCATGGCTCGCGCCATGCTCCGCATGAGGAGGCGTCCGGCGCCCACCCCGCTCCGGCGGAGTAAGGGGTCATCCCGTGCGCGCTGCAGCGTGCAACGCTGCTGCGCAGACACGGGACCGCGTGACGCGAGGGCGCCTTTTCTGCAAACGGTCCCGCATCTGCGCAGCAGCTACTCACGTGCCGCAGCGCGTGCGGGATGACGCTGCGGGCTACTGCAGCCTCACCGAGACGCTCTCGCTCGCGCCCGTCGCATCGATCACCGAAATCCGCATGAAGCCCTTGCCCGGCGGCTGCCATTGCGTCTCGCGGCGGCGCTGCGGCTCGGTCACCGGCGTGCCGTCGACCAGCCAGGTATAGGGCGGCGAGCCGCCGGCGGCCTTGAGGTTGAGCCGGCCATGGCCGTCGAGCGCGGCGGCGGAGAGGTCGATGCGGGCGCCGTCCGGCGGGAAGGCGAGCTTCAGCGTCGGCGTCATCATCGCCGTCACGGTCTTGGGCACGTCCTGCCGGAGATGCCGGAGCGGCGGCGGCAGATGGCTCGTGCTAGCGACGATCGCGTCAGCCGGCTGCGGGAAGGGACGCGGGTCGATGCCGAGCCGGGCGAAGGCGTCGAACAGGATCGGCGCTGCTACTGCGCGCCCGACGAGGCCGGGCACGGCGCCGTTATCGGCACGGCCGACCCAGACGCCGATCGTATGCTTGCGGTCGAAGCCGACCGCCCAGGCGTCGCGATAGCCGTAGGAGGTGCCGGTCTTGTAGGCGATGCGGCCGGGCACGGCATTGAGCGGCGGCGGTGCGCCGAGCAGAGTATCGGCGACGTACCAGGCGGCGACGGGTTCGACGAGGCGCGGGGCTGGGCCAGCCGAGGTCGCCTGCTGCCGGAACCGCAGCGGCAGCATCTCGCCGCCGCGGGCCAGCCCGACATAGGCGCGGGTTAGATCCTGAAGCGTTATGCCGACGCCGCCGAGGCCGACCGCAAGGCCGGGTGCGCTGCTGTCCCTGGGCATGGCGAGACTGATGCCGGCATCGCGCAGGCGCGACAGGAAGCGCTGGGGGCCGAGCGCCGAGAGCAGCTCGACTGCAGGTACGTTGAGCGAGAGCTGCAGCGCCTTGCGGGCACTGACCATGCCCTGGAAGGTCATGTCGAAATTCTCGGGGATATAGATGCCGTAGCGTGCCGGCCGGTCCTCCAGCATCGTCTCGGGATGGGCGATGCCACTGTCGAAGGCGAGGGCGTAGATGAAGGGCTTCAGCGCCGAACCGGGCGAACGCAGCGCCCGCGTCAGGTCGAGCGAGCCAGCGCGCTCCGCCGCGAAATAATCGACGCCGCCGACCGAGGCGCGGATCTCGCCGGTCTCGTTGTCGACGGCGAGGATCGCAATCGACACCTGGGGGTTGAGGCCGAGGCTGCGTTCGCGGGCGAGCCCTTCGAGAGCCGTCTGCAAGCGCGCATCAAGCGAGAGCTTCTGGACGCGCTCAGCCGGCGCTTCCGCGACCGCCTGCTCGGCGACATGGGGGCTCAGGTTCGGGAAGGGGCGCCGTGCCGTCGGGATCGGCTCGTTGCGGGCGGTGGCGACCTCGTCTGATGTGGCCAGGCCCGCCTGCTCGACCCGTTCCAGCACGCGCGCGCGCGCCTTGCGGGCGGCTTCGACGAAGCGGTCCGGCCGGCGCGTCTCGGGCGATTGCGGGAGGGCGACGAGCAGAGCGGCCTCGGCTGTGGAGAGACGTTTCGGCTCCTTGCCGAACCAGGCGAAGCTCGCGGCGCGCACGCCTTCGAGATTGCCGCCGAAGGGGGCGAGCCTGAGATAGAGGTCGAGGATGCCCGCCTTGTCGAAGCGCTGTTCGAGCTCAATGGCGCGGACGGCCTGCCGGAGCTTGGCGGCAAGCGTGCGTTCCTCGCGCGGCTCGAGCAGGCGCGCGACCTGCATCGTTAGCGTCGAGCCGCCGGAGACAACGCGGCCATTCATCAGCATCTGGCCGGCGGCGCGGAGCATGCTCAACGGGTCGATGCCGTGATGGCTGTCGAAGCGCTTGTCCTCGAAGGCCTTGAGCATGGCGAGATAGCGCGGGTCCACGTCCTCGGAGGTGACGGGGAGCTTCCAGCGCCCGTCGGCAGTGAGGAAGGGGCGCAGCAGCCTGCCCTCGCGATCGAGCACTACGGTCGAGCGATCGGCCGCAGCGGAAAGGTCGAGCGGGGGGAGCGAGCGGGCGTAGAGGACAAGCGCTGTGGCGCCTGCAATCGCCGAGACGGCGAGAGCGCCGGCTGCGATCTTCAGTTTGCGAAAGCGCCGCGGAGCCTTTCCTTCTCCCTTCGGGGGAGAAGGTGGCAGCGCGAAGCGCTGACGGATGAGGGTGGCGAGACGGGCTGGCAAACGACCTGCCGCGGCGCCAGCCCTCACCCCATCCCTCTCCCCCAAGGGGAGAGGGGGCTCCGTTGCGCTTTGATTTTCACGCTGCGCGCTCATCACCGCGCCGAGGTGATCTCCACCGCGCCGAAGCCGGTGCGGCCGAAGCGGTCCGGCCGGTACATGTCCTCGATCACGGCGGCAGGCGAGACGTAGCGGCCGGGCGAGACGGCGCGCGCGATATAGGCGACGGTATAGGAGAGCTTGTCGTTCTTCGAGCCCGAGCGCTCGAAAGCGGCGACATAGCGGTCGTCGCGCGACTCGGTATGAACCGGCGAGACCTCCTGCTTGAGCCAGTCGAGCCCCGCGACCGAGGCGCCTTCCGTCAGGTTGGCGTTCTCGATCTCCAAGCCGGCCGGGACCGGATCGACCAGCAGCAGGCGGCCATAGCGAGGTGCGCCTTCCGTGACCGTCAGCGCCACGACATAGCGCTCGTTCTGGCGCAGGCGCGCCGGATCGGCCTTCTCGCCCTTCATCGTGTAGATGACGCGCTCCAGGCCAAAAACCTGGTTCAGGGCCGGCTCCGGCGTGGTCGGGATGCCCGCGACGGTGATGACCGCCTGGGCATTGCCGGCGCCGGGATTGGCGATGGTGAGAGGCTTCGCCTCCAGCGCCTCGGCCGAAAGCGTGCGGTAGAGCGCTCCTTTGCGCGCCGTGCCGTCGACGGTCAGCGTCATGCCCTCGGCATCCTTGGCCATGGCCTGCGCCGCCAGCACCATCCACATCTGCTCCTGCGTCGAGGTGTAGCTGTAGCGGGCGTTGTTGCGGGTGGCGTCGAGGATCGAGACGGCGCGGCTGATATCGGCGCGTTCGCCATTGGCCTCCGCGATCAGGGCGAGTACGCCGGCGCCATCACGCAGGCGCGAGCCGTAATCCGGCCGCGACAGGCCGTCATCGCTCGCCTGTTGGAGCAAACCCAGCGCGCTGCCGAAGGCGGTGCGGCCGCGGCCGCGATCGCCCAGCGCCGAGAGCGCGGCGCCGATCTGGGCGCGGGCGAGCGGCGTCGCGAAATCGCCGAGCTTGTTGTCCGCGAGATAGCGCAGATCGCCCATCACCGGCCGGCCGTTGCGGGCCAGCACATAGAGCGCATAGGCAATGCCGGCGGCTTCCTCCTTGTTGATCTCGCCGGTGTTGACGACCTGGTTGCGCAGGCGGTCGAGCGCGAGGTTGAAGGCGATCTGCGGCACCGCGAACTGCTTCTCGCGGGCCCGCGTCAGGAAGTCGGCGACGAAGGCGTCGAGCCAGAGATCCTCGCCGCCGACGCCCCAGAGGCCGAAGGAGCCGTTGCCGCCCTGCCGGGCCAGCACCCGCTCGATCGCGTTCTGGACGCGCTCGTCGGCCTTGTCGTCCAAAGCGAGCTGTTCCATCGAAGCGAGCTGGTTGACCGCCAGCAGCGGCAAGGCGCGCGAGACGGTCTGCTCGGTGCAGCCATAGGGGTAGCGATCGAGCGCCTTGAGGAGGGCGGGCACATCGAGCGAGCCGAAGGGCGAGACCGTCACAGAGACCTGCCCGGAATTCGGCACGAGATCGGCCAGCAGGTCGGAGGAGACGGTGATCGCCCCGCCATTGCCGGGGATGGCGCGGACGATGCGGCGCGCGATCGTCGCGGCCGAGGGCTGGACGCGGACGGCGAGGTTCTGCACCGTACTGAGCCCGTTCGGGCCGGAGACGCGCACGTCGAACTCGGCGCGGCCGAGGCCGGCGGCGGTGACGGGAATCGTCATCTGCGTCTTGGCGCCGGCGCCGAGCTGCATCGTGCGGCGGGTGGCGTCGGCTGCGACCAGCACGGGGCCCTTGACGTCGAGATCGACCGTATAGGCACCGGCCGGCCCCTCGACATTGTCGACCTGGAGATGGAAGCGCGACTGGTCGCCGATGGCGAGGAAGCGCGGCAGCGTCGCCTGGGCTACGATCTGATCGCGCACGATCACGTCGGCGCTGGCCTGGCCGGTGCGCCCGGCCGACCAGGCGACGCCCATGACGCGCACCGAGCCGTTGAAGGCCGGCATGTCGAAATCGATCTTCGCCGTACCGTCGGCCCCGACCTTGACCACGCCGGAATAGCGGGCAAGCGGCTCCTGCGTCGGCTTCTCGCCGTCCATCTGGGGCGCGGCGTCGCCGCCGGTGCGGATCGCACCGCGCGTGCCCTGCATGCCGTCGATCAGCAGCCCGTAGAGGTCGCGCAATTCGTGCCCGAGCTGGCGTTGGCCGAAGAAGAACCGGCTCGGGTCAGGGCTCTCGTAGCGGGTGAGGTTGAGGATGCCGATATCGACGGCGGCGAGCGTGACATAGGCCTCCTCGCCGGCCTGCATGCCGGTGACCTTGACCGGCAACGACAGCGTCGAGAGCGGACGCACCAGCTTCGGCGCGCCGAGATCGAGCGCCAGCGTGCGCGTCTCCTTGCCGATCTGGAACCAGGACAGGCCGATGGCGCGGCCGGGCAGGCGCTTGGCGGCGGCGTCCATCGGCCGGTGCGCGAGCACGACGAGATAGGCGCTGGCGCCCCATTCGGCCTTGACCGGAATGCTGGCCGAGGTCCCGCCCTCGGTGATGTCGATGGTGCGGATATCCGCGACCTTGTCGGTGACGACGGCGAGCGTCGCCTTGCCGGCGAAGCGCGGGGAGAGGCGGACCTGCAGGCTTTCGCCATCGGCATAGGAGGCCTTGTCCAGCGCGACGTCGAGCACATCCGGCGTATCGGCGGTCTTGTCGCTCTCGTAGCCGACGCTGAAGGAGACCGAGGTCTCGGCCGCCTCAACGCCGTCCGAGGTCACGTCGAGCCGGTAATTGCCCCATTCGACGGGCGCGGCGATCTTCGCACCAGCGGCTTCCGCCACCGCGATCTCGCCGTCGGCGACGCGGCGGGTGGTCTTGACGCCCTCGTAGTTCCAGCGGCCGTCCTGGAAGAACCACTGGTAGTTGCGGCGCACCTTCGACAGTACCCATTTGACGCCGGGCCGGGCGAGGCGCTTACCGTCGCCGGTCGCCATGATGACGTCGAAGGTCGCGGTCTGGCCGCTGCCGAGATCGTCGTCCTTGAACAGCTTCTTCACGCCGATGGCGGCGCCCTTGGGCACGATCGGCAGGGTGACCGAGCGGGCGATGGCGCGCCCGCCGGGCTCGCCGACGCGCACGGTCATCTCGACCTCGAGCGGGCGGTTGGTGTCGGGCTGCTGGACCGGGTTGGAGATGATCGCCTTGCCGGCGGCGTCGGTCGTGACGCTCTCCTCGAACTCGCTCTGGACCGGCTCGAATTCCTCGTCGGTGAGGCCGACCTGATAGTCCTTGAAGCCGGGAATGGCGCTGGCCTCGGCGGCGCGGATCGTCATCGCGCCGGTGACGTCGAGCTCGGAGCCCGGCGCGCCGTAGAGATAGCGGGCGGCGACGTCGAGCTCGGCCGGCTCGCCGGCCTGAAGCAGCGGCGCCTTCGGCGACAACGTCAGCTCCAGCCGCTCGGGCACGTAATCCTCGACGAGGAACGAGGTCTCGCCGATCGCCTGGCCCTTCGGGTCGGAATAGGCGAGGACGCGCCAGGTGCCGGTCGCGGCGCCAGAGACGAGCTGGATCGAGTGGGCCCGCCCGCCTGCGCCCTGATCCTCGACCTGTCGGCGGCGATACTCGACGCCGTCCGGCCGCTTGACGACGATGGTCAGCGGCAGGCCGGTGACCGCGGCGCCCTTGGCGTCACGCAGCAGCGAGGTCAGGTAGACCGTCTCGCCGGAGCGATAGACGCCGCGTTCGGTGTAGAGGAAGGCGTCGAGCCCGGCCGGCGCGACGCGGCCCTTCACGCCGCGATCGGAGAGGTCGAAGGCGGTCTGCTTGAGGTCGAGAAAGCCGTAATCTTCGGCGAGCGAGGCGGTGACGAGGCCAGGCGCATTGCCGCCCTGGCCCTTGCCCAATCCGGCATCGAAGCGGGCATAGCCGTTGGCGTCGGTCTTCGCTGTGCCAAGTACCTCGTTGTTGCGGGCGATCAGGCGCAACTCGGCATTGGCGATCGGCCTGGCGTCGGCCAGCGAGCGGGCGAGCACATGCACGCCGTCGGGGCCGGTGAAGGAGGTGAGGCCGAGATCGGAGACGACGAACCATTGCGTCGCCCGCGTCGAGCCGTCGTCGTAGTCACCGTCATCGCCGGAGGGCTGCGTCTGGGAAGGGCCGCCCGAGGGCTTGGCGAACATCACATAGACGCCGGGGTTGAGGCTGCCGACCGCTTCGGTCACCGGGAAGGCGGTGATCACGTCCTGATTGAGCTCGGACTTCACATCCATCGTGCCGGTCCAGACGGTCTGGCCCTTGTCGCTGGAAATCTGCCTGGCGGAATAGGAGCCGAGCTGGCCGAGAAAGTCCTCGGAATGGACCGAATTGATCAGGTTGCGGTCGCCGATCCGCATGACCTCGAGGTCGAGCTTGCCCGAGTTGACCGAAACGACCGGAATGCCCTGCTGGCCGGTGCGCGGCAGCACGTAATTCTTGCCGGTGAAGCGCACGGAGGGTGTCCGGTCGCGGACATAGATCTCGTAATCGGCCGATTTCAGCAGGGTCTCGTCGGGGAGGGCGGAGGGCACGCCCTGGCGGATGACGACGGCATAGCGCTCGCCATGCCTGAGGCCGTCGACGCAGATCTGGCGGCCCTCGGCGCTGACGGCGTAATCGCCCTTGCCGCCCGAAATCGCGACATAGGGCGCGAAATCGACGCGGCCGCGAGCCAGAGCTTCCGAGAACTCGAAGCAGGCGCGCGGGGAGGCCGCGTCGGAATCGGTCTTGTTGGAAATCAGGCGGAAGCCGCGCTTTTCGCGCAGGCTCTCATAGGAACTCTGCAGCGCGGCATTGGCGGCGAGGTCGAGGCTGAGCCGATAGGTCGTCAGCGCCGGGCGCCACAACTGGTTCTTCTCGAAGGTGCCGGCGAGCACGCCGAGCGAAGCCGCCTCGTCATTACGGGTGGTCGAGCGCTGATAGGCGAGATAGGCGGACGCAATGGCGCGCTCACGCAGTTCCCAGCGCTCGCGATAATCGCGCGGCTCGATGGCGTTGGCGGCGCGCGCCATCAGGCGCCAGCCGGCGGCATTGGCGGAATCGGCGACGATCGCGGCATTCGCCTGGGGCAGGGCGGCGCGGGCATCGCCGCGGCCGAGCGCGATCTCGCCGGCGCGGATGGCGTCCGTGGCGGAGCGGTTGCCGGTCGCGACCTCGCGCTTCAATCGTTCTTCCAGGCGCTGCCCGTCGGCCAGCAGGTCGTTGCGGACATAGGCCTTCTGGGCGAAGGCGGGGGCCGCAGCCAGCGTGAGCGAGAGGGCGAGCGCGAGACGGGAAAGCAGGGTCATCGTCGGTCCTCTTCGTCGATCGGCCCGGCCAGGATCGCCGGACATGGCTTCAGGCCGATGACGCTGTGACGGGGCCGGCAGGCTATCACCGTGCGGCGCGCGTTCAAGTCATGCGAATGCAGGTCGTGCGGTGTTCGGCTGTTGAGATACCCATCTCGATCCTCACGCGCGGGTCATCCCGGACGGAGCGAAGCGAAGATCGGGGATCCATTCCGGAGCCTCACCGAGATATGTTCCGGCATGGATCCCGGGTCTCCCTCCGGTCGCCCGGGATGACCCGCGCGTAAATGCCATCTCCCGGTTGCGGCGCGGCGCGTTCTGACGCTCAATGCAGCCGCTTCGCCCGTTCTCAAGGACGAGACCCATGCCGCGTGCCCCTCTCCATCCCCCGCGAAACACCCTGCTCCGGAGTGCTGCCCTTGCGCTCGCCCTGCTGGCGCCGACGCTTGCCGACGCGCAGGCTCCGGCCGCCGGGCCCTCGCCGCAGATGGCGGCCGCGCAGGCAGGCTTCGAGGCGCTGCCCGAAGCCGAGCGCAAGGCGATCCAGAACGACCTGATCTGGGCCGGGCAGTTCAACGGCGCCGTCTCCGGCTCCTATGGCCCGCTGACCTTTCGCGCGATCAATGCCTTCAAGGGCCGGCGCGGCCCGGCCGACGGGCTGCTGCCCCCGGCCGAGCGGGCGACGCTCGCCAGGGCGGCGCAGGCGGCGCGGGATGCGGCCGGGTTCAAGGTCCTGGCCGACGACAAGACCGGGGTGCAGATCGGCATCCCCATGAAGCTCCTGTCGAAGCGCGACGTGACGCCCTCCGGCGGCAGCCGCTGGCAGAGCACCGATGACAAGGTCACGCTCGACACCTCCGCCTCGCCGCCGGGCGAAGATCTTGCGGCGCTGTTCGAGAAGGCGATCGCGGTCAATCCGAACAGCCCGCGCAAGATCACCTACAAGCTGCTGCGGCCGGATTTCTTCGTCGTCACCGGCGAGACCTCCGGCGGGCGGTTCTATCGCCGGCTTTCGGCCGGGCCACAGGGCCTGCGCGGCTTCTCGATCGGCTATGACAAGGCGCTGGCATCGACCGTCGACAAGCTGGTCATCGCGATCGCCGCGAGCTTCGAGCCCTTCCCGACCGGGGCGGTTCCGGCTCAGCCTTCGGCCGTCGCCGGCACGGCTGCCAGCCCGTCCTCTGGATTGTCGTCGTTGTTCGCACCGACAACCCGCAGCAACGAGCGCTATGGCGTGGCGGTTGCTCTCAACGAGCGGGTGGCGCTGAGCGCAGCGGCTGCGGTGGATAGCTGCCGAACCTTACGCGTCGGCAATCGCAATGCGAAGCTGCGCCTGAAGGACGATGCCAGCGGGCTCGTCCTGCTCGATCTGGAGGGCACGGGCGCCGCCAAGCCGCCCGGTCTGCGCAGCGAGGCCGCGGGAGCCTCCGAAGCGCTGGTGCTGGTCGCCTTCGGCAACGATGCCGGCAAGCGCGCCGCGGTCGCATTGCCCGGACAGAGCGCGCCGGCCGGCGGCAAGCCGATGCTCAAGGCGCCGCTCCAGCCGGGGCAGGCGGGTGCGCCGGCCTTCGACCGGCAGGGGCGGATCGTCGGGATCGTCACCGACAATCCCTCCGACAAGATCCTGATCGCGGGTGTCGCGCCGCAGCGCAGCTATGGCTTCGCCGATGCTGCTGCGATCCAGGCGATGCTCGGCAAGGCGGGCGTCTCGCTGCCGGCGGCCGCAGCCGGTCCGGAGCTCAGCACCGGAGCGGTTGTCGAACGCGTTTCTGGCGCGGTTCAGCCCATCGTCTGCGGATTGTAGCTTCGGCCAAAATGAGAGGTTGTCACTGGCCGTGCGATCGGCTCAGATGATGCCCGTCAGATCAAGGGAGCCCCGTCGTGGACGAGGAGCACCCAGGCACTAAATCGATTTAGCGGAGGAGACTGGGGAATGACCGATTTCATCGACAGACGAACTGTGCTCAAGGGCGCGGCCGCGGCCGGCGCGGCGAGCCTGATTGCAGCACCTGCCATCGCGCAGGCGAACTATCCCTCGCGGCCGATCACCATGGTCTGCCCATGGGGGGCCGGCGGCGGCACGGATGCGACGGCGCGCATCGTCGCGCAGCTCCTGGAAAAGGACCTCGGCCAGCCGGTCAACGTCGTCAACCGCACGGGCGGTTCCGGCGTGGTCGGCCATTCGGCCATCGCGACGGCGGCGCCCGACGGCTACAATATCGGCATGCTGACGGTCGAGATCGCCATGATGCACCATCAGGGCCTGACCGAGCTGAAATCGACGAGCTACACCGCGCTCGGGCTGATGAACGAGGACCCGCCGGGCGTGCAGGTTTCGACCTCAGGCCCCTACAAGGACATCAAGGGGCTGGCGGATGCGATCAAGGCGGCGCCTCCCGGCAAGCTCAAGGCGTCGGGCACCGGACAGGGCGGCATCTGGCATCTCGCGCTGATCGGCTGGCTCGTCGCCATGGGCCTGAAGCCGGATCATGTTGCCTGGGTGCCGTCGAACGGCGCTGCGCCCGGCATGCAGGACCTGGCGGCCGGCGGCATCGACATCGTCACCTGCTCGGTGCCGGAAGCGCGCGCGATGATCGACGCCGGCAAGGCCAAGTCGCTGGCGATCATGGCGAGCGAGCGCAACCCGCAGTTCAAGGACGTGCCGACGCTGAACGAGACACTCGGCATCAACTACTCGATCGGTGCCTGGCGCGGCATCGGCGCGCCGAAGGGCCTGCCGCCGGAGATCGCGGCGAAGCTGACGGCGGCGCTGAAGAAGGCCTTCGATTCGAAGGACTACAAGGACTTCATGAACTCCCGCGGCTTCGGCATGAAGTTCGCGGACGGGCCGGGATTTGCCTCGTTCATGGCCGCAAGCGACGCCTCCATGGCATCCGCCATGAAGGCGGCAGGCCTCGCCAAGGGCTGAGCGGCACGGAACTCGTAACGCCGGGAGCAAAAGCTCCCGGCGTTTTCGTCTCATCACTTTCGATCGTTCGAGGAGGTTGCCCCTTGCAACTATCCGACCGTATTTCCGGCTCCGCCATCGCTGCGCTGGGGGCCGTCGCGTTCTTCTACGGCTCGAAACTGCCGCCCGTGCCGGGCCAGCAGGTCGGCCCTTCAGCCTTTCCCATGGTGGTCGGTGCCGGCCTTGCCCTCTGCGGCGGGCTGATCGTCTTCGGGATCGGTCGCCATTTCGAGGAGGTCGCCGAGGCCGATGTCGTGAGCCATGCGACGCCTGAGGAGCTCGCGCCGGTGCCGGCCTGGCGCAACTGGCTGGCATTGCTGCCGCCCGCGCTGCTCGCCTTCTACGCGCTCGTCTCGGAGACGCTCGGCTTCCTGCCGACGACGATGATCATGGTGCTGCTCTGCAGCCTGGCCTTCGGAGCGAAGCCGAAGCTCGCGGTGCCGCTGGCGATCATCGCCCCCTTCGTGATCAACCTGATCTTCCTGAAGCTGCTGCGCGTGCCACTGCCCGGCGGCATCCTGCCCTTCCCCTGGTGAGCGAGGCCTGACGATGGACACCGTCATCAAGGCCTTCGGGCTGGTTTTCCAATTCGACGTCATGATCGCGGTCGTGGCATCCGCCTTCTACGGGCTGACGGTCGGCGCGCTGCCCGGTCTCTCGGCCACCATGGCGACGGCGCTGCTGGTGCCGGTCACCTTCTATCTGTCCCCGATCGCGGCGATCGCGACGATCATCACGGCGTCGGCCATGGCGATCTTCTCCGGCGACATTCCGGGCTGCCTCCTGCGCATTCCCGGGACGCCGGCCTCGGCCGCCTATACCGACGAAGCCTATGCGATGACGCGCAAGGGCGAGGCCGAGACCGCGCTCGGCATCTGCCTGTGGTTCTCGGCGCTGGGCGGCATTGCCGGCACGCTCTCGCTGATGCTGATCGCGCCGCTGCTGGCGGAGATGGCCCTGTCGTTCTCGACCTACGAGAATTTCTGGCTCGCCATGCTCGGCCTGATGTGCTCGACGCTGGTCGCCCGCTCCTCGCCGATCAAGGCGATCGCATCAATGCTGCTCGGCCTGCTGATCACCTGCATCGGCATCGACAATCCCGGCGGCGTGCCGCGTTTCACCTTTGGCTCGACCGATCTTCTGGGCGGCATCGAGGTCATCCCGGCGCTGGTCGGCGTCTTCGCCCTGGCAGAGGTGATGCGCTCGCTGACCGAGCGCGACCCGCCCAAGATCGAGAACCGCAAGCTCGGCTCGATCCTGAAAGGGCAGTGGAAGCTGACGAAGGAATATCCGAAGCAGCAGACGCGCGGAAACATCGTCGGCATCATCATCGGCGTCCTGCCGGGGGCGGGCGCCGACATGGCGGCCTGGGTCAGCTATGCGATGTCGAAGCGCTTCTCGAAGACGCCGGAGAAATTCGGCACAGGCCATCCGGAAGGGCTGATCGAGGCCGGCGCCTCCAACAACGCCTCGCTCGCCTCGGGCTGGGTACCGGCGCTGCTCTTCGGCATTCCCGGCGACACGATCACCGCGATCGCCATCGGCGTGCTCTACATGAAGGGGCTGAACCCCGGGCCGTCGCTGTTCACGACCCAGGCCGAGAGCATGTATGCGCTCTACATCATCTTCATCCTCGGCAACATCATCATGATCCCCTTCGGAATCATCATGATCCGGCTGGCGAGCAAGGTCGTCGGCGCGCCGCGTGCGGCGGTGATGCCGGTGATCATGATCTTCTGCGCGGTCGGCGCCTTCGCCACGGCGGGCAACAACCTGTTCGCGGTCTGGTGCGTCGCCTTCTTCGGCGTGTTCGGCTTCGTGATGGAGAAGAACGGCTATCCGGTCGCGGCGATGGTGCTCGGCATCGTCATGGGCACGATGGTGGAGCAGAACTTCGTGACCTCGCTGATCAAGTCGGATGGCTCGGTGCTGCCTTTCTTCGACCGGCCGGTCTCGTCGGTGCTGGCGGCGATGACCTTCGCGGCGCTGCTCTGGCCGGTGTTCTCCTGGACGCGCGACTGGCTGAAGGGCCGGGGCCGGGCGGTGGGGGGGGGGGGGGGGCCCCCCCCCCCCCACGGAAAGGAGCCCAGGAAGGCGGCCAGGGCCCCCCCCCCCCACCGGGGCCGCCCCCCAAGCGGGGCCCCGGGGCCCGAGGGGGGGGCCCCGGGCG